>JAIELV010000001.1 GCA_019752595.1 Patescibacteria group bacterium
GGAGGACTTGCGATTGATGCACTGGGGAATGTCTATAATGCAGCGACTTCGACGTTGGCAACTATTGCAGGGACTCTTAATCTCGCCACACAAGTGACAGGGGATTTGCTGTTCTCGAATCTCACGCAAATCGCCCCAAATTCAATTCTCGGAAACATTTCAGGCAGTACTGGAGATGTGGGAGCGATTGCCACATCTTCACTCTTTACTGGTTCAAACGGACAAACACTTGCCAGAGTGAACGGTACCTGGATGGGAGTTGCAACTACGACGGCAGGCACTGGGCTGACGTATGACGGAACAAGCTTCAACGCAAACTGTGTTGCAATTACAGGTTCCGCATCGTTGTGCGACGGAGATGATGCGACAGGAGGGGGCGGAAGCTGGCCGTTTGTAACTTCCGTAACAAACTTTGGAACTTCAACACAATCTACATCAACACCGCTGTGGCTCAGAGGAAACAAGTACTCACTATTCGCTTCCTCGACTTCCGTTTTTGAGTTTGCCTCAACAACGCAATTTACTTCAACAGGTATCACGTACCTCGCAACGGGAGGAGGGATGGTTGGTATCGCAACCAGCACTCCGCTTTCCTCTGCCAAACTCGATCTCTTCGGTAATTTTACCTTCTCTGGTGCAGACAGGTATCTGAATTTCGGTGCAACCTCTACCGATTCGGTCGGTGTGAACGGGTATGGCTTCCGTGATAATGCAGGCACATTGGAGTTCAAGAACTCCGGAGGCACCTGGCAGGGAGTGACGACGGCAACATCCGGGCCGAGTTTTAGCGTGCATCGGAATAATGTTTCTACCACGAGCGTTGATGGAGCAATAGTTGGTATAGATTGGACCACAGAAAGTTTTGACACGAACAATAATTTTGACCTTTCTTCTGATCGCTTTACTCCTACCGTACCTGGCAAATATGTGGTCAGTGCAAGTGTTAGATGTAACAACTCGGCCGCTGACACCTGTCAGATTTATATTTATAAGAACGGTTCAGGGGGTGTGCTTATTGCGAGCCAGACAAGTGAAGTCCCCAACGCAACGCAAGGTGCGAGCGTCTCAACGATTGTTGATATGAACGGTACGACTGATTATGTAGATGCGTATGTGCGCGTTATTGGTGACACAAATATATCTGGTGCTATCGGCTTTACGATTTTTTCAGGTGCCATGGTCGCTCCGGTAAATTCAAACAACGCCGCCGGGTGGACGAATGACGGTTTCGCTTCCTATCTCCTGGATAATGCGGACAACGTGGGCGTCGGCACTTCTTCGCCGTTTGCAAAATTCGCGATACAAGGAAATGCGGGTCAAACGAATCCCGTGTTTGAAATTGCTTCGTCTTCAACAGGAACAAAGTTCATATCGGTTGCAGGTAGTTCAGGGATTGTGACAATGACGAACGCTTCAACCACCAACATCACATCAGCATACGCATCAACCACTAGTCAGATAATCTCAGGCTCTCTCACACTCGCCAATCTCTCTGGCTTCCTCAAAGCAACCGCAGGTGTTGTGGCAACCTCACTCATTGATCTCGCAAACGATGTGACCGGCATCCTTGGTGCTACGAACGGCGGCACGGGATGGGCAAACTTGCAGGCAAACACTCTTCTCTTAGGAAACGGTACCAACAGAATCAGTACCACCACTGCAGGTACGAACGGGCAGGTACTTGCGTTGGTATCAGGAGTACCGACGTGGGTTGCGACAACAACACTCGCTGATATTTCAGGAACTCTTACTGTAAATAAAGGAGGTACTGGCGCAACCACATTTACAAACAACAGACTCCTCACAGGAAACGGCACATCCGCACTTGTTGATGAAACAAATCTCACCTTTGACGGTTCTCTTCTTGCGGTGACAGGTAATGCGTCAACGACGCAACTCACCACAACTGACTCAACATACTTGGCGACATTGGGAGGAAATGTGGGTATCGGAACAACGAGTCCTTACAAAGCACTTTCTGTTCAAGGAGGGGTTTCTACGGATTTAGTTGTTCTCTCTACAACAAATACAAGTGGCGCTTCAGTTCGTTTTGATGGTAACGGTACGTATGACGGCAGAGCGTGGAGAATATCTGCAGGAGGAAGTGCAAACACGATATTCGGAACCAGCCCCGGAACAAAATTTGGCATCATTGACGCAACAGCAAACGCTTCTCGGTTGACGATAGATTCATCAGGTAGAACGGGTGTTGGTACTACATCTCCGTTCGCTCGTCTTACTGTGTGGGGCGGTGCATCGGAAATTAATCTTTTGGAGGTTGTAAATTCCGCATCCACAACAGCGCTCCGCGTATCGGCTTCGGGTTTTGGTACCACCACACTTTCTGGCCTCGCTGTTTCAGGATCTGCAACCTCGACTTCAAATGTAGGTATCGATTTATCAAGTGGGTGTTTTGCGATTAACGGTACCTGTGTCGGTGGCAGTTCATTTTCAAACACCATTGCTAACGGAGGAACGGCAACGACGACGTTTTATAACGGAGGAGTTGTTTTCTACAACTCTACACTCGGCACACTTTCACAAGCGTCAGCTCAGACAGGTCTTTTTTATAACAACACCACATCACGGCTCGGTATCGGCACCACAACCCCGAACGCGATGCTCGCCATCAGCACGAGCGGGGGCGAGGGACTGTATTTGGATAACCCAAGCGGACAATTTTCGATTATGCGCTATTTGAATAATGGCGGTATAAAAGCAAGCACGTATTGGGACAATACAGCAAGCAAGCTTGAAAACGCGATTTCAAGCACAGGAAACTTTACCTGGGTTTCAAATGGAAACGAATGGATGCGTATCGGCACGACAGGCAACGTCGGCATCGGCACAACGACGCCCTTTGCAAAATTCGATGTATATGCGGCGGACGTGAACGGCATACGAAGCATATCAACCGTTACACTTGGCTCTACGTCTGGGGGAGGATTTTTTGCACAAAACAATGCATCTTCTACTGCGGCAGATCAGCGGCTCGGGGGTCTCTTTTTCGGAACAAACATTGACGGAACAAGTTATTCATCTGCAGGAATCACTGGTTTCTCGAGCGAAGCGTGGAGTGCGACTGCACGCGGGGCACACTTGCGTTTTGAGACAGCGGGATTAGGTGTTAGTTCTCGTACGGAACGTATGCGAATAACTGCTGACGGAAATGTCGGTATTGGGACAAGCACTCCCGCATTCAAATTGCAGATAGCATCCGATTATGTGAACACTGGGGATATCAGCTCAGGTCAGTTTTCGGTAACGGGCGCAACCGACCCGACAAAACGAATCGCTCTCGGGTATGACACGACAAATAATTATGGATTTTTGAAGGCAGGTCGTGTGGGGATAGGTTGGGATAACATTTCCATTGCTCCGTTTGGGGGCAATGTGGGCGTCGGCACCACGTCGCCATGGGGACTTCTTTCAATAAATCCAAACGCGCTCGGCGCCAGCGTGCCTTCATTTGTTGTCGGTTCTTCAACTGCAACCAGCCTTATCGTGACAAACGCGGGTAACGTTGGCATCGGGCAGTTAGCACCAACGCATCGTCTGAACGTTCGTTCTCAGGCTTCAGCAACCAATGTGTTTGTGGTGAGCGGTGCAACAAGCAACGGTACGTTGGCACGCATCTACGATGATTCAGGCGTGGGCATTCTTTCCGTGTATGCCACCAGTGAAAACGAAACAATCCGTCTTTATGGCAACGGCAGTAGTTACTTAAACGGCGGCAATGTCGGTATTGGAACGACCTCTCCCGCCTACAAGCTCGATATTGCAGGAAATGTTGGGATGAGTGCGGGCGCGGGAAGTTCCGCGGCTATTTATCTCCAGGCGCGCAATATCGGGAATATGACACAGTTCGGAACCGAGGCATCTACAGGGAACTCTATTTTGTCTGGTGGCACCGCGTATGCGTCGATCTTTGGTTCTAACGGCGCATTTCCAGTGCAGTTTGGCACTTCAAATACTGTGCGCTTGACCATCGATTCTGCAGGTAATGTAGGTATAGGCACTTCAACTCCAGGATTTTTACTCTCTACGTCGGGTGGGAAGGTCGCCTTTAAATCAACCGCGTCTACTACTGCAGCGTTTGCTGTTGAAAATAACTACGGAAGAAACGTGTTTCAAGTCGATACGCGCGACACTGCGGCTGCTCTCTTTTCTGTATCTACGTCAACAGGGGGTACGTACTTTACGATTGCGGCGGCGGGTAACACGGGGGTTGGAACCACAACGCCGTTTAAAGTATTTTCGGTTTCAGGCTCGGGCGCTTGGGACGGTCTCACGGCACTTTCAGGTACCTCTGGTACGCTGTGTTGGAACACTACAACAAGGGAAATTTTGTCCTCAACAGCTACCTCGTGTAACACCTCTTCGGCGCGTTTTAAAAACAGTATTGAATCTTTGGGTTCCAGTTCGGGTCTTGCAGAAATTATGAATCTGCGGCCAGTCTCGTTCAAATATAATAACGACGAAAATCCGGATACTACGTACACAGGTTTTATCGCTGAAGAAATCTTTGCTGTTGACCCACGCCTAGTAGTATTTGATCAGGATGGGCTTCCGTACAGCGTCAGATACGAAAACTTAACTGCTGTATTGGCTCTTGGCATACAGGAGTTGAATCTGAACATCAATACAATCGCGTCTTCCACCGCAAGCACAACTCCCGCTTCACTGAATTTTGCTGAATCGTTCTTCTCGAATGTGTTTACAAAAATAACGACGTGGCTTGCGGATGCAACAAACGGAATAGGGAAGTTGTTTGCAAACGAAATTCATACGAAACAGATTTGCGTCGCAAAATCTGACGGTACGGAATTCTGTGCGGATGGCGACACATTGGCGGCGCTTGCTGCATCTGCTGGGGGCCCTCCAACTCCGCCACCGACCCCTCCGCCAACACCTGAACCCACTCCCGAGCCAGAGCCTGAACCCGAACCAACTCCAGAGCCCGAACCGACGCCAGAATCTGCGCCCGAAGAAACGCCTTCGCCTACACCCTAATCTATGAAAAAAATCCTAGCGCTCGTTTTACTTTTTTCCTTGTTCCCGCAATCAGTATTCGCCGCCACAGTTGTCTTTCTTACTTCAGGGACTTCGTATACGATTCCATCCGATTGGACAACCACAAACACTATTGAATGTATTGGTTCAGGGGGAAATGGTCGATCAGGGAGTGTGAGTCAGGCGCGCGGTGGCGGTGGCGGGGGCGCATATTCTCAGGTTTCTGGTTTAGATTTGTCAGGCTCAATTTCGTACGTAATTGGAGCGGGAGGAAATTTTTCTACGGGAACATATTTTAACGGCGTCTCAAGTACTTCAGCTTCAATAAGCTGTTCTAGCGGAAGGACCGCTACTCAATTAAATGGTGGAGCAGGTGGCACAACAGCGAATTCAATTGGAACAATTAAATTTGCAGGTGGGAATGGAGAAGTAGGGATTATCGCGTGTCCTGAAGTGGGCGGTGGCGGTGGCGGAGCAGGCGGGCCTGGGGGCGCAGGAGAAGCAGGTGTAGGAAGTACAGGAGGCAGAGGCGGTGGCGGTTTTGGGGGTGGTTTTGATGGAGGTAACGGAGCAGAGTGGAATTACGGCTTTGTAGCAGGTTCTGGGGGTGGGGGTTTCGGGAGTTCTGGTGGCGGTGCCACAGCTGGTGATGGCGGTCTCTATGGCGGTGGCGGTGGCGGAGGAGGGACTAATTGCGTGGAGGGCGATCTTTCTGGAGTTGGTACGCAAGGAATTATTGTTATATCGTACTGGCCAACGCTTTCTTCGATGATAAATATTTTAGGAGGCAGAACCTTGATACAAGGTGGTGCGGTGCGTATTTATTAAGTGCGTGATATGAGACAAGAAAGTGGCACGAAAGTTTTGATTGCAGGAGCAGTGTCTGCTGTACTCATCATTGGTTTCATTGCATTTTTTGCTTTTCAAAAAACTCAACCACTTTGGAGTTTGCCTGCGTCACCAGAAGAGTCGGAGAAAGCATACTCCTATGCTCCGAATCCGAATTCTTCAATAATAAAATTCACCGAAGGGGTGCATAGTTGGTATGTAAACGAAAGGTTGGGTTTTTCTTTCCGACTTCCCGACGGTTTCAAAGCGCCCGACGGGAAAGTTTCTGGTTCGGATACCCATGTCGTTGAATTATCAAACGGGAAAGGTAACGATCTTCATGTAGTGGTTTTAAAAATCAAAGCGGGAGCAGATCAAACGCTGTCCGAAGAGGCTGTCCGAGCGAATACGCCTGAAGAAGCACTTTCAAATTTTAGAAGTGGCGTTTTGCCCGACGGAACTTCTGGTTTTGTGTTTGAAACCGACTCAGAAAAGTGGAACGGGGCAGGTGTTGCTTTCTGGTTTAGCAAAGGCGGGTACCTTTTTACACTTTCAACTGCCAAAAAAGACATGGAACTTTTGGATATGGTCATGGAAACGTGGAATTTTGGTCGCCCCATTCCGCCTCCACCGCCTCAGAATTAGCAGTTTCCACACATGGCTTCGTGCGCACCTCGAGTGGTAAACTAGGCGCATGAAAACAATCAACGTCGCAATAAACGGCTTCGGCAGAATCGGCCGAGCCTTTTTTCGGGAGGCGCACAAAAACCCGAACATCAATATTGTCGCCATTAACGACCTCGGTCCTGTGGACAATCTTGCGTATCTTTTGAAGTACGATTCCGTATACCGTACCGCACCTTTTACTGTTGAAGCAAAAGACGGCGCTCTCGTGGTGGACGGCAAAGCGATAAAATTTCTTTCTGAAAAAGAACCAACAGCGCTTCCGTGGAAGGACTTGGGTGTTGATGTCGTGATTGAATCAACGGGCGTTTTTAACGATTTTGAAAAAGCAAAAGTCCATATCACTGCTGGCGCGAAGCGCGTAGTGATTTCCGCTCCCGCGAAAGGCGAGGGTGCCACAGTACTGATGGGGCTCAATGAAGACATGCTAAAAACGTGTGAAGTTTCTTCAAACGCATCGTGCACCACGAATTCCGCCTCTCCCTTGATTACGATTTTAGACGCAACAGTCGGTATTGACTCTGCGCTTTTGAACACCGTACATGCGTACACAGCGTCGCAATTAATTGTTGACGGTATTTCAAAGAAAGATTGGCGCGGAGGCAGAGCAGGCGCTGCAAACATCATTCCGTCTTCAACAGGTGCTGCGGTAGCAGTGACGAAAGCGTACAAACCACTTGAGGGAAAATTTGACGGTATTTCTTTGCGCGTGCCCGTTCCTGTAGGTTCGTGTGCGGATATTACGTTTATCGCGAAGCGCGATACGTCGGCAGAAGAAGTGAACGACATTTTGAGAAAAGCTGCGAGCGAGGATAAATGGAAAGGACTTTTCAGAGCAAGTGATGAAGAGCTCGTTTCAAGCGACATTATCGGTGACACGCACGCGGCGATTGCGGATTTGAAAATGACCCGCGTCGCGAATAAACGACTGGTAAAAGTGCTTTCTTGGTACGACAACGAATACGGCTACACGGGCTCACTCATTAAACACGTACTGGAGGTTGCGAAGTACTTGTAGGTATGGAAGTTTTTAAAGAAATTTTAAAGAGAAATCCTATTAAGGTTTTGTTTTTTTTGGGGTTTTTTCTAGTAGCCTCTTATTTTGTGTATGAAAGATATTGGGTTAGAGAATGTACTCAAAAGATAATTAAAATCGAAGGGGGTGCCGAAGAGTATTCAACTCTCTTTAAGGTATGTATGGGATTAAGAGGTTTAAAACCCTAAGTTAATTTATGCGAGTAATATTTGCAGCCGACCACGGGGGATTCGCTCTCAAAGAAGTCTTAAAACCTTTTGTCGCTTCATTAGGATATGAAGTAGAGGATGTGGGCGCGTACACACTCGATATGACGGATGATTACCCGCCTATTATTCAGGCAGGGGCGAGAAAAGTGGCGGAAGATTTAAAAAATAATCGCGGAATTATTATCGGTGGCTCGGGACAAGGCGAAGCATTTGCGGCAAACCGGATAAAAGGAATTCGTGCCGTTGTGTACTATGGTGAGCCGAAACGTCCCCAGATAGACGCAGACGGAAGAGCGCTCGATATGATTTCATCAACACGTGAACATAATGATTCAAACATACTCTCGCTTGCGGGCAGGTTTCTTTCTGAAGAGGAAGCGAAAGATGCAGTGAAGCGCTGGCTTGAAGCAACATACGAGCCAAGCTCGAGGCATGAAAAGCGACACAAACTTGTAGACGAAGGCGCATGATAGAAGTCATTCCGTCACTCCCTGCGCTTACTTTTGAAGAACTTCGTACGAAAGTTGGGATGGTGACAGGTTTGGTGTCTACGTTTCAGATTGATATCTGTGATGGCATGTTTACCCCGCAACGTTCGTGGCCAATGAATCCTGGCGACAAACCTCAATTTACAGATATTGTGCGCGGAAAAGAAAAACTTCCAAATGCTGGCCAGATTGATTTTGAAGTTCACTTCATGACGCATACGCCAGAAAAACTAATACCTGATTGGCTAAAGGCAGGAGCGATGCGTTTTTTGGTGCATGTTGAAGCGCGGCACGATTTCGCGGCATGCCGGAGAGCAGCAGGAGACGGAGAGCTCGGGGTTTCACTCAATATAGGTACGGATGTTGCGCGCATCGCTGATTACGCCCCCTACATATCGGTCGTTCAACTTATGGGGATTGCAAAAATCGGCGCGCAAGGACAACCATTTGACCCGCGCGTTTTAGATATGATTTCAGAAGTAAAGCAGAGGTACCCGAATGTTATAATTGAAGTCGACGGGTCGGTAAATATGGAAACGGCGCCGTTGCTGGTTAAAGCAGGCGCTACGCGCCTTGCTCCAGGGTCATACGTTTTTCGTTCAGAAAATCCAAAAGCCGCGATTGACGCTTTGAAATCAATTTCCACATGAGTCACATTACAGAAAAAGAAATTCAGGCACTTGAAGAAAAAGCGCGCGAGGCGCGCATTACTACTATCCGCTCCTTAGTTCAGGCAAAGTCTGGACACACAGGAGGTTCACTCGGCATGGCGGATATTTTTACTGCGCTCTATTTTCATATTGCAAAGCATGACCCTAAAAATCCTGATTGGGTTGAGCGAGATTACATCGTTCTTTCAAACGGACACATCACTCCAATTCGCTATGCCGTCATGGCGCATGCGGGGTATTTTCCTGTTGAGGAGTGTTTGACGCTTCGAAAGCTTGGTAGTCGTTTGCAGGGGCACCCTGAACGCGACATGCTCCCAGGTGTTGAAACGACATCTGGCCCGTTAGGAAGTGGTACATCGCAAGCGGCGGGTATGGCATATGCACTCAGAATGGATAAAAAACCAAACCGCGTGTATTGCTTGACCTCGGACGGTGAACAGCAAGAAGGAAACACGTGGGAGGGGGTGATGTTTGCAGGTAAACACAAACTTTCCAATCTCGTTGTATTTATGGATAGAAACTACATCCAGATTGAAGGTTCGACTGAGGATGTGATGCCATTGGAGCCATTGGCAGATAAATATCGAGCATTCAACTGGCACGTGATTGAAATAGACGGGCACAACATGGAGGCAATCGTCGACGCATGCGAACAAGCGAAAGCAATTAAATCAAAACCGACTTTGATACTTGCCAATACGATTATGGGGAAGGGTGTGAAAGAAATAGAAGGAAACTACAAGTGGCACGGTACGGCACCAAAACCCGAACAGGAAGAATCGTTTATAAAGCAAATCCGCGAAGCGGCAAAATAGTATGATTTTCGGAATTGCTCTTATCGCTTTTGCCGCCTTTCTTGCTTACAAAGAGAAATTCGAGATAATCCCCGGGACCGTTATTTCAGGTGCCTCACTTAAAGTGTTCGCCCTCGCTGAAGCTGTGGCGGGTTTTTATTTTATCTATCCGGGCTTTTTCCCTTTACCACAAACTGCAGAAGTTGGTTTGGCGGTACTCGTTTTTGTGAATCTTTGCGCCGCTGCCGCGATGTATTTTTCCAATACAGACGTACGAGAAAACCCACCACAGAATTACACCCCGTTTTTTTTAAGGAAATCTTTCCATATCAGTCTTCTTGAAAACGGAGCAATTACCGCAAGCGTAATGTGCGCACTCGTAGGTTCGTTCTTTGTAATGGTAGTTCAAGGTCCGACAACTGAATGGAAGTATCTCATGCTCGGTCTTGCGGTTCTTTACGTTGTTGGAATTTTCGTAGTGGCGAAAAAAATAGCAAAAAGACAATCGTATATCCAATCTGCAGTCGTACTGGTTTTTGCTCTATTACCAGCCTGTCTATTTTTCGCTTTCACTTAAAAAACTATGTTGAATCCTGACGCAAAATTGGTCCCTGGAATTTTAGAGGGGAAATTTGAAAAAAAGCCGACACGTGACGGGCTGGGTAACGGAACGGTGGAGGCAGGGAAGCTGGATCCGAACGTTGTCGTCCTTTCAGCGGACCTTGGTGACTCCACTCGTGCGGCGTGGTTTCAGAAAGCGTTCCCTGATCGGTTTATTGAAGTTGGCGTTGCTGAGCAAAACCTTGCAACGGTAGCCTCTGGCATGGCGGCAGTCGGCAAAGTGCCATTTATTGCTTCATACGCTGCATTTTCTCCAGGGCGTAATTGGGAGCAGATTCGTACCACTATCGCCTTGAATGACCAGAAAGTAATCGTCTGCGGTATGCATGCAGGAATTCAGACAGGCCCTGACGGGGCAACGCACCAGATGCTTGAAGACATTGCGATGATGCGCGCGTTGCCGAACATGAACGTGATTGTGCCGATGGACTCTGAAGAAGGCCGCAAAGCAATTTTGGCCGCAGCGAAAGCAAAGGGTCCGTCGTATGTGCGTTTTGGCCGCGCAAATGAACCAGTACTCACGACGCCCGAAACGCCGTTTGAGATTGGGAAATCTTTGAAAATTTGGGAATCAAAAGAACCAAAAGTTACCATTCTTGTCACAGGATCTTTGCTGTATCAGGCAATTGTTGCGGCACAGTCACTTGAAGCAAAAGGAGTCGGTTCCATAATTCTCGATGTACACACGGTAAAGCCGTTAGATAAGGAGGGAATACTTGATGCAGTCAAAAAGACAAAGCGTGTGGTGACCGTTGAAGAGCACCAGATAAACGGAGGTTTCGGTGGCGCCATAGCCGAACTTTTGGGAGAAGAATTTCCTGTTCCCATGGTGAGAGTGGGGATGTTGGATATTTTCGGCCAGTCTGGCGAGCCTGATGAATTGGTAAAATTCTTCCATTTAGATGCACCGGGTATACAAGAAGCTGTAGAGAAAGTTTTGAAAAAATAATCCCAATGAGGATTTACATCATTCGTCACGGAGAGACCGAAAATAATGCAGGTGGTATTCGTCAGTCGCGTGAAGGATATTTGTCGGAGGAGGGAATTCAGCAAGCGCGCGCGTTAGGCGCAAACCTTTCAGATATTGTTATTGATTCTATTTTTACGTCCACCTATCCGCGCGCAAAACAAACAGCAGATATTATTTCTTCTCTTGGCAAAAAACTACTGGTGCAGGAATCGGAGTATCTAACCGAAATCAAACTCCCTTCGGAGATTGTAGGGAAGCCCACGAATGACAGGAAATCACTTCAGATTTTGAAATGGATTCAAGGTCGTATGGGAGGGGGCGATCGCTATTCCGATGAAGAAACATATAACGAGTATGTATCACGGGCGTACAAGGTGCTCGACCACATTACAAAAACTGGATTCCAAAATGTTGTGTTGGTGACACACCATCGGTTCATTCATATTTTAGTCAGTGTTATTTTGTTGCGCGAGGAACTCACGCCGCGTCTGTTCGCCTCGCTTCGAGATAAAATGTACATAAGTAATACAGGAATCACAGTACTCGAGAGTACTACTGATCACCCCGAATGGCGTCTGTTGACCTTAAACGAACACTCACATTTGAAAGCGCTATCCGCAGCTTCACCCGCGAAGTAATGTGGAGGCTATATACTGAAGGTATATGGGAGATGTGAAGTTTGAGGAGCAGGTGTCGTACAAACCGAAAGTGCAGGCGGGGGAGACGGGGCTCGTAGGGCTTTTGATTAAAGTAGGTATTGTAAAAGACGGCACGTCTGCGCGCGCCATACTCTTGGTAGTTACTGTTATTTGTATTGGAGCCGCGCTGTTTCTTTTTAAATCTTTTCGTGAAGCGAATACATTTCAGCCTGCTCCACCGCCTGCGGGCTTCACCGAATAATCATGCATACAAGAATTGAGAGAGGTTTCACTTTAATTGAACTGATGGTCGTGATTTCTATCATTGGCCTTTTATCCGCAGGCATACTCTCCAGCCTTTCGACGGCAAGCCAGCGGAGCAGGGACGCAAACAGAATTGCAGACATAAAACAAATTCAGAATGCACTTGAGCTCTACGCGGCAGACAATGGTGGGCGGTACCCCGTTGTTGCTAGTAGTTTTGTATCCCAACTCAACTCCGCTCTGGTACCAAAATACATACCCACCTTGTCTGAAGACCCAATACCTGCACGAGCTCGCTATCGATACTGGACGACAACCGCAACGTCGTACTCAATACTCATAGACCTCGAATCAGACAACGCATCGGGAGTTGCGTGGTGCCTGATAAAACTCGGAACAGGATACACAGCTTGGGATCAGTATCCTGCGTGCGATCTTTAGGCTTTCGCCAGCTTTTCTATCTTCTCTTTTGTAAGCAATCCCGCCTGCGCGCCGATGCCCTGCACTACGTAGGCTGAATTTATTGTTCCTCGTTTCATCGCGTCCTGTAGCGAATATCCCATTGTCAAAAATGCGCTTGTCGTTGAAGCAAATGCATCGCCCGCGCCCGTTCTTTGAAGCGGGGGTTTCGGATCGGGATACATAGGGATGTGTGTCATCACTCCATTTTCAAATGCATGAGCGCCATGCACGTCTTCGGTAATCACCACGATTTTTGGTCCAAGTTCGCGAATGGAGCGTGCCATCATTTCTACATTTGCGGTTGCGTCTTTCAATCCTAAAATGCGCGCCGCTTCGTCGCGGTTCACGACAAAGAGGTTGGTACGCGCGTAAATTCTCTTCAGGCGATCGGTGCCCATTTTCATCTGGAATGTGCCTGGCTGAAAAGTGAGGAAGATATTTGGATGTGCTTCAAGATAATCCGCGAGGTCGTCGTGGTATTTCTCCGTTCCTTCGCCGATTGAAGAGAGATACATGGTTTTCGGCTCGGGCAGATCTTTCGGGAATACGTACTGGTAAGGGTGGTGTTTGACCAAAATTGTACGATCAACACCGAACCACAGTACATAGTGGTAGTTTGTTGGTATGCCTTGGTGCTTGGTGATAAATGAGGTATCAACATTCTCTTCTTGTAGATGTGCAAGGATTTTGTCGCCGTTTTGGTCTGCACCAACGTTTGAGATGAAGGCGGTTTTGAGGCCAAGGCGAGCCGCGGCGACCGCTGCATTTGCCGAATTGCCGACGCCGTAGACCACGGTGCTTGATTCGAAGGGGATTTTATCTCCAAAACGCATGGAAATAGTGCATGCAGTGTTATCAATGTTGCAGTTTACGGTTGCGTCTTTCAGTCGAATAAAATCGTCAACAACGGTGTCGCCAATAGCTATAAAATCGTAGTTCATCTATCCATTATATAATGGAACAAATGTCTGTTGCTGATGATTTAAAAAATATTGTACAGGGGAGCGTCGACACCTCTGAAATCGCACTTGAGAAAGCAAGTCATGACGCTAGCTTGTTTGCAGTTCGACCACAAGCAGTCGTGAAAGTCGTAGATGAGAAAGATGTTTCCGCGTTAGTGACGTATGTGTCAGAGCAAAAAAAAGCAGGCGTCGATATATCAGTCACTGCGCGCGCAGCAGGGACGGACATGTCGGGTGGGCCTTTGAATTCAGGCATTATCGCAGACATGGGTCTGCTGGACCGCGTGATTGAGGTAGGAGATTCTTACGCTGTGGTGGAGCCAGGGGCGTATTTTCGTGATTTTGATAAAAAAACAAAAGAAAAAAATCTGGAATTGCCGAGTTACACCGCCAGCCGTGAGTGGTGCACGGTTGGTGGGATGGTCGCAAATGACTCGGGAGGGGAGAAAAATCTAAAATATGGAAAAACGTCTCGGTACGTAGAAGAGTTGGATGTCGTTCTCGCTGACGGTATGGTGCATACCTTGAAAAAACTTGAAGGGGAAGCGCTCACGCAAAAACTGGCAGAAAAAAACTTTGAAGGCGGCATGTATCGAGAAGTTTCCGCGTTACTTAAAAAAAATTCTGATGTCATTGCACACGCGAAGCCAATAGTTAGCAAAAATTCAGCAGGGTATGCCTTGTGGGATATCGGTGACGGAGTAACCTCACTTGATATGCCTCGACTTTTTTCAGGCTCACAAGGAACATTAGGCATTATCACCAAAATAAAATTTTCTTTGGTACGACCCAAACCGTTCTCATCAATGGTGGTGATGTTTCTTTCCAATATTAATGAACTTTCAACTATCGTTCCTGATGTGTTGGCTGATAAGCCAGACAGTTTTGAATCCTACGACGACAACACATTCAAACTTGCAGTGAAATATTTCCCCGAGTTTGCGTTGCAGATGAAAGGAAACTTGTTCACGCTCGGCTGGTCGTTTTTACCAGAAGTATTTATGGCGGCAACGGGCGGCGTGCCGAAACTTATTTTGCTTGCGGAATTTCGAGGTGAGACACAAGAGGAGGCTCTCCAGAAGACAGAAGCCCTGTACACACGACTGAAGAAAGACAATCCGCACCTGAATGCCCGTATCGCAAAGAATGAACAGGAGTCACGAAAGTACTGGGTCGTGCGACGCGAAAGCTTTAACCTACTCAGAAAAAAAGTACGCGGCATGAGAACTGCACCGTTCATAGACGATTTTGTTGTGCCTCCTCTTACCCTGCCTGAATTCTTCCCGAAATTAACCGAAATTCTTTCTCACTACGATTTGCTGTACACAGTTACTGGCCACGTGGGCGACGGCAATTTCCATATCATTCCTCTTATAGACCCCAAGCGGAAAGATATGCCAAGAATAATTGATGAGCTTTCACATAAGGTGTACGACCTTGTGCTCTCTTATAATGGTTCAATCAGCGGGGAACATAATGACGGTCTGGTGCGCACGCCCTATGTAGAGAAGATGTTCGGAGGCGAGATGTATGCTCTTTTTGGTGAGATAAAACGCATATTTGACCCCTTGAATATCTTCAATCCAGGCAAAAAGACGGGAACCGATTTCGCGCAATCTGCAAGCCATTTAGATATAGGCACATGAATTGGGTTCGTTTTTTTTCGGATATTACAAAGAGTGACACTGGAAGTGCAGGCGGAAAGGGTGCGTCTTTGGGTGAAATGACTCGGGTTGGAATTTCCGTTCCTCCTGGCTTCGTCGTACTCTCGGCTGCTTTTGAAAATTTTCTTGAGATGACCGATCTCAATGTTGAGATTGATGCAATTTTGAAAACAGTCAACACAAAAACGATGCATACGGTAGAGGATGCTTCAGGAAAAATTCAGAGTCTGATTCTTTCAAAAGAAGTTCCAGAAGACACCAAAAGCGAGATTCTCTCGGCCTTTAAAGAGTTGGGAGCCGATTTTGTCGCCGTGCGCTCAAGCGCGACTGCGGAGGACAGCGCAAGTGCTGCATGGGCAGGGCAGTTGGATACCTTTTTGAATACAACTGAAAGCACGCTTCTGGCAAACCTGCGCAAATGCTGGGCGTCATTGTTTACACCGCGAGCTATTTTCTATCGTTTTGAGAAAGGATTGCATTTGGAAAAAGTTTCCGTTGCTGTAGTCGTCCAGAAAATGATCCAAAGCGAAGTCGCAGGCATAGCGTTTTCGGTGCATCCTGTAACTGAGGATAGAGACCAGATAATTATTGAGGCGGGTTGGGGCTTAGGGGAAGCTGTTGTGTCGGGCGAAATTACGCCAGACTCGTATGTGGTTACAAAAAAAGCGCGGAAAATTATAGACGTGAATATTTCGGAACAGGAGCGGGGGATTTTTAAAAAGTCGGATGGCGGGAGTGGATGGATGGATATTTCGTCTGAGAAAATAAAAAAACAAAAGTTATCTGAAGAACAAATCCTTGCGCTTACGGAAGAGGTGGTGCGTATTGAAAAGCATTATGACTTTCCAGTCGATGTTGAGTGGGCGCTTGAGGGTGGAAAGTTCTACATAACTCAAAGCCGCCCCATAACGACCCTTTCTTCACTCGGTTAAGAGTAAGGTTACTTTTTAGGGGAAATATGACGAGTCGTCTGAAACATATTAAAGAGAAAATGAAGAATAAGAAGTGGCAATTTACATACGACCGGCAAATGTCATACCAGCGTATTCGTCTTTTTTCTTACGGTTATCGAAGTCAAATATCCAAATTTTTTGATGTGCGTATTGATTCCGAAATATATAGAATTAACCGAGGTGTTGTTGGGGTATATTACGAGGAGAACGATCACAAAGCAGCTTTCACAAAAGTCAGGGCGCTTTTTTCTGGAACGGAAAGCGAGCACTGGTTTGAAAAACTAAAAAAAGTAATTGAAGAAGGGTATGTGGCGTTTATTTCTTTCACAAATACTTTGCCGAGTTCGTATGAAGATTTTGATGACTCACAGTTAGGAAACATAGTATCTGCTTGTTTCCGCGCTAACGAATCGGTCTCGCTTCCTACGTGGCTTTTGTATTTATACGTTGAAGAGATAATCGCCGACGAGTTACGCGCAAGAATTTATTCGGAGATTTCTCAAAAAACCACGCCTGAAGAGCTTTTTAAATTGTTGTCGCATTCGACAAAGGCACTCCCCCTTGATGTGTATAATCGGGAGCTGTATTCAATCGCGCTTCTGCCCGAATCGGAAAAGGAAGTGGCACTTGCGGCTTTTGCGGATAGATATAAGAGCTGGGGAGTGTACGATATTCTCTATCTGCCCCCCGACGTCGCATTTCACGCAAAAAAAATAAAAGATGTCGGCGCCGATTCCGCACGTGAAGAGATAAGAAAAATTGATGAGAAATACGAGCTCCAGAGGAGTGCAATTGAGAAATATGCCCATCATTGGGAACGCAATGAACGACTTAATAAACTTGTGTCGCTGTATCGGCTCTATGCTGATTTTAAAGATTGGAAAAATTATTATCGTGAATCCCATTCACTCAAAATGCGCTTTCTCTACGAAGATGTAGCAAAACGCCTTAGTCTTTCTTTAGAAGATTCCGCGTTCTTGACCGAGGCGGAAATCATTGATGCCCTTGCTGGTGGCAAGATTCCTGAGGTGTTTGTAATTGAGAAAAGGCGAGAAAACAGTGTAGTTCTGGTTTTAGACGACCAAGAATACATTATTACGGACCTTGAAGAGTTAGCTGTTGTAGATAATGTAGTTGATATAAAAACCTCTCTGGGCGAAGTGTATGGAACTTCTGCATTTCGCGGTGTAGTGACTGGGAGGGTGGTTATTGTTGCGAGCGCAGCGGACGCACACAAGCTGAAGGAGGGGGATATACTTATTGCAAGCACGACTCGACCCGACTATGCTCCGTTTATGCGCGCATGCGCAGGATTTGTCACAAATGAGGGCGGATCTCTTTCTCATGCGGCTATTATGGCTCGGGAACTAAAGAAGCCTTGTGTTATTGGTACGAAAAACGCTACCAAAGTATTTGCGAATGGTGACATGGTGGAGGTTGATGCAGAGAGGGGTATAGTAAGGAAAATATGAGCCATAACCCAGTCTATTCGCACTTCAAGGGGAAAATAAGCAGGGCAGAAGAAGTTGAGCGGAAGGTGGTTTCTATAATCCTTAAGAGTCAGATTCCTGATCACAAACGCGCGTGGAGTAAAACGTTTGAATTGAAGCACAGCTCCTCAGTCGCTCAAATAGGAAGAATACTCGCCCAAAAGCGAGGTCTTGATTCAGACCTCGCCGCAATTATTTGCGTACTCCACGACATCGAAGTAAATGCCACTGGCGACGCAAAGCAGCACGCACATAAAGGCGCGCTTCGGGCCCGAAAGATGCTCGAAGCTATGCGCGCCTTTTCAGCAAAAGAGATAGAGCTCATCGTTGGTGCTATTAAACATCACAGCGATAAACACATAGTGAGTAGGAATCCGTATGTGGAGCTGGTAAAAGATGCAGACGTTTTTGACTGTGGTCTCTATGCAGGGGTGCACGATGCGTACGTGTTTGAAAAACCATTGGTGCAGCTTAAAGAATACTTTGCGCGTGTGAAGCGGGTGCGTAAAGAGCTCGGCCTTCCCAAAGATCCTCAGTGGGATGTGTTTGGGTATTTGAAGAAACATGGGAAACGATAATCTAATAGCAAAATTTAAAGAGATGCGCTGGGAGGTATGGCTTCATCGTCGGTTTCCTCCATTTGTGACGTATCTCATGATGAAGCACGCAACTCCAAGTGCTTTTAAAGCACAAGGTCTTACGGGGCAATTTCCGTTCGCACTCTATGATACCGATGATTGGTACGGTACGCCCGAAATGTTTTCAGCTGCAGGCGCAGAGGCGGAGCAATTTCTTAAACAAAAAAGCATATTCGTACTTACGAAACAGTGTGAGGATGTATTGGAACGGGGGCGTCGCGAATTGCCGCAGTTATGTGAAAGCAAAGAATCTGCACGCGTTTTGTTTGAGAAGGTGCTTTCGATCATAGAGCCAGCAAATTTGTATATATGGATTGCACACGCAGGTGAAGCATACTATTTGCCCGTTATACGTGAGGCATTGCGACCGCATGTAGGTGCTGATGAGTTGGAAAAATTCATCGGAGACATAAGTTTGCCCACCAAGAAGAACGCGCTTGCGCAGATGGAAGACGATATTCGTGCTGGCATGGAAACCGACGAGTTACATAAAAAATACGCGTGGCTGAAGTCGAGAGGAGGTTTCCAACCTGGGTACACACTAGAAGAGATTACTGATATTCAAGGAAAGACTTTAGAAAAAGCCCCTGTGCACCACTTGCGTCCCGAAATCCCTAACGGATTGGAAAACTTAATACACGAGGCTCGTGAATTGGTGTACTTACGCACACTACGAACTGATGCTTTGTATGAGATGTATTACTTGGCTCAACCAGTTTTTAGTCGGTACGCTGCAGAGATTGGAGTTCAGAACTTGAAAGACTATATTTCCGACGAATTGCTGGCAGGAGTAGTTTCTGAAGTTCCACACGAGTATGCAATCCTAAAAGACGAGGACGATGTGGTTGTAGTTCGCGAATCAATTGTCGCGAATGAAAATCTCACAGTTACCGAAGTGAAGGGGGTTGTTGCGTATAAGGGAGTTGTGCGCGGCAAAGTAAAGATTGTGCATGTCCCTGCTGAAAGCTCAAAAGTAGAAATGGGTGACATTTTAGTAACGAATATGACGACACCAGCTTTTGTTTCGGCGATGCATCGCGCCGCCGCTTTTGTAACTAACGAAGGAGGGATTACTTGTCATGCAGCAATTCTTGCTCGGGAGCTTAAAAAGCCGTGTATTACTGGCACAAAAAATGCCACAAAGATTCTGAAAGACGGTGACATGGTTGAGGTAGACGCGGAAGCGGGGGTCGTAAAGAGGCTTTGATCCCGCACTGAAATGTAGCGTTATAGCTACCGTTGCTTTCATCGAATTTCGCAGGAAATCCATTGCCTTCGGGGTTATTCCGTAGAGTCGCTATAAAACTCGAAAACGCCACATTGTAGTGACGGGACTTGGTTTTTTTCGGGCTTTCGGCTATACTCTTCAAACTATGGTAATGGAAATAAAGGCGGCAAAACGAGGCGTTTCTGGCAAGGGCGCTCAGGCTTTAAGAAAAGAAGGTTTGATGCCAGCGGTTATTTATGGTCCGAAACAGGAGGCACTCCCAGTGGAAATGAACCAGCGCGAATTTGCAAAGGTACTTGAGAAGGCAGGTGAATCTACTGTTATCAGTCTTTCCGTTGACGGTGAGGCGCATAACGTTCTTATTCACGAAGTTGACTACGATCCTGTCACAAGCGTTGCACGTCACGCAGACTTTTACGCAATTGTGAAAGGTCAGAAGGTGAAAGTTGATATTGAACTTGAATTCGTCGGTGAGTCTTTGGCAGTGAAGCAGGGTGGAAACTTGGTAAAGGCGCTTCACGAACTTGAAGTTGAGGCAGACCCAATGAACCTTCCACATGATTTGAAGGTAGACATTTCAGTACTCGCTGAGCTTAACTCACACATTCTTGCAAAAGACATCCCACTTCCCGCAGGCGTCACGTTGGTCACTGGTGCAGACGAAGTAGTTGCAACAGTTGTTGAAGCAAAAGAAGAGGAGGTAGTGCCAGTCGCTGCACCTGATATGACCGCAATCGAGACATCTGTTGAGCGCGGCAAGAAAGAAGACGAAGCTGCCGCCGCCGAATAAAAATATGTTCGAAGCGGATGAACGATATTTAACTTCGCTTGCCCGTACGAACCCGAACCGAGCAAGTTTTTTAAGGACGTCATTAGAGAACTCCGAAGTCCCCCTGAGACAAACATCTGCCTTAGAGGAAGAACTATCTTCTCTTATTGCTGAACGTAAACATCAAGGCGAGGAGGCTCTGGCGCACCTTTGGAGAGGTATTCACGACGCTATCCCGAACGCGATTCATCCTGCAGTACGAGAAGGTATTTTCTTCGCGAACCTTACAAGAAAGAAAGAAAATTAAACTCCGCGCGTCTTGGTATACTGAACCAATGACGCGTTTTTTTGTTGCCATGCTTGTGCTCTTTGCAGTTGCAGTTCCTGCTGTACTCTTTGCGGCTGCAACATCAGATGATGTTCTGCGTCACCGAGCTGGACTTGAAGCACAACTTGCTCAGCTTGAACGGGAAATTGCCGAACAGGCTGGAGTACTTCAGGGTAAGCAAAAAGAGCGCCAGTCTTTAGAGCGCGACGTTGCCATACTGGATGCAGAAATACAGAAAGCAAAACTTTCCATCAAAGCCCGCGACCTGACCATTCAATCCCTGACTGACAACATCGGCGAGAAAGCCGATACTATTGTTGCTTTGGATGAAAAATTAACTCGAGAGAAACAATCACTCGCTTCAATTTTCAGAAAGACGAATGAGATAGATGATTACTCGTTGGTCGAATTCCTACTGTCGGCACGAAACGTATCTGATTTCTACGAAGACCTCGATTCGTTTGCGGCAATAAAAACAAACCTTCAGAAATCGTTTGTGGTTATTGAGGGTACGAAAGTTGAAACCGCAGAAGAGAAAGCGACTCTCGAAGAGCGCAGAATTGAAGAAGAAGAACTCCGCGGACTGCAGGTACTCGAGCAACAGAAGATTGTGAAGCAACAGAAAGAACGTCAGAGCATTTTGAACGTGACGAAAGGGCAGGAGGCGGTGTACCAAAATATCCTCAAAGCAAAACAGAAAAGTGCTGCGCAGATTCGTTCAGAGCTTTTCGCGTTTCGCGATTCCGCCGCAATTCCGTTCGGCACCGCCCTTGATTATGCAAACCTTGCTTCGCAAAAAACAGGCGTAAGGCCCGCGCTCATTCTTGGTGTTTTGAAACAAGAAACTGATTTAGGTGCAAACTTAGGCTCTGGCACCTACTTACGCGACATGCACCCGACGCGTGACGTGCCTGTGTATCTGAAAATCACTGAAGTTTTGGGCTACAACCCTTCCTCGATGCCCGTTTCAAAACAACCGAGTTACGGATGGGGGGGTGCGATGGGGCCTGGACAATTTATTCCTTCAACATGGGCGTGCTACGGAGGTTTTGTAAACGTCACGACGGGGAGGTGTGGAAAAGGGAAGGATGGCACGTATAAAGGTCCGTGGGAGTATCAGGAATCAAAAGATGTGGTGAGAAGAAATCTTGGAAAGTCTACGGCATCCGATCCGTGGGCGCCGCAGGATGCGATTATGGCAACGGCGCTTTTGATGAAAGAGAACGGCGCCGCCGCGGGCACCGCGGCGGCGGAACGTCTTGCGGCACTACGTTACTTTGCAGGGTGGGGCAATGCAAATAAAAGCGCATACGCGTTTTACGGAGAAGGAGTTATGGACAATGCGGAATATTTCCAAAACCAAATAAACATTTTAGGTAATTAACACCCTACCTTCAAAAAACCGCGCCACTGTTTTTTGAGGAGTATACTAAACGTATGTCGGAAGCTCCCGCCTCTTTGTTTCGCATGGCATGGGTGAAAATACTTCTTGCGCTCGTCGTCGCTGTTATCCTTGGTGTCATCGCGTACTACGGATATCAATACTCTCTCAGGAGCAATTTGTCAGAAAAATTACCTGAAACAGGCTCCACGGTGATGTTTAGCGACCAAGGTATTGCTGAAAGGTTTGCGATGACACAATTCTCTTTCACGCAAATTCCGCCAGAGCGTGTGGGGGACACGGTCATTCTTGAATCAAAACCTTCTCCAACAGTCACTGGTGAAGAGATTGTTCTTATGCAAAAGGATGGAGTGCCTGGGATTATGCTCGGTACAAAAAATAAAAGCGAGATTAGCGTTCTTCTTGATGACGGCACAAATAAATCAGATCTTTTAGTTACCCCTGAAGGCATCGCAGTATTTGCAGTTTCGGCACGACCTGCACTTTTACCTGAAGATCCAAAACCAGAAGATACTTCGCTCCCCGTTGATACGAGCGAATCAGAAGTAGAGGAAGTGGGTTCTGCTGATGGTCCTGTAGTACTTTCAGCATTTGTCGCCCCTCCTGTTACTTCAGCGGGCGGCCTCTTTGCGTTTAATCTGCAAAGTAAAAAAACAGTTCCGCTCGGAGCGGGAAAAAGTCCGCGGCTTTCTGAACTTGGTGGCGTGCTCGCCGTGAGCCCCGAAGGCGTTGTAGAGGTAAATCCATTTACTGGGGAGCGTGTCATTGTTGTTCAGTATCGCGGAGGAGATGCTGCAGGGAGTGCTCTTTCTAACGATGGCTCGATTGCTGCACTGAGACGCGATAACAGTTCTACCGTTGAATTTTTCAGAATATCTGGCATGCGCGGTGTCTATCTCGGTCAGATTTTCTCTTCTTCGCCCATGTATGGAACAGCGATTCTTGGTGAAGAGCACATATTTGTGAGAACTGGCAAAGACACTGTTGCGTTATATGCACTTTCAGATGATCCAAGTGCGGTCCAACCGAATTTCGCTCAGTTAGGACTTCTCTTGCCAAACTAACCATGACGAAATCAATTTCAATTTCAGTACGTACCTTCGTTCTCGCTCTTGGAGGATTGATGCTTTTGTGTGCGCTGATTCCACAATCACTATTTGCTGCAGTGACAGTGTATGAAACACAAAGCAAGCGCGACTACTATGTCAAAGTCCAACCAGATATGCGTGCAAACGGCGGTATTGATGAAACTGCCGCGCATGGTTATCCGCAATACCAAGTGAATCAAGTTTCACCATCAGGACAACGCATTTGTTACCTCTATGACCCAACGGCATACCCGACCACGTGGTCCCTGGGCGGTTTTAATTCTCCAGGGAACAACAGAATGGCGGCGTGGGACCCCGCGCAAAATAAGTGGATTGCTCGATCAGCGGGTACCTTTGGTAACAAACGCTACAACTACATCACCTGTAAAACTGACGCAAAGGCTGATACGTCGCTTACCGCAAACGGCGCTTCAGAAGTAACCATTAATCAGGGTGAATCAGTAAATCTTTCATGGTATTCGCAGTATGGCGCAATTCGTAAAGCCGCATGCACGGCGACCAATTTCTCGACATCAGTTACGGTGCCTGCGTCAACACAGACAGTTGTTTCGAACAATGATTGCGGAGGCATAAACGGAATATTTGGTTTCAACGTGGTGCAATTTTTTGAAGATTCGGGCTCGCAGTGTGGCAATACTACTTTTGGACAAGTTTCAGTTCCTGCATCAACCAGTCAGCAACCATTTTCGGGAAGCCGAGCAGTTACACCTACTCAGACAACCACGTACACGTATTCATGCACGAACGCGAACGGAACCAACACATCAAGCGTTACTGTGAATGTGGTACAGCCCGACGTTGAGCCCATTGCGGTTTCCTGTAGCCCAAGCCCGTCTTCGGGTGTCACTAACGAACCAATTACTTGGAGCTCACAAATTTTGAACCATGACGGCCCGTTTACCTACGAATGGCAGGGAAGTGATGGACTTACGGGAAATACTGCGTCCGTTCGAAAAACCTATACAAATCCAGGTACGAAAACTGCACGGTTGAAAGTGACGTTTACCCCCGAAGCAGGGGAAACACCACCGACACCTGTAATACCTACATCGACATGCCTCCCCGCGAATTCAGAAGTTCCCGCAGGCTACCTCTGTAGCGCAGGAGGGTACGAAACATTGCCGTGGGGTCAATGTTGCAGTGGAGTCGCCGCTCTTCGTTGCCCAGCACCAAATGAACCCGCTGAGGCGTGGTGCACGGGACGCGCGGATACAGGTGGCGGTACGAATACAACGAGCGTGAGTGGAGCAGGGCAGTGGACACTTGTCGGTTCTGATATTTCAGATCTTGCATGCGGTTCTGGTGGCCGACGATCCCCTGCGAATCAGACAAATGTACGTGCGAACATGCCTGACTGTTCAAGTGAAGATCCATCTGGCGAGGCATGTACTACTGTCGGCTCGAGATGCAAGTGGAATTCTTGGTCAGGCGCTACGTGTAACGTGGTCAGTGCGATTTTCCGATGCGCTGCTACACAGAGCACCACACCAACTCCTGTGACGCCGACACCAACAGCAGCAGGATTTTCGATAACCACGGACTGCGATGGCACAGTCTGCACCAATAGAACCTGTACTGCCGACCCAGGTGGCTCATCAGGAACTACCCCAAGTAACCCCAACGCAACTCCAAACGATCCTTCAGCGCCGACATGGGGAGTGACGATAAACCTCCCAGGACAGTGCCTTAATACTTCTATGTGTGTTGGTGCTGATGTTTACAATCAAGGACTCGATTGCTCAAGAGAATTTGTACGCACCTGTCCGTTTGGATGTATGTCAGGACAGTGTGTCGCGCCTCGACCTGAAATTGACCTCAGTATTTCTCCTGCAGGTGTTCGAAGCGGTGAGTCATGTACCATTTCTGTTGCCGCTCGCCACGTAGCACGATGCACCATCAGCGGACAAGGTATTTCACAGGTGCTGACGCCGAATGCTTCTGGCGTCGTTCCAAGCCAATCTTTCAGCACCCCTGGTATGACCAACACCTCTGACTACACTGTTTCGTGTGAAAGTCCGCGCGGTAGCGTTACAGAGTCTGTACGATGCACACTCCTCCCAGTCTTTAGGGAGACTTAGCCAAGCCTTCTCAACGTGGGGTTGCCCCTAAGCCGTTTTTCAGGTATAGTCGCTGAGTTATGAAAGCTGATATTCATCCCAAAAACTACCGCCAGGTTGTCTTCCAGGACGCCTCTTCAGGTACGCAATTTATTATGGGTTCGACTGTGGATACCGATGAGACGGTCACTGTAAACGGAACTACCTATCCTTTGTACATTGTTGAAATTTCAAGCGCTTCGCACCCGTTCTATACAGGCAAGCAAACAACCATGGACCGCGCAGGTCGCGTGGATCGCTTCAAGAAGCGTACCGCAGCTCGAGTTAAGAAAAGTTAGCTGTTTTTCCCGATACACCCGAAATTCGGGTGTATCTTTTTATATATGGAGGACATATCAGCATATAAAGAAAATCCAAAAACTGCATACCTTGCGCTTGAGTATGAACGCCTAGGCAAGGAGTTAGCGCGCGTGGCGGAGATGGAAAAAGAAGATGCGTCTTTGGCAGAATTAGCACACGAAGAACGTGTGTCACTCGAGGCGCAACAGAAAGCGCTTTTTGAGCAGATGGAAGCAATACTCGCACCTGACGAAGGCGTGGGGGACGAGCCTGTTGCGGTCGTTATGGAATTTCGTGCAGGTGCAGGCGGGGACGAGGCAGCCTTATTTGCAACAGAGCTCGCGCGTATGTATCTTCGCTACGCTGAGCGGAAAGGATACGAAACAAAGCACCTTGATGAGGGATTGGCCTCAATCGAAATTAAAGGAAAAGATGCCTACAATTTTTTGAGATACGAAACGGGCGTGCATCGTGTGCAACGCATTCCTGCAACGGAAAAATCAGGGCGTATTCACACTTCAACCGCCTCTGTCGCTATTTTGCCTATTCGCACGCACCCGAAGTTTGAGCTTAATCCCAACGACATCGTAATGGAATTTTCACGCGCGGGCGGCGCGGGCGGGCAGAACGTCAACAAAGTGGAATCCGCAGTGCGATTGGTGCACACTCCCACAGGGCTTGAAGTGAGAAGTCAGTCAGAGCGAAGTCAGAAAGCGAACCGTGATAAAGCCATGCAGATTCTGGCTGCAAAAGTTGAGAACTACGAAGAAGAGAAGGCAGCAAAAGAACACGCAGAAGCGAGAAAGGCGCAGATTGGAACGGGTGACCGTTCGGAGAAAATACGCACCTACAACTTCACGCAAGATAGAGTCACCGACCATCGCATAAAAGAATCTTGGCACAATATCCCGAAAATTTTGGAAGGGGATTTGGACGACATGCTTGATACCGTGAAAGCAAGGGCTGAAAGCGTCGCCGAAGGAGGAGTGAACGAGTAAGCAAAGTGCTATACTTAGTATAGCACTTTCGGGGCGGGGCGTACGGTTGTGCGGTTGAGCCCTCTATGGTAGAGTTGCCCCCATGTCTAACAATACGAACCCTCTGGTAGAAGCCCTTTTCAAGGTCGGGGCGCACTTCGGCTATTCACGTTCACGCCGTCACGCAACCATGAAAGACCTCGTTTACGGATCGAAAAACAAAACCGACATCCTCGATTTAACCAAAACTGCACCCCTTCTTGAGGACACACTCACCTTTGTTCGTGGGTTAGGTGCACACGGTAAAACACTTTTGATTGTTGGCGGTAAGCCTGAAATGCAGGGGTTGGTAAAGGATGCTGCGCAGGCAATTTCAATGCCGTACGTTGCAGGGCGTTGGCTCGGCGGTACGTTGACGAACTTTGAAGAAATTAGAAAGCGCATCAAGCGCATGCAGGAGCTTTTAGCGGATCGTGAAGCAGGCACGCTTGCAAAAAAGTACACGAAAAAAGAACGCGTGCTTCTTGACCGCGAGATTACTGAACTTGAGAATAACTTTGGAGGTATTACAACATTGGAGAAAATTCCAAGTGCACTTCTTATTGTCGACACGCGTCGAGAAGTAATTCCTGTGAAAGAGGCAAACATTGTAGGTGTTCCCGTTATCGGCATAATGAACACTGACTGCGATCTTTCTGAAGTGCAGTATCCGATTGTGGGCAATGATGCGTCTCGTGACAGCGTAAAATTCTTCCTCGATCAGGTTGTTGAGGCATACCGCGAAGGAACAAAAGGAAAAGTTTCCGCATAATGTATACTGCCCGTGAGGGCACAGCATGCTTGATGCGATTTTGTAATTAATTTTTTTCACTATGGCAATCACTTCAGAACAAGTAAAAGAGTTACGAGATATGACTGGTATTTCAGTCATGCAATGCAAAGCTGCTTTGGAAGAAGCGGGGGGCGATGTGCAGAAAGCACTTTTGATTCTCTCTAAGAAGAGCGGACAGATTGCGGCGAAGAAAGGCGATCGCGTATTAAGCGCAGGAGCAGTTTCTTCGTACATTCATGCAACAAAAGAAGTGGGTTCTATGGTGGTGCTTCGCTCTGAAACCGATTTCGTTTCAAAAAATCAGGAGTTTGTTGATCTTGCGCGCGAGATTGCCCTTCAAGTTGCAGCTTCAAATCCTCAATACGTGAAGCGTGAAGATATCCCTGAGGAAAAACTTGCTGAATTCAAAGCGCTTTTCGTGAAGGAGGTTGAAGGAAAGCCTGAGAACATGAAAGAAACAATTCTCGCAGGCAAGCTTGATGCGTATCTGAAAGGCGTCGTGCTTTTGGAACAGCCGTTCATTAAAGAGCCTGAAAAGACGATTCGCCAGCTTTTGGAGAATGCAGTGCAGAAATTCGGCGAGCGCGTGGAGGTAGAAAAATTTGTCCGTTACTCAGTCAAATAACTCTGTATGTGGGCAGCAATACCCCTCGTTTCCTCAATCGTTCTTCTTGCGGGGTTTGTTGCATTCCGTGTGTGGGAAGAGAAACGGGGTAGAAAGTTTTTTGCATCAGAACGTGCCGAGGCAGATGCTATTGTCTCTGACCTCTACCGAGCTCTCGTGATGGGGAATATCCCGCAGAAGTATAGAGAAATGTTTCTAGCCTTTGTTCACAACGCAACACACATGATTGTTGTTCTTGCGGTCTCAACACTCCGCGCTATTGAGCGTCCGCTTTCTCGGTTTTCATACAGACTGCGTCAGAGGGCACCAGGAGTGATCGGGAAAGAGCCTTCTGCATTTTTGAAGACTCTGACGCCCGAAAAGAAAGAAATTTCGAATAGCACAGAGACCACGAATTAGATATAGTACATATACTGCCGCCTTAGCTCAGTTGGTAGAGCAACACTTTTGTAAAGTGAAGGTCCCCAGTTCAAGCCTGGGAGGCGGCTCATGGAGAAAAAGGGTTTGTATTGGAAGATTCGCGGTTGGGTTATAGAAACTCTCGCATTTGCTTCGCCAGTCATAGCGATTACTCTTCAAACACATCGCGCAACACGGGAAGACGGCTACCACGATAGCCCGCTCACCCTAAAAGACCCAGGTCACATGCGCATTCGTATGTACGATCGCTTGGTGCTTTTCGCAAGTTATGTTGTCGGCATATTTATTTTTTTCTTTAACAGCACTCTTTTTAATTTTGACCCCGCTGAGTGGGTAGGTGCTCCAAATATTGAATTCAAAATTATCTCTACTGTGCTGTTCCCACAAATTACAGGCGGGTGGTTTACACTGGTTTTATGGAGCGGTTTTTTTGTGTTCCTTCGTTTTTACGATCGCACGCGAAGTCGTATTATTCGTGAGACAAACGAACGACTGAAAGTTTGGTAGAATCACTATTTATGGACGAACCATTCAAACTTGGAAAAGGCTCAAAGTTACGCTACGGCGAAAACCCTCATCAGGAGGGGTGGTTTTATGAGACGGAGGATGGGGCAAACGACCCCTTGGCGATAGGGAAATTTCAGTATCTTCAGGGCAAAGAACTCTCGTATAACAACTATCTTGATATGGATGGTGCTTTATACGCACTTTCACATTTGGGTGGCGAGAAGCCTGCGTGCGTGATTGTGAAGCACACCAATCCCTGTGGCGCCTCCCGCCGAGACACTATCTCTGATGCGTATCAGGGAGCATGGTACGACGGTGACCCACTGGCAGCATTCGGCGGCGTGATGGCAGTCAACAGGGAAGTTGATGCGCCTCTGGCTGAAAAAATGATTCAGAATTTTTTTGAAATACTCATGACTCCATCAATTACCCCTGAAGCTCTTCAGATATTTACCAAGAAGCCCAATATTCGCGTCATGGTAAATCCTGCGCTCGAGAATCCAACTCCTGCGGATGCAAAACAGATTCATAAAATTCGCGGTGGCGTTTTGATGCAGGATGCGGACACGAAAACCGTGACGAAAGACATGTTAAAGATCGTGACGAAGCGTGTACCCTCAGACGCGGAAATACATGACATGCTCTTTGCGTGGGCGGTGTGCCGAGCAACGAAATCAAATACTGTCGTTGCTGTAAAGAATGAAACACTTATTGCCTCAGGCGCAGGACAGCAAGACAGAAAGCGATGCGCGGAACTCTGTGTTTCAAAAGGCGGAGAGAAAATGAAAGGCGCAGTCGCAGCCTCCGATGCATTTTTCCCGTTTCCCGATGCGCTTCAGGTACTTATTAATTCAGGAGTTACTGCTGTTATTCAACCAGGCGGCTCGGTCAAAGACGCGGATGTCATAAAAGCAGCAGATGACGCGGGGATAGCAATGGTGTTTTCAGGAGTTCGCGCGTTTCGACACTAAACTTCATGCATCCCGCATTGCAGAAAAATCCGTATCTTCATACGGGAAGGGCGACGGACCTTACAGGAACGGATCGCCTTATCTACCGACTTTTTGAAATCCTCCCAGGATTTTTGTCATTCGGCACACTCTTCGGACTTGCAGCGCTTTCTTTTTTTGCGCCTGTGTGGGCAGCGTATTTCACCATTCTTTTTTCGGGGTACTGGGTTTACAAAACTATTTTCCTCTCGGTTCACTTGGGGCATAACTTCAGAAGGTTGCGCTACAACATGAGTGCTGATTGGCTTCAGAAGCTTGAAAATTTGAAATACCAAGATATTTTACATGTGGTAATTTTCCCGTTTGCGCACGAACCGTATCAGGTATTACATGAAAGTATTTCCGCACTCGCAAATTCTCGTTTTCCGAAAAGTCAGATTGCCGTTGTGTTGGCTTCCGAAGAGCGCATGGGTACAAGTGCACAGGAGACCGCGAAAAAACTTGAAAACGAATTCAAAGGGGTGTTTAAAGATTTTATAGTAACCGTGCACCCTTCGGGGGTTCCTGGAGAACTTCCTGGAAAGGGTTCAAATATTTCTTATGCAGCGGGAGAGGCACGCACGCGGATCGTGGACGCCTACGGCGTTAGTTATGACCGTACGTTGGTGTCTGCCTTTGATGCTGACACTGTCATTTACCCTGATTACTTCGCGTGTCTTACGTGGTACTTCCTAACCGAAGACAACCCTCTGCGTGCATCGTTTCAGCCCGTGCCTTTGTATAACAACAACATCTGGGGCGCACCTATTCTTTCCCGCGTTTTGGCGTATTCTTCAACGTTCTGGCAGATGATTCAGCAGGAAATGCCTGAACGGCTGACCACGTTTTCTTCGCACGCGGTTTCTATGCGCGCTCTGGTTGAAGCGGATTACTGGCAAAGAAATATTGTGTCCGAAGATTCACGCATTTTCTTTAATTTGTTTATGCACTATGACGGTGAGTATCGCGTCGTGCCGATTTCGTACCCCGTTTCTATGGACGCAAATGTTTCAAAAAATTGGCTTGCAACCGTGCATGCTCTCTACAAACAGCATAGACGATGGTCATACGGCGCGGAGAACGTTGCGTACTTACTGTTCAATTTCATGAAAAATCCACGGATACCGTTTAAGAAAAAATGGCAACAGGCGTTTATTCAAATAGAAGGCTTTTGGTCTCTCGCAACGCACCCGTTAATCCTCTTCGTGGTTGGATGGCTCCCTTTGTTCATCGGCGGGTATGCGTTTAATGCATCGGTGCTCTCATACAATCTTCCAATCGTTGCGACCTGGTTTCTCACGATTGCAATGTTTGGGTTGGTGGTGTCGTCGGTGTTCTTTATGCGTCTCGTACCTGACCGTCCGCAAGTGTATTCGTGGGGAAGAAGTGTGATTATGGCGTTTCAGTGGATTTTGGTTCCTTTGACTATGGTTATCTTCAGCGCGATTCCTGGGCTTGATGCGCAAATTCGTCTTATGACAGGAAATTATCTTGGTTTCTGGGTGACTCCAAAAACCCGTCACCAGGAAATAAAATCAAAGACTGCCTAAGCTGAGCGCTATACTGTTTTTTATGCAACCTGTTTCAATGCGTCGTCGTCTGGTGTACCTCGTACTCTCTGTTATTGCTTTTATGATTACCGTGCCTGCAGCGGTTTTTTATGCATCAGGCTATCGTCTGGAAGATTTTTCTCTCGTAGAAACTGGCGGTGTGTATGTGAGTGTTTCTACTTCGGATGCTGTTGTTTCTATTAACGGAAAAGAAGAGGGAACGACGAGCTTATTTGTGCGCTCGTTTTACGTCGATCGACTGAACGAAGATTCTTACAGTGTGCAAGTTTCGCGCGAAGGGTACTATCCGTGGACGAAGAAGTTACATGTTGAACCGAGCATTGTTACTGATGTATTTGCGTTTCTCATACCACAAACCTTATCTTTACGAGAAATATACATTGATACAGACGAAGAGGGGGTTGCCTCTACCACGCGGGTCGTCTCACAAAGTGAATATAACTCGCTTCTAAAAGCATTTGCCGCAACCTCGACACTGCCTTCAGCAAAGCCTTCAGCGACATCAACTCCCGTCGCCACTCGTGCTGGTGTTGAGTTGTATGTCGAAAAAGGGAATCTTATTGTGCGCTGGTCGAGAGATACGAAAGCGGTACCGAGCTCGTTCTGTGTAGAGCCTTCTTCGTGTGTGTATGAATTTTTCCTCGAGAAAGGCAAAGATACGGTAAAAAACGCGCAGTTTTTCTTGGGTGGCATTGTGTATGCAACCAAGGAATCGGGTGTCTTTCTCGCGGAAAATGACGTTCGCCCCGTACCTCTGACGGTACCTGTGTATAGCCGTCCAGGCTCCGATTTTCGCATTATTAACGGTGAGTTGATTATCAAGGACGGTAGTACTTTCTACGAAGTTTCGGGTTTCTAGAACCGCGCTCAGTTCGGTATACTTGGACACATGGCTACAGGGCATATCCATCCGCTTTCTCGCGTTATTTCTGAAGCGACGCATATATTTTCCGAGATGGGATTTACGGTAGAGGAGGGGCCGTATATAGAAACAATCGCGAACAATTTTGACACCTTAAACTTTCCGAAAGACCACCCCGCGCGCGACATGCAAGATTCCTTCTTTATGGAGGGGGAGTTGGAAAATATGCTTCGTACGCACACGACCGATGTGCACGCGCGTTACATAGAACAGGCACTCAAGAATCAAAACGACCCTCCGTACCGCCTTGTGGCGCTCGGAAAGGTGTTTAGAAACGAAGCAACCGACGTAACGCACGAAGCCGAATTTTTCCAGGTTGACGGCTTTGTGCTTGAGAAAGGCATTACGCTTGCACACTTGAAAGGTACGCTTCAGCATTTCTACAGTCGTTTAATGGGTGGGAATGCAGAAATTCGCTTCCGTCCGTCCTTTTTTCCTTTCACTGAACCAAGTGTAGAAATTGATATGCGAGTGATGGGCGATTCCGTGCCTGAGAAACTTCGCGGTAAGTGGATAGAAGTTATGGGAGCGGGAATGACGCATCCGAACGTCATTAGAAATTACGGTCTCGATCCTTCCGTGTGGCGCGGATTTGCGTTCGGCGGTGGTTTGGACCGCGTTGCGCTTCTGAGGTGGGGCATAGATGACATACGACACATGCACTCGGGCGATTTGCGGTTCATTAATCAGTTTTAGAAGTTGTTATGAGCAAAGCGAATTACAAATTCTTAACCCCGCCCTCTATGCTTCCCGCATCAAGATGCTTAGAGGGCGGGGTGCAAGAGATTCTAAGCTCACATTCGTTCGCTAATAATCTCTAGCATGAAAGTATCTCGAACTTGGCTACAACGATTTTTTGATACGGAGTTACCGTCAACGGAAGAACTTCGAGATCTGTTCACATTTCATGCGTTTGAAGTTGAGGAAGTAGTGGGCGATATGCTTGATTTGAAAGTACTTCCCGACAGAGCAGGGTATGCGATGTCTCACCGGGGTATCGCAAAAGAGCTGTCTGCAATTTTGCAGACTCCGCTCGCTCGTGACCCTCTCGCAGAGCCTTTGCCCGAATTTCCTTCGACAGACACGCTTCGCGTGAATGCCGATCCTGAATACGTGAATAGACATACTGCAGCTCTGGTGACAGGCGTCACTGTCGGTCCTTCGCCCGAATGGTTGAAAAATCTTTTGGAGTCTGTCGGTCAGCGCTCGATAAACAACATCGTCGATATTTCAAACTTCGTCATGCTCAACATGGGGCAGCCGAACCACGCGTTTGATGCGGACACTATTTCTCGTGTGCATGGGGTCACTTCCGTTGATATCCGAAAAGCAGTGCTGAATGAAAAAGTAACAACACTTTCAAATGAGGAGTATTCTTTGTGGGAAAGTATCTATGTATTCGGGGATCCTGAGACAGGAAAAGCGCTTGATGTTGCAGGTATCAAGGGTGGCCTTGATTCTGGCGTGACGGAGAAAACAACTACGCTTTTTATCTCCGCAGGAAATTACAACGCAAGCTTACTACGAAGGGCATCGCAGGGACTCCGCCTCGTGACTGATGCTTCGCAGAGATTCCAAAACGCGCCGTCGCCTGAATTAACTATGTATGGCATGCGCGACGTACTCTCACTCATTACGGAAATAGCAGGGGGGAAGGTGGTTGGCGTTTTGGATATATACTCGAATAGAGCGGAAGAAAAAAAGCCCGTTTCTTTGAGTCTTGAGGTTATACAGGAAATTCTCGGGCCTGAATTTACCGATACAGAAGTATTAGAGGCATTTAAACGGCTCGGCTTTGACTACGTGCGGACGTTGAATGTGTTTACGGTTACCCCGCCGTTTGAGCGCTCTGACATCGTGATTCCTGAAGACCTTGCAGAAGAAGTAGGACGCATTATTGGGTATGACAAAATTAAACCTCGAGAGTTGCCAAAGCTTTCAGGGAAGCCTGCTGTAGATAAAAATTTCTACTACGCGGAAAAAGTCCGCATCTATCTTGCACATGCAGGTTTTTCAGAAATTTACACCTCAGTGTTCACAAACGAAAAAGGCGACAGGCAGGTTTCAAATAAGGTAGACAGCGATAAACCGTTTTTACGCGCATCTCTTACTCCTGGTGTCTCCGCGAGCCTCAAGGCAAATACGCTCAACCGTCCGTTATTGGGACTGACTGAAGTGAAGATTTTTGAAATCGGAAAAGTATTTTCAAAAAAAGGGGAGACGTGGCACTTAGCACTCGGCACCTCATCAAAAAAAGAAGCAAAAGCAACCCTCGAGAAAATGTTCGCCGATTTCGCGGGGGTAGTGCCTGCGAAAGAAATAGAAGGCGTACTGGAGATTGATTTCAGCGAATGGGTAAAAAAACTTCCTGCGCCATCCGCGTATGAGCCACTCTCGAAAGTTCCTCATGTTCGGTATGAGCCATTCTCGCGCTACCCGTTTGTTGCACGCGATATTGCGGTATGGACACCCGAGGGTACGGCTTCAGAGGAAGCGGAGAATCGTATTCGCGAGAAAGCAGGGAATTTGCTCAAACGTATCGACCAATTCGATACCTTCACCAAGGATGGAAAAACCTCATACGCGTTTCGCCTCGTGTTTCTTTCGAACGAAAGAACGCTCACTGACGAAGAAGTGAACAAGTATATGCAGGAAGTGACTGATGCACTGAATGCGAAAGTGGGTTGGCAGGTGAGGTAAAACAAGCCGTCTGTCTCATCCCGCCCCAGCGGGGACGGGGGTACCCCCGAGCGGCTACCGAGGTTTTTTCTAGGTACAATATCGGCCTCCGCGGATGCTGATTCACTCCAATACTCTGCGGCAGAGCCGCAGAGTATTGGAGTCTAGTAATTTCAGTAGCAGCTTACCCACAGAGTGCTTGTATATACCCCCCTAGGGGTATATACTTAAAGTCTATGAAGTACATGGACGAAAAAAGTAAGGCGAAAATAATTCGTCATTTGAAGGTCATGGAAGGACAGTTACGCGGCCTACAAAAGATGGTCGAATGTGACACGTATTGCATTGATGTGATTACACAGACATCCGCTGTAAAGCAAGGGCTTTCAAATGTAGAGGACGTATTGCTCGAAAACCATCTCGAACACTGTGTGTCGCATCAGATGACTTCTGGGCAGACTGCAAAAGCAAAAAGCGAAGTCTTGAAGGTCTACAAACTCAAGCGAAAATAGTATGCATACCAAAACATATCGAGTAAAAGGAATGCATTGCGCGTCATGTGCGGTGAATATTGAAAAGGAATTCAAAAAAACAGAGGGTGTGTCCACCGCGGAAGTTAATTACGGAACTGAAACTGCGAAGGTTACATTCGACGAATCAAAAACAAACCCTCACCATTTGTCAGAAAAAATAAAACCACTTGGCTATTCTCTCGATACTTCAACAGCCGACGAAATGGGAATGTCAGAGGACGAACATGCTGCGCATCTTGGGCTGAAACAGTCAAAAAAAGAGAAACTGGCAGAAATAGCTGATATGAGGGGTAAAGTGTACTCGGCAATCCCGCTAGCTGTTTTTAGTATTTTTGTTATGGGGTGGGACATTCTTGCGGAGTTCGGAGTCGTTTCGGGGATGTCTGTAGTTGTGTATGAGTTCGTGCATCACCTTTTGCCGATTTTGGCGACATATGTGCTTTTTGTAGTCGGCACACCTTATCTTCTGGGTTTCTATCGCTTTTTGCGTTATGGCAAGGCGAACATGGATACGCTCATAGGCATAGGCACGTCGGTTGCGTTTCTATACAGCTTTATCGTTATGGCATTTGAAGGGCCGCTCCGACAATTCATTAATGTTGACCAGACCTACTACGACGTCACGATTGTAGTCATTACGTTTATTGCACTTGGCAAGTATCTAGAGGCAAGAGCAAAAATAAAGACGGGAGATGCAATAGAAAAGTTACTCAACCTTCAAGCAAAAACCGCGCTCGTCATTCGTGAAGGAAGAGAGCAAGAAATTCCAATTGAGCAGGTTGTACATAATGATCTGATCATTGTTAAGCCAGGAGGGCGTATTCCCGTAGACGGAGTTATTACCGAAGGTACTTCGTATGTAGACGAGTCAATGATTACGGGCGAGCCGATGCCAGTTGAAAAAAATATTGATGATTCGGTAGTTGCCGGTACTTTGAACACCTCAGGTTCATTCACATTCAAAGCGACAAGGGTCGGGTCTGAAACGCTGCTCGCTCATGTGGTCGCCATGGTTCAGGAGGCACAAGGAAGTCGCGCCCCAATACAAGCTCTTGCAGATAAAGTTTCTTCAGTATTTGTACCCGTTGTGCTTGTTATTGCATTCGTAGCGCTGGGCGGGTGGTTGTTCTTCGGAACATCCGCGTTAGGCTTTTCGCAGGCACTGTCTTTCGGACTTGTGTCGTTTGTGGGCGTGTTAGTCATTGCATGCCCGTGTGCGCTTGGCCTTGCAACTCCCACAGCGATAATCGTCGGCGTCGGCAAAGGAGCGAAGGAAGGCATTCTTATAAAAGATGCGGCAACACTCGAAAAACTCCATAAGGTGAATACCGTTGTTGTGGACAAGACGGGTACGATAACCCGCGGCAAGCCCGAACTCGTAGGTATTAAAGATTTTTCAAAACTTGGGGAAGAAAAGATTGTCAGTATTCTCGCATCGCTTGAAAGCAAGTCGGAGCACCCGATCGCTCGTGCAATTATGCAGCATGTGCACGCGAAGAATATTGCTTTTAGCACGGTTTCAAACTTTGAGAGTATCAAGGGCAAAGGGGTAAAAGGAATGATAGATGGCAAAGAGTATTTTGCAGGAAATACGAAACTGATTGCTGACCTCAAACTTTCTTTTGATTCGATAGGTATTGAAAAGGAAACAAAACAGGGCAAGACACCGATTATTCTTACCACGAAGGACGCAGTACTTGGAGTGGTTATGGTAGCTGACGCAATAAAGCCAGAAGCAGTGAAAGCGATTTCAGATCTTCATGCGCTCGGCATTACCACAGTCATGCTCACGGGTGATGATACGAACACTGCTCAAGCTGTCGCCAAAGAAGTAGGTATAGATGAGGTGGTTGCAGAAGTATTACCCGAAGAGAAACTTAAAAAAATAAAGGAACTTCAGAGTGCAGGTCGGATTGTTGCCATGGCTGGGGACGGAGTGAATGACGCTCCCGCTCTTGCACAAGCGGATGTAGGTATTGCTATGGCAACAGGAACAGATGTTGCAATAGAAACAGCCGGAATAACACTTCTCAATGGCGATATTTCAAAACTAGTTAAAGCTATCCGACTATCTAAAATGACAATGACTGGCATCAAGCAGAATCTATTTTTTGCCTTCATCTATAACATCATCGGGATTCCCTTGGCGGCGGGAATCTTTTTTCCGTTCTTTGGGTGGCTTCTTTCACCAGTGTTTGCAGGACTCGCCATGGCGCTATCGAGCGTCTCGGTTGTGGGCAACTCTTTACGGCTTAAGGCTAAAAGTTTATAGATATGATTTCAAACAAACTTAAATATATTTTCGGACTCTCAATACCGCTTTTCATAGCGCACGGAATTGAAGAAATTTTGACCGGTTTCTATAATCTAGACCAGTGGGATGAGTGGATATTTGGTTTACTACCTTTCTCGTCAAATCCTGAGGCCGCGTTTATCACGTCCCAGGTGATGCTATGGTTGACGTTCATTATCTTATATTTCTCACTGGCAAGTGAACGCACCCGCTTATACCTGCTCGCGCTTGTCGGTGTTATTTATATATTTGAATTACATCATCCGATCAAGGCAGTCCTGGTCGGGGGATACTATCCAGGGCTTATTACATCGCTGCTCTTTCCCGTTGTAGCCTTCTATTTCTGGAGAGAATGGCTGCGTAATTACAAAGAAGTGAAATAGATCTATGCAAACCTACACTTTTCATGTTCACGGAATGCATTGCAACGCGTGTGTTGTATTGACTGAGAATGAACTCAAGGACCACGAGTTGGTCGAACATGCTGTTGCTGACCTCAAAACTTGTTGTGTTGAGGTTCATGGAAATTTCGGTGATAAAACACGAGAAGAAGTAGCAATAGAACTTTCAAAAGTTATGGAACCGCATGGCTACAAGATTTCTCTTGAAAAAGAACAAAAAGGCGTGAAGTGGTCGGATTTCAAAATCGCTTTGCCAGTTGCGGTCGGGTTCATGGCGTTCTTTGTGATACTGCAAAAATTAGGACTAGTAAATCTCATAACGACAGGAGAGGTAAACTTCGGCACGGCATTTTTCATCGGGCTCATTGCTTCTGTATCTACCTGCATGGCAGTTGTAGGAAGCTTGGTGCTGTCAGTATCGGCAAATTACGCTAAAGAGGGTGATAAGGTACGCCCACAAGTACTGTTTTATATTGGACGCCTCGTTGCGTTTTTTATTCTGGGGGGGGCTATCGGCGCACTAGGGTCAGTGTTTCAGCTTGGCCCGACAGGAACATTCTTGATGAGCTTTATCGTAGCGATAGTGATGCTTATTCTCGGCATAAATTTGCTTGATGTTTTCCCATGGGCGAAGAAATTGCAGCCAACACTTCCTAAGTTTCTCTCGAACCACCTCTTGGAATTGAAAAAATTGAATCATACACTTACCCCCGTACTTCTCGGTGTCGTTACGTTCTTTCTTCCATGCGGCTTTACGCAGTCAATGCAGATTTATGCCCTTTCCACAGGAAGTTTCTTCACAGGAGCAATGGTCATGTTCGTATTTGCACTCGGTACTCTACCTGTCTTGGCGCTCCTCAGTTTTAGTTCTCTGGGAATCAAGGACAAGTTGCAGTCGGGCGTATTCTTCAAAACAGCAGGGCTTGTCGTTATCTTCTTCGCGCTGTTCAACCTTATCAATAGCTTCGTCATAATCGGGCTCATACCGCCTGTATTTAATTTTTAGTACACTGAACACTATGAAAGCTACTGTTATTGCGATTATTTTTGCTGGGTTTTTGATAGGTGGTGCGGTTTTGCTTTCAAGTAAACCCGACTCAAACACTTCCGCAGAACCAGGGAAAAATGTGAGTATCGTTGATGGAAAACAAGTCATTACTATCGATGCGAAAGGAGGATACTTGCCAAAAATCACAGAAGCAAAAGCTGGCGTCCCTACCATTCTTCGCGTTGCTACAGCGGGGACTTTTGACTGCTCCTCAGCTCTCACGATTCCTGCGATTGGTTATATGGGCAACTTACCTCCGTCAGGAATGACTGACATTGAAGTCCTGGAACAAAAACCGGGAACGATCATGCAAGGACTTTGTGCCATGGGAATGTACAATTTCAAAATTGTCTTCAATTAATTTAATAATAGCGACCTTACAGAGTTACGTTACGATTAAAAAAGATAGTCAGTAAACATATTCACTATGAACAACACAACACTACTCACAGTTCTTGCTGCGCTTATTATCGGAGCAGGAATCGGATACGCACTTGCAGTAAACCCTGCACCTGAAGGCATGCATCAAATGGCCGATGGAACCATGATGCCAAATGTGGCAACAAATGGTGCGTCTATGGAGCATTCCATGGACGCGATGATGTCTGGCCTTGAAGGAAAAACAGGAGACGCGTTTGACCGCGCGTTTCTCGAAGAAATGATTGTGCATCACGAGGGTGCGGTCGACATGGCAGAGGCGCTTCTGAAAAACACAAAGCGTCCTGAGCTTAAAAAGTTAGGCTCCGACATCATCACTGCTCAAACAGGGGAAATACAGATGATGAAAAACTGGCTTCAGGAGTGGTTCTAATATCACTTTCAAAAACCCCGCCACGGCGGGGTTTTTCTTTTGTTACAATACCTCTCCCATGGAAGAGAGAAAAGAAGAAAAGCCAAAATATCCAGAACAGACACTTGTGTTCGTAGAGCGACGTCATGAGTATGACGACGTGTACACGTATGTGTTCAAGACTGAAGAGAAAGTGAAGTACACTGCGGGGCAGTACGGGCATGTCCGTGTATCGGGAATGCCCGAAGGGGTGCGTAGCGTGCGTGAATTTTCTTTTGCTTCGGCTCCGCATGATGCGCTCGTTGAGTTCGGTGTTGATTGCCGGTCGGGGAGTGAATATCAGAAACGTTTGCAATCTCTGATCATAGGGGACACCGTGCAACTATTTAAGATAAAAAATCACATGACGTGGCCGCCTGTGGCAAGAGAAGCAGTCATGATTGCTGGCGGTGTCGGGATTACGCCGTTTCGCTCAATGCTTCGCGATAAAGCTCAGAAAAAAATGTCACTTCATACATCTGTTATTCACGTCAGCGGAAGTGGGTATTTGTATGGGGAAGAAGTTGCGATGAGTGCTGATGAGTATATACAGACGAAGAGGGAGCGTTTACCTGAGAGTATTAGTTTGGTTTCTGACACGCATCCAACCGCCCATTACTATGTCGCTGGTTCTCCTTTGTTTGTTGAGGGCACCCTGGAACTTCTTTCTGAAAAAGGAATTTCAGCTGAAAGCGATTCATTCAAAGGTTTGGAGGAAATTTGATACAATTCGCTTCCGTGAGGTACACCAAGATAGCGATTGTCGGAATTACTGGCGCAGGAAAAAGCACGCTCTCGCGCCGTATAGCGCAGAAAACAGGACTCCCTGTATTCCACATGGACGCGCTCTTTTGGCGCGGAGAATGGCAGGAAGTGCCTGAGAAAGAGTACGTCGAAGCGCACCAAGAGATTCTCAAAAAAAACGGCCGATGGATTATCGAAGGGTGGGTGTCTGAAGCGATGTCAGACAGACTTCGGCAGGCTGACCTTATTATTTACTTAGATTACCCAGGGTGGCTTGCGGCCGTTCATTATGTTGAACGTTGGCAGAAACACAGAATAGTGGCACGACCTGAATTACCCCGAGAGTCTCGCGACCGATTTAAATTCAGGAGGTTCTTCTTGAGTTTCTTTCGCTCTGAGCGTCCGCAAATCGAAAAGGCGCTCGCCTCTGCCTCCGACCCGAAAAAAGTCGTCAGGATTACTTCAATGGAACAAATGGAGGATTATCTCGAGTCCACGTTCTAATACTCTATTTCCCTCCAGTCACTAGTTGCGCAATCGCCGCTGCCACGCGGTCGCTGACAGTGGGAATGGTGACGAGGAAAAAGAGAACCGCGAACATAAAGAGGCTCACCGTGGGCGAGAAGAAGCCTACGACGGTCACTGCAATTGCGCCTGAAACAGGCACCACGATACGGTAGTGCATTATGGAAATCATTTCTTTATCTACATTTTCTTTCAAAAACTTATGTTTGACTGCATGTGACCACAACCAGTAGGCTGCGGCTCCACAGATAATCATGTTGAACCCGTACGCTACAACAGCAATCTGTTCTGAGTAGTATTGGCGCAACACAGCAGTCGTGAGCGGTATCAAGACAATGAAGCTTGCAAAGATAATGTTAATCCACACTGCTTTGCGGTCGGTGTGCTTAATCAGAGAAAACAGGTTGTGGTGCCCAACCCAAAATGTACCGAGGACCGCAAAACTCATAAAGTAGGTGAGGAATTGGGGCCAGAGGTTCACAAACAACTGCTGCAGGTTTTCGGAGGGTAAATCGGAAGGAACAACGAAGTTCAAAATAAGGAGCGTCATCGCAAACGCAAACACGTTGTCGGTGAGGGACAGTATGCGACTTGAGGTCCACCCTTCGGCAAGCCGAGCCTCTAATTCAAGGGATTTCTCCTTCATGACTCTCAAAGTATAATACGATTGTGAATATTCTCATTATTGGTGGCGGGGGCAGGGAACACGCTTTGGCATGGAAGATACAGCAATCGCCACAGTGCGAAGCGCTCTATATAGCGCCAGGTAATGCTGGCATACAGACCCTCGGAGAGAACGTCGTTCTGGATATCAAGGATAATCAGGCAGTTGTTGATTTTGCTGTAGCGAAAAACATAGGACTTGCAGTTGTGGCGCCCGATGACTATTTAGCACAGGGGATGGTGGATGCGCTTACGAGCGCTGGTATTAAAGCTTTTGGTCCCACAAAAGCAGCAGCACAACTTGAATGGTCAAAGGCGTTTGCAAAAGAGTTCATGAAAAAACATGGTATTCCAACCGCACAATCGGAAACATTCTCTTCATTTGATACAGCACTAGAGTACGCTCGCACACAGACGTTACCCGTTGTGATAAAAGCTGACGGCCTTGCACTTGGGAAAGGCGTGGTTATTGCACAGACGTACGATGAAGCAGAAGCAACGCTTCGCTCGTTTATGGCTGAGGCAAAATTTGGAGCTTCAGGAAAGACAGTGGTCATTGAAGAATTTTTAGAAGGGAGTGAGATTTCGATTCACGCGTTTTGTGACGGAAAGGATGCAGTACTTTTTCCTGTTTCGCGTGATCATAAACGAGTTGGTGACGGGAACACAGGTCCGAATACTGGAGGCATGGGAACGATAGCGCCCGTCCTAGTTCCTGATTGGTTTCTAAACGTTGTAAAACAAAGCGTGGTGATGCCCGTTTTGAAAGGAATGAACGACACAGGTACTCCTTTTAAAGGAATTTTGTATCCTGGAATTATGGTCACGAATCAAGGAATTAAAGTGATTGAGTTTAACACCCGCTTCGGTGATCCTGAGTGTGAGTCATACATGCGTATTTTGGAAAGTGATTTAGTTGAAATCCTGTTGGCGTGTGTCGACGGAACTTTGGAGAACGTGAACGTGAAGTGGTCTGACGATTCGGTCACTACAGTAATGCTTGCATCAAAGGGATATCCCGAGGCTTACGAGAAAGGATTTGAAGTACAAGGAATCAATGATGCGGAAGCCGATTCATCCGTTGTTGTTTTTCATGCAGGCACCGCAACGAAAGAAGGCAACACAGTAACTTCTGGAGGGAGAGTTTTGGGTGTGAGCGCAACTGGCAAAACACCAGAAGAAGCAAAAAAGAAAGCATACGAAGCGGCAGATAAGATTCACTTTGAAGGCAAGCAAAATAGGGCTGATATAGGGGCTTTTTGGGCTCTCTAAAGTACTAAAAATGGCCCAGCAGGGGCAGGCTGTTTGTGCTAAAATAAGAGAAGCCGAACGGCTTTTTTTCTTGATATTCACAATGGCCAAAGCATCGAAAAAATCACCAAAACAGGATTCTTCAAAAGGAACCTACAACGCTGAATCGATTACGGTTCTCGAGGGACTTGAGCCAGTTAGAAAGCGTCCAGGAATGTACATTGGTACAACTGGTCCCGATGGTTTGCACCATTTGATTTGGGAAGTGTTTGATAACTCACGCGACGAAGCGATGGGTGGCCACGCGGACGACATCGAAGTTACACTGCTACCGAATAATCGCGTGCGTGTTGCCGACAACGGTCGCGGTATTCCCGTCGGTATCCATAAGCAAACAAAAGTTTCCGCTCTTGAAACTATTATGACGACCCTGCATGCGGGAGGTAAATTCGGCGGAGACGGATACAAAGTGTCAGGAGGTTTACACGGCGTCGGCGTTTCTGTGGTGAACGCTCTTTCAACGTACACAAAAGCGGAAGTGCATGTTGACGGTGGCTACCACATTCAGGAATACGACCGCGGCAAGGCGCGCGCAAAGGTGAAAAAGGTGAGTTCTTCAGACTGGCAAGGCACTATCATCACGTTCGATGCTGACCCGCAGATTTTTCCCGAAATAAAATACGAATGGAATAGGATTGTGTCCCACTTGCGCCAGCAGGCGTACCTCATCAAGGGCGTGCGCATTACCATCAACGATGCTCGCGAATATCCTGGAAAGATTGACCTTGCAGACGTTCGGTATTTCCGCGACTTGGAGCTTTTGGTTCCGTCGATGGGCTTTTACTTCGAAGGAGGACTGAAGTCGCTCGTGACCTACAACAATCGATTCCAGACGCCCGTTCACGACACTGTTTTTTATGTAGAAAAAGAAGTAGACAATGTACAGGTTGAAGTTGCGCTTCAATATGTCGACGACATTTCTTCACGCATTACGGCGTTTGCCAACAACACGTACAACTCGGAGGGAGGTACGCACATCACTGGTTTTAAAACCGCGCTCACGAGAACTCTCAACAACTATTCAAAAAAGAATACGAGCGGCAAAGAGGATGACAATTTCACTGGTGATGACGTTTTGGAGGGCCTCACCGCTATCGTTTCTGTAAAACTTCGCGAGATTCAGTTTGAGGGCCAGACGAAAGGGAAGCTGGGCTCGGTTGAAGCACGCGGTGCGGTTGAGACGGTGTTTTCTGAAGCTTTCTCAGATTTCCTTGGTGAGCATCCTGATGAAGCACGTGCGATTTTAGGCAAGGCAACTTTGGCAATGAAGGCTCGCAAAGCAGCAAAAGCTGCAAAGGATTCGGTCCTTAGAAAGGGCGCACTGGACGGCATGACACTTCCTGGCAAGCTTGCCGATTGCCAAAGCAAAGACGCTTCAGAATCTGAAGTATTTATCGTAGAGGGAGATTCAGCAGGTGGTTCAAGTAAGCAGGGAAGAGATAGACGCACACAGGCGGTGTTGCCTCTTCGAGGAAAAATTTTGAACGTGGAGCGTGCGCGTTTGGACAAAATGCTTGCGTCAAACGAAATCAGAAACTTGGTGATTGCTATGGGTACGGCAATCGGCGATTTGTTTGATATTTCAAAGCTTCGCTATCACAAAATCATTATCGCAACCGACGCCGACGTTGACGGCGCACACATCCGTACGCTTCTTCTCACACTTTTCTATCGATACTTTAAAGGGGTGATTGAGGGTGGGTTCTTGTACATCGCACAACCACCACTGTATAAAATCTCTGTTGGTAAGGAGGTGCATTATGCGTACACAGACGCAGAGCGTGACGCCGTCTATAAAAAACTTGGCGTTGCTCCTTCATTTGCGGAAATAACGGAGGAGTCAGAAGGAGGCGAGGAAGAAGAGGAAGAAGATGATGAGAAAGAGAAAAACTCAAAACAGCCAAAGGCGAAGAAATTGCGCACCCAGCGATACAAAGGATTGGGAGAAATGAACCCTGAGGAATTGTGGGAAACCACCATGGACCCTGAACGCCGTGTGCTGAAACAAGTAAAGATTGAAGATGCACAGGATGCAGACCGCGTGTTCGATATTTTGATGGGGACCGACGTGCCTGCACGAAAGAGTTTCATCCAGTCAAACGCGAAAACGGCAAAACTGGATATTTAATCAGCTTCGTCCCGAGGGTTCTCTGTCGTTATAATGCCAGCTTTTTTGTTGGCAGTATCAACAAGTTTCATGAACTCATCAAAACGGCGGTTCCTTCGAAGTCCTTCCATTTCTGCTATTAGTTGTACAAAGTATGCTTCACGCTCAAGACCAGAGCATTTTTGCCATTTCTTCCTTATTTGAAATGCACGCTTTGGGCATGCATCCATAGAGTCGTTTCCCGTGTGAGTGGTGAGGTGAGTGAACAGTTCTGCAAAGGCACCTAAGGAGTCGTGCCCGTTTGTTTTTCTCTCTTTTTGAGGCATAGCAAAAATTAATTTTCTCGTTCAGTGGTGCCAAGCGGGACATCGCTTTCACTTCCAATACTTTCTCCTCTTACTGTGCGGGCAAGTAGGGCAGCGTCATGAACTTTTGCACCTCCTCCGCGCTGTTCTCTCAGGGCAAGTAGTTTTCCAGAAATGGCCGAACCTTTAAAAGGAATTTCTCCAACAATCTGTGCGTTTGCCTCACTGATCACACCATCTTCAAAAGCAGCTTTTTCTTCGACTCCTTTCTTTCGAATAATTCCCGTATTGGTGCCGAGCCACAAAAGAGCAGCACCTACAAATTCTTTTTTCATAGTGTGACTTCTATCCGAGAGCGATTACTTGCTTGGAGCTCGCACCCGTCGGATTTTAAAACTTATGGAAGTGAAACAATCGTGTACTTGATGATGTTGTTCTCATCATTCTTTTCCTGAATGCTTCCTGTAGGATCGACATTCACGGTGAACTGAGCATTTGAGTTGATGTCAAAGCTGTCGAAGCCGATAGTGAATTCAATACGGTCTTTTGGACGCAATTCCTGCTGCATCGGAGACGAGTAGATGTACGAGGGAAGAGTAGGAAGAACCGCGTTAAAGGCGAACTGATTTGAGGTCTTGGTACCCTGGTTTTCGACAGAGAAACGAACTGCAATTCTCTGTGTGCGTGATGGTGTTGAGGATGCAGTGAATGCGCCTGTTGATTTATCAACGACACCGACTTCGATAATTTTCGGCACGAGGTCGACATAGCCGTTCGGGTTTGAGACAGGTGCACCTGAGCCAGGAATAGTGATTGTGGTGTTTGTCGGAGCTCCTGGTGTCGTAGGAGTTGTTGGCGTAGAAGGTGTGGTCGGTGTCGTAGGAGTGGTTGGGGTCGTCGGCGTCGTTGGCGTAGAAGGAGTGGTTGGTGTGCCAACGGTTGGACTTGAGCCAAGAGCAGGATTCGTCAACGTCAACGTTGCCTTTCCAGTCACTGTTGGCTGGTTCGCGCCGTTCGGAGTGAAGTCTATGTACACCGTGACGTCTGCAAAGCGGTTCGTGTCAGAAAATCCTGTGAGCGTGATTGAGTTGTTGCTGTGTACAAAGTTAAACGGCACGTTGCAGAAAATAGTATCCTGCGCATTTGCCGAATTGAGGGCTGTCATGCGTACACCGTCTGCACAATCAAAGCGGAAGCGGTACGAACCTTCAACTGTTTTCTTATCGTGCGCCCATGAGAGAACAAATGCTTTGTTGTGTTCGATATTCAAAGAGGGAACAGACAGTGCGATCGCTTCATCTGCAGGAACGAAAATAGAGGTAAGCGAAACGATTGCTGATGCAAGGTTAGAGAGTGCTCCTGGTACCGCGCGGGCTACCTGAACTGAACCCCACATACCAATCCCGAGGATTGCGATAAAACCGATAATAGCGGCAACGCGCTGAACGCCTCCCGACATGAGGCCGCGCTTAGAATTCGGTGTGTTTTCCATGTGTCGGACAGTATCATGGATATAAGGACTTGTCAAGCATGCGCTTTACTCCTGCCTTTTTCAGGGTGTAATCCAAATCCTTGACAAAGTGTCTTCTATGATGTAAGCTATTTAATAGAAACTGTCTGGAATAAATCCACCTGTGGAGCTACTCCTCAGTTTCGGACAGTTAGTTCATCACTATGAAAGGTGGAAATCACATACCAGAAGATATACAGCACATAGCTCAAAAGCCGTGGGAGTTTCTCGCGGTTTTTCTCGCGACGTTCTTTGTTTTCTCAACAGTTCTCTTTGCTCTGGATTTTTATCCTGAAGCTCCGAAGACTGTTGCAGAAGCTGCAAAGACTGAGTCTGTTGTAGAACAAACTGTTTCGGAACCGAAAGTCGCAGGAGCAAGTGTTTCTACAGGAGCAGTTCTTCCTGTCGGGAGCCCTGTCCGCATTCGCATTCCTTCTGTCGGCATAGATACGCCGATACAGAATCCGAGTTCGACGGACATCACGGTACTCGATAACGCGCTTTTAAAAGGAGCGGTCCGTTATCCAGGAAGTGCACTCCCAGGACAAGACTCACGCATGTTTATCTTCGGTCACCAAAGTGGTTTGCCGGTTGTAAAAAATCAGGCCTTCAAGGCCTTCAACAATCTGCAGAATGTGAAAGTTGGCACTGAAATTGAAGTCTACTCGGATACGGCTGTGTATCGGTACCGAGTTATTTCAATCGAACATGCATCGGTTAATGACGGTTGGGTAGATTTGAGCGGTAACGACAGAATGCTCATTCTCTCAACGTGTGATAGTTTCGGCAAAAAGACAGACCGAAACATCGTCAGAGCAGAATTTGTATCACAGGAATTACTTTAAAAAATTAGAAAATTAGAAAATTAAAAAACAGTATGGCTGACCGCTCAAAAGACAGACTTTTCAGAGCAAGACATTTGGGACGAGCATTCGTCGCTGTTTTGGGTGCAACTGCTCCCGCGGCGCTTACGGCCCCTGCGTTTGCGCAAGACGCAGCTCCAGTGCGTCCGCTGAGGACTATTGGGGAGCATCCGTTTGCAAACTCAATGACAGAAGCATTGAGCGACGCTCACCTGAGACGTGTTTTTGCTACTGCTGTTGCAGAGGGCACACTGACAGAAGCTGATCGTGCGGCATTTTTGGCTATGGCTATTGCTCAGCGCACGACCATCGGAGACGTGCAACTTGTTCAGCCAGGTGCAGAATTTGAATGGATGATGGATCAAAATGATCCAGCAGCGGGTGCTGGTCCCGAGCGTTTGAGATGGGCAGGCACTCAGCCTTTCCGCGCTCGCGTCATGACGATGACTCGCTCAGACAGAGCAACCGTGAGGTTCGGTGTTGTCATGGACACGATTGACGGGCGCCCATGCTATAACTTTTTTCCTGAGTCAGTTACGCCTGCTGTCGGAACACCACCTCCGCCACCTCCTCCTCCGAATCCTATAACAGCACCCAGATCTCCTGCGCAATGGTATTTGCAAGAAGGAGTTGTAGCTGCCGATTGTTGCCAAACACGTGTCGTGAACGGTCTTTTGATTGCAGAATACCGCGGTACTGTTGAAGAGGCACAGAGATATTTTGCTGCAAATCTTCGTCGTCCTGGTAACGGAGTGCAAACACTTCGCCCAGGAGACTATCAGGAAGGATTAAATCAACCGTTTGCATACCTTGTAGTTAGAGATCCGAGCACAGGGCAGGAAACATTCTGGTGCATGGAGCTCAACAATTCTGGAAGATTTTCTCGTCCTGTTGTAGTAACAGGTGGAGGTAGAGGGGAGCCTTCGAGGAGAACTGAAGTAAGAACGAGAGCGCAGTTTGACGCTTTGGTTACGGGAACTTTGGAATTCAATGAAAATTTTTCTTTGACTGGATCAGGACGTGGTGCTGATATCAGCGTTGTAAGTATTACTGAGCCAACTCCGCTGACGGTTGTTGACGCAGATAGAAACGGAGTAGGAGAAGGATTTGCGGTAAATACAAGAACACGCAGAGCTGCGCTTGAAAGCCAGATGTCGCTTATCGCACGCACGGTCTTTCCAGTGAGTACAGAGCCTGCAGTGAATGAACGCGCGGATAGATTGTGGGCACAGATTGCAGCTACATCAATTCCTGAAGCATTTATCACGGGACGCACAGAAGGAGCGCGCATTTCCGCTCTCCGTACGGCGTTCCCTGAACTTACTGCGGTTGAAGCACGTCAGTTGGCTTCATTCCTTCACTACTACGGTGGCGTTGATCGAGGAGCTGAACGAGGTGACCAGTTTGTTGCCGAATACAGAACTGGTGGCGTTCCTCGAACAGTAGGAGGATTCTTTAATGCAGGCGTGGGAGCAGAAGTAACTGCAGGCGTCTACCCAGGAGTGCGTTCAGGTCAGTAAATTGACAAAACATTAAATTAATGTATACTGAAAATAAGAAAAATATGTCACTCCTACTCGGCAAAAAACACACGATTTTGAGAAACTTCTTTGTATTCGCGGTGCTTTTTGTCGTGCTGTTTATCGGTGCATGGCTCGCACTCGACGAAGCGAGTATCGCTTTTTCTCCAGAGGCAATAATTGCAGAAGCATCTGCAGGTTGTGGTGGTTGTTTTAATGATTTTCCTCTCCGCAACACTCACATTGATGGAGGTGGCGGAGGTGGCGGAGGTGGCGGAGGTGGCTATACACCGACGCCGTACTGCACCATTACCGCAAGCCCGAACCCTTCAACTGGTCCTGGTGAACCAGTGTATCTAACGTGGACGACATATCTTGCAACATCTGCAACAATTAGTTCTGGTGTGGGTTCCGTCAATCCCGTCCTAGGTGGCACTGTCACTGTATATCCCTCAGTCAATACCACGTATACGATGACGACCCAGCACGGAACGTATGGTTCCGCTACTTGTCAGGTTGTTGTACAGATTCCCCCTCCACAGTTGGGCTGTATTGAGGTTTTGAAGGAAACCTATGACACGAACGGCAATATTTTGAACCCAGTGGCTCAGTTCACCTTCAAGCTCGACGGAGTAACAACTGCAGTGAATGATGCCAATGGGTATGCAATTTTCAATAACGTTTCTCCAGGCCTTCATACAGTCTCAGAAATTCTTCCACCAACGTGGCAGCTTCTTTCAATCACTCCAGTCAATGGTTTGGTGTACGTAAGTCCAGGTCCTATTTGTGCGGCAGTCGTATTCAAAAACAAACAGGTTATTGAAACGCCTCCGCCAACCTGTACGCTTGCAATAACACCTTCGGTGATTGATGCTGGCGACGCTGTTTCAATAGCGTGGGCAACGACGAACGCTACTCAGATTTCCATAGACGAAGATGTGGATGGCCCTATGGTTCCGATTTCGGGAGGTACGGTAACGGCACATCCGACACAAACCATAACGTATCACTTCCATGCAATAAACGAGGTTGGGCAGGCGAACTGTCAGCAAACGGTTACGGTGCGACCACCGACGAATAACTCATGCCCAGTTCCTTCTTCTTTGAGTGACAATACTACCAACGCGATTAATTCCGCGCCTGGTACTGAAAAAGATCTTCAGGAAATTCTTGACGACAACACGCCCTACAATCTACAAGTATTCACCAACCAGAAGCAGTACCAGAACTGGACTGTCACTTCGGGCTCACACATCAAGATAACGGCTACGCATGTGAATCACTACACAGCCCTGAGACAAGTCTTCGGGTTCTACAGAAATGGTGATATTTCGACATTTACTCCAATCTACAAAACGGCAGCTATCCCAGGTCAGGAGTCAGTTCCGCTCTCATCCACTGGTCCTTTTGTCATTACTCCGAATGTCGGTGGCACTATTGCCTTCGCTATCAAGAGCTATCAGGCAAACGGAAGTCTGTACGGCGTGAAGGCGAGCGAAAACGCACTGAATCAGAACGGACGTGACCAAATGGTCGCTTACAATCCGTCTGCGAATAAATACGTACTCGCGTTTGAAGACGTTATTGAGGGCGACGACGATTTTAACGATCTCGTTGTTGACCTCACGCTCGACTGTGTAGACCCTGTTGTTAAAGGTTGTATTGAAATCAAGAAAGAAACCTACAACACGAACAACGTACAGATTTTCCCTGTCGCACAGTTTACGTTCAACTTGGACGGTAATGCGCAGACGACACAGAACGATGCTTCAGGTAACGCGGTCTTTAACGATGTATCCGTTGGTCTTCACACGGTTTCTGAAATTGTGCCTCCAACATGGACTCAACTTTCAGTAACTCCAGTCAACGGGTTGGTGTATGTTGCTCCAGGCCCTATCTGTGCAGCAGTTGTTTTCAAGAACAAACAGACTATTACCACACCTCCTCCAGTGACGGTTTCCGTAACGAAAATCGTTTGCGATTCTGAAGCGGATCTTCCAAATCGTTCAGGTGGAGCAAACATCACCGCAACAACCGCAGCTGACTTCTTGGCAACTCATCCGAACTGCCGTTTACAGCCGAACTGGGTCTTTGAGTGGGCGAATGCAAGCGTAGGAAATCCTGGCGACAATACAGGTGCGGGTGGCGCAGGATGGAATACACTCGCTCCGACAAATGCAAACGGCACCACGACGATTGCTATTCCTGTTTCAGCAATTACAGGCAGCCAGATTTGGGTGCGTGAACAGATGCAGAGCGGTTTCGTTCCGTTCACAGGAGTTTCAGGCGGAAATGTATCTGCAGAAATGTACTGTTCAACAGATGTGTTGAATTATGACAACTTGGATGCAATCGCGAGCCCAACGTCAGGGTCTACCTATCACTGTGTTGCATGGAATGCACATACTCCTCCAAACCAGCCAACGTGCGTTGTGAATGCATCACTCACTTCAGGAAATAATTATTCGCTCACGTGGTCAACTACAAACGCAACCTCTTTCACTATTAACCAGGGAATTGGCTCAGTGACTCCAGTTGCGGGTGGTTCAGTGTCCGTGACTGCAACGACGACCACAACATACATTGGTACTGCAACAGGCCCTGGGGGCACGTTTAACTGCCCAACAACTGTCACGATTACGCCGAACGTTATCACTCCTGTATGCTCGCTCTCTTTAAGCGTGTCCTCAGGTCAGATTCGAACAGGTGAGAGTATCAAACTTTCTTGGACATCATCAAATGTGACGAGCGGTTTCATCACGAATTACGGCACTACGACTCCCGTTTCAGGAGGTACATCTGAAGATTTGTTCCCGTCGACTGACACTACCTACTCAGGTACGTTCGTTGGTCCGCACGGCACGACAACTTGCTCCACGAATGTTCGCGTCACTACGGGTGGTTGCCAAGGTAACTGTGGTGGAGGTATGAATCCTCCAAACGTGGTGATGTATTCAAAACCAGGTGACACGCCATTGGTCGCATCCGTCTTTCTTTCACAAATTCCGTACACTGGCTTTGAAGCAGGCCCAGCATTGACCGCAATCTTCTGGCTTGCTGTGGTGCTTCTTGCAGGATTGGTTGCGTACTTCGCTCTCGGTAGACGTGGAATTATGAATATGTTCTCGGGTCACATTGCCGCAGTTGCAGGAGTGCCTACTGAATCTGATATACGTCACACACTAGAGGAGCGCGGAGAAATTGTTCCTGAGGTACACAACGCGCCTGTGGTTGCGTCAGTTGCAACACCAGTGCCAGTGTTTACTCCCGTGGCACTTCCAATTACATCTCAGGCAATTGTTACTGCACCTATAGTTGCCCCTGCAGTTTCAGCTGAAGCAGGAATTCCTGATCTTGCCGATGTGATTGAATCACGAGCACATGCTGCAGGCGTTCTGATGTCGCCTGAAGCAGTACAAGGTGCAGTTGCACTCGCTTCAGATCGTGCTGATGTCCTCAAAGTATTCGGCACTATCTTGAATGACGCAGTCCGCACGCTTCCTCGCGAAGATGGATGGATTATGCTGACGTCGGATCGTTTGGAAACTTTGGCAGGAAACATCGCTCCGAAAGTCGCTGAAAAAACAATTGTTTCGACTGTTGTTCCGACATATACGATTGCATCAGCAAAAACAGCAGCGCCTGTTGAGACGGTTTCCGTCCAGGGAGTTGATGAAGCTGTGGCGGTTCAATTCGTGACGTCGATTGTTTCTGGGAATCGTGAACTCGCGTTCTCAATCATCCGCTCAATGGAACATGACCGTGTAAACCCGACGACATTGATGACTTCAGCCGCAACTGTCCTTGACCGCCTCTACCGCGTACGTCAGGGAGGCAAAAACGGTATTGATAGCGCACTCGTCGATGCATCACAGCATATGACTGACGAGAATGTGCATAAGCTTGTTGAAGTCTTCACACATTCACTCGATACCGTATACGCAAATCCGTTCACGGGCGTAAAGCTCGCGCTCGCTCAGGCGTTTGAGATTATCGGCTAATCGCCGTCTATGTACGAATCTCTGCCGCATCTTTCAGATATGGCGGAGTGGGTTCGGCAGCATCCTCGGGAATCTATGTTTCTCGGTGTTGCAGCGGTCGTTGCCGCGCTTGGCGCGCAGCGCTTCATGAAATGGCGCGCTCGGCAAAAGTTTTTGGAAACAGGGAGTGATTTACCGCTCTTAGTTGAACCTCGTCGACGATCGTATACACGTCGCGATCTTGCTATCACACCTCGCGCTCATACAAACAGACATCGGGTGAGCAGGCGCAGGCAGGGAAAATAAAAAACTGAAGCTTAGCTTCGGTTTTTTATTTCTTCTTTCAATCGTGTAATTACGTCAACAAGAGATTTCGCCCCCTCGCTTTCTTTTCTGTTTTCAAGAGTGACAGTGTTTGATTCCACTTCTTTATCTCCAACCACTAGTAGGTAGGGGGCTTTTTCTGTTTTTGCGTTTCTGATTTTTTTACCCAAAGATTCATTTGCATCATCAAGCTCAGCACGGATACCGTTTTCTTTGAGTTGTTTGAAAACCCCGTCAGCGTACTCTGCGTGCTTTTCCGATACGGGAAGTACTTTTACCTGAACAGGTGAAAGCCAGAGAGGGAACGCGCCTGCGTAGTGCTCAATTAAAACGCCCATAAAGCGGTCAGGGGAGCCTATAAGGGCTCGGTGAATCATCACAGGAGTCTTCTCTTTTCCATCTGCGTCGTTGTACACCAGTCCAAACCTGCCTGGCATATTTCGGTCAACTTGAATCGTTGAAATCTGCCATTCACGCCCGATAGCGTCGATTGCCATGATGTCGAGCTTGGGTGCATAAAACGCCGCCTCGCCCTCGACTGCTTTGAATGGCAAACCGCTTTTCTCTAGAATTGCTAATAGTTCTCCTTCAGAGCGCGCCCAATCAGCGTCCGTGCCCAGGTATTTTTCTTTCTTATTCGGGTCTCGCAAAGAAAGGCGAATCCAGTACTCCACTTTGTAGATTTGGAGTGCTTTTTTTATTGCCTCAAGAACGCGCGAAAGTTCTTCTGCTATCTGATCTTCACGGCAGAAGATGTGCCCATCGTCCTGCGCAAATGAACGCAAGCGGGTTAGGCCTGAAAGTTCACCTGGTCGTTCATCGCGGTAGAGGGTTGCGAAGTCGGAGAAACGAACAGGGAGGTCGCGATAGCTTCTTGGCTGTGATGCGTAGATCTGGGTGTGTTGAGGGCAGTTCATTGGTTTCAGGAACATCTCATCCTCAACGTATTGAGATTTTACCGAGAGCATGTCTTCCTTGTATTTGTCGTAGTGGCCAGAGAGCTTGAACAATTCGGCCTTGTTGATGTTCGGGGTGCGTACTTCGCCAAAGCCCAATGAATCATTCAGCTCGCGTGAGAGTTTTACGATTTCCGCGCGGATAATGTTTCCTTTGGGTGTGAACAACGGCATACCACTTCCGACCAAATCGGAAAATACGAGCCAACCTTGCTCACGCGCGATTTTCCTGTGGTCGCGTTTCTTCGCCTCCTCGCGCATCGCAACGTACTTCTCAAGCTCTTCCTTGGTGTCGAAGGCAAGTGCGTAGATACGCGTAAGCATTTTGTTATTCTCATCTCCGCGCCAGTACGCACCTGCAACGCGATCCAACTTCCACGAGTCAGCTGCAATTTCTGCTGCGGGATTTTCAACGTGACCTCCTTTACACAAATCCCAGTAATGACCTGATTTGTAGAACGAGACTTTCGAGCCGTCTTTGGTGAACTCATCAATCAGTTCGTGTTTGTACTCGTTTCCTGGGTATTCTTTTTTCGCCTCTTCAGCGTTCAATTCAGAGCGTTCGAATGATTTCCAGGAGGGGAGGAGTTTTCGCATTTCTTTCTCTATCTTCGGAAAATCTTTTTCCGAAACAGGGGTCGAGAATTCGAAATCGAAGTAGAAGCCGTCATCAATCGCAGGCCCGATGGTGCGCTTCGTGTCGGGGTACATCTTCATAATCGCCGCTGCCAAGAGGTGGGCGAGAGTGTGGCGCTTGTCGTGAAGTTTTTGATCCATAGTTTTCTATTATACGCCGTTTCGGGTTCCGCACAGAGGCAGGCCTTCCTGCCACTCTTCAGGGGCTATAAGCCGAGTTGTCGGGGTTTTGGTGCGCATGAATGGAAACCCGTCAGGCGGGTCTATACCTCTTCGCCAGACTTGTACCGACGGTCGAATGGGTGCCACATGTTCGCGCGGGTCAAATTCACTCGATTCATTTTTGTTCATAAATGTTATTTTTCACTATCGTAGATAAAGGGCTTCCCGTTAAATCCTAGGGTTTCCATTATCGGGCCACCGCGGAGCGCAGATCGTTCTGCGGTGCGCATGAAGTGGTTTGCTATAGCGTGCACTACTTCTTCGGGAAGCGGTTTCCACTTCCGCCTCTTTTCCATTGCTGAAGCTTTGAGAACGCCTCTGTCGGAGACTTCAGCGTCTGGCTCGACTTCTTCTGCTTCGAAGAAATCAAAGTGATACTGCGGGTATAGATACTTATTTGTGGTATTAAGCCCGAATTTAATCTGAGGAAGTGCCCAATCGTTAAAACACGCAACAACCTTTGGTGCTATTTCTTCATCCTGCATGAATTTCAGAACGGTCGCCGGTTTCTTTCCAAGATTTTGCGCTATCTCATGTACGAGTAATTCTGCGTATCCGTCTGCTACCTCTGGATAAAAAGCGTGGAGTACATTACCTTCTGCGCCAGATGCAAATCTGTATCCACTTGGATACAGTTGTTCGTCCCCATCAATATCTCTCACTCGAAACTCGTTTGCCACCACCCGCACGCCGTCTGGAAACGGCTCCCTGCGCACGGCTTCTATGAGTTTGCCTTCGAGTGCAAACATTTCAGGAAACGATTTTCGGTGGCTTTGTTCTCGCATGCGGCGAAGGTGAGAACGGTCGCCAAGTAGGTCAATTATTTTTTCTCTTTTCATGTTGTTTTTTGATTCAGATAAAGAAAAACCCCCTTCGGGAGAAGGGGGTGTATGGGGCACGAAATGTTTTTTACTTCACGCCACAATAACCGCCTCCTCCGAGGTGGTAGTTGTAGTCGTGGTTGTGTTTGATCGGTAACTCACTTTTTTACCGTATCGTATTGCAGGCAAAGGGTCAAGTCTTCGAATCGGTTAGATTTTTTATTTTCTCAATCAACAACGATGGTGTACCGTTTCTTCTGGTTATTTTTCCTTTCAGCAATACACACGTACCAGGGGTGAGCGCAGTTTGATATGTTTTAAATACTTCAGGAAATGCCACACCCTCAAGAGATGCTTCTTTGTCAGCAACGGTGACGAATGCCATACGGTCGCCCTTTTTTGTGAAAATTGTTTTGACTGTCTCCACAACGCCCGCCACCGCAAGTGGGAAATTATTTCGCTCTTCAGCGCGAGCCACTTTTATTGACCCCTTAAAATCGCGAAGCGCAATCGCGAATTGATCCAAGGGATGCCCCGATACGTAAATTCCCAAAAGTTCTTTTTCCCACGTCAGCATGTCCATTCTCGGCGCTTCAGGGGCGGGGAGGAGGCGTATCTCAGCGGATGCCGTGGGGAGTGCAAAAAGCATTGATTGATTTTTGGGCCCCGCCGATGAATCTTTGGCATACGCAAGCATGTGTTCTATGTTTCCAAGAAGTACTCCGCGCGTGCCAAATGCATCAAAGACTCCCGTTTTAATTAAGGCTTCAAGTGCGCGCTTGTTTGCCATGGAGCCCGACATACGGGTTAAAAAGTCCGACAGAGATTTGAATTTTCCGTTTTTTTCACGCTCATCAATGATATTTTTTGCAGCGCCGTCACCGAAGTTTTTGATTGATGATAAACCGAAACGAATCATCCCGTGGGTGATGACGGTAAATGTTTCAAATGATTCATTGACGTCAGGCGGCAAGACGCGAATACCAATTCGCTCGCATTCAGTCACGTGTTCTGCGATCGTCTCAACGTTGCCCGAATCCGCCGTCAAAAGTGCCGCCATGTAATCTTCTGTATGGTGCGCCTTCATGTACGCAGTCTGGTATGCCACACGGCCGTAGGATGCCGCGTGCGCTTTGTTGAATCCGTACGCGGCAAACGGTTCAATCAACTTCCAAATTGATTCAGCTTTGTATCGCGTCAATTTCCCGTAACTGATGCAACCGTCAATGAATTTTTCTTTCTGCGCTTCCATCTCTGCGGGGATTTTCTTTCCCATGGCTTTGCGCAGGTTGTCTGCCTCAAGCCATGAGTAACCAGCTAAGGTGATTGCGGTCAAAAGCACATCGTCCTGATAGGTAATGATGCCGTAGGAGCGCTCTAGTAAGTCTTTCATGCGTGGGTCGATATGCTCAATTAACGCAGGGTTATGCTTTCTCTGAATGTAGGAGGGGATGGATTCCATGGGGCCAGGGCGGTAGAGAGCCACCATGGCGTTAATGTCGTGAATAGAAGTGGGTTTTAGGTCTTTCAAAAAGTGGGTCACACCCGAACCACCGAGCTGAAACACGCCTTCGGTCTCACCTCGCGCGAGCATGGCGAACACTTTTTCATCATCAAGCGGAATATTTTCAATATCAACCTTTTCTCCTTTCCGTTTTTCTACACGTTCGACGGCGTCGCCTAACACAGAAAGGTTCTTGAGGCCCAGGAAGTCAAACTTCAGAAGCCCCGCGTCTTCAACTGCATGCATTTCGTACTGCGTGATGACTGATTGTCCGTGCGGGTCGTACTGCACGGGCACGAAGTCGGTGACTGCGCTTGGCGCAATCACAATGCCCGCGGCATGAATTGAAATGTGGCGCGCGTTACCTTCAATTTTTTTCGCAGTGTTGATAATAATTTCTGCGTCTTCGTCCGACTGATACAAATTTTTCAAATCCTCTTCGATCTCGAGTGCGCGGTCAATAGTCATCGGGAAACCTTGCGAGCCAAACGGAATCATTTTTGCGATTCTGTCACCAACGCCGTACGGATAACCGAGTGCGCGCGAAACATCACGAACCGCGGCGCGCGCTGCCATCGTGCCGAAGGTACCGATTTGTGCGACCGCGTCGTCACCATAACGCTTCTTCGCATACGCAATCATTTCATCGCGTTTGTTGTCGGCAAAGTCCATGTCGACGTCTGGCGCTGAGGGGCGCTCGGGGTTTAAGAAACGTTCGAAGGGAAGTTTGTAAGCTATTGGGTCGACGTTCGTGATACCTGTTAAATAGGAGACCAGAGAACCTGCAGCCGAGCCTCGTGTTGTTGTCAGGATGCCGTTGTTTCTCGCGAACGAGAGCAGGTCAGACACGGTAAGAAAGTATGGGGAGTAGCCTTTTTTCGAAATAATTGAGAGTTCGTACACTAAACGTTTTTCGAAGTCTTCGTTCGGGGTAATACCGCGCCGCGTGATTCCATCGCGCGCTGCTTTCTCCAATTCCGCGTCGTACGTTGTTCCTGAATCAATAGGGAATTTGGGAAACACCCATGCGCCCAAAGCGAGCTCAAGGTTACAACGTTCTGCAATTTCAGCGGTGTTTTTTAATGCTTCAGGGAAATCGCGAAAGCGTTCCTCCGCAACTCCTTGGCTGATAAATGTGCGGTCGCCGTCGTCCGCCTCTGCGGATGGGTTTGCGATTTTTCGCACGATATCGCGCACGTTCTTATCTTCAGGTTTCATGTAGTACGTTGCGTCTGAGGCAACAAGAGGAAGCGAAAGTGCCTTCGCAACACCAGCGATGCGGAGCATGTGTTCGCGACCGTCATTCCAGCCTAAGCGCGCATAGACATTTTTTTTACCTAACGCAGTTCGCAATTCCTCCACGACAGCCTCGCTGCCGTGACCCAAAAGGGCAGTATCAGGAATGAGTGCAATTAATCCCGCACCGTGTTCGGTAATTATTTTCGAAGACACGCGTGGGTTTGCCTGGTCAGATAATTGCGCTTTTGAAATTAATTTCAAGAGATTTTTGTAACCCGTTTCGTTTTCTGCGAGAAAAACAATATGGTTGTTTGCCCCTGCTATGTCGGCGTCTGCATCGACACCGAGTATCGGCTTCACCCCTGCTTTTTTTGCAGCTTTGTAAAACTCCATCGCACCATACAGGTTGTTGCGGTCGGTCAACGCCAACGCGGGCATACCATAGAACGCCGCCTGTTTTACCAAATCGTCTATTTGCGAAAGACCATCAAGGAGGCTGTAGTGACTGTGTGCGGATAAGTGTGAGAAGCCATTCATTCGTACCAGTATAATGTTTGAGTGGCAGAAACGCATTCTTTGGGTTTCGCGCAGTCTAAGTACATCGTTGGTGTGGACGAGGTTGGTAGAGGGCCATTAGCTGGACCTGTGTCAGTCGGTATTGTCATTATTCCTGCAGCGCATGATATTTCACAGTATTTCGCGAAGCTTACTGATTCAAAACAAATGACTGAAAAGGCGCGCGAAGCGACATGTGTTGAGGCGGAACTTTTGCAGAAGAATGGAACTATTTCATATGGTGTTTTTTCAAGCTCCGCAGAGCAGATAGATGAGTGGGGAATTGAGGCAGCAATTTCCGTTGCGATTGTAAAAGGAATTACAAAGCTCGCGCCGAAGCCTGAGGAGTGCGAAGTGTTTCTCGATGGGCGTTTGAAAGCGCCGAAGGAATACAAGCAGCAGGCAATTATTCGTGGTGATTCTTTAATTCCTGCGATTTCGCTCGCGTCCGTTGTTGCCAAAGTTTCCCGTGACCACTACATGGCAGGAATCATTCATCAGGAGTTTCCCGAATACGGATTTGATTCGCACAAGGGATACGGCACAGCCTCCCACATACGCGCCATCAAAGAACTTGGCCCGTCCTCAATTCACCGAAAGAGCTTTCTTTCAAATATATTGTCGAAGTCTGCAGGAGCAAGTACTATTGCTTCATGACTGATAACCAGCAGGTACCACAAGATCTTCCTGTCGACAAAGAGCTTGCCGAGCGAGTGACGTCCTTGTATGCGCAAGTAGATCAGGTGTTGGAAGAGTTGCGTGTGCCCGATGAAGAGAAGAAAGAGGTTGAAAAAAATCTGATGGAGGCAATTGCTGCAGATTTACTGGTTCGCCTTGGAGAAAAACTTTCTGATGAAGATAAACAGTCGCTCGCCTCAATAGGGGAATCGCTCCCACCAGGCTCGGAGCCCGACCTCGGTGCTGTTGCGGGGTTTTTCAGAGAGAAATTTTCTCAGGAAGAATTAGTACATGCACTTGCCGAAGCAACCGAAAGCGTCCTTGTCGAGTTTACCGAAGCTATGCGAAGGTAAACGAGAAGAGTTCACGGGCTACGCAGACGAGGGAAATACAAACATTGTATTTCCGAGGCGAGGACGCCCGTATCCTGTGCGGGTCCCGCGCAGGTTACTGAGGCAATGAGGCGCTAGACCAGCTGTTCAATACTTAGTATAGCACATTTGACAAATAGTACTTAATATGGTACTATAGGAAAATGGCTATTGAAGGAGAAATAAATCCCAACTCAAATGCAGTCTCAAGCAAAGTTCTTGAGCTAGGCAAAATGCTTGCGGGCGCCGTCCTTGGCGGGGCGAGTGAAGCCGAGGAGGCTCGAATTCGTGATAGGTTTTTCGTTGCTCGATGGTACGAAACTGTCTGCTCTGAGGCAGACAAAGCACGCTGGACCAATTAAGACTCCTAACCTCGCTACGCTAGACATTTCAAGGCTTTTCGGTTAGTATCTCCTGACTATGGTAGTACGAATGAGGCATACGCGCGCGCATACGGCTAACCGCCGTTCGCATCACGCGCTTAAAGGCACGCGCCTTACCACCTCAAAAGAGGGCACTGTCCACCCACGTCACCGAGTCCTTTTGGATGGTTCTACATACCGCGGACGCTCAGTTATGGATGCAGGCGCAAAACGCTTGGCACGCGCTCAGAAAGCCCAGAAACAGCGTGAACGCGAAGAAGGACCAGCTGAAAAGAAGACAGAAGAGAAGGTTGTAGAGAAAAAAGAAAAAAAATAGATATCCCCGAACCCGTTTCCAACGGGTTCTTTCTTTGATACCGTACTAGTAGAAGCTCTTTCATATGGCATCCCGACACCTATCACGCTCTGTAGTGTTGCAAACGCTCTTTGAGAGCGACATGCAAAACACCCTCTCTTTGGAGAGCGCAAAAGCCATATTGAAGAGAAACCTCGAAGAATATTCCTTGGGCGATACTGATCGTCCGTTTGCCGACGCTCTGCTTACAGGAGTTTTGGGAAAACGTGAAGAGGTAGACGCTATTATCCAAAAAGCTGCTCCGCAGTGGCCACTGGACAAAATCGCGCCTGTTGACCGCAACGTGCTTCGTATTGGCCTGTATGAGCTTTTGTTTGGGGACCGCGATGCAACACCACCAAAAGTCGCACTGAACGAAGCAATTGAACTTGGGAAATCGTACGGCGGGGATTCTTCAGGAAAATTTGTGAACGGCGTTTTGGGAGCGGTGTATCGTGAAATAGGCGAGCCAGGCAAAGCCGATGCAATAAAAGTGCCCGTACCCTTGCCACACGAAGCGCTGGGCGGTGTGGTGTTGACCGCAGTTGTTGATGGGGTGACTCACATCGCTCTGGTACACGATATTTTCGGACGATGGACACTGCCAAAAACAAAATGCCAGGAAAATGAACTTTCAGACGCTGCCGCAACGCGTGCTTTAAAGGAAGAGCTGGGGGTCGCGAGTGTGCTTTCGGAGCCTTTGGGAGAACATGAGTACATAGCACATGAACCCACAACAGGAAGGATTGTGCGCACCGTGGGATACTTTCTTGCGAAAGTAGAAACACTTATAAAGTTAAAGTGTAAAGAGTGCAAAGGAATCACTGAGGCGAAATGGTTTTCAGAAGAGGAAATTCCGCGCATCCCGACGTATAATGACCTCCTTCCGATTATTGAATCCGCACTCGTGGCAGCAAAAAGAGCATGAACGCACCTCAGAAAGACATTGTTGAAAAATTTGCCGTACGTTCAGGGGTGACGTTTAAAGATGCGTCGCTTTTGGAAACTGCACTCACGCACCGCTCATACTTAAATGAAACGCGCGCCAGCGCGCGTGCGCTAGGCACGCACCGTACGCACAACGAACGTTTGGAATTTTTGGGTGACGCAGTATTGGAACTTGCGGTTACAGATTATCTCTTTCGTGCGTTCCCAGAATCTGATGAAGGTACGCTCACCAGTTACCGTGCCGCACTCGTGAACGCGGTCATGCTCGGTGGTATTGCTGAAGGTTTAGGTATAAACGAATTTTTACTTCTTTCTAAAGGTGAATCGCGTGACACAGGAAGAGCTCGCCAAACGATTCTTGCAAACGCGTTTGAAGCCGTCGTTGGTGCGGTGTATTTAGACCAAGGCTACGAGGCAGCGTATGGATTCATCGAACGCCACGTACTTTCAAAAGTCGACGAAATGGTAAAAAGTGGAGCATGGCGCGACGCAAAGAGTGAATTTCAGGAATTGGCGCAAGCAAAGTATGGACTCACGCCGAAATACGACACGGTGAGCGCAGACGGCCCCGATCACGACAAACGTTTCGTAATCTCGGTTTCCGTGGGTGACGTCGCTATTGCTGAAGGTGAGGGGAAATCAAAGCAGGAAGCGGAGCAGGAAGCTGCAAAAAAGGCTCTTACCGAAGAGAAAAAGAAGTAGTTCGAGTGTGGTTTCAATTGGTATAATTTCCGCATGAGCAAAACGGGATTGGAGGCCATACAGCACGCTCTACTTGTTGCTAAAGGTGCATTTCTTATGAACCGTTGGATACGGAGGAGGTCTCAGGGGGAAATGACGAAGGTGCGCGGATCGGATTTGGGAGCCCTCAGCGCTTACTCTGACGTCGTTATAAATAGATTTATCAACGAAAGGGGCGAGTAAAAGCTGTCCTATAATACCTCCATGCATCTTGCCCGTTTGGACATTTCGGGGTTTAAGTCTTTTGCCAGAAAGACCTCTTTTGATTTTGCGACGTCGGTCGTTTCTATCGTTGGTCCGAACGGTTCGGGTAAATCAAATGTCGCGGAGGCGATTCGTTTCGTTTTGGGCGAGCAGTCGATGAAATCTATGCGCGGAAAGCGTGGTGAAGACCTTATCTGGAACGGAAGCAACTCCGCGCCACGCGCGAATCGCGGTTCCGTATCTATTGTTTTTAATAATCAGTCTCGCTTTTTGGATGTTGATTTTGATGAGGTAAATATTGAGCGCGTGGTGAACCGCGATGGTACGAATGAGTACCGTTTGAACGGCTCTACGGTTCGCTTAAAAGACATCTTAGAAATACTTGCAGGTGCGAACATTGGCCAAACAGGGCACCACATTATTTCTCAAGGCGAGGCGGATAAGATTCTTTCCGCGTCTCCGCGCGAGAGAAGAGAAATGCTTGAAGACGCGCTTGGCCTCAAGGTGTACCAATACAAACTTGAAGAGTCGGAAAGGAAGCTCGAGAAGACCGAAGAGAATATGCGTCAGGTAGGCGCGCTCAGAAAAGAAATTGCTCCGCATCTACGCTTTTTGAAAAAACAGGTAGAGAAGGTGGAAAAGGCACGCGAGTTGAAAGAAGCGGCGCTTGGGCGCTTTCAGGCATACTTGAAACGCGAAGAAGCATATTTGCGTTCAAACAAAACGCGCATTGATGGTGCACTTTCCGGAAAACGCGAAGCACTGAAAACAATTGCTGAAAAAGTGCAGGATGCGAAGCGCGCGCTCCAAGGGGCGGCTGAAGATAAGCGCGGGAACGCGATTCTTGATCTCTCGCAAGCGCTTGATGAGGCACGAAGAGAGAGAGCTGATTCAGCGCGTCGTGCTGCACGCCTTGAAGGTCAGATAGAAATTGTTGAAAAGACAGCATCAGCGGCAAGCGTTTCAGCGACAGATGTTTCAAAATTAATCGAAGAAGGTGAGCAAGCACTTTCGTCGCTCTCCGCTCTTGAAACGGCACTCTCTTTTGTCCGTTCGTTTATTGAGAAATTCAAGACACTGGTGCGTTCTGCGCAAAGCAACGCAGGGGATTTGGGGGCATTAATGAAAGAGCGTGACGAGCTCTTGGCGGTAGAAAAAGAAGCAGGGAAAAAAGAGGCTGAATTGACCGCGTCTTTGGAGAGTATTCGCAAGGAACTTGAAGACGTGCGCTTGAAGGAGCGTGAAAAAGAACGAGCGCTTTTTGAATTAGCAAGCGAAGAGCGTGAGGCGAAACATGCGATTGCAACTCTCGAGGGTGAACATGAACGCCTCTCACTCGAGGAGGCCGAGTTTAAACGTGATATCGCCGAAGCAATACCGCTTATCGGCCGTGCCGTTGCTGACTACGCGAATGTCGAGGCAGAGAATGCAACACGAGAAGAACAGGAGCGCGAAAAACGCGAGCTTGAGAAAATAAAAATTCGTTTAGAGGAAATGGGTACCGCGGGTGGGGAGGAGATGATGAAAGAGTACACGGAAGCAACGGAGCGAGAGGCATTCTTAGAGAAAGAATTGACAGACTTGGAGTCGGCTGCAACGTCGCTGCGCGCTCTTATTGTTGATTTAGAGAAAGAGCTTTCAGTGAAATTTAAAGAAGGCCTTGATTCAATTAACGATCAGTTCACGAAGTATTTTGCACTTATGTTCGACGGTGGCTCAGCCTCTTTGGTGCGTGTGCAGGAACCTGTACGTGGGCGCGCGCCAAAAGTGGACGAAGACGGTGATGATGAGGAAGAGGAAATTGTAGAGAAAGAAGAATTCGTGGAAGGTATCGATATCGCGCTTTCTATTCCTAGAAAGCGCGTGAAATCACTCGTGATGCTTTCAGGGGGCGAGCGCGCACTAACCTCTATTGCGCTTATTTTTGCGATGTCGTCGGTGAACCCACCACCATTTCTAGTTCTCGATGAAACCGATGCAGCCTTGGACGAGTCAAATAGCCGTCGCTATGGCGACATGGTGGAGGCGCTCTCAAAGAAATCGCAGCTTATCGTTATTACACACAACCGCGAAACGATGAGTAGGGCAGGGATTCTATACGGCGTCACGATGGGGAACGATGGTGTTTCGAAGGTGCTCTCGGTTAAATTAGAAGAAGCGGTGAAGGTTGCAAAATAGGGTAGAATAGCGACATCCCATTTAAGCGGATTTTTATTTTTATGCACGCCCCGACACTAACTTTGCCGTCATTGCTTTCTGGTTTTTGTACATTGTATTTTTAAATTTAATATACTCGTATAACATGTACGCATGCTTTCAATTTCATTATGAGCAATAAAAAACCAACGGCAAAGTTAGTGTATAGGCACGCATTTGATCAATACAAAGCACGTTTGAAAGAGACCGCAGAGATTTTAAAACTAACCCCAGAGGAGGTAACCAATTTCGAAACCCCTGAAAAAATATTAGAGAAGAAGCTTAAAGTTACCCTCGGTGGCGCAGCTGTTGAACTTCCTGCGTATCGCGTGCAATTTTCAAGCGCACGCGGTCCGTACAAGGGAGGTATTCGTTTCCACCCCGCAGCAGATTTGGATGAAGTAAAAGCTCTGGCTGCGATGATGGCCATAAAGTGTGCCGTCGTCGATATTCCGATGGGAGGAGGCAAGGGCGGAGTAACGTTTGACCCAAAACAAGCAACGAAAGAAGAAATTTTTGAAGTATCGCGTGCATGGGCGCGCGCATTTGCGAATGATATCGGACCTGACAAAGACATTCCCGCACCAGACGTGTACACAAACGGAGAAATTATGTCAGTGATGCTTGATGAGTATGAAAAAGTTACTGGTGGAAAAGCGCCCGCTACTTTTACAGGCAAACCTGTTTCAAACGGCGGCATTGAAGGCAGGGATACTGCGACCGCGATGGGTGGTGTATTTGTTCTTGAAGCATACGTTGCCGAGAAAGGCTGGGTGCCTTCCGACTTGCGCGTTGCAGTGCACGGATTCGGAAACGCTGGAGCAACCGCAGCCCAGCTTCTATATGAGCGCGGGTACAAAATTGTTGGCCTCGCTGATTCCAAAGGCGCTGTCATGAGTATGAGGGGGCTCGATCCGATGAAATTCCAGGAGGTCAAGAATCAAAATAAGTCGATTAAGGAAATGTACTGCCATGGCTCGGTGTGCGATGAAGGCATGATGGAGAAAGACAGTGTGGTGGTGGGAGATCCGAATTCGGTATTGACCATGGATGCAGATATTTTGATTCCCGCGGCTTTGGACGGAGTTATTACTCCAGATGTTGCTCGCCAGATGAAAGCAAAGGTAGTTTTGGAACTTGCGAATGGTCCGACATTGGCGGAAGCAGATGCGATTTTAGAAGAGAGAAAGATAGACGTTATTCCCGACGTTCTAGCAAACGCAGGAGGAGTGACGGTTTCATATTTTGAATGGGATCAAAATCTAAAAGGCACTACGCACACTCGTGAAGACGTGAACGCGCGCCTCAAAAAAGTTATGAGTAAGGCGTGGATGGGTGTTTCTGAGTTTGCAAAAAAACACTCGGTCACATTCCGCAAAGCTGCGTTCGCACTTGCCGTTGAGCGTATCCGAATGGCAAAGAAGTGAAATTGACCCCCCGTGATTTCAGGCGTACTCTGAAACAGTATGACAGGCTCTATATCGGAAAGATTGCACAGTGCCCCCGTAGGAAGTAAGGAATACTTTAAGGCTCTACGAGATGATGCGCTCTCAGCAGCGGGGTTGGCTCATGCAAAAGGAATGGTTGAAACACGCCGAGATTGGCTTCATACGGCGAGACGGCACACGAAACTTCTAAAAACCATAACAGACAACGAAACTTGGGAAAAAGAACATAGACAAAGGTCTTCTTGACCAAACAGAAGACTTTGATATTCTTAGAGTAATGACAAACACGTTACAGATGGTCTCGTCTGTTACCCGCATGGGCGGCGTGTTTTCTTTCTTCTATTTCTGGGCATAGCGCCCAGATTTTTCACATTACCGTTATAGCTCCGCATTCTCCCTGTTTTTAGGTGTTTACACATAACGTACAGATTCCTAAAACGCATGAATGCGCCCTGCATTTTTTATTTTTTTCACCAATTACACATATGTCACCCAGAGAAAAAAGACACCGCTCGTACTTTGTATCAGGCGGTGCCGTTGAACAAAAGCGGCCTAAAGTCGTCATGGCTCCAGTTATTGTCGTAGAGAACCCTCCAGTCGAGAATTGTCGGCACGGTTTACCGATCGGAAGATTCTGTCTGCCGTGCGCTGACGAAAGTTCATTGCGTGACCGTATTGATGTTGTATAAAAAAGCATCTTAAAAACCACTAAGTACTATGAGTAACGAAACATTCAATCTAAAGGAAGCACATAAGGTCTGCGTTATTTGCGGGTCGCCACGGGCGGTACGCGTAATTAAAAGAGGCAACGTTCGCCTTTATTGACCGAACCGCATACTGCGCTTTCCATCTCGCCCGAGCGGAAAAAATGCTTGAAATCGTCGGATGGATAGGCTGGAACTAAAAAACATATGATGTTTGAAAAGTTCAAAAGTTCACTGACCGAACTCAATCCCGCAGAAATGCAGGCGTTTTATGCAGAAATGCATGCGCGTTTAGAAAAACAATATGCGGGGCATGTGTCGTGGTTTGACGGTCCGCCTGCCTGCACATGTGAAAGAACCTATCACAACGGATATATCCGTTCCTACAAATACTTACCAACATGCAAACGATGCCCCGACAAATCAAAATAAACCGCTTTTCAAAAATGATTTCGTACCGTATACGAGAGCGGTTTCCTTTTCATATTTTCCCAAATCTCTGGGCCTAGGCCCACTCCACTTTTTAGAGAATTGTGTTTATTAAATTTTAAGTTTTTCATGTATGGTCAAAAAAGAAATCGTATTACAGGGTAGAAATCCGTTTCTAGGCGAGACAGAACGTATGCACATGCATACGCGTCTCGCAGCGCTTCACGGTAGTCGGGAGGCAATGCTTCAGGAACTCCAAGGATACAGAGCGCCTGAGGTGTACGCGCGGAATAAGGAGCGTGCAGACGCTTTGATGCAGCTCATTATCCAAGCTGAAGCGGAAATGCGAGTTATTGCGTATGAACTATCGGATAAACGACGGACAGTACTCGGCAGATTCAGCGTTGATGAAGTTGAAGCGTACGGATATACCTGTACGTATACAACCGCGGAAGGCAGATGCGGAAAGAGCGCAACGCACTGCGAGGGTATGCGTGTACGTTGTGACGAACATCCTGTCTCGGTTGAGTCGCCAGTTAAGGGGCCGAAGTCGTTCCATTCTCATGTCGGATTCGGTAACCCCGATCTTCCATGCACGTGCGTCGTAGGACAACCGCCAAATCCGAACTGCCTTCGTCATGGCAGAAGAAATTAACATGATTAATGTACTCTTATGCAACACGAGAAAACAAAACGGCCGACGCACGGTATGCGCCGTGAAGAACGCCTCGCTCTTTTCAGGAAGAATCTGATTCAGGCGCTCCCTCGACTTGCGCAAAGAAGGGCGGGGGAAATCCGCGAAGGCGGCAGAGCCCCTGATAAAAGTGTTCGTCTCAAAATAGGACGGGTGGTTCAGACTATCCGTTCGATCTCAAAGGAGATAGGTCCTGTTCGAGACGGACTCTGAAAGTTCGAAAAAACCGCCCTTGGTCGAGGGGCGGTTTTGTCTTTGGCTAGCGACGTAGGGTGAGCGTAATAAGATTTATTTTTCATTACCGAACCAAGGAGCTAGAAAGGTGACAGCGGGTACCCCCCGTGCACACCTTTACAAGTATTTAATTTTCCTTACAGTGTATAAGTAATAAATAATCTATCGTATATGGCAACATCGCCTACACCTGATAGTGCTATACGTACTCCTCGCAGAGAAGAGCGCGTTGTTACTTCTCGTACGCCACGCGCTGTCGAAACTGCACAGCCTGTGGACCAAGAGGCTCTCGCTCGGGTTCGCCAAGAGGAATTGGACGAACAGTGGAGGAACGGGGGCAGATTTGAATAAACGCTACGGTAATAGAGAAAAATCCAGAGTTCTATCTTCCAGATTAGCTTTCTCTACACGATAACGAACCGGGTCACCTAAACGGATGACCCGTTTTGTTTTAGCACCGATTGCAGCAAATTTCTTCGGGTCGTAATCGTAATTGTCATCCGTTAACGACATAAGGCGCGCCATGCCTTCAGTGCCCGTCTCTGTATCTTCAACGTACAACCCCCATTCGGTAACTCCAGAAATAACTCCCGCACGCTCTTCTCCGATAAGGTTTGCAAAGTATTCCACCTGCTTCATCTTTACCGATTCACGCTCTGCCTGCGCCGCATACACTTCACGTTCAGACGCATGTACTGCTTTTTCCTGAATGCGCGCAGGGTCCTCGGTAATTTTCTTCCCCGAAAGAATATCAAACAGCGTGCGATGCACCATCACATCAGGGTAGCGACGAATAGGTGAGGTGAAGTGCGCGTAGTTCTCAAACGCCAGTCCATAGTGGCCAATGTTTTTTGTCGTGTAGACCGCTTTAGCCATCGAACGGATGGTAGCGGTTGTTATCAGACGTTCCTCAGGTTTTCCTTTCACGTTCTCTAGCAAACGGTTTAAGTCTTTTTGCGTTGCTCCGCCTTTTTGCAGCGTAAGTTCATACCCGATAGCGCGGAGAAAAACTGCCAATTCCTGAATTTTTTCTTGGTTCGGCACATCGTGAATGCGATACACAAACACACGGTTTTTAGCACCCAATTTTTCCGATACCATGCCAGCGACTTCACGGTTTGCAAGAAGCATCAATTCCTCAATCAGCTGATGACTCTCTGTATATTTTGTCCGCTTGAAACCAGTAGTCTTTCCTTCTTTATCGACGACAGGTTTTATCTCGTCCGTCTCGAACATAATTGCCCCTTCCAGAAACCGCTTCTTTCGGAGGTACGACGCAAACCCCCATATTTCAGAAAGTTCTTTATGCAAGGGAAGCGAGGCGTCTTTTAAGGTTTCGTCTGCCTCTTCATAGGTGAATCGTTTTGCCGATCTAATAATTGATCTTCCGAACCAGCGTTCTTCTACTTTGTTATTTCGTATCGTGAAAACTGCTGAAAAGGTTAGACGATCAACGTTTGGTTTCAGGCTGCACAAATCTTCGGAAAGTTCAGGTGGGAGCATCGGAATCGTGCGGTCTACCAAATAGACAGATGTCGCGCGTTTGTACGCTTCCTTATCGAGAATAGAGCCAGGGCGCATGAAGTGTGTGACGTCGGCAATGTGGACACCGATTTCAAGTGCACCATCCTCAAGTTTTTTGTATGAAATTGCGTCGTCAAAATCCTTTGCGGTTTCAGGGTCAATAGTAATGGTAAGGGTGTCTCTGAAATCCTTACGTTCCACTACGTCCTTTTCATCCCATGCTTTTTCGTACAGTCGTTCTGCCTCTTCGACAACTGCTTTCGGGAAGTCGCTTTCAAATCCTTTCGAGGCAATAATCGCCCGCATTTCCGTTTCGTGCACACCTGCTTTACCTAGAACACTGCGTACTTTTGCTTTCGGGGGATGATCGTCCCACTCAACAACGTCCGCAACCACTTTGTGTCCGACAGGTGCGCCTGAGACCCCGACAATCAGAAAGTCCATATACACACGCGGGTCGTCTGCTTTCAACATGACTCCCGTCGGGGTTTTGATGAGCTCGCCAACAAATGTATTTGTCTTTCTCTCAAGGACTGAAATGACGCGACCTATTTTCTCACTCTTACCTTGAGTAACGAGTATTTCAACCACGTCACCCGAAAACGCACCATTCAAACGGTCGCGGGGGACAGGGATGTCGCCATCAGGATTTAAAAAGAAACCCTTACCGCTTCGGGTGACGTCCAGCACACCTTTGATTCGCGAGCTTTCCTCAGCTCGTTTTTTTTGCATAGTGAGACTGTACCATAAAGGGTGCGAAATTTGATTTCTTTTATTTTCGTGTTATTAAATATGTGTATGGATGACGGCAAAGAAAAAAGACCAAAGACAGTCATAGCTGATCCCGATACTGTTGCGTATGCAGACGAGACCCAGACAGTTTTTACTGACGGGCGAGTGGTGCAGCATGAAGAAAAGGGGAACATGGAGACTTTCACAAATGAGGAACTCGCGGCAGTCGGTACAATAATAGGTCCGCTTTTACATTCACTACGCCCGCTTGAGGATGAGCTCCGTTCTATTTTTCCAAAACAAGCAACCAATAAAGAACAAATTTCGCGCACGTTCTCCGTCCCAATTACTGAAGCACAAAGCAAGATTCTATTGTCCGGTAGAAATTCAATGGTGGCACAGGTAGGTATAGTCTTTTGGCTCGGCATGATTCCAGGTGATTCTCTTCCAGATGAACTGCTTGAAATAGGAGATATATGTGAAAGATACGGGTATCACGTCGCACCTCGGCTGTCGATTGGGAGCACATCTCTCACTCTTCAGCTTGATTTCAAGCCCAAAGCGGTCCGAAACTAAGACTTTACTGCTCGTTTATTCTTTGCTACAGTAGCCCCTCATGCTAGCCATCAGATTACAGAGGAGAGGACGCAAGAACGACCCGTCGTTCCGCATTGTTGTATTGGAGAAAGCACGAAGCCCGAAGGCGGGAAACCCTTTGGAAGTTGTTGGTTCATACCACCCAAAGACGAAACACACCGTTATTGACGGAGATAAGGTGAAATTCTGGATTTCAAAAGGCGCACAAGTGTCTGGAACGTTGAATAACCTCCTTGTTACGAAAGGTATTATTCAGGGAAAGAAAGTGAACGTTCTCGGGAAGAAAACACCTATAAAGAAAGATGAGCCCGCGAAAGAGGAAGCAAAAACTGAAGCACCTGCAGAAGCGCCAGCAGCTGAATAATCAAAGCAAAGACCGTAAACACCGCCCCCGTTGCCAGGGGCGTTTTTTTTTGGCATATTGAAATGAACAGCCAAGTAATAGAATCGGCTGAATTAGATACAACTTAATATACTGATATGCAGAATAATCAGGACCAGGACTTTCTAGAGTACGTGATTAAAATGCTCGTCGACAATCCCGACGATGTTAAGGTTGCACGCCAGGTAGACGAGATGGGCGTCCTTCTGACATTGGATGTTAATCCAGCGGATATGGGCAAGGTTATCGGAAGAAGTGGTAACACGGCAAAGGCAATTCGCATTTTGCTCCGCGTTGTCGGTATGAAAAATAACGCGCGCGTTAACCTCAAGATTAATGAACCTGCAGGTTCTACTCGTGGTATGGGTATGGGAGGAGGTCAAAATGGCGGTATGAGTCCGTCGTACGGCTCCACCGTTTCCATGAACGGAGGATCTGAGCAGGGTTCGGTATCCCGCGGTATCGATGAAGCTCTTGAAGATTTGAAACTCTAAACTGAAATTTAAAAACCCCGCCCTCTTAGAGAGGGCGGGGTTTTTTGTTCTTTTACAAACTTGTATAATTACTCATTGTGTGTTATAATATATATAATGAATCCGAGACGAGAAAGACAATTCGCGCACACCATTCCCGAGCGCGACAGGCGTAGTGCGGAAGTTTCCGAAGAAGGTTTTTTTACGCCGCGTGCTGAAGTGCGTGAAAATTTTGAAACTGTACATATGGCTGGCGGGCCTGATCATCGAGATGCCATAAGAGTTCTAGGAAAAAAAGCAGGTAGATGGGAATTTCCTGAAGGTTGGGAGAATGACCCAAGAAATAAACCTGCACAAGAACTGCGCGAAAAAAGAGCGCATACGGTACGAACGATACAAAGTATCTGTGCCTATCTTACTGGCGCGGGTCTTATGAATTTGTTTCAAGTTGAGGGAGCGCGTTTCGCGAATAATGCATTCGCTCCGTTTGCCCCGTATGCCGCATTCTTTCTCATGGGTGTTGCACTGTCGCGCTTCGAGTCAACTATACACACAAAAGGCCCCATCGGATTTTTGGGCACTATGTTTTCTGGTTTTGCGGGTCTTGCTGGGGTGCTTACAACGCTGGTCGCTGGGCTTTCGACCCTAACAGGGGCACCAACGCTCGTTGGTGAGGCAGCGGCATTTTGGGCAGGTTTTTATGCAGGAAAAAAGTGGAAAGGGTAATTTTATTTCGTGTACAATTTTTACTATGATTAGAATCGGAGGAGGTGATGGACCAAGAAGAGTGAATCCCATTGAGCCTGGCGGTAGGGCAGGCGACAAAAAAAGAGATGAGCCAGTTCGCGCTCCTGTGCCTGCGAAAAAACCTGAAGGTGAAGAGGCTGTTGAGCCACGTCCGCGTCGATTACCTGACCCTGGCACAGGCGAAAATATCGATATAGAGGTGTAGTTGAATTTTCTATAAAAACGTTGCATAGTCCATAGATGGCGCGAGAAAGAGAAAGGGGCTATAGGCCATCTTGGGACGTTCTCGGAACTGCAGCTGGCGTTACACTCGCTACGTGGGCATTTCGGGACCAAGGTGCGGCGGTATGGGTTGGTGTTTCCACTTTACCTGCAGTCGTCGCTGGCTTACTGAACAAAAGGAAATTCGCCTATTCCGTTCTGATCGGTTCTGGTGGTTCCGCAGTTACAGGCGATGGATTGGCATATTTTGCTATGTCATGTGTAGCTGCTTTTTTTGGAAGTGTTGCGTACGTAAACCGAACAAAACATACAAATTACGATCATCGTGATGACGGAGAGGATATACACTAGGTTTTATGAACTTCCACGTCGTTACACTTTTTCCCGAGTCGTTTGATTCTTACATCAACGCTTCCATTATTGGACGCGCGGTTCGTGAAAAGAAAATAAAAGTTAAGTTCTACAATCCGCGTGATTTCACGGCTGATAAATTTCAACGTGTTGATCGCCGTCCGTACGGAGGTGGCCCAGGAATGGTTCTTGAGCCTGAATCAATACTGAAAGCAGTTCAGAAAGCGCTCGGAAAAAAGAAAGGTGTTGTGTATTTTTTTGATACTTCAGGAAAACAATTTACAAATATTGAGGCACGCTCGCTCGCGAAGAAAACGAAAGATATCGTTTTCATTTGCGGTCACTATGAAGGCGTTGACGCTCGCGTGCAGAAGATACTCAAGGCAAAGAAAATTTCCGTGGGTCCGTATACGCTGACGGGAGGAGAATTACCCGCAATGCTCGTTATTGATGCGGTATCACGCCAGATCCCTGGAGTTCTGGGAAAGTTTGAGTCAGTAGAAGAGGAGCGTGTTGCAAGTGCCGAAGTGTATACGCGTCCAGAAATTTTTGTGTGGAAAGGGAAGAAATATCGCGTACCGAAAGTGCTTCTCTCAGGAAATCACGCAAAAATTGATGAGTGGAAAACGAGGGCTCGTAAAAACGTATAACGTATGTCAAAGTCATTCACCCCAGAATCAATTCGTCCTCCTGAAGATATACGCTGGCATCTCGCAAAACGAACGGACATAAGTCCAATCGTACGGAGAGTAAAGCGAGGAGAAAAAATTCTTGAAACTCGCTCCGTTCATCCTGAGGATAGGTCTGAGGCTCGACGTATTTGGGATGCTGTAAAACCCCAGCGCTCTGCATTTCACGCGCTCTTCATAGAAGAGGCATTTGCAATGATGAAGCTTGAAAATAATGCAGGTGAAGTCCCTGAAGACCCCCGCCAGGCGCTCAGGGCATTGAAAAGTTTTACGGGAGGTATACTGTATTCAAGTTTTACTCGTCTCGTACATCAATTACGAAATCCTGAGCGACCGCTTGCGGAACATAATCCCGAATTGCAGACGGCCTTTAACGCATATTCTCCTTTAATGGAGATGTATCAAGTTTATTTGGCAGACGAACGGGCGCAGGTACGTACCGCAGAGCTTTTACTTCTCGGTTCAGGTGTAAAGACGGGGATAGAGATGACCTGGGCAACCGTTGAGGCGTTACCCATTCTTGCGAAACAGCAAGGAATTACTCTCACGGTTACGGAAGCGCGCGCGTGCCTGGAGCCCGCGTTACGAGCCACAGCTCTTACAGGAACGGGATTTAATCTCGAGCACATGGGAGAAATCTTGAAGCACATGTTCATTCAAGACAGGACAACCGGGGAGCACTCAGTAGACCCTACATTTTTTATTTTGCAGAAGACGGGCACAGGATACACGCTCGGTTTTAACTGGCAGAAAATACGTTCCCTCGAGCATCCGCTCGGAGGTCCGCTTTTTTCTACTGATGCTCAGACAGTCACTACGGGGTGCCCCATACGTCATGCGAGAGGAAGTGACGGTAGGGAAGTTCTCCATTCGTATTTTGAGTGGGTTTTGGATTTAGCGGAAAAATCATTTCTCCCCAAGGTCTGCGCATAGCTTACTGATGTGATTCCTCAAGTCAAAAAAATAAAAAAATTTGCGAAATGAATTCTGATGCGGTAGTGTCAGAGTAATGACAGGAAAAGACAGACGCGTTACAGGGTTCCCGCTTATACCGCGTGAGATACCCGAACACAAAATGCCTTTTGTCGAGACGTTTACCCAAAGAATCTTGGCGGGGCTCTCAAAAGAGATAGCAACACTAGATCCTGAAACGCAGAGGGCGGAGGTGGGTAACATTATCTATCACGATCTTCACGATGAGGGTTTTGACGACAGGCTGATAATCACCGTACGAGAACTAATTGTGGCTGAATTGAGGCAGCCTAAAAGAGGGGAATAACCCAGTTGACGCGCCGTACGCATCGGGGGTATACTCCTGTGTAACCACTTTTGATTGTGTTTTGAGGGGCGGTGGCGTTTAAATAATCAAGTCCGAGAAAGCGAGACGCGCTTTTTGTGCGTTTCGTTGGCATCTTGTCTGAACAACAAATGCACTTGGATTTTCTAAAACGGGATACCGTTAAGAAAATCTCGGCGTGTGTTTTTTTATCAGCGTCTATTACCAATAGCACTCTTAATTAACAGTCATGCAAAAGCCACTCCCTCAGAAGCGTTTCTCCAGACACCGCGAGCCCATGGTCCCCATGCCGGACTTGGTCGCGCCACAGGTCGCCAGCTTCCGCGCATTCATTGCGGACGGACTGAAAGACCTCTTCAAAGAATTTTCACCTATCGTCGATTATTCGAAAAAGAAATTTGAACTCGAGTTCGTTTCTTTCGAAATCGGAGAGCCGAAGGTAGATGAATACGGAGCAAAGGAAAATAAACTGACTTATGACGCACCCTTGAAGGCGCAGATTCGCCTCACGAACAAAACTGCAGGCACGAAAAAAGAGCAAACTATTTTCCTTGCAGATTTCCCGATAATGACCGAGCACGGTACGTTCGTGATAAACGGCGTAGAGCGCGTCATTGTTCCTCAGCTCGCACGTTCATTCGGTGTCTTTTTCGCTGCAGGTGAATCACGAAACAAGATTTGTTTCGGTGCAAAAGTGATTCCTGCTCGTGGCGCATGGATTGAAATCGATTCAGAGTCGGACGGTGCTATCTACGTAAAAATTGACCGCAAGCGCAAATTCCCAATCACTACACTCCTCCGCATTTTGGGCGCATCTTTTGACCGCGACATGCTCACGTTGTTTGAGCGCATTCCAGGAGGTAAAGCGTCGATTCAGGCATCACTTGAAAAGGATTCCGCAAAGACGATTGAACAGGCATATATAGAGATATACCGCCGCCTCCGCGACGGCGACTTGGCAACCCCTGATACCGCACGTGAATACGTTAAGGGCATTTTCTCAGGCGAGCGCTACGACCTCTCATACCCTGGTCGTCACCGATTCAATCAGCGCTTCAACCGTTCGATGGACAAAAAGGACCTCGAAGAGCGCACGCTTTCTTTGGACGACATCGTTCTTATTGTTTCTCACATCATTGAGCTCAACAACACTCCTGGTGCTGAAGGCGATGACATCGACCACCTCGGTTTCCGCCGCGTGAGACAGGTGGGTGAACTTTTGGAAGCACGCGTTCGCGTTGGTCTTTCTCGTATGAAGAGAAATATCCAGGACAAGATGTCGACGATTGATATCGAAACCCAACTTCCAACTGCGTTGGTGAACCCGCGCCCTCTTGCCGCTGCAATCAAAGAATTCTTTACTGCAAACCAGCTGTCACAGCTCGCGGCGCAGCAAAACATTTTGGACGAGCTTGAAAACCTGCGCACCGTATCAGCGCTCGGTCCTGGCGGTCTTACGCGCGAACGTGCAGGCTTTGAAGTCCGCGACGTGCACACCAGCCACTACGGCCGTTTGTGCCCAATTCAAACTCCTGAAGGACAGAACATCGGTCTTATTTTGCGTCTCGCAACATACGCTCGTATCAACGATTTCGGATTGATTGAAACGCCATACGCAAAAGTCGTGAACGGCAAAGTGACGGACGACATTGTCTACTTGAATGCATTCGAAGAAGAACAGCATCCGATTGCGCATGCTGCTGTGAAAATTTCACCTGACGGAAAATTGCTTGATGCATACGTTGAGTGCCGCTTGAGAGGTGAACCAGTTCTTACGGAGCCGAATGAAGTGAAGTACATGGACATCGCTACCAATCAGATGTTCTCAATCGCAACATCAATGATTCCGTTCGTTGAGAATGACGATGCAAACCGCGCATTGATGGGTTCAAACATGCAGAAGCAGGCAACGCCGTGCGTTGTGCCTGAAGTACCGATTGTTGCAACGGGTATTGAAGAAATGGCAGCTAGGGACACGGGGCGCTTGCTCTACGCAAAGGAAGCAGGAACCGTTACCGCAGTCGACTCGAAGAAAATTGTAGTCACGGATGACAAAGGCAAGAAGCACGAGTACACGCTTGTGCCTCTTTCGATGACGAACGAATTTTCAGCATTCAATCATCGCCCCGCAGTAAATCTTGGTAAGAAGGTGAAGCGCGGAGATTTGCTCGCAGACACATCATCAACCGCAAACGGACAGTTGGCCTTGGGTCAGAACGTGCGCGTGGCGTTCATGTCATGGAGCGGTGCAAACTACGAAGACGCAATCATCATCTCGGAGCGATTGGTGCAGAACAACAAGTTCTCAACTATCCACATTGAAGAATTCGAAGTTGCGGTTCGCGACACAAAGCTTGGTCCCGAGGTGACGACGCCTGACATACCAAACGTTTCAGAAACGAAACTCAGAAACCTTGATGAAGAGGGTGTTATTCGCGTTGGTGCGGAGGTCCGCCCTGGCGACATTCTTGTCGGTAAAGTAACGCCAAAAGGTGAAACACAGCTCACGCCTGAAGAACGTCTCTTGCGCTCTATCTTCGGCGATAAAGCTAAGGACGTGAAAGACACATCGCTTCGCATGGAAGGAGGAAAGCGCGGTCGCGTTATTGGCGTGCGCGTATTTTCACGCGAGCGTGGTGACACATTGGAATCTGGAACGATAAAGAAAATTTACATTACGATTGCACAGCTTCGAAACGTATCAGTGGGCGACAAGCTTGCAGGACGTCACGGAAACAAGGGTGTTATTTCACGCGTGCTTCCAGTTGAAGACATGCCGTACTCAGAAGACGGTCAGCCCATTGATGTCATTTTGACTCCTTTGGGCGTTCCGAGCCGTATGAACTTGGGCCAGATATTGGAGATGCACTTGGGTCTTGCAGCACACACGCTTGGGTATCAAGCAATCATTCCTCCGTTTACAGGTGCAACAGAAGCTGAAATTCGTTCTGAACTCGAGACTGCAGGTTTTCCTCCATCAGGCACGATGAATTTGTTTGACGGAAGAACGGGAGAAAGATTTGAGCAACAGATTGCGGTCGGGTACATGTACATCTTGAAATTGCACCACATGGTGGAAGACAAGATACACATGCGCTCAATCGGTCCGTACTCTCTTATTACGCAACAGCCACTTGGAGGAAAAGCACAAAACGGAGGTCAGCGATTCGGAGAGATGGAAGTGTGGGCACTTCTGGGTTACGGGGCAGCATACACGCTTCGCGAAATGCTCACGATTAAGTCAGACGATATTCAGGGAAGAAGCGCCGCATTCGATGCCATTGTGAAACAGAAACCGATTGAACTTTCGAACACCCCTGCAGCATTCAACGTCTTGGTGAACCACTTACGAGGATTGTGTCTTGACGTCATTCTTGGAAAACCAGGAGGGGATGAAATTAGTAGCCCGCGCGGAAGGCGCTCATCAAATTCTAACTAACGCGTATGGATCAAAAAAAAGGAAAAATAATTGATACGTCGCGCTTTGATTGGATTGCACTCAAGGTTGCAAGTCCTGAGCGCATTTTGGATTGGTCGTGGGGCGAAATCCGCAAACCTGAAACGATTAACTATCGTACGCAACGTTCTGAAAAAGACGGTTTGTTTGATGAGCGCATTTTCGGTCCTGAGCGCGACTTCGAATGTTACTGCGGTAAATACAAAGGCCCTCGTTTCCGTGGAATTATCTGCGAGAAATGTGGTGTTGAAGTTACTCGCTCTATCGTTCGTCGTGACCGCATGGGCCACATTGAACTGGCGACCCCTGTTGCGCACATTTGGTTCTTGCGCTCGGTTCCTTCACGAATCGCACTCATTCTTGGTACCTCTGCTATTGATGCAGAAAAAGTTGTCTATTTTGCAGGCTATATCGTCACCAAACTTCACACTGAAGAGCGCGACCGCCTCTTGCGTGAACTCGAATCCGAATACAAAGCGAAAGTAAAAGCGGTGACGAATGACAAAGCGCAGACAGAACTCAAGTCATTGATGACTGCGGCAAAAGCTGATATTGATCGCATTCGTCCTGGCGTTGTCTTGGACGAGATGGAGTACCACCGTTTCTCGGTAAAATACGGCACATTCTTTGAAGCAGGTATCGGCGCAGAAGCTATCTACACCATATTTAAGGGTCTCGATATGGATAAGCTCGCGAAAGAGCTTGAAACCAATCTTTTGAAGGCAGGTGCTGCAGAGCGCGAAAAATTGAACAAGCGATTGTCGCTGGTTCGTTCAATGATTAAGGCAAACGTTCGCCCTGAGTGGATGTTTCTGACACGCATTCCTGTTACTCCTCCTGCCCTTCGTCCGATGGTTGCTCTTGAGTCAGGCCGTCACGCAACTTCAGACGTCAACGACCTCTACCGCCGCGTAATTAACCGCAACAACCGTTTGATGAAGTTGCGTGATATTTCAGCTCCTGAAGTAATTCTCCGAAACGAAAAACGCATTCTTCAGGAAGCTGTTGACGCACTTTTGGACAACACTATCCGCCGAGGCGGTGCGGCATTCTCCGCACAAAGTCAGGCACAGCGCCGACCGCTTAAGTCTCTTGCTGACTACCTTAAATCAAAGCAAGGATACTTCCGCTTTAACCTTCTTGGTAAGCGTGTCGACTATTCAGGTCGCTCCGTAATTGTCGTCGGTCCTGACTTGGACTTGGACGAATGTGGTCTTCCGAAGAAAATGGCACTTGAGCTTTTCCGCCCGTTTGTTATTGCAAAACTATTGGATCGTGAACTTGCACACAACATTCGCGGTGCAGGACGATTGATTGAAGAAGGAATTCCAGAAGTGTGGGCAATTCTTGAAGAGGTGATTAAGGGTAAGCACGTTCTTTTGAACCGCGCACCGACATTGCACCGTCAGGGTATTCAGGCGTTCCGCCCGCGCCTCATTGAAGGTAACGCTATTCAGTTGCATCCGTTGGTGTGTCCTGCGTTTAACGCAGACTTCGACGGCGACCAAATGGCCGTACACGTGCCGTTGTCCGAGGAAGCTCAGATGGAAGCTGCAACGATTATGTCAGCAGCTAGAAACGTGTTGAAGCCGGGCTCAGGCCAGCCAGTTATTTTCGAGAAGCCCTTGGATATTGCTCTCGGTATTTACTGGATGACACGCGATAAATCAGGCGAGAAGGGTGAAGGTAAATTCTTCCCAAGTCCGAACGCAGCTATTCTTGCGTACGATTTCGGTGACGTTGGTATTCACGCAAAAATTTTGGTTGAACCAACTGAAGGTAATGCAAAATATGCACAGTTTAAAGGACAGCGCTTCGAGACCACTATCGGACGCCTCTTGTTTAACTCTGCGCTTCCAAAGGATTACCCGTACATTAATTCCGAAGTCCGCAAGAAGGAGCTTTCGAAACTTGTTGATGATGTCATCAAGGTGTACGGACTCCAGCAAACGCCAAAAATCTTGGACAAGATTAAGCACTACGGATTCCAGTTCGCGACACGCTCAGGTGTTTCATTCTCATTCGATGACCTTGCAGTTCCTGAGGCAAAGAAGAAAATCATCCACGATGCCCGCACGGAAGCGCAAGAAATTTCTGACCAGTATGAAAACGGTCTTTTGACTGCAGACGAGAAGCTTCGCCTTACGGTTGAAGTATGGCAGAAAGCTATCGGCGACATAGAAAAAGAAATTCTTCCTGCCTTGGATAAAAACTCATCGGTCTACACGATGGTGGTTTCAGGTGCCCGAGGTTCTGCTCGCCAGCTCTCGCAGATGGCAGGTATGAAAGGCTTGGTGACAAACACCAAAGGAGAAGTCATTGAATTCCCAGTCGTATCTTCAATGAAAGAAGGTTTGACGCCGACAGAATATTTCACCACGACTCACGGTTCACGAAAAGGTTTGACCGACACCGCGCTCAAAACTGCGCACGCAGGATACCTCACGCGCCGACTGTTCGATGTTGCGCAGGACATTACCGTTTCTGTTGATGACTGTGGTGCGAAAGCGGGTATTACGGTTCGCCGTATCCGTCCTTCAGGTATCGAAGCAGATCTTGCGAAATTGATTGTTGGTCGCGTATTGGCGCGCGAAGTTGAGGCAGGAGGAAAAACCTTTAAGAAAGGCACACTCCTCAACATTGAAGAAGCGAAAATGATTGCAGCAACTGATATTGCTGAAGTCGCAGTACGCTCGCCGATGGGTTGTATCGCTGAAAAAGGTATTTGTCAGAAATGCTATGGCGCAGACCTCGCGACGCGCGAATTGATTGATATTGGTGAAGCGGTCGGTACGATTGCCGCACAAGCTATCGGTGAACCAGGAACTCAGCTCACTATGCGTACTTTCCACACAGGAGGTGTGGCTACAATTGGCGGCGACATTACGCACGGTCTTCCGCGCGTTGAAGAGCTCTTCGATAAGCGTCCTCCAAAGGCAGCTGCAGTGCTCTCACGCGTCTCAGGTGAAGTCATTGAAATCAAAGAAGAGCCAGGCAAGAAAACGGTGGTGATTCTTCCTGATGTCGGCTCGAAAGAAGTTTCAAAGACCCGCGATAAGATTGAGTACGAAGTTCCTCCGCGTCGCGTTGCATTGGTGAAAGTTGGTTCAAGGGTTGAGCGTGGCGACATGGTTACCGACGGCTCGGTGAACCTTGATGAGTTGTTTGAACTCGCTGGCCCTTCACGTTTGCAGGAGTACATGATTGACGAAGTCTCGAAGATTTACGACCTCCAGGGTGCGTCTGTGTCGCACAAGCACATGGAAGTCATCATTCGTCAGATGTTCTCACGTGTTGAAGTGACTGATCCCGCTTCCAGTTCGCACGTGGTCGGCGAAATGCTTGAAATGGGCACTGCGCACGCACTCAATAAAGAGTTGGAAGAAGCGGGTAAAGAGCCAATTAAGTATGAGCCGTTGGTGTTGGGTATTACTGAAGTTTCATTGAACAGAAAGAGCTTCCTTTCGGCAGCATCATTCCAGCACACAACCCGCACGCTTATTACGGCCGCACTCAAAGGTACAACCGACATGCTTACAGGGCTTAAGGAAAACGTCATCATCGGTCGTTTGATTCCTGCAGGAACAGGTTTCAAGGGTTCAAAGAAATACGAAGTTATTCAGGCCTTCCAGAAAGACCGAGCTATCAAAATGGAAGCTATGATGGCGGATGAGGAGGCACGCGAGAGAATTGCGGACATTGCCTAGTTCGCACCTGCGGACGCCGATTCGTTCTCACACTCTATGAGCGACACGGTAGAAAAAATAAAAGAACGGCTCTCCATCAAGGATGTCGTGGAGCCGTATGTGAAACTAACCCGTGCCGGTAAATACTGGAAGGGTCTTTCACCATTCACGAAAGAGAAAACAGCATCGTTTTTCGTTTCTCCTGACCGTGGGCTCTACCACTGCTTCTCAACAGGGAAAGGTGGAGATATGTTTACGTTCATTCAAGAAATGGAGGGCGTGGACTTCAAGGGCTCTCTGAAAATGCTCGCGGAAAAAGCGGGCGTGCAATTGGTGTACGAATCTCCCGCAAAATCAGACGAACGCGAACAAGTCTTAAAAGCCCTTGTATCAGCAAAAGATTATTTCGTATCGCGCCTCAAAACCCATACAGACGCAGAAAAGTATCTTTTGGATCGAGGGCTTCTACAGAAAACGATAGACGAGTGGCATATCGGATATTCCGAAAACGAATGGCGCGCGCTTTCAGATGAACTACAGAAACAGGGGATTTCGGAAGTCATACTTGAAAAGGCAGGACTGGTGAAAAAACCCGATGCGGAAACCGCAGGAAGCGAACTCAAACGCCCGTATGATCGTTTCCGTGGGCGTGTGATGTTTCCGATTCTCGACATTTCAAACCGCGTTGTCGGTTTTTCAGGACGCGTATTGGTTGAGGATAAAAATCAACCAGGGGCAAAGTACCTGAATTCACCCGAAACGGATGTCTTTGATAAATCCCGCGCGCTCTACGGTATTCATGTTGCTCGCGACGGTATCCGCTCATTAGGCTCAGCCCTTCTTGTAGAAGGGCAATTGGATTTGCTTTTGGCACATCAGGCGGGATACAAAAACACTGTTGCTACATCAGGTACCGCGTTTACCGAAAAGCACGCTGAACTTATAAAGAGGTACACGCAAAACTTATTGATTGCCTACGATGGTGATAGGGCAGGAATTGCAGCGGCTGGGCGCGCTGCGGGGATTGCGCTTCAGGCAGGAATGAACGTGAAAATAGCGAAGTTCCCCGCAGGTATGGACCCTGCAGATTTGCTTTCAAAAACCCCTGAATTATTTAAGACAGCCGTACGAGAGGCGATGCACGTTGTTGATTTTTACATCTCTCACATAACGGATGCAAAGTATGACCAGCGCACGTTTAGGCTCGAGGTATCGCGCACTGTGCTTCCGTTTGTCGCATTGATACCAAATAAAATCGATCAAGCGCATTTTGTGAATCGTGTTGCGCAAGCGCTCTCCGTCTCTGAAGAGGCAGTGAAGGGCGAGCTTGCAAAACTTCTGAAACCAACAGTTGGTGTCACGCATGTTGCATCAGAAAAACTTGCAGAGCCGTTTTTGTCTCGCGTCGATACCATAGAACGTTTGGTCTTTGGATTGTATCTTTTGTTTACCGAGCGTGGTGCAGTTGAAGAGAAAGAAAAAACAGAAAAAGTACTCCGCGCGACAATTGGTGACAGTCGGTTTGAAGAACTCGTGCATGCTTCTGAGAGTCATCGCGGGGCTCTGTTTGAGGCTGATTTGTTCCTTACTCGCGACAAACCAGAAGATGCGCGTGATGCTATAGCGGATGCGTACGCAGATTTGGAGCGTGAAGCACTGCACGAAATGTACCGAACAACACTTTCTGCACTTCGTATTGCGGAGAATACAAATGATTCCGAGTCGATGGAGGTGCACATGAAGGAGTTGGCGCGCCTTGCAACACTTATCAAATAAAGCTAAAGTGGCTTGATATATGGCTAAAAAGAAGAAAGCAAAGAAAGTGAAGGTGGCAAAGAAAGCCAAAAAACCTCTTAAAAAGCTTGCCCGCCGAAGCCTTGGCGCAGGCGGGAAGGTTGTTCGTGTGAAGAAGGCAAAAGGGAAAAAAGCTCCCGCGAAATCGAAGAAGGTCGTTGCTAAAGTAGTAAAAAAGCCTGCAGGAAAGAAGCGTGCTCAACTTGAGGCAAAAGCTGACAAACTGGTTTTCAAAGGTAAGGAGCGTGGCTACGTAACCTATAACGAGATTTTAAAGGAATTTCCAACGATTGAGGAAGACGTAGTGTTCCTTGAAGAACTGTATGAACGCCTCTCATCTTCAGGTGTTGACGTCTTGGAGTCGGGTGGCATGCTTGAGGAAGTCCCAGATGAGGTGGTGATGCGTGGCGGTTACCGTGGCGAAGGTTCTGCGCACGATTCAATACAGATGTACCTACGCGAAATCGGGCAATATCCGCTTTTGACCGCACAGGAAGAGCGGGATTTGGCGAAGCGTATTTCAATAGGCGAGGACGAGGCAAAAAACTTGCTCGCACGCGCAAACCTCCGCTTGGTGGTCTCTATTGCAAAAAAGTATGCGTCGCGCTCTTCCGATCTTTCGCTTCTCGACCTGATTCAAGAGGGTAACCTCGGTTTGTTCAAAGCAGTTGATAAATTCGACTTCACCAAAGGATTCAAATTCTCCACATACGCTACATGGTGGATTAGGCAGGCGATTACACGCGCTTTGGCAGATCAATCTCGCACCATCCGCATTCCTGTGCACATGGTTGAAACGATTGCGAAGTATAAACAGATTGTTCGCCGCTTAGAGCAGGATTTGGGTCGCGACCCGATGCCTGAAGAAATTGCGGGTGAGATGGGTGTGGACGTGGAGAAGGTGTATCAGATTGAACAAATCAATCAAGAAACACTTTCATTGGAAGCGCCGATTTCATCATCAGATGACGACGACGCATCAGCGCGAGGCGATTTCGTTGCAGACCAAAGCATGCCGACCCCAGACCAAGAAACTGCACACCGTATTTTGGTTGAGCAGCTTCATGAAATTTTGGACGACCTCACTCCAAAAGAGCGCAAAATTCTTGCTATGCGTCACGGGCTTGAAGACGGCATCTATCATACCCTTGAAGAAGTAGGTCAGGAATTCGGTGTTACCCGCGAGCGTATTCGCCAAATTGAAGCAAAAGCGTTGGATAAAATTCGTACGCACCAAAAAGCCAAGAAGCTGAGGAGTTACTAATTGTATGGATCGCTCTCATCAGGAGTCTGTGACTGAAACACTTGGGGAGTCAGAAGTGGAGCCTCTTTCTGTAGCGACTTCGTTTCGGGAACGTTCGTTTCAGAGGCTTCGAACAATGTATCGAGATACAAAAAAATTTGCTGGAGATTTTAGACGAGGCTCTCTTACTACGCTTGGCGATATGTCCGATGGTGTAAATACGCTCTCGTTGTATGGTGGTGTGGGTAGTGTTGCCCTCTTTGTCACAGGAGTGGGTGCGCGTTTATTTAATCTCGATGATGCAACTAATCTCTTTAGTGAAGCAGCCATTGTAACTGGTACTGTTGGTGGTTTTTTGTCTGTCACTACCGCGCTTGCTACGGACTCTTTTACGCGAAATCTACGTCATATGGCGCGCCTGTGATGCATATGCATACGGAAGAGCTCTTGTTGACCAAGAAAGTGCCTCCCTCTAGAAAAATTCTTGAGCGTTTGTACATACAAACCGCTGTTGTAGTGAATTTTGCCTCGAGCGGAGTTGCAGGAGTTGCAATTTCACGAACCCTCGAGACAGGGAATTTAGTACCAGGAGCCATAGGTGTCGGAGTTGCCGTGTTTAACGCGAAAACACTTCTTTCAATTGCAAAACATCTTGAGGATCAAAAAAGCAGAGGTGAATAATCAAAATTCCTCCTTTCGTTTATACTAAGACGTAGTGAGAAAAAAGAGAAAATACCCCATTAAACATTGGAGCTTTTCCTCCTTGATGTCTTTTCTGAGAAACCCGCTTGCGTGGCGCAAACGCTACGTGGAGGGGGTTTATGACATGCCTTCAACCCCCGCAGGTGTTATTGGGCGCTCTGGCCATATCGCACTTCAGCACTTTTACAGTGGTATTCCGAAAGAGGAATCAATACAACAAGGACTCGAGTATTTGAGACGTATTTCGGACACCGATATTAACTTCGGTGTCGCAAAATCAAAGCGCGCACAAAAAGAAAAACGAGCGTCAATGGAACGCGACTATATTCAAGCGGTTGGTTTCTATCTCGAACGACCACCGCGTCATAAAGTCATAGCAGTTGAAAGTGTGGGGACTGCGCATGTCCCAGGCCTCGCGCTCCCTGTGAAAGCGATTTCAGATTTAGTGGTTGAGTCAAAACTTGATCCCAAAGCCGTTGATATTGTCGACCATAAATTTGTAGACTCATTCAGTACGCTTGGTTCCGAAAAACCTCTTTTCATTATTCAGGCAATTTTTAATTACTACACCGTACTTTCCGAATTCAAACGCCCCGTCAAAAGATTTATTTTTCAGGAGTGTAAAAAGCGGAAGAACAAGGACGGCAGTTCACAGATGAGAAAGCACATCATTCATTTTGAGGACTGCGAGGAGGAGTTTGCTGTCTTTCATCGCCTGTTATCGGACGCCACAGAAGAGATTACACGAAAACGGTTATACCTACCCAATCCTTCAGACATGTTTGAAGGCAAGAATTCCTTTGATATATATCGCCTTGGGCTAGTAGGGGATGAGGAAGAAGCTGTAGATACGGTCTCATAATTTCTGAGTGCTCTCTGATATGATATATCATATCAGAGCAACAATACGCTTTCACCATACGTTCAATAAAAAACGCCCTCCAGGGGCGTTTTTGTATTCGTCGGGAAACGTTAGATGTTTGCCTCAATGAGTTTGTCTATGTAGTCAAAGGGCTGTGCTCCTGGGATTTCAATGTTCTTGCCGTTTTTCAACACAAGGTTATTGAACGGAGTACCCTGGCCTCCTGAATCAACAGCGTCATTTAACTCCTTCTCAATCTTTGCCCTGAATTTCTCGCTTGTGTAGCAGGACTGGAATGCACCTGCGTTCACGCCAACCTTTGCAACGGTTGCATCAAGCTTAGCGAAGTCAAACGGTGTGTTGAGAGGGGCGACTGCAAATACCTCGTCTAGGAATTTCCAGTACACGTCGTTACCACCAAGGTCTGCTACGCACTCTGCCGCAAGCGCGAGTTTCGGTGCATTCGGGTGCAATTGTTCGAGAGGGAAGTTTCTGATAACCCATGCCACCTTTCCGCTTGCGCCGTATTTCGCCATAACTTCCTTCATGGTGTTATGGAATTGCTTGCAGAATGGACACTCAAGGTCAGTGTATTCAACGATAATCAATTCTGCGTTCGGGTTTCCAATGATGTGGTCATCCGCAGTTACTTTCGGAACTGGCTTTCCTGCCGCTTGGGTGCCACCTTGCTGGGCTCCTTGGTTAAATGAGTAATCACCGCTTGTGCCTGCGCTACCTCCGCCAAAATACATTGCGGCTGCTATCAAGGCTCCCGCGATTACGATTGCTATCGGAGTGCCCATCTTTTCCATGTCTATTTTTCCTGTTTCAGTCATAGGTTTTAATTATTTGATACGTGTTACGATAATACCACATTCGGAAATTCGTCTATACACATGAATGAAACGCTCTCCTATGCAATTCTAGGGCTCGTACAGGGCCTTACGGAGTTCCTCCCCGTCTCATCTTCGGGGCATTTGGTGGTCATGCGGGACCTCCTTTCGGTGTTTGAGAACGGATTGGCGGTTGACGCTGTATTCCAGCTCGCAACCGTACTCGCGGTCATTGTTTATTTTTGGAAAGATCTGCTGAACTTGTTTTACACAGCGCTCTATAAAATGACAGGGCGCGCTGTTAAACCTGAAGACGAACGGCTCCTACTTGCACTTATTATCGGCACTATTCCCGCATTTGTTGTGGGGCTCTTTCTAGAAAGCGCGATGGAGACCGCTTTCAGAAGTCCGTATCTCGTGGCGTACACGCTTCTCGTTGGTTCTCTTATCATGCTTGCTGCTGAATATGCATCGGTAAAATTTGCAACAAAAAAAGAGCTAGGAGGAACTTCGTGGAAAGACGGGCTTATTGTAGGAGTGTTCCAAGCGCTCGCGCTCGTTCCAGGTATGAGCCGTTCAGGTATGACAATTTCAGGCGGGCTTTTCTTAGGGCTTTCGCGCGAAACCGCTGCGCGGTTTGGTTTTTTGCTCGCGGTTCCGATTATCGCGGGTTCGGGCTTGAAAAAACTGCTTGAACTCTGGTGGGGTGGGGAATTGGTTGCGCTTGGTGCGCCGATACTTGTGGGGAGCGTGGTGGCATTTTTTAGCGGACTTCTGGCAATTCATTTCCTCCTGATGTTTCTCCGCAATCAACCGCTCTATATTTTCGTGGCGTACCGCGTGCTTCTTGCGGGCGTCATTCTCTTTTTCCTCTAAACTCCTCACCAAAGATGCGTATTTGACATTCAGTATCTTGATGTCAAAATAGAAATGTAGTGTACGCTACACCTTTTATGCGCAATGGAGAAAAAGTACAACTACCGTCCGATGAACGCTCTAGCAGGCGTCGCTTTGGCTTGGTTATGAGCTTCGTGGTTGGCGCTGGGGTTGCGGTTGGGGTGCCCGTTTGGAAAGAGATGAATCGGCAGATAAATGCACGAATTGAAATGGAGGTTGCGACAAGGTTGTATCAGGCAACCAAAGAAGAACGTCGTGCCGGGTTTGTTGATGGTATCTGTGCTTCACGAGACATAGGCGTACTTGACCTCGGAACACGTCAGGGCACAAACGTTGAAGCTACGGGCTCGTATAGCACTGACGCAGAGAATGCTGGTCATGAAATAGCAATGGCCCTAGGCGAGTGCGGAAGAATTGCCGAGTAGACCTAATTCGAAGGTATTGACAAAGCATATAGATATGCTATTATGAATATAACTTCGCCTCCGCCTTTAAGGAGCGGGGGAACTTAATAAAAATATATAGTATGGATAAAAAATTTATGTTGTTGGCAGCTGGCGGTGCAGCACTTGCACTTTCTGCATGCGAACAGAGCCCGATAAATGCTGGCACGTCACAGTTTTGTGGTGCAGTCGGCGCAGAGCGCAACATTGCAGATAAGGCAGGGGACGCCGCAGAAATTGCCGCATTCGCAGTTGGTCAGTCAGAAGGAGGTGCCTTTCAGACCCCTCCGACGGTTGCACAACTTGCGGCTCGTACGACTACGTGTGAAGCTGGGGACTTTCAGGCAGCGTATGCACTTGCTCGTGGGGAGTATGGCTATGCGGGCGATATACAGATTGCGCAGGTATTTCGCTCACGGTTTCCCGAAGAAGTGGCTCGTGCTCAAGAAGCAGCACGTGAAGCAGAATAATTTTAAACCCCGCTTCGGCGGGGTTTTTTGTTAGAAGGCAGGCTTAAAACGGAAGTGTATGCGTGAGTTTCGCTTTCTCAGCTGATTCCCATTTTGAAGTATCAATTGGGATATCTTTTTTCTTGCCGAGGTCAGTGTAGTGAAGCTTACCGTTTTTGAGCGCGTATTCGTATACCTCCTTGGTTATCTTTACATCCTCAATGCAGTACTTAATTACTTTCTCGTATTCACCTGCTTCCCACCATTTCACCGCATCCAATCCGCTTCCGATTTTTCCTTTACCCAAGGTTGCTTGTGCGATTGAATCAAGTTTTAGTCTGCGTCCCAGTACATTCCTCACTTCAACCAAAAGGTCGAGGCTTCGAAGTTTCGTCAAATCACCTGCGTAGTAGCGGTTCAGAATTGGTATATCGAAATGGTCGGAGTTGTACCCAATTAAAAGGTCGGCGCGCTCCAATATCTGCCAGAGTTGCGGGAGCTGTTCGACTGTATACGAAGAGTATTGATCAGTCTCTGAATCATGAATGCAGGCAACAGTAAGATTCATGGAGTTTGGATCGAATGCACCCAAAGTACCCGAAGTGGTTTCGATGTCGAGAGTAATTTTTCGCATGTAGTCTAACTTAGCAGTCTGTCCGCTACTTTGTCCATCGGGATAACTTCTTCAGCTTCAGTTGCGAGTACTTTTAATGTCACCGTGCCCGCTGTTTTTTCTTTTTCTCCGTATCCTATGAAATAGGGAATGGAAAGTTTCACCGCGTGTTTTATGTGGTCGCCGATTTTCTCATGCTTCATACCTAAAGCGACATGCACGCCGTGAGCGCGGAGTTCGTCTGCAAACTGTGCTGCGCTTTCAGCATCTTCTGGTCTTACGGGCGCAATGTAGACGTGTGTTGCAGGCGGAAGTTTCGGCAAGAGGTTGTGTGTTTCAAGGAAGTCGCGCGCAATAACGTCGCCCATGGCAAATCCGACTGCAGGCACGTTGTCAGCCGCCTGCCTGCCGTCAGGCAGGTACTGCCCAATCAGATTGTCATATCGGCCACCACCGAACATAGCGCGCGGGTTTTCAGGGTTTGTGTCGAACACTTCAAATACAAGGCCTGTGTAGTAGTCGAAACCACGAGCGATATTTGCATCAATAACAGCATTTTCGATACCGCGCTCCTGGAGTGCTTTCTTTAGTTTTGCAAAGTATTCAAAGTTCTTGGGTTCTGCGAGGGCATCAAGAACATCCTTTCGTACGTCTGCACCTTTATCTTTAGCGTCTAAAAGGCGCGTCATTGCCTGACGTTCTTCTTTTGGAATACCCACAGCGTCGTACACGGAATCTAGAAAACCGCGATTGCCGATTTTAATGACAAAATCTGCATCATCCGCACCCATCTCTTTCATGACGCGATACGCGAGTGCAATCGATTCAATATCCGCCTCAATACCAGAAACACCAAAGAGATCAGCATTCAACTGCCAGAACTCGCGCAGTCGGCCACGCTGGGGTCGCTCATAGCGGAAGAAGTTTTGTATACAGTAGAGGCGAAGCGGGTATCCGAGCTCGCGTTTTCGGGCAGCCACCATGCGCGCCACGGTTGGCGTCATTTCGGGACGCAGAGTGACTGAACGGTCGCCACGGTCGGTGAATGTGTACGTCTGCTCGTTCACTATCTCTTCGCTTGTTTTTGAGAGGTAGAGTTCGGTTGATTCTAAAATCGATGCGTTGTATTCCTCGTAGCCGTAACTTTCAACAGCCCTCCGCATGGCGGAGAAAATGTGATTCTGTATGCGCTGGTCTTCGGGATAAAAATCTCGGACGCCTTTGTACGGTTCTATTTTCATTAGTGAAGTGACGTTGACTGTGAGCCGAACAGCTTTGCTTTTTCAGCCTGTGCCTCGCGAATAACCTGCACCACATTATTCGGGTTCGGAACATCCTGAATAATAAATTCGCGTTTTGCTGCTGCAGTTTGCACTGTCACGTTTCCAAAGTTAAGGAACGTACCGATGACGCTTAACGTCTGCGATTCAACGTCCTGAATATGATCCAGCGTAAGAATCGTAGCCACGCTTCTTTTAAACATGCCCGCTTGGTCAATATCAACGATGCGCCAGTTGGTGATGACCCAAATGTCGTAGTAGAAATCCGTCCATTTCGTAAATAGGAAATTCCACATCAAGAGTGCCCACAGTGAGCCGAAAAAGAGCACCACCCCACCTGAAATTTCTGGAACTGAACCCGCATCAACCGCAAGCGACCAAAACAGAGGAATCATGAAGAAGGGGAGTAAGAAAAGCACCGCAATCCCGAACACTTCTCTCACGAGCACAAACCAGTGGTGCCGAATGACCGCAACCACGCGTTCGTGTTCTTTAAAGTCTCCGATGCCGAAAGGATTAACCGCCATAATTTTGTTATGCCGAAGGCTTTAGAAAATTACTAGTACTCGTAGAGTGCGCCATATGTTATAGAGAACCGATACCTGAAAGCATTGCCCCGATAAATACTAAAACACCGACGCCGTAGACAGGCATAGCAATGAAAGAGAGTGGATACATGTAGCCGAATCGAAGCCAGTGATAGAAGAGGCTAATAGCAAAACCTGCGGTGACGATAAATCCAAACCAAAAGAAAATCCAGAGAATAAAGGGTCCTCCTTGGGCGACTGCCTCGGGGGGGAGTGTCTGCATCAGGTCGGAAGGCAGTGCAGAAGGTAGCTGTTCCATTCCCGTATTATGCCACAATCGAAAGCACGGAGTAGCGAAGTACCCCGTACTGATCACTCTTGTTTTGTACCGTAAAACCCGCCTCAGTGCCCATCGAGCGCAGTCGCTCGGCCTGTTCAGGTTCGTGCTCTATCCATAACACCCCCGCAGGTGAAAGGTGCGCTTTTGCTTCTGCAATTGTTTCTTCAATAAAATGGAATCCGTTGTCGTCTGCAAATAGCGCTGTGTGTGGCTCATGGAGAAGTACAGAGTTTTGGACTCGGCCCCTCAGTTCTTTTGCAATGTACGGAGGATTGGTAAGTATGAAATCGTAACTATCCTTAATGTTGCTCCAGACATCGGTTTCGATTACTCTTGCGCGAGCATGGTCGACTTCGTAAGTCGACCATGTGTCAATATTTTTCTGAATAGTTGGTATGTGCGCAGGGTCGATTTCTCCAAAATCAACATGCGCATGAGGCGCATGTTTAAGCACCGCAACACCTATAGCACCAGAGCCTGCAAACAAATCCAAAACTTTCGCTTTTTCTTTCTGTTGTATTACTGCGAGCGCGTCTTCAACCCAGAACTCTGTCTCAGGGCGGGGAATGAGGGGGTGTGAGTCAAGGTAAATTCGGCAGTCAAGAAAAGGAACCCAACCAATGACGTACGCCAGTGGCTCCCCGTTTTTTAGGCGTACGCAATCGGTAAAAAACTCGGATGTTTCAACCTCGTTGTATTTTTCGCGAAGAAGGCGTTCTTCGTCGGTCATTTCACTGTACTTGTAGGTCAAAATCTGGGATGTCGTTTTCTATGCGTTCCCAACCGTCAGGCACACTGCAGGTGGTAGGAAACTCCTGAATGTCGCCTGTTTCGGGATTTCGCGCAGGAGTAATGACTTGTGCGCAAAATTCTCCCTCGTCGGCTTTTTTTAGCGGTTCAGTTTTCGTCGTGGTAGTTTTCATACTGTTCCCGACGAACGTTGCTATGTGCGCGATGTACTGATGTGAAAACCAACCGATTGCGATAAAGACAATTGCAAACAGTAACCATTTCAGTCCGCCGTGGTGCTTCATACCTCTTTATTTTATCACTTCTTATTCTGACGGATCAGGCGTCGCGCGCTTTCAAGCTCCTCCTGTGTGTTTACTTCCACGTGTTCGAAATTGCCAATGCCAACCACAATATCGTATCCATTTTCGAGCGCACGTAGTTGTTCCAAATTTTCTGTAAGTTCAAGCGGTGTACGTTTCAGTTGTGCATACGCCGAAAGGAAGTTGGTGCGGTATCCGTAGAGACCAAAATGTTTGTAAATCGGAGTCGCTGTTTTCTCGCGCTTGAAGGGAATGCAGGAACGGGAAAAATAAAGCGCGTTGCCGTCTCCTTTGAGTGCAACTTTGACGATGTTTGGGTCATTCAGTTCGTGCGCTTCTTTGATAGGAGCGGCAACAGTAGACATCACATTCAGTTTGTTTTTTCTCAGCAGTGTGACCACCATGTCGATTGCTCTCGGGGGAACCAACGGTTCGTCACCTTGAATATTGAGTACCATCGTTGGTTTAAATTTTTTAAAACGCTTCACAGCTTCCGCTACGCGATCACTCCCCGTTTTTATATTTTTTGGCGTCATGATGACGTCGGCCCCGTAGGGGAGCAGGGCATCACGGATTTCTTTCGAATCCGTTGCAATTACCACATGATCCACAGATTTTGCTTTCAGTGCCTGTTTCCACGTATGCCATACGAGCGGTTTCCCGCCGATGTCCGCCAGCATTTTTCGTTTGAGACGCGTCGAGCCGAGGCGGGCAGGAATAACTCCCAGGACTATATCTTTCATGTAAGAACTGTACCGCACGATACTTAACCTGTCATTTCAAAGAGGTTTCAGAAATTGCAAATTTATAAATATATGTTATAATATAAAATATGTCCAAAGAGCTTTTGCGGCTAGCGAATGGTGCAAAGATATTTGAATACCACGCTGAACTTTCATCTGAAGAAATAGTGCTCCATTTACATTTTGATCAGGCAGTAGCACCTGAAGATTTAGTAGTGCCCGCTCTTGTGGAGCCGATTCAAAATATGTTTAGAAAAGCCATGACAGATGCAGGATGGGCGTCCGAAGAAACAACCGCACTTACTTTTACTTTAACCGCAGATGCTTTCGATGATTTCAAGAGATGGAAGTTAACTGCAACGCTTACTGAGAAATAAAAAAACCCGCGCTCGGAATGCGCGGGTTTTTCAGTTTCTCTAAAGAGAAATAGAGGACTACCAGCTCTGGCGTGAACCGCCACCGAAACCGCCTCCGCGGTTGCCGCCTCCGCGGTTTCCACCGCCAAAGCCACCGCGACCGCCTGCGCCACCGCCGTTTTCCTGAGGACGAGCCTCTGAAACGCGAACAACGCGACCGTCTAGTTCTTTACCGTCAAGCCCAGCAACGACAGCATCTGCCTCTTCGTCGGTCGACATTTCCACGAATCCGAATCCGCGTGAGCGGCCGGTTTCGCGGTCCATTATCACCTTTGCAGATGTAACAGTGCCGAACGGAGCGACTGCTGCTTGTAATGTGTCATCAGTGGTCGCGTACGCGAGGCCACCGAAATATAGCTTCTTTGCCATTTGTTTTTCTACTATCTAATTAATTGCGAGCTTGACCTGGTCGGTTACCTTGACGTGCGTCTTCCGTAGACGCTTTGTGGGGAAACTTACAAAATCTTACTCTTACGTGAAGAGTACCACGATTAGGGGATTCCGCAACCCGCTCACCACTGGTGGGGATTACCTCTTTTTAACGATTCTTACGCTTTTTTAAAAATTCCATCGCAAGCGGAATGAGCGATGCGACAACAATCGCAATCACTATAGGAATGATGTACTGGTCAATGTCAGGTACAAAGGTCCCGAGGTAGTATCCGAGAAGCGGAAGGAGCGTTGCCCACAGTACGCCTCCGATAATGTTGTACTTCAAGAATGTGTCATAGTGCATTCCTGCAACTCCCGCAATAATCGGCGTGAATGTTCTCACCGCAGGAATAAAGCGAGCGAGAATAATTGATTTTGCTCCGTGTTTTTCAAAAAATGCGTGGGCTTGGTGGACGCGTTCTTGTGAAAACCAAAATGAATCAGGACGTTTAAAAATCATTGGACCAATTTTTTTCCCAAACCAATACCCAACAGAATCACCCGCGATTGCTGCAATGGTAGTCAGGGTTACCAGGAGCCATATATTAAAGAGTCCCTGCGAAGCTAAAAACCCCGCCGTGAAAAGCAGGGAATCGCCAGGAAGAAAGAAGCCAAAGAAAAGTCCAGATTCCGCAAATATAATTCCTGCGATACCAACATAGCCCGCTGCTCGGATAAGTTCTTCGAGGTTAAAAAGATGAAGGAAGTTTTCCATGGAGCATTACATCACTGACGGAGCCCTAAGCCAGTTTTAATCATATACCAGTTTATGCCGACTAGAATCGCAGTTAGAGCGAGAAGGACCGCGACACTCAATCCCAAAGAAACATCAGTGATACCGAGGAAGCCGTATCGAAAACCGTTGATGAGATAAAAAATCGGATTCAAAAATGTAAGTGAACGCCAAAGCTCTGGGAGCATTGATACTGAATAGAAAACGCCACCGAGGTATACAAGAGGGGTCAGGACGAACGTTGGAACGATAGTGATCCCGTCAAAGTTTTTTGCATAAATACCATTGATGAGGCCTGCGAGAGAAAAAATCATGGACGAAAGTACCAGGAAGAGAATAAGGACTCCAGGGTGTTCCAGTGGTGGAAGAGCGAAGAATAGTGACACCAGTATGACCAGTGCACCCGTTATAATTCCGCGCACCATACCTCCCGCCACATAGCCTGCAATCAGAAGCCATGGTGGCGTAGGGGAGACGAGAATTTCATCAATGTTTCGGGAGAAGAATTTTCCCGTAAAGAATGTGAATGCGACATTCGAGAATGAGTTAGTGACGACCGCAAGCATCACGAGGCCTGGAATGATGAAGTGAATGTAGGAAAATTCTCCAAAATCCTGAATGCGGTCACCAATGATTGCTCCGAATACGAGGAAGTACAAAACGGACGTTACGACCGATGGCAAGAATGTCTGACTCCACACGCGAAACTGCCTGATGGTGTCCTTGCGAACTATTGTATAAAAGGAAATCCAAAGTTTTTCGAGAGGCATATGTTTTATGACTGACTGGTGAGCGCTAGGAATATTGATTCCAACTTTCCCGCTTTATATTTTCCGTGGTCTTTTTCTTGGTATGTGGCGAGTATTTCGTCCATGGTTCCTTCGGCCACTATCGCGCCCTTGTTCACAATTGCTACATGTTTTGCCAGCTGCTCCGCTTCTTCAAGATAGTGCGTCGTCAAAAGTATAGTCGTTCCTCCTCTCGTCAGATTCTGCAGATAGTCCCACATCGAACGTCGAAGTTCTACGTCAACCCCCGCAGTCGGTTCATCAAGAATTAGAAACTTCGGTTGATGTACGAGTGCGCGCGCAATCATAAGCCGTCGCTTCATACCGCCCGAAAGTTGCATAGCGTTTTTGTCTTTCTTGTCCCACAGTCCCAAATCCTTAAGTAGTTGCTCTGTGCGCGGGATGGCAACTGAGCGGGGGATACCATAATACCCAGCTTGGTTTACGACGATGTCCATAGGCTTTTCAAACGGATTGAAGTTTACTTCCTGACCCACAAGACCTATGTATGCTTTCGCTTCTTCTAGTTCTGTGTCAATGTCGTGCCCGAATACTTTTACCTTCCCGTTCGTTTTGTTGACGAGCGAGGTAATGATGCCAATAAGGGTTGTCTTGCCTGCGCCGTTTGGACCCAACAGAGCAAAAAAATCACCCTGGGGAACAGTGAGCGTTACTCCTTTGAGGGCGTGCGTACCGCCAGTGTATGTTTTTTCGACGTTCTTTACTTCAAGTGCGGGAGTATTTTGCATAACGGAGTTCAGGGTATCATAACGCATATGGATTCAATACAACTGACGGCTACGGGAAGTACTGATTACGAACTTCTTGATTCAGGTGAAGAGGAGAAGTTAGAGCGTTTCGGCGCGTACATATTGCGCCGCCCCGACCCGCAGGCTTTGTGGAATAAAAAATTACCCGCTTCCGACTGGAAAAAAGCGGACGCGTGGTTTGAGCGCGAAGGAAAGCAGGGGAAGTGGCACATGAAAAAAGATATGGAAGAAGAGTGGCAGATAACCTATGGAGGTTTGCAATTTCTGATTCGACCAACTTCGTTTAAACACACAGGGCTTTTCCCCGAGCAAGCACCTAACTGGGATTGGTCTCATTCTATAATTCTCGAGAATTATAGAATGAATCCGGAGAGGTCGGTAAAGGTTCTAAATCTTTTTGCGTACACCGGGGGGGCAACATTGGCGGCGGCACAGGCGGGCGCGGAAGTGGTGCATCTTGATGCGTCAAAAGTTGCCGTGACGTGGGGAAAGCAGAATGCCGAAGCATCAGGACTTCAGAATGCTCCCGTACGATGGATAGTGGATGATGCGATGCAATTTGTGAATCGCGAATTGAAACGCGGGAATATGTACGATGCAATTATTATGGACCCGCCCGCATTCGGGCATGGACCGAAAGATGAGCTCTGGAAGATAGAAGAAAATTTCCTTACGTTTGTTTCGTCCTGCAAGAAATTACTTTCAGATACACCGCTCTTTTTTCTCATCAACGGATACGCAGCAGGGTATTCGCATCACGCATTTCGTTACAATCTTGAGTCTCTTGTTTCGGAATACGGCGGGAACGTGGAGTCAGGAGAGCTGACTATCGAAGAGTCAAAAGCAGGCTCGCCCGCCGAAGCTTTAGCGAAGGAGGCACGTGTCTTGCCTGCAGGTATTTACGCGCGTTGGTCGAATTGAATCAGCTCGTCGTTTCGTCCTTCGGTTTTGCTATAGGGACGACACGAACAAGCGCTTCGTCAGACTCAATCAGTGCCTTTAAAAGAAACGCACCTCCGTTTCGTAAATCTTGTGCACGGTCCCACAGTCCGTTTGCTGCAGCTTCTCCCAACTGTTTTGCTTCAGCCTCGAGCGCGGCAATTCGTATATTTACCGCACCTATAGCACCCAAGGTCTGCACGTTGTGTCTTCGCCACTTAAAACCGTTTCTAGTGAGCTCTGCGCGGCGCGTATCGTCAATAATTATTTTTTCAAATGCCATAGATGATTCAAAAATAGTAAGTAGTCCAATCCCATTCCTGTGTTTACGGTGTGTCAATACGACACAAAAATCGTAAGTGACAAGAGTATCGCTTTCAGCTATACTCGGGTTTCTATGAAGGCGTCCGATTTGTTCGTCATTGCCCTTGAGGAGGAAGGGGTGAAATACATGTTCGGCGTGCCAGGCGAGGAAAACCTCGACCTTTTGGAGTCACTCCGCACATCTACTATTAAGTTCATTACCACACGCGACGAACGTTCCGCAGGTTTTATGGCGGCGACTGTCGGGAGGCTTACAGGCAAGGCTGGTGTCGCGCTCTCCACGTTGGGTCCTGGCGCAACGAACTTTGTAACTGCAACTGCGTACGCCCAGCTCGGTGCGATGCCAGCAGTTTTCATTACAGGACAAAAACCAATCACGAAATCGCGCCAAGGCTCGTTCCAAATCATCGACACGAATGATTTATTCCTTCCGATTACGAAACTTACGAAACAGGTGAAAAGCGTGAATACGATTCCTTCAATAGTGAGGGAAACTTTTAGACGTGTGGAGGAAGAACGACCAGGCGCAGCACATATTGAACTCCCCGAAGACATTGCCGCGCAAATGGGTGAGGCGCGTATATTCCCCGTAACCGAAGTCAGAAGGCCACTGGCCGAGGAGAAAGCGATTAGAAAAGCGGTAGTCATGCTTATGGAAGCAAAGCGTCCGTTGATTCTGGTTGGTGCTGGTGCAAACAGAAATCGAACGGCGCGAATGCTCACAGGGTTAGTGGAGAAAACAGGCATCCCATTTTTCAACACGCAGATGGGAAAAGGGGTTATTGATGAGCATCATGCGCAGTATTTGGGAACGGCTGCGCTTTCAGCAGATGACTATATTCACTGTGCGATTGATCGTGCCGATTTGGTAATCAATTTCGGACACGACATTGTAGAGAAACCACCCTTCATCATGAAGCGAAACAGCGCAAAGGTGATTCATGTAAACTTTCTTCCCGCACAGGTGGACGATGTGTACGCACCTGACCTTGAAGTCGTGGGCGATATCGCAAACGCCGCATGGCAGATATCCGAACAGCTTTCCCCGCAGTCGCACTGGGATTTTGAACCTTTCTATAAAGTAAAGCGTGCGCTTGAAGAGGAAATTGCAACGGACTCAGCGAAGGAGGGCTTCCCGCTCATACCACAAAGAATCGTACGCGAAGTAGGAGAGGGGGTTACGAAAGATGGAATTATTTCTCTCGACAACGGCATGTACAAAATATGGTTTGCGAGAAATCATAAAGTCTCGTACCCGAACACGCTTCTTTTGGATAACGCACTTGCAACGATGGGTGCAGGTTTGCCGTCTGCGATGGCAGCAAAATTACTTCATTCTGAAAAGCAGGTGGTAGCGGTGGTGGGCGACGGAGGTTTAATGATGACGGTTGGAGAATTAGAAACCGCCAAACGCCTGAACCTCGATTTGACGGTCGTTGTGTTAAACGACAACGGCTACGGAATGATTAAGTGGAAACAGGAAGCTGAAGGTTTCAAGGATTACGGCCTTTCATTTTCCAATCCTGACTTTATTCAGCTTGCGGAAAGCTTTGGCATGAAAGGGCATCGGGTGACGAAGGCGGGGGAATTGACCGCACTTCTAAGAAAAGCGCATGAGGAAAAGGGCTTACATTTGATTGAAGTGCCGATAGATTATACTGAGAACGACAGAGTATTCACCAAAGGTTTGAAAACGTTGGTGTGTCCTGTCTAATCAATGCAAATTTCACAAAATCCAGCGACAGAAGAAATACTAAAGGAAGTCCCTGAACTCACGGACGCTGAGATAGATGAAAAGCTTGCGCGCGCAGTCTTCGCTCAGAAAGCCTGGCGAGAGGTACCGTTTTCAAAACGGGCGGAGCTTTTTAAAAAACTAGCCCTCATTTTCAGAAGTGAGAAAGAAGTCATTGGAAAAATGATTGCGCTTGAGATGGGCAGACCGCTCGCGGCAGCAATTGCTGAATCGGAGAAATCTGCCTGGGCATGCGAATACTATGCAGATAATGCAGAACGACTGCTCACTCCAGAGCCGTTTCCTGAAGGCGCAGGCGAAGGAGAGATTCGCTTTGAACCCCTGGGCGTCATTCTTGCGGTCATGCCGTGGAATTACCCCTTCTGGCAGGTGGTGCGCTTTGCAGCGCCATCGTTGATGGCGGGGAACGGGGGGCTTTTAAAGCATGCCTCAAACGTGCCCCAGTCGGCCGCGATGCTCGAGCAGTTATTTTTGAAAGCGGGTTTTCCTGAAGGGGTATTTCAGAACTTGCCAATTTCTATTCCGCAAACCGCCACAGTAATTGATGACCCACGTGTGGTGGCGGTTACGCTCACAGGAAGCGTGCGTGCAGGTACTTCTGTGGGGGAAAGAGCAGGGAGAAATTTGAAGAAAATCGTTCTTGAGCTTGGTGGCTCAGATCCGTTTATAGTCTTGAAAGATGCAGATATTACAGAGGCGGCACGCGTGGGTGCCGTGGCGCGATTGCAGAATGCGGGGCAAACCTGTATTGCCGCAAAGCGTTTTATTGTTGAGAGGGAAATTGCTGATACGTTTTTGAATGTACTCAAGGCAGAGTTTGAAAAATACACCGTCGGTGACCCGATGGATGCGAATGTGATGATGGGCCCTCTCGCGACCAAAAGTATTCTGGACGGCGTTTCGGAGCAGGTGAGAAAGTCTGTAGAAATGGGGGCAAAGGTGGTTATCGGCGGTACGCCTATCGAAGGAAAGGGCTTCTTCTATATGCCTACGATTCTCACGAATTTGAAAAAAGGCATGCCTGCCTACGATGAAGAGATATTCGGCCCCGTAGCTTCCATCATCCCTGTAGAGAGTGAGGAAGAAGCACTAGCGGTTGCAAATGATACAGAATTCGGGCTCGGCGCATCCATCTGGACGAAAGACATTGAAAAGGCAAAGAAGCTAGCGGGGAGGATTGAAGCGGGCGCGGTGTTCATTAACGCGCAAGTGAAGTCAGATCCGCGCTTGCCGTTTGGTGGTGTAAAGAAAAGCGGTCACGGCAGAGAGCTTGGTGAATACGGCGTCAAGGAATTCGTAAACGCAAAAACAGTGGCGATTACCCGACCCGTGTAACGTACGCAGAAGAGACTCACGATAACTGATATGATATATCATATCAGTTATCGTGGCGGTCTAGATTAGAAAAATAGAATTAAAACAACTTGCTGGTTTCCAGTTGTTTGAATTCTTTTGCGCGCTCTTTAATATCAATCGGATATTCGCCTGTAAAACATGAGGTCGAGAACACTTCGACAGGAAGCCCTGTTGCGCGCACCATGCCTTCAAAGGATAAATAGTGGAGGGAAGTGGCGCCCAGGTATTCGCGGATGTCTTCAGGGGATTTACGAGCAGCAATCAAATCTTTTTGGTCAGGAGTATCGATGCCATAGAAATCAGGGTAGCGAACTGGAGGAGATGAGACCAAGAAATGCACTTCCTGTGCGCCCGCGTCTTTCAGCATTTGTACTAACTGTTTGGAGGTCGTTCCTCGAACAATAGAATCGTCCATAACAACCACTTTTTTCCCACGAATCACTTCGACAATTGGTGTGAGTTTTATTTTGACACCCTGTTCACGTATGTGCTGTTCAGGCTGAATGAAGGTACGGTGAATGTAGCGGTTTTTATTCAAACCCATTTCCATTGGGATACCCAGCGCTTGCGAGTAACCGATAGCAACGGGAAGCGATGTTTCAGGAATCGGGATAATGACGTCCGCCTTGACAGGGTATTCCTTTGCGAGTTCTTTGCCAAAGTTTTTACGCACTTCGTACACCGATTTGCCTAGTAGCTGTGAATCAGGGCGGGCAAAATACACGAACTCAAAAATATCCAATTTTTGCGTACCCCACGCTACTTTTACCGAACGCAAACCGCTTTCGTTCACCACCACCATTTCTCCAGGCTCAACGTCGCGAAGGTGTGTAGCGCCTATCGGATGAAACGCGCAAGTTTCCGAAGCGAAAATGTATCCACCGTTTAATGTACCGATTGAAAGCGGGCGCACGCCATAGGAGTCGCGAATCGCGACTATGGAGTGCTTGTCCATCATCAAAATTGAAAACGCCCCAGTCATGATGGGGAATACTTTTTGTACTGCTTCTTCAAGATGCACGCCTTCGCGTAAATAAACCGCAACCGCTTCCGCAATCATCTCTGAATCCGAAAGCATTTTGTACGAAATGTTTTTGGAAGCAAGAAATTCTTGAAGGAGAGTGGTGGAGGGCAAATTGCCGTTATGGACGAGCGACAAACCAACATCTTCAATCACTGCAGGCTGTGCGTGCTTTACCGATGAGCTCTTTGAGGTTGAGTAGCGGTTGTGTCCGACCGCAATAGATCCAGGCAATTTAAGAATGTCTTTTTCTGCGAATACTTGGGCGACAAGCCCCATCTTTTTATGAGTGTAAATCTTTTCGCCGTCGGTCGAGGAAATGCCAGAAGATTCCTGTCCGCGATGCTGGAGTGCGTACAGGCCGAAGAAGGTAAGGCGCGCCGCGTCCATGCCTTTCCCATAGACGCCGAAAACACCACACTTTTCGCCGAGGTCAGCCATTACGATGAGTATAGCAAATACTCCGCGTATGCGCATTTGTATCTACGCAGATACTGCTCTTGCGAGGTACAATGCACATAGCGAGGTACGTGGTACGCACTACCGAACGTGTTTTCATAATGCGCACGAGCTTTATCATTCCTGCATATAACGAAGAAAAATATCTTCCCGCTGTTCTCTCAACGCTCACGGAAGAAATAGCACGGCAGGGCAGTGATTTTGAATGTGAAATTATTGTGGTTGATAACGCCTCTACTGACCGCACGCGTGAAGTGGCAGAATCGTTTCCGAATGTACACCTGACAGTCGAATCAAAAAAAGGTTCAAGTTTTGCTCGTCAAACGGGATTTCAAAAAGCTTCAGGGGAGATTTTGGTATTTTTTGACGCTGATGTACGAGTGCCAGCGGGTTGGATCAGTACCATGCTTTCTGAAATAAAAAAACCAAGCGTTGTAGCGGTGAGTGGTCCCTACATATATTACGATCTACCCTCACCATGGCGCTCGGTTGCCTGGCCATACGCGGTCATTCTGGGAAACATCGCACATATGGCAACGGGCTACTGCGTTGCGGGCGGGAATTTGGTGATTAAGAAAAGCGCACTTGAAGCAATCGGCGGTTTTGATACATCCGTTCTTTTTTACGGAGATGATTTGGACGTCGCGCGTAGGTTGAACGCAGTCGGCAAAGTGGTGTATACAAAAAAGCTTCCTGTCGAAGCCTCAGCTCGCCGCTTTAACGCGCGCGGAGTGGTAAAGACGACAGGCATTTACGCAGCGAATTTCCTCTCGGTCGCGCTTCGCAAACGACCGATACGCGCAGAATTTCACGATGTTCGGTAATTAGGTGCGCGGGTTTGAGCGAAGCCACTCAATTTGGTTCGCCGCATCGCGTTCTATCTTTGTCGCGTTTCGTATAAATTTCTTTTGCGAGGGTGAGTAAATCCGATGGTGCGGTGTTTTTGCAAGTAACGTGTCCACGTCCCATAAATTCTTCTCAGATGTCACCCAGCCTTTGTCGAACTTTTTTAGATTTACAGGGTCAGAGTAGGAGATAAGAGTTTTTTCGCCACTGACATAGAAGAACCATTCGTGAAAGTAGGAGAGCGCGAGTTCACGCGGTGTTTTGTATACGGGGTCGCGGAAACGCAGGCCAGGGTGGTTTGTTTTTGAAATCGCGCCCCAGTATCCGTTCTTTTTGTAGAGCGCGATTACGTGGTCGTCGTCCTGCACGTGTGACACGAGGTCCATCAAAAGCGGTTGTTCGCCGTGGTACCAAAAAATCGCAGCCGCGAGCATTGCGCCCTCGATGCACTGAGCTTTCTTTTTACGAAGAACCTTTCGCGGGGAATAGTGGGTGTGTCCGCTCTTCTCGTGGTTCATCGGAAGCTTATCCAAAAAGTTTTGAACCTTTATAGGCGTGTTCAGACTTTTAAAAACCTTCTCCTCGTCAGGCGTTAAATCGAACATACGGATATCATAATCCACAAAATGAATATCTTTACCGCTCCTAACCCTGTGGTACAGTAAGCGGGCGCGGAAACGCGTACTATTTATCAAGAGTTGCGGGGAGGGAATTGGCCCGATAATCCGCACGGCAACCATCTGGAAACACAGAAAGGTGCCACTTCCAACCCTTACCCAGCCTACGCGAAAGCTTTGGCGGGCAGAGAGGGAAAGATATCCGATGACTTTCGTCTGACGTATCTTTCCGCAAGGAAAGATTTTTTAATTAAATCACTATGATAAGAACAGCAGAATCAGTTACGCAGTCGCATCCCGACAAAGTGTGCGACCAAATATCAGACGCAATTTTAGACGCGTGTCTTAAGGATGACCCGACGTCACGCGTTGCGGTTGAAACTATGGGCGGCCACGGCATTATTTCAATTACAGGCGAGCTGACAACGAAAACGTACGTCAACATGCGCGCGATTGCTCAGCAGGTGTACAAAGACTGCGGATATGGAGAAAACATAGGCGTCAACGTGAACGTCGTTGAGCAGAGCCCTGAAATTGCCGCAGGTGTGAACCAGGACGGCGCAGGTGACCAAGGAATCATGGTTGGCTACGCAACTGCAGAGACTCCAGAAATGCTTCCTTTAGAAGTAATGCTCTCGCGCCATTTGGCGCGCGCTATGGGGCCTCGCGACGGAAAATCACAGGTCACGGTACAGGACGGGAAAGTGCTTTCGTTTATCACTTCAGTCTGTGCGCCAGATGCGGCATCGGAAGCTGCGCTTGAGAAAGCGGTGAATGATCACATTGTGCCAATTCTCGCGCCTGGTGTTGATTTGAAAAAAGCATGGCTTCGAAACCCGAACGGAAAGTGGGACATCGGCGGTTTTGCCGCGGACACGGGACTTACGGGAAGAAAACTTGCAGTCGACAATTATGGTCCGTCCATTCCTTTGGGTGGCGGATGTTTCTCAGGTAAGGACGCGACAAAAGTAGACCGCTCGGCTGCGTACATGGCGCGAAGAATTGCGGTTGATTACCTCAAAAAGAAAGGTGCGAAAGAGGTGTATGTACATGTTGCATACGCAATCGGTGTCGCCGATCCTTTGATGGCAGTAGTAACTGTTGATGGCGTACAGGAAAACATCAGCGGATACGATTTGCGTCCGAAGGCGATTATTGATTTCTTGGACCTTAGGAAGCCTCAGTTCAGAGTGACGTCACAATACGGTCACTTTGGAAACGGCTTTACCTGGGACCGCTAAAGGCAGAAATGTTATACTTTGTAACTCAACGATGAAAATCGCGATTGTGACAGATGCCTGGTTTCCGCACGTCTCTGGCGTAGCGACCACCATAAAGGCAACAAAAGACGAGCTCGAGAAAATGGGGCATACGGTCCTCGTTATCGGTCCCGCCGATTTCGATTTCCGCGTTCCTCTGCCAACGTACTCAGAAATCAAGCTCGCGCTTTTTGCGGACAGCAAGCTTGCGAAGATGCTCGACGGATTCCGTCCTGACGCAATTCACATTTCTGTTGAAGGGCCGTTGGGAATGGCAGCGCGCGGATACTGCAACAAAAGGAAACTTCCATACACGACTGCGTATCACACGATGTTTCCTGAATACGTGAATCTCCGAACAGGTATTCCTGTGTCATGGATTTATGTATTTGCTCGCTGGTTCCATTCTGGCGCAGTACGGACAATGGTTGCCACACCGCCCCTTATGGAGACTCTCACAAAACGCGGATTCAAGAACCTCGCGTTCTGGAACAGAGGAGTCGATACCACCATCTTCAACACGGAAGATCCGCTTCCACTTCCAGGCACGAAACCAATCTTCATGTACATGGGGCGCGTAGCAGTTGAAAAAAACATCGAGGCGTTTTTGAAGTTAGATTTGCCAGGAACAAAATATATTGTTGGTGACGGTCCTGCTCGAAAAGCACTTGAATCGAAATATCCAGAAGTAACGTTTACGGGCTACAAATTCGGACGTGAATTGGCACGCCACGTAGCTGCAGCTGACGTCTTTGTGTTTCCGTCATTGACGGATACGTTAGGTCTCGTGATGCTCGAAGGAAACGCCTGCGGAGTGCCTGTCGCTGCGCTTCCATCTGAAGCTACAAATACCGTTGTGAAGCAGGGAGTAAACGGAGTTGTTTCTGCCGACTTGAAACAAGCGTGTCTTGATGCATTGAAGCTTGATCGTGCAAAGGTGCGCGAATATGCGCTTGAATTTGGTTGGAAAAAACCAACTGAGCTGTTCCTTGCGAACCTCGAAGCTTCTCCTGAAGCGAAGTAAGACACAGTCATGGCATTAGATGGTGGCATAGAACGTCTGAACACAAGCGCTCCTTTTACGTACGAAGCTTTTGTTGCCTTGGTTCAACAGGAAGCACGAGCACTTCATGCGTTTGCGTTGTCTTTGACGAAGAACCTTGCTGGCGCAGATGATCTTATCCAAGAAACTCTTGAGTCAGCTTTAAAAAAGTGGCGCACGTTTGACTCGAGCCTCACTATGGGGCCGTGGCTTAAAGGAATAATGAGGAATCGATTTATTGATAGTTACCGTAGAGTTCTCGTACGGAAGGAAATACCCTTATCTGACGTTCATGAAGCGTTTCTCGGCGCCACGTCGGCACTCGCCCAATTTAACGCACCTTCAAAAAGTGAAGAACAAAAAATTACCATAACAAACGCTCACACTCTTGCGCGGGAGTTACTTGCGACCTTGCCAGAAGAGCAACGCAGAGTCGTACTTATGGAACAAGATGCTGATATGACGAATGAAGATATAGCGTATGTTTTAAATATTCCACTAGGTACGGTAAAAAGTCGCCTGCGTTTAGCAAAAGAGAAATTACAGAGGGAACTTGTGAAAAGAGGTATTACTGTTGAAACACTCTTCGTCACATGAAATTTATTGCACTCTTTCTTGGTCTCGCCGCACTCCTTATACTCGGTCACGAGGCATACCGCGTGTATCGTGCGTTTGCACTTGCGCGCCCAATAATCGATGCAGCGGTTCCGTACACGCAGGAGGGTAATGGCACGCGCGTGTTGTTTGCAGGGGAATCAACAGGCGTCGGTACGGGCGCATCACGCCCACAGGAATCAGTAGCGGGGCGTTTGGGCGCTGACACGCTCGACGCTACGATTGAGAACATTAGTAAAAACGGTGCGCGCATGAGTGATTTACTTTCGGCGTTGCGCTCACTTCCTGAAGAAAAAACATACGACGTCGTTGTTCTTCAAATTGGCGGAAATGACATACTGAATTTCACCTCACCCGAAAACGTTCGTACGGAATTGCGGTCGGCTCTCACAGAGGCGACAAAGAGGGGAAAGCGCGTCTACCTCATGACCACGGGTGACGTGGGGAATGCGCCAGCGTTTGGGCCTCTGCTTTCGCGATTGTATACCGCCCGTACGAATGAGCTCGCGCCCCTGTTCATTGAAGAAGCAAAAAACGCAGGGGCTACGTATGTTGATTTATTTGAACCGAGAGTAAGTGATCCGTTTTACCTTGAACCGTTAAAATATCACGCGAAAGACGGCGTACACCCCTCGAGTGACGGGTACGCCATTTGGTATGGAAAACTTAAGAGTGCGATGAAATCAGAGGTACCATAGACGTATGGATTTTATACAAGCAGTTATCGCGTTTGCCGTGCAAATCTTTCAGCTCATACTGCAACTGATTATTCAGGTTTTGAGTTTTATTCTCTACATATTTCAGTGGATTGTGGGTTTGTTCTCTTGAGTCGTGTAATAAAAAATCCCCGACGTACGTCGGGGATTTTTTGAATGAGAAGCTTAGAAATTGAAGTGTTTAGCGAAAGAGCCTACCAACGGCAATTCTTGCTCTTTCTTGTTTACGGCGTTGATGATGCCCATAATCGCAAAGACCAATACTACGAGGTTGATAAGGCCCATGAAAGGAATAAATGCCCACAACATACCTCCTAAAAACCAGAGTGCGACTTCAATCACCAAAAGCACTAAGCCCTGCTTTATGTGAAATTTTACAAATGGAGTATCTTTCGCAACGATGTACGAAACTATAACCAATGGACCGATGTAGGCGAGGGCTGCCATCACTGTACTGTTGTCGGGTTCAGATTTTTTTGCTTCTTCAGTCATATAAAAAATGAAACTAGTATACGCACTAGTATACGCCCCTAAACTAGCGAAAGTGCTATACTTAGTATAGCACTTTAGGGGCGTGGATTTACTGCGGATAGTACGGTACGCCCTCGCACACACGGCCGTCAGTTTGGGCTATGGTTGAGTACTCTGTTATGGATATTTTCCTGTCTGTTTCAACTGGAATATGGAGCAAAACAGCGCGTCCGTGAGAAACATCATCGTTCCAGTACTGGTCAAAAATAAAATTTCCAAGAGAGTAATAGACAACGGTATTTCCAATATCTTCGCGCTCAAGCACTACGTGTGGGTGAGAGCCAATAATTGCACGTGCGCCTGCTTCTGCAAATAATTTCGCCGACACTTTCATCTGAGGGGTGGTTGAGGAATATTCTTCTCCCCAGTGTGCGTATACGAGAACCGTGCGACCGACTGATTTTTCAAGACGAATGACATCTGCAACATCTGTGTCTGAGGAACCGCCAAACTGGTTGTAACTTACAAATGAGAGGGGAATACCATGCGCATCTTTTCGATACACAGGCTCGTCGCCCGAAAGGCCCCCGAAATATGCGACACCTGATGCATCCAGATACTCCTTTGTTCTCTGTATTCCTTCACGACCAAAATTCGCAATGTGATTATTGCCGAGAGAAACCACGCTGATATTATTTCGCTTCAGTGATTCAGCCACCGAGGGTGGGAAGGTAAAGCGAAAATGGTCCAGGTTTTCAGGGGTTGTACCACTCGAAACCGATGCGTTGTCTGTTATTGGTCCTTCCAAGTTTCCGACGACAAAGTCAGCGCGGGACAATAACGGGTAGATACAGGAGAATACAAAATCCGCTCCGACGGTTTCAATAGTCTTTCGTATGTGTCGATCGAAAAACATGTCGCCGACGAAGAGAATGTTCGCGTCTGCGATATTTTTTTCTGAATCAGGCGTAAAGGGTATGGTCCGTGGGTTACCAGGTATCAGATACAGGTAAGCGAGAATTACTACACATACGGCTATCGCGGTTACAGCACCTATGAGAATACGTTTCATTTCATTTTTCTTGGAAAGAATGGAAGGAAGGCGCTCGTTGTTTTTTTGTATTCTTCAAACTCAGGATTTCCTTCAAATGTTTTCTCGAGCATTGGAATGCCAGAGACTTTGAGAATGAGGAAGGTAATCATCAACGGGCTGATAACTGCAAAGATGCCGAACGGTATCTCAAGAAGAATAATAAAAATACCCCACCACATGGTGACTTCGCCGAAGTAATTTGGGTGTCGTGAATATTTCCACAATCCGTAACGCATTATTTTTCCTTTGTTCTCGGGTTTTTTCAAGAACGCATCAAGCTGAGAATCACCAATAGCTTCAAACAGAAAACCAATAACCCATACTACGAGTCCAAGAAGGGCAAGGAGTCCGACGCCACCTGTGTCGTACACGCTCGCATGGATAAACGGATACCCAATAACAATCATTAACGCGCCTTGGAGAAGAAACACCTGCAGGTAGCGAATAAGCAAAGTCCACTTTCCCCACTTTTCTGAAAGGAGCGTGTAGCGCGGGTCTTCTTTTTTATTTTTGTTCTTTAGATAAATTCGAGCAGAGAGTCGAATACCCCAGATAGCAACGAGAAGTAAAAGAAGTGTCATGCGCTCGGTGGCTGTCGTTTGCAAAAGGGACGCAACGAGCCCGACAAGTGCAATTCCTAGCCCCCAGGCAATATCCGCAACGTCGCTCCGTTTGAGGGCGTACGATATACCGAACCAAATCGTGACGTACACAAAAACTGTACTCGCGACAGCAGTAAGTACTGAAAGTATTTCCATGTGTTACGAGAAAAGTGACTTACCAATGAAGTAACTTGCAGTTGCGACAGAACCTGAAAGCACCGCACCCCACGCCATGTCGATAAGTGTCACCGATAGTGGCCAGTTTTTTAGTGTTGCGAGGTTGGTGAGATCGTATGTAGCGTATGCCATAAATCCGAAGAGGGCTCCGAGCATGACTGCTTTCATGGCGCTTTTTGCCTCAAGAGCGGGGAGGACGGCAAACACCAAAATACCGACGATAAAAATCAGGTAAAAGATAATAGCTGCAGGCCAGTTCACGGGTCCTAAAAAGCCCGCCAACTGTTTCTGATACAGATCTTTCGCGACAACTCCAATCCAAAGCATATCAATTGCAAAAAAGACGGGAACAGTGAGGAGGTAAAGGTAAATGTGTTGTAGAAATGTCATAGGTGATACTTAGTTACTCGTGGTTGTTAAAGGTTCTGTATACAGTATGCGATAGATAACTCCCGCACGGTCGTCGGACACAAACATGGTGCCACCTGGTTCGACAAGAATATCAACTGGTCGACCGAGCGCCTCCCCGTCACTATTCAGAAATCCCGTCATGAAATCAATCTCTTCCCCGAGATAGTTTCTCGAGTAGCTGTAGTCGAAGCGTACGATTTTGTACCCTGTCGGGACACTTCGATTCCATGAGCCATGGTAGGCAACCAAAATATCACCGCGATACATTTCAGGCCAGCCTTCCTCGGGAATAAACGCGATTCCTAAAGGTGCAGAATGTGCCTGGAGTGCGATTTTTGCGGGAGTTTCAAACGGCTTCATACAAGGATTTCTGATATACGTGTTTTTATCAAAATCAGTGTCATGCATGTTCATCCCGAAACAAGTAGGCCAGCCGTAATTTCCGTTTTCTGTTATCACATTTACCTCATCGGGCGGTATATCGTCACCCAAAAGATCCCGACCCATGTCTGTGCCCCAGATAGAACCGTCATACGGGTTCGTTTCCATAAACACGGTATTGCGTAATCCGCGTGCGTAGATTGAAACTTTTTTTGTTTCCAAGTCTAGCGCAAGTATCGCAGCACGGCGTTCGTCATCCTCGTTGCAGACGTTGCAGGATGAGCCGACAGATACTAAAAGACGTTTGCCATCGGGGTGCAGATGTAGTGTGCGTGTGAAGTGTTGCCCACCTCCAGCGGAAGGCAATTCCATAACCTTTTCTGCAAATTTTGCCTTAAGGGTTTCTGGGTTGTATGAAAATCGGGATACAGATTTTTCCTCAGCAACATAGAGAGAGCAAGATGATTCTTCGTTACAGAGAAAGAGAATGCCGTGAGGTTTTTGCAGGTTGTCTGCAATAACAATCATTTCATCTGAAAGACCATCATTGTTGTTGTCAGGAAATGCTCCAATAACACCCTCTGATGTCAGCGAGGCGATAAGCACACCGCTAGGGTCGCGAGTCAAAACGCGTACTCCTGGCGCATTGAATGCGTACAAGTGTGCTGAAAAACCTTCAGGTAAGGAAAAAGGCAGAGCGGTGTCTGCCACCATTCTGGGTACATCATTCAATATAGGTGAGAGCCCCGCAGTAAGTTTCGATATATATGGGTAGGCGAGTACTCCAAGTACACCTATGGTAATGAGCATGCTCAAAGGACCAAGAATTTTCTGCATCAGGTACAGTATACAAAACTCTGTGTCGGGGTATCATGATGTCTATGCAAGAAGAACAAAAAATGCCTGCTCCCGACGCGGCGAAAAACACTGGAGCTCTATGGGCAGTAGGGCTTTCGTTTGTCGTTATTATTATTCTCGCAGTTCTTTTATTCGTTATTCCTAGTCCCGCTAAAAATACTACTGACACAGCGACCACTACCGAAGAAGTAGTGGGTGATACTGCAACCCCAGTAAAACCAACAAGCACGGAAACTGCTTCGTACCCAGCAGCAGGCTCACGCCTTATGCAAAACGGTGTATATGTCACCGTTATTCATTTCACTGGAAAAGCATTTAACCCAGCGTCAGTCACTATCACCCACGGCGAAGAAGTGCGATTTATCAATACGTCGAATCTGACCATGGACATTGGTCCTCAGCAGCCGAACGCTTCAAGCCCGAGTTATTCTGCGCTCAATCAGGCAAGCGCCAAAGGAAAGGGTGGCATCTATCAGGTAGGCTTGACCGACATTGGTGTATGGGCGTATGCGAACCTCACGAGCAACCCTCCAATAAAAGGCATTGTAAACGTCAAATAGAAAAAACTATTCGCTTGCCTCAACCTTCTTTTGAATATCCGATATATCGATCTTTTTCTCCATGCGATTTAATTCAGAGTCCTTTTTTCTAATTCCTAAGTGCTCTTGAATCTCAGAAAGCATTTTGAGTATTTTGGTGATTTCGTCTTCAGCGCGTACGTCGACTTCGAAATTCACGCGCTGTCTGATGTCGGCGATTTTACTCTGCCTGTTTTGCGAGATAAGCACAATAATTGAAAGGAAGATTGCTTCAAGGGAAACCGCCATCGTCAGCAACCCGAAAGGGAAAGGGTCAAATGGTACAAACCCGAATTCTGGAATGTTGATGATAATCCATCCAACAAACAAAAGTGCGTTTATAAGGAGAAACCACACAGACCCGAAAACGCTGGTGCAAAAATCTGCGATTTCGTCCATCCATGTTTTTTCAAACTTGATTTGCGAACGTAATACCTCATTCAACACCTGACGTGTAATCTTTTGTTTCTGCTCCGATATCGGTTCAGGTGTTTGTTTTTTTGAAAAAAACATAATGTTTCTGAGTCCTATCTTAAGGTAGCTTACTGTGGATTGTAGGACGACATTCCTATTTCTACTAACTCGTAGGGAATAGTGTGCCCGTCAAACATCCATGAGCGGACGCTTTCGATCTCTTCTTTTGTAAGAGATTTTGCAAGGACGTCAAAGAAATTTTCATTCGTTCTGTGAATTTCAGTAAGGAGTGTCTCTAAAGAAGTTCCGTTGTCTACAAGCAGTCCTTCAATCGCAAGCATCGCCAATGGAGCAAGAATATAGTGCGTGTATTGCGCCTCGAGGAAAGAGGCATCGCGTTTTAAAATAACACTCGGACGTATTGCTTCAAATTCCTGCTTGTTGCTGTTGAAGGGGTACGAAGACACAAGAGAAAAATCTTTTGTCTGTACAGCAGTATGCACGTTGTAGAGGTAGCGCACTCTGAATTCCCGTCCTGCGGGTGAGGTACGGTATTTTATTTCTGACCACGAAGCCTCTAACTCTTGAAAATCTTCTGCGGGAATAGGATTCTGATTTTCTTGATAGATGCGCATATCACCGCGCTGTCTGTTGTAGAGGTGGGCGATGGCGTGTATGAGGAGTTCTTCACCGCGAATGCTCGTGGGGGGTTGCACATAGATTGAAAGGGTATCGCGAGGATCTGGATACACAGGGACCGTTTTCCCGTCATTTCGCGCAATGCCTACAGTGACGAGTACGCTGTGCATGCGTTTTTTGTTTTCTTTCGAATCGTTAAATAGTTTTCCAATACGTTCAAATGCATTTCGTATGCTTGCCTCATACAGCTCTTGTTCACTCGGCGGTGTGTTTTTTGGGTACACGAGCGCTACATCGTATGCGCTAAATACAAATGCAAGTTTCTTCTCTTCGAAATCCTCCGAGCGTATGAGCACTCCCGTTACATTTTCTTTGTAACGTACCCACCCGTTTCCTGATTCTGTTTCTCCGAGCGGTTTCCATCCCTTCTCAACGCATATTTTTCTATCTTGGTGTTCAAACGATACCAGTGAGGGTCCTGACCACGTACGGAATCCTTGAGAACCCTCTGTTGTTTCTACAGCAGAAACAGGCGAACAGCCGATGTCCGTGACGTAGTACACCAGCGCACCGCTGAAGATGGCGAGAAGGATTGCCCCCAAAAGGATAGATAGTGTTTTTAGTTTCATGTCGTTATGAGAATCGCGTTATGAAAATCGTACGTTTGGCCACTCGTCTTCGAGTTTGGAAACCAAGAAGTCGCCCGACACGCGTTCAGGGAAGATTACGTAATCGGCACCCGCTTCTTTCAGTGTTGCTTCCTGTTCAAGCTCAACACTTCGTACCACTATTTTTGCTTTCACTTTCTTTCTTCGGCACGCCTCAAGAAGAGCAAGGCTGTCGCGCATACCGCTTGCGGTTGAAATAATAAGGTGTGCCGTATCAAGCTGAAGGTTTGCAAGTATTTCTGAATCACTGACGTCGCCGTAGAGTGCTCGATAGCCCTCGTCGCGTAATCTACGAACGGTTTCGGGGTTGTAGTCCAAGACCAATGTTTCTATGCCTGCTTTCTTGAGGTGCTCTATCACTACATGCCCTACGCGGTCTGCACCGATAACGACCACGTGACCTGAGAGCGCAGGAACAATCGCATCAGGAAGAATTTCAAGTGCCTGTTTTTTCTCAAGACGAGCGACGAGAGGTTTCAAAAATTGGTACAGCGGTTCTGAGTAGTGAATCAACAACGACGAAATCATGATTGAGAGCACCGCGGAGCCCGCGACAATAGAAAGTGTTGATTCAGTGGCAAAACCGAATTGAAGCGCAAGGAGCGCAATGATGAGCGAAAATTCTGAAACCTGAGTCATGTTCAGCGACGTGTGGAAGAGAGTGCGTTTTCTGAACGTGAAGAAACTGAGACCAACAAGGTAGGCGAGCGGTTTCAAGAGAAGCGCGAGTGCGGAGAATGCAAAGATCATCGGGAGAAATTCTGCGATTCCACCAAGGTGCACCTGCGAGCCGATGTAGATAAAAAACAATGCGACGAAGAAGTCGCGTATGGGTTTTATTCTGCTCTGTATTTGGAATTGGTACGGAGAGTGCGCAAGTGCAACTCCTGCCAAAAAAGCGCCGATGACGACTGAGAAGCCTGCAAGAACAGCAAGAGACGTAAACACAAAACACCACGTGATTGCAGCAATAAAAAGGAGCTCGACCGATTTCGCCATAGCATTAAACAGGGGAGCGATAACAAATCGAGAGAAGAAGAATGCGATGCCGATGAGCACGGTTGCCTTAAGCGCGAAGATACCGAGAGGTGTGAGGAGTTCGGGGCTAAAACCGTAGGAGAAGACGTTTTCGGTAATCGCCACCATGGCAATAATCGCGATAAGGTCTTCAATCAACAGAATACCGATAGACAGTTTTCCGTAGAGAGACGCGGTGTCGCGTTTCTCCGCGAGCGTTTTCATTATGACAATAGTCGAGGAGAAGGCGAGTGCGATACCCAAGACAAACGCTTCAGTACCTGAGAACCCAAAGTACGTTGCAAGTACGAACCCTGCTATCGATGAGATTGCAACTTGGAGAAGCGTGGCAACGATAATAGGTCTGCCGAGTGAGCGAATTTCGCTCAAATTTAATTCCATGCCGATGAGGAACAACACGAAAGCGATGCCGATTTCTGGGAGTGTGTGCAGAATGGCTGATTCAGAAATTGCGTATCCTGAGAGCGCCACACCAGCCAGAAGGTAGGCAATAACCAAGGGGAGTTTGATGCGCATCGCGATGTAGCCGATGACGCACGCAGTCGAAAGCATCACTGCCAATTCAAAAAATGCGCTATCCATTTCCTTTTTATTATACTCGGAGTATCGTTCTTCGTGTTGCCCGTGTACCATTGAGGATATGTCCATAGCCGATCCCGTTTTTGCCACATATATCTTCGCCGCCATTCTATTTGTCGTCTTGCTCGTATCTGCTCGTCCGCGTAAGCTTGATGGCTTTTCGCCCGAGGTGGTGCAAGAGTTAAAAGGATTTGCAATTATCGCTATTGTCCTAAGTCATATCGGATATTTTCTTGTGTCTGACCACCGATTCCTGGCACCACTGTCAAGCCTTGCGGGGGTGGGAGTCGATCTTTTTTTGTTGGTTTCTGGTTTCGGATTGGCAGCAAGCGCATTGAAAACCGTTCGAAAACCGCTTGAGTTTTATAAACGGAGGCTTGATAAGCTTTTTACCCCACTATGGAGTGCGCTCGCGATTTTTTTCACGATGGATTTTTTCATACTCGGAAAAACATATTCTCTCGATTACATAGCCCGTTCTTTTGTAGGCCTTTTCCCGAGTGCCGACGTTTACACCGATATAAACTCTCCGCTGTGGTACATCACACTTATTTTGTTTTTCTATCTGATATTTCCACTCCTTTTTATACACAAGCGCCCACTTGTTTCCGCTGGCCTCGTCTTTGCTACGGGGTACGCACTCACATCACTTCAGTTGCCGTTTTTCTCAGCCGTCGCACATCTTCACGAGCTTCACGTGTGGGCCTTCCCAGTCGGTATGGCGATTGCGGGTCTTCTGAAGGGGCGTGAGATAGGGAAAGAGATAGGGACGTTGCCACCAGTGCTCTACGCGCTAAGCCTTTTGGGAACAGCAGGTGCGTTTTTTTATTTCGCAGGCCACTCGAATGTGGGCGCAGGAGTATTTCTTGAGCAGGGAACAAGCATTACTATCGCGCTTCTTCTCTGTTTGTTTTTTGTGATTAAAAAGTTTGAAGTACGACTTCTGTATCTTTTCGGAATATTTTCATACGAAATATATCTCTTCCACTGGCCGATTATGTCTCGGTATGACATGTTCTTCAAATTTTTACCGCAGTGGCTTGCCGTGCTTTTCTACCTCGCGCTGTTCCTTGCCCTTGGGTGGCTGTTTCAGGAAATACAGAAGAGGATTTCCAAACTAAACCAAACCAAAATTAAGCATTTGACATGAGTCTGACCTCTTGTACAGTTCTCTTTCTATGAGTGAACAACGCCTTGAAGGTGCACCTAGAGCCATCGAATGTGTGGGCAGGGAAAAGTTGGAACAGCGAATACAGGATATTAACGAATGGGCGACACGCGAAGGTCTTACGGTGAAATATGTTTCGGGAATGGTGGCACTTCGTGGGAATCCAGAAGGCGGTTGGCCGCAAGTCTTTTTAGTGAACGGCTCAAGCAAAGGAGTGCCGAAAGAATTTTGGCAATTTCCAGGAGGGTATGTGCACCCCGACGACCCTGACCACGTCCTCGGACTTCAAAGAGAGCTTGATGAAGAGCTTGGGGTTGCTTTGCCCGAGCAAATTGCATATCTGGAAACCTATATACCGAAAATGAAACCTGGCGCTACGGAAGTGCTTGCAATACACGCGTTTGCCATGCCTGTCCCTGAGTGGGACGAACGCACCATGACGCTCGGTTCTGACGTCAGTCAGTTCGTATGGACTGATGATCCTTTTAGAGGTGAAGGCGAAGAGCCTCGCATTTTGACCGAGCAGGTGGACTTCATACTACGACGCGTTATTGGATATTCTGGTCCCAATAATAAGAACACCTGCGACGATGAAATGTACAACGGTATTCCTGCATCCCTTGCAGAAATGATTCGCGAGCGCGAAGAGTCCGCGTCCCTTGTAGAGCAGGGTGCGTAGTGCGGGTTATCTGTTTTTTATCTGTGAAAGGAAATTTTTTGCAGGTGCAGAATTTGGATTTGCTGAAAGTTCTGCCTCAAATGCTTTTCTTGCGAGCGCAAAATTTTCTTCCGCCATGTGGACTTCTCCCAAACCCAAGTACCCACCGAGCGTGGGATTAATATCTGCAGATTTCTGGAATGCGTCACGCGCTTCCGCAAAACGTTTTTGATGCAAATAAATATAGCCGAGGCCCGTGTAGACTTCGCTCTTTGGTTTTATTTTCTCTAGATAATTCTTAAATGCGATTTCTGCCAAATCGTCTTTGCCCCAACGTGTGTAGAGGTAGCCCAGACCCATGTACGCCTCGCTTTTCGGGTCGAGCGAAATCGCTTTCTTGAACATCACTTCCGATTCTTCGTAACGCTCTATCTCGCGATAAATATCTCCCATACCCGCGTAGTTAAACGCACTTGGGTTTAACTCAAGCGCTTTTTGGAAACTCTCTAACGCCAGATCCATTTTTCCAATGTCGCGATAAAAATAGCCAAGTCCATACGAGTACAAGAGGTCGTCGGTCGGATCTATGCTGATTGCTTGTTTGAATGAAGCTTCAGCGAGATCGGGCTTCAGCCAGTTTCTGTATAATTTACCAAGCTCAACGTAGAGGTGTGCGTCGTCAGGGTTTTGCGCGATTGCTTTTTTCCAAAGAGATTCCGATTTTTCATATTCACCTCGGTATCGATACACATTTCCCAAGCTCTCAAGTACGCCTCGGTCGTTTTCGTTTAGTCGCAACGCTTTCTCGAGTGTTAATTGCGCCTCATCGTATTTTCCATGCTTGAAATATATGTTTCCGAGTTGGGTTAACAGCGATACGTTGTCAGGGTCATTTTTCACTTGCTCTTTGAGAGCGAGCTCTTCGGGGTCGTTTGAAGTGACTGCTATATCTTCACGCCAGTCTGCGGTTTTTAAGAGCGGTGATTGGTAGAGAAACCATCCAACAAGAGCAATTGCAACGAGAATAAGTATCGCCAGATCAAATTTTTTAAACTTTGACATGATGCTTTGTATACTATCGTGAAATAGTTTGTGAGTGTGCGAATCAGAAACGATCAAAAACCCCAAGTGCTATACTAAGTGTAGCACTTCGGCTGGAGAGTAAATCAAAGAATAACCGCGGTTAACCCACGCGTGTGATTCTCAAAAAGCCCCCGTACGGGGGCTTTTTGGTTTCAGGTGTACCGCTGTTTTGCGGTGTCAGTTTTCTTATAGGGCGCGGGAGTGTTCGCGTGTGTTGACAAAAAATAAGCATTTAATATACTTAACCATATGGTTAACAAAGGAAGTCCAACAAAAAGTTTTCGTGCACTCGGATCCTCTGCGCGGACTTCAATCATAGAGCGACTGTCACGAGAAGGAACGCTTACCACTTCGGATCTTTCTAAGACGCTCAGGATATCACTGCCGGCAACGCTCAAACATACAAAAATTTTGGAGCAGGCGGGGCTCATCCAAAGAGAGAAACGTAATCGTGCACAGTATTGCTCTATACATCCCGAAAAGTTAGATCAGGCTCTTGAGTGGCTCTTGATCCAGAAAATATTTTGGGACGTCAGTCTTTCACGTTTGGAGAAACATATTACTTATAAGAAACATATATGACCGATACTGCTACGGTTATTATAAAAAAAACGTTTGCATGCTCACCTCAAGTATTGTGGGAGGCATGGACTGATCGAGCCCAGATGGTCCAGTGGTATGGCCCGGAGAATCACACAACTGAGATACATGAGATGGATTTTCGAGAGGGAGGCAATTATCGTTTGACGATGCATTCAGATCGGGGACAGCAGTATCGTCTGCGCGGTACGTTCATTACTATTGACCAACCAAAAAAACTGGTAATGACTTGGCAGTGGGAAGAATGGTTAAATACCGGCATACCTGGACCCGAGACAGTCGTCACCGTAGATATCAGAAGTGCAAGTGGTGGTTCAGAGATGACTTTAACTCACGTACTGCCCGATGCAGAATCTCAAACATTGCATGATCAAGGATGGAACTCAAGTTTCAAAAAGCTTGAGAAATTTTTTGGTCAGTGAACCATTATTACTATTACTAATTAAAAATAAAAGTTATGAAAAAATATATTGTTTTGTATCATGCGCCGGTAGGTGCTATGGAAAAAATGGCGAACGCTACCCCAGAAGATGCTCAAAAGGGAATGGAGCCCTGGATGCAGTGGGCCAAGAAGTGTGGAAGTGCCCTTACTGACATGGGTCTGCCTCTTGGTGCGGCAATGTCCGTCACTAAGGGCGCAGTAGCTACGGCAAAGACCACTGTTGTTGGATACTCAATGTTGCAGGCCGAAGATATGGAAGCAGCAACTGCTCTGCTGAAAGGGCACCCGCATGTTGAGTGGATGGACAGTTGTAGTGTCGAAGTACACGAAGCAATGCCACTTCCGGGCATGTAACAGCCAGTTTCAAGAAACCAAAAAGCCCCCATACGGGGGCTTTTTGGTTTTCAAAAAATGGAGAATGTAACTATTTTCTTTTGTGGTAGTGATACTGACCTTGTTTGAGTCCCCACTTCGCACAGTTTGTCCTGCAGGTATGCCCGCCTTTTTTGTCAGTATTTCCTGGGTGTGCAAATACTGCCTGTGGCGCAAGCGCAAAAAGTGAAACTATAATCGCAAGTGCAAGTATTTTCTTCATGTAGTGCCAGTGTACGCATGCGATCACCGAAGCGCAATAGAGGGAAGATCCGCTATCTATTTACGCATTTCTGCTTTATTCTGCAGTGATTATGCCGAAAGCAGATGTGATTATCCGATTCGAGGACGTCTCGTTTGAATTCAGTCATATTCACCCAATAGTGACGGGGGCAAGCTTTCCTATACGACGTGGGGCAAAAATAGCCCTGATGGGTCAGAACGGCGCAGGTAAAAGTACCTTATTCGGGCTTATAACGGGCACGCACACACCTGATTCGGGTAGGGTGATTATTGAGAAGGGGGCTACGATTGCAACCGCGCGCCAGGTGATACCACGCTCGGAAATGGATTTGACGGTGCGTGAATTTTTCCAACTCTGCTTTCCGAAAAAAGTCTATGACATCGACCCGCGTATCGACAAAGTGTTGGAGGTAGTGAACCTGCACGTACATTCTCATACACCAATTTATGACCGTCACATTAAGACATTCTCAGGCGGGCAGCAGGCTCGCTTGCTCTTGGCGTCCGCCTTGATTCAGAATCCTGACATCCTGCTTCTGGACGAGCCGACCAACAATTTGGATAAAGCGGGAATTGAACATCTCACTGAATTTTTGATCGATTACAAGAAAACAGTCATTGTTATTTCACACGACGCGACATTTTTAAACGCGTTCACGCAGGGGGTTCTGTATCTTGATGTATTTACAAAAACCGTAGAGCAATACGTCGGTACGTACACGGACGTGCAGGCTGAAATTATTGTCCGCATTGAACGCGAGAACATAAAGAACGCGCGACTAGCAAAAGAGATTCAGGCGAAAAAAGACCAAGCGAATGTGTTCGCGCAGAAGGGAGGCCAGATGCGTGTAGTGGCAAAACGCATGCGCGAAAAGGCTGAAACTTTGGAAGAAGAAAAAGTGGACGTACGAAAAGAAGATAAAACTATTCGACCTTTCGTTATTCCTTCGCAGCCCGAGTTGGTGGGGGAGGTGCTGACGATAACCAGCTATTCAACGCTAAATCCAAAAACACACAAAGTGGTGAATCATAAGGCTGACATAAAACTTAAAAGGAGGGACCACCTGCTGTTATCGGGGCCGAACGGTATCGGTAAAAGCACTTTGTTGGAGTCGATTGCAAACGGAACGGCAGAAGGCTCGGTTATTTCAAAAGGTGTTCGAGTAGGGTATTACCGACAGGATTTTTCCACCTTGAATTTTAATGACACGGTCTATGACTCGCTTTTGGGTGTCATGGAAAAAAAGATTGAGGAAAATTTGCGCTCAACCGCCAGTGGCTTCCTGATAACAAGAGAAATGATAGGTTCGAAAATCGGTTCTTTGTCTGAAGGGCAGAAGGGGCTCGTAGCGTTTGCGCGCTTGGTTCTACAGAAACCTGGGCTTCTGATTCTGGACGAGCCCACAAACCACATTAACTTCCGTCATTTGCCCGTCATTGCAAAGGCGCTTCACGAGTACGAAGGGGCAATGATTTTGGTGTCGCACGTGCCAGAGTTCGTCGAGCAAATCCGTATCGACGATACGTTGGCCTTAGATAAAAAATAGCCCTCAAAGGGCTATTTCAGTGACTATTTTCTTCTCTTTTTACTCGCTTTTGCTGCAAGCATTGCCTTCTTTGCGGCAAGGCGTTTTGCGGTTTTGTGCGGTTTTTTGTACCACTTTAATGAGCTGACGCCGTGGCTGTTATTTCCCATAGTTCTTTTTATTAGCGGGTATGCCCCCATGATACTACCCGCGGAGCATTTAAGGAAAATACATCGCCCTCTTTAGGGCGTTTTGTATTTTCTTAAATGCGAACGCGGGCAAGCCTGTGCAAGTAACAGGCGCTCAAGCGGAACATGGACTCGTCGCGACCGCGGGAACCTGGTTCCGTAGGAATCCAGGTTACAAACTGAATGCCTCTACGGACATGCCTCGTGTAGGTTTTATGTCCTTTGTGACGCTCGGGCAAGATATTCTGAAAGCGCGATACCAATGGCAGCAAGGACAAACAGCACATGGATACCGACAACAAACATGATTTCGGTTGTCGGAAGGCTACCTTCCAAGTACGTCTTGAGTGCATGAACTCCTGAGATAGAAATTATTGCAAATCCAAGCTTGAGTTTCAGGTTGTAGGTATTCACATGGTCCAACCAATCGGGCTTCGAAATAGTCTTTCCTTCAAAGTGGTCATTCGTCACGAACAGTGAAAATCCTGCGAGCGCCACGACCCACACGAGCTGAGCAACCATGGTTATGTCTACCAGTTCTAAAACTTTAATGATGAGATCTATCTTCGCAATCTCTTGGCCGAGCACGGAGGTGATGAGGTAGGGGATCTCCGAAAGGAACCTCCAAAGAATCGCCACCAGAATGACAACCAGTCCCATGTAGAAAAAGGACATCAGAAAGCGCATCTTAAAAAGCATCCCTCCAATGAATTCAAGTGCAGATTTTTCCATAGTGTTATGCATGCTACAGGTAACCAAAAGAACTGGCAATCTTTAAGTTTCTAATTCGCCAAAGACGAATACCTAAGGGTTTCCTGCGCCCGCATTTTGCGCTATAGATAGATCATATGGCGAGTATTGAGGTATTTAAAGCGCTGGTAGGAGAGGCAGTAGAAGACATGAAGAAGCTGCCCCCGCCGCTTGTGCGTATCGCAGGCCCGCTGAGGACAGGTGGTGATGGGTACGAGACGAATTTGCAGCGTTTGAAGCAGGGGGAAGCACTTCTCCGAAGTCGCGGGCTTACTGTTTTTGGCTATACAGGAAAATACGCAGATGCTATCAAAGCAGCGTACGACTTACATTTCGAACATTTTCATATTCCTATTCTTAAGACGGGCCTCATTCAGTCAATCTTTTTTCTTCCCAAGTGGGAGGAGAGTAGGGGTGCTGCTTATGAACGGCAACTGTGCACCGAGCTCGGGGTTTCGATAGGCGACATTAGTTATGAAGAACTTTCTGTATTTGAATCGGAATCTCGGGGTTCATAGGAAATTAAATCTTTCATTTCCGTCTGCTGGAGGACTTTGTTTCTTTGAGAGCGAAGCGAACTAGGAAACAAGAACTGCTCGCGTGGTACGAAGTTAGGGCATCTTTTATCTATCCTTTAGCTAGCATACGTGCTGTTGGGATTGCGTCCAGCACGTTGGGTCGAGTCTGGGCGGCTTTATAAAATGCCTTAGACTCTCTAGAATATCTATACAGCGCACCACGAGAGACTCGAGGCCAATGTTGGCGGTAGTAATTTATCATTTGCTCATCTGTCATTGAGGTCCAATTTTTTTTGACGCGAATGATTGCAGCGAGAACTTCTGGGCGCTTGTAGGCGACTTCATAAAATGTACAGGACTCATTTGAAAGAATTTGCAACTTACCGCGTGAGACTCCAGGCCAATGTCTATTGTAGTGCTCAATCATCTGCTGGTCAGTCATCGAAGTCCAGTCTGTTCGAGCGCGCTCGATAGCGTCGAAAACGCCTGGTCTCCGCGAAGCAGCTTGATAGAAAGCGTTTGCAGCCCTCGAAACTGAAGGGAGCTTCCCTCGAGATATACCGGACCATTCAGCGCGGTAGTATGCCAACATTTCTTCGTCGGTCATCGACTCCCAATCATTTAAGGCGCGAGGAATCACCTCAAGGACTCGCGGCCTCCTATATGCAGCTCTGTAGAAAGATTCCGCCTCCCGTGAAAGTTTTTGAAGGCGGCCTCTCGTGACTCCTGGCCAATGTTTATTGTAGTAAGCAATCATCTTTCTGTCGTTCAACAAATACCATCTTGCGCGTTCATGCGCGATTTGCTCACTAATTTTAAGTGCAGGATTGGTCGCTTGTTGGTCGCTCTCTACATGTAAAAGCTCTTTACGAGTCATCATCTCAAACTAACAGGAATCGCGTGCATAGTCATCTTGAATGCCTTTAGAGTGCACGCGTTTGTTCTCTGGGTATTATCGTCCCGCGAGCGCAGGTTATAAAAATAATAGCGTCACAAGGACGCTTTATTTTCTGTAACTGCTCCGCGGGTAACTAGGGTTTTCGGCGCTCGCGGTGAAGAAAATTTACTCAATCACCTCTAGTCTGGAGGTCAGATAGCGAGTATGGAATTGGTTTACTTTCACCAGGAATCACAACGTAGCGAATGTTGCTATTGTTTCCTACGGACTCTACGACTCCTTTTTGGTTAAAAAATACACTCGCGCGCTTTTGTATCAGCACTTCAGTTCCAGGTGAGAATGGGACATCATCCTTCTTTTTGTATTTTCTGTCTCTTGGTTTCCAAATACCGTTTTCGTAGTTATTCAATGTTACTGCCAGGCTCCTCGTAGATCTATTTAGTTTTTTCGCAATATCCGATATCTGTGCCCCCTGCACTTTTTCTAGTAGGGCGCCCTGTATTTCAGATTCTGTGTAAAATCGTTTTTCCCGCGGCATCCACAGCACTTTACATTCTTGAATAATATCGTGCAAATGACTTTACTCCGCTTGAGCGCCTGTTGCTTGCACAGGCTTTCCCGCGTTCGCATTTAAGAAAATACAAAACGCCCTAAAGAGGGCGATGTATTTTCCTTAAATGCTCCGCGGGTAGGACTCGAACCTACAACCAACTCCTTACACTGATTCCCAGAGTTTCCTAAGGGCGTGGACTATATCACGACCGGTTCTCGGTCTTTCGGTATCTAGTCTCTACGGCGCTCGGAACGTAAAAACGTTCCGTTCCCTCGGTGTTAGCGTAGCCGAAGCGTTAGCGTTCACCGATATCCCGAAATTTTCGATACGGATTCCTCCGTAAAGCTGCCTATGCTGACAGGGAGCTGCTCTACCATTGAGCTACCGCGGAATGAAAGAACTTTTTATTCTGCGGTGCTCAAAAATTGAGCTACCACAACGAGCGAGGAGCAACGCGAACGTGTACGTTCATGGTGTCCGAGCGACGTTGGGGGAAGGCTGGCGCAAAGCCAGACTTACCGCGGAACAGGGGTAATAGTACTTAAAAACGAGCCTTTTGCCAACAGAGGTTCTTAATAAAGAATCAAAAAACCGTCTCTCTGAAAACACCTCGAACGTTGCTATAGTTTCTACATGGGAGAGAATCTGAAACCAAAAGTAGAAGCGGTTGTGAAGCCTGAAAAGGGAGGGCTTTTAGAAATTACAGACCAATTAACCGATGCGCGTATCGCGCATGCGGAGTTGATGCGCAGAAGTCAGCACGGGCAGAATGAGCTCGTTATACATAAATTTGAGGTAGCACCTGAGTATGAAAATATGGGTTTCGGAAAAATGCTGATGGACAGCATTAAGGAAATCCTTCGAAACGAAAAACGCGTGGGCATGCTGAGTGTGCATGCTTCAAATCGAAACGCGCAGGGCTTCTATGAAAGCCAAGGATGGGAATTTGAGGATGCGGAAGAAAATGAAATGCCAAACCGCGGGCAAAGCGCGAACAACCTGCAACGCTGGATGATATACGAAACTCCAGACGAAGAAGACTAGGGTTTTTTGGCAGTAGGTCGGTGTCCAGATTCTATAGCACGCGCCATGCTGTGCATTCTCCAACTCCACGCACCAGTTCTAAATGCTGCCCACCCGAGCCCTACCGCCTTAATTCCTTCTACAACACTGAATCCACCCGACTCTGAAATTAATCCCGCTTCATTTGCTTGTGCGACAAGATTCATAGTTTTGAATGCGGCCTCACCACTCAAATAGGCAAGTGTCCCGCTGACTGCGCCACCAGTCACTGCAGCAGCGTTTCGTCCAGCAATTTCTATCTGTTCAGTGATTTTTAATTTCGACTTTACCTTTATATTTTCATGTCCACCCATACATTCACTGTGCTCCTTCTATTAGTATTGTCAACGCCCGTTCGGCACGCGCGGTGGTAAAATAGAGGATATGAATGAAAAAATGAAAAGTAGCCCTTCTTCAGACGCGGTCTATGGCCTCGGACTTATCGGGGCGGCCGTATATTACATTTCAATTGCTCCTGATTTCTGGGCGGGCGCGCTCGGAGTTTTGAAGGCACTTGTGTGGCCCGCATTTTTAGTATTTGAACTATTGAAACTCGTAGGAGCGTAAATCATATTTAGGACCCTACTTCTTTTGCTCCGCTACACATTAGCGATATAGTAGTCGCATGTATCAAGTGCTGCTTTTTTATAAATATATAGACGTGGATGACCCTCAGGCTTTGGCTGAGCGCGTGCGGGCTCTTTCCACGGAGCTCTCGCTTACGGGGAGGGTGATTGTCGCGCACGAAGGTATTAATGGCACGCTCGAAGGCACGCTCGAGAATACAGAAGATTTTGTAAAACAATTTTTCCTTGACGAGCGCTTTTCTGATGTACAGGTGAAGCGAAGTGCTGGAGAAGGTAAGAGCTTTCCAAGTCTTAAAGTAAAAGTACGCAAAGAAATCGTCGGCACAGGCTTTACTGAAGCGGAAGCAAATCCGCGAGTGAAAACAGCACCCAAAATTAGCCCCGAGGAATTGCGTTCGTGGTACAAGCAAGGAAAAGAGTTTGTGGTTGTGGATATGCGCAACGATTACGAATTTGCTTCTGGACGTTTCAAAAATTCGGTAGAACCAGGTATTGCTGCTTCGCGTTATTTACCGCTTGCTCTCGAGAAGCTTGCGCCACTCAAAGACAAAAAAATTCTGACGGTGTGCACTGGTGGTATTCGATGCGAAAAGATGGCCCCGTACCTTATGCATAACGGGTTTTCTGATGTGCAACAACTTGATGGAGGAATTCATTCGTACATGGAGAAATATCCAGGAGAAGATTTTGAAGGAACCCTCTTCACGTTTGATAGGCGCAAAACCATGCATTTTGGAGGAAACAGAAAAATTGTAGGCGTGTGCTATTTGTGTAGCGCTCGTTCCGAATCATATGCGGATTGTGCTCAGCCTTCCTGCCATAAGTTATTTATCGCATGCGATGCATGCAGAAGTGCAGATGGAAGCGTGTATTGCAGTGAATCGTGCAGAGTGACTCATGCAGCAGCTCAGGTGCAGGTTTAATTGCTTCTCTTCGTGCTTAAAAATGAGTTTTGAGGAATATATACTGTCTGAAGCATGAAAATACTTCTTTGGGTTGGGGTAGCGCTCTGCCTCGCGCTTGGCGGAGTAGGTTTGTTTTTTACTTTTTCAGAAGATATCCCAGAGACGTACCAAGAACCAGTCCTCACGAATCAGCAGACACATGTAACCGCAGAAGAGCCTCAAGCAGTAATTCCAGAATCTAAAAAAAGCACAGTAACGTATACGCGGCTCAGTACCTACGTTGATTCGGTAAAAAGAAACTTGGGAGTGCTTATACGCTACGAAGCATTTCCCGTGTGCGATTCCGTTTCCACGAAAGAAGTCTTTTCCGTAGAAACAGGGGACGGGCAAACGTACCCTGCTGATTGTAATGGGGTTGTCGAACATACCTACAAAACACGAGGAACCTATACTGCTCGTTATCTAAGAAACGGCACGTCGGTAGCCTCTGTTGCTGTGGATGTTACAAAAGCGTTGGATGCACCTCCGCAGGTTCCTAGTGTAGAACCAAAGGAAAATCCGCCAGGGTCTTTGATATATGCGGACTTTTGGAATGCCGCCTCCAAAGGCACGACGCTTGAGAAATACGTGTGGGGAGCTTCAGGAGACGATGATTACTACGACGGCGGAGAGGGAATTGATACGCTTCAGTATTTTGGTACGCGCGCGGAACATGAAATAGTGCGTAGCCCACTAAGCCCCGCAGGTGCGAATAGTTTTCTTCTGATTCGTAGGATACGCGACAATTCTATGGATATCGTCCTGAATATTGAGATATTCGTGTTTGCAGATCAGGTAGTGAAAGCAGAAGACCTGTTCAAATAAAAAACCGCCCTTCGACAAGCTCAGGGCGGTTTTTAAGAGTCGAATTTAAGACTAAGACATGTGTCCTGAGACGAGTTTCGTCATCTCGAACATGGTGACTTCCTTCTTACCAAAGAGCGGCATGAGTTTGTCATCCGCGAGGATGTTTCTCTTGTTCTTCGGGTTCTGGAGGTCGTGCTTCTTGATGTACTCCCAAATCTTCTTTACCACCTGTCCGCGAGGCAAAGGACCCTTGCCAACTACTGCTTCAAGTTCAGCAGAGAGGTTGTAGGGTTTTAATAGGGCGGGGTTTGCTTTTCGTACCATATAAAATCAGTGCCTTTTTATGTTATTAACTTGACCAGCACAGTATATAGCACAAAAAGCAAGGTCCCTATGCCCCTGGGGAAGCCCATAAGTTGTCCCAGGGCACCCTAGCCTATTGGCTACAAGGGGGTACACTGTCTGCATATATACGTCATTAATCCTATGAAACACACATTTGTAGTCTCTCTAGCAATTGTTTTGTCTCTTTTTGTATCTACTAATGCCTTTGCGGACCACGACGCAACTGGAGCTTCATCAGAGGCCCATACCACTACGTCTACGACTGGAGGCACGTCTGCATCGGGCGGAACTTCGGGTAGCGCTGCAAGCGGAAGCACGCAAACGACATCCGCAACGTCTGTGACTGTAACGGCCGTTCCAGTAAAGATGGAAGTTGAAATCGAAACTGAAAACGGCGTACAGACAACGACCGTGAAGCCTGATAGCTCATCAGCGCCTACGTGCGGGGGCAAGGAAATGCCAAAACTTGAATGTCCGTCAGGATATGCAGTTTCGTGCAATACAGCAATCAGTCAGTGGGCATGTTTGAAAAGCGCCGCTTCAGCCGATACGCGCACGGGAGTTTCAACAGGCGCAGGTGCCGCGGCAGGTGCTACATCGGTGAAATATCTTGACCAGGACGATGATAACGACGGTGTAACCACCGTTCTTGAAGACAGTGCTGTGAAATCATCGATTTTCATCAAATTAGGTGACGTAAAGGGCGAGTCTGAAGACGATAAGGCTGCCGCCTCTGATGTATTCATCAAATTTGGCGGCGTTGATGGAGAAAGCACAAAGGGTGCTGTCCCAACAGAAAGTCAATTTGAAATTTTGATTGACTCAAAAAAAGTGCGCGGATGGGACCCGAAGACAAAAGAAGAGGTTGTAAAGATCGCTCCGAAGTCTGCCGCAGATGTTTCCGATGAGGAAGAACTCGCACTCTTTGTTGCTGCGATTTCTGCTGACGACCCACGCATGGAACAGATTTCGTTGAACTTCACGAAGATTGAGTTCAAGTATCGTTCTGACGCAAAACTGTTCGGACTCATCCCGTCCTCTCTTCTACAAGACGTATCTCTTGAGGGTGGTGCAGTAAACTTGAAGAAGCCATGGTACTCGTTCTTGTTTAGTGGTGTCACTGACCTCGACGACCTCGCGGCGGCTGCGCAAGCAACTAAGGACAAAGGCCACAAAGATGAGATTGAAATTCTTTCATGGAGTTTCGGTGCAAGTAATGCGGGGAGTATGTCTGCAGGCAGTGGCGGTGGAGCAGGTAAAGTGAATATCGCTGTTGGCGACGTGAACGGAGACGGCGTAGAAGATATTACACTCGCTGGACTCGCTACCAACTTTGCAATTCTTCTTGATACTGTGAAGTCGGCTCACGAAGAAAGCGGAAAGTAGTACTCATTCTCTAGTATTTTCGAAAAAACCGCCCTTCGACAAGCTCAGGGCGGTTTTTTCGTGCAGTATGGTAAAAATACACTTCATGCAAGGCATACGCGCACTCCTCCTCGACGTCGACGGAACCATTCTCGATACGAGGGAATATATCTTTCAGGCTACAGAACACGCGTTTGCTGAAAACGGTTTTCCCATTCCGACGCGTGAAATGATGGGGCGGGCAGCAGGAAAATCTTTCGACGAGTATGTGTTTTTTCTTGCGGGCAGGCGCGATTTTGATCCGCTTCCGATTCAAACGTCACACCGAGTATTTCAGTTGGAGCGCTTAGACCTCTCAGTGCCGTTTCCTGGCGCACTTGAAACTCTAACTGAGCTTAAAAAAAGAGGATATAAACTCGCTACGATTACAAACCGCGGGCGTTCAACCGGCGAAGCAACGTTACACAAAGAAGGAATGGATATACTTCTCGATACTGCTCTTTTTTCCGAAGATGCACCTGAGTTAAAACCAAGCCCAGTGCCACTCCAGATAGCGCTCGACCGAATGCATTTGGTACCCGAAGAAGCTGTCATGATAGGGGATGCTGATGTCGATATTGAGGCAGGTAAACGCGCGGGTGTCGCTACCATTCGCGCAACATACGGATTTCATTTTAGTTCTGACGCATCACTTCGTGCCGATACAGAGATTTCTGACATTCGCGAACTTCTGAATATATTCAAATGAAAAAGCCCCGCCTGCTCAGAGCAGGCGGGGCTTTTTGTCTGCAGGCTTACGCTTTGCCCATGATTCGGAACATCCCGGTTCCGCACACAGGGCACGTGCCTTTCATGGCGCGACGGGGGCCGCCCTTGCCTGGCATTGAAACCTCGGAAGGTTCATTCATGTCGCGTTTTGCTTTGCACTTAACGCAATATGCATTGACCGTATCCATAAGGTATATAGATTAGGTTGCTATATAAACATAGTACTCCTTTCCACGGCATCTTTAGGCAGAGAGTGGAGAACGGTAAATATACCGCTTGTTACACGGCTTATTTGGGAAGGAGATATACTGGTAGGTAATGAAGTATCTTGTTTTGGGTGTCCTTGCAGTCATTATCCTCGGAGGCGGTTATTTTTTCTACGGACTTCTCAAATCATCAGAATCTCCTTCACAAAAATACATGCAACTTACAATCACTAGCTCTGCATTTAAAAACAACGAATCTATACCTGCAAAATATACGTGTGATGCAGAAAATATTAGTCCGCCAATTACCATTTCGGATATACCAGAAGGTACGGTATCTCTCGCACTTTTGATGCGAGATGCCGATGTACCAAAGGCATTGCAGCCTGAGGGCACTTTTGATCACCTGGTGGTGTACAGCATTCCATTTACTCCAGGCGGAACTGAAGCGCAGATACCTGAAGGGGCGCAGGCACTACCATTTGGCTTGAACGGAAGCGGGAAGGAGGGCTATATCGGTCCGTGTCCGCCACCCGAGTATGAACCGTCGAAACATAGATACTTTTTCAAAGTGTACGCTCTTGGAACTGAGCTCTCGTTTCTTGCGCCACCGACTCTTGAAGAGGTGAAGAAAGCAATGGAAGGGTATGTTCTTGCTTCAGGAGAACTTATCGGAACGTATGACAGGAAAGAAAACTAGTTTCGATATTGGTGTCAGAGTCGTCCCCGATGCGAAACGAGAATTCATCGACAGGCTCCCGCAGGGTGCTTACCACATCGCAGTACGTGAAAGCGCAGAAGATGGGCGAGCAAACGAGCGAATGAAGGAGATACTTGCGGAACACTTCAATGTGTCGTCAAAAGATGTCCACATCATCCGTGGGGCAAAAACTCATGGGAAAATAGTACGTATATGGCACTACCAATCAAAATAAAAAAGACAGGCACTATTGAAGACGTTCGAGCCACCGAAGCAGTGGTGAAGGAAAAAATTCAAACCCTTTCCAAACTTATTCCTAAGTTGGACACCACAGCGCTTGCTGAAGTGGAGCTTGAAGCCTTGAAGGAAAAGCGTGGCGGGTATCGAGTAGAAATTAATTTTTCTTCGCAAGGAAAAATGTTTCGCGTTGAGGCAAAGCGTCCGACCGTGAGGATTGCGCTTGATGCCGCGCTTGAAGATTTGCGCAGAGAACTTCGTAGAGTAAAAACAAAGAAAACAGATTTTGCAAGAAATGCTGCTCGTAAAGCAAAGAACAGTTTGAGAGGCTAACGATTTCGAATAAAGTCCGCGTAACTCATTTCTTTTTTACCCTCGGGTATCACCCGAGTAATGACAAAGGTGTCATTTTCAAATTCCGCGCCTGTTATTTTGACTCTCATTTTTTTCTCGTTTTTCTCTGTAAAGAAAAACGTGCCAGGCCAGCGTTCGTACGCGAGAAATTTTAGGTAGTTCCCGTACGCGTCACCAGAGAGATCCACGAGCCCGTCTTCTTTTTCGAGTTTTTTGGTGAAGGTGGCTTCTTGGTGATTTTGTTCGCGTGGTGTGAGTTCGCCTGCAATATATCTTGGTATGCATTCTGCAATCAGTGCTCCGCCGCGCTTCCACAGAGTGTCTTCAAGTTCGCTTCGCGATAACGGCCAGCGAGGTAGTGCTGGTGTTTCTTGGGCAAGCACTGGTCCATGGTCCGTCTCCTCGTCGAGAAGAATAATCGAAACGCCAGGATTTTGATCGTTCTGTAAAATTTGTGTTTCGATGGGCGACGGGCCTCGGTATTTTGGCAGAAGTGACGGGTGTACGTTTAACACTCCATGTTTGGTTCTCGAAAGAAGAGAATGGGGAAGAATTTTTCCGTATCCTGCAACAACAAACAAGTCGAATGACTGCTGAAAAAGTATTGCAGCACCTGCATCTGACACTTCGAGCTTTGCTGGTTCAGCGACAGGTATTCCTTGTTTCAATCCCCATTCCTTCACTGGCGACGGGCGTGGCAGAAGCCCGCGACCCGCTGGTTTTTCAGGAGCGGTCACAAGCAATGAAGGCGGAATACCTGCTTGCGTCATTTCTTCAAGGACATACACCGCAAAGTGCGGTGTGCCGAAAAAAACAACGCTGGGTTTTTTACTGAGGTTTTTTAGATTTTTTTCGTCCATGTGTTTCTTCAGCTTCCTCTTCTTTTGGAACTTCCCGCACCTCCTCGGCTTTTTCTATGTAGAGAATTCCTTCAAGGTGATCACATTCATGCTGAAATATTTGTGCCAAAAGTCCTGATGCACCACGCTCATATCGAATACCTTCTTCATCATACGCGCGCACCGTTGCTTTAAGGGAGCGTTTAATTATCCCGTGGTATCCAGGCACCGAAAGGCATGCCTCCTCCATAAGGTCTTTTTTGCGGGCCACTTTGGTGATTTTTGGGTTAATGAATGCGCGATCTGCGTCTTCGTCTGAACGGTCTTTGCCTTCAAGAACGAACCCGCGGACGACAAAAATACTATAGTGGAGCCCAATTTGATTTGCTGCTATTGCAACACCATGCTCCGTTTCGCGCAAAGACGCTGACATGCGCTTGATGATGTCTTTGAGCTTCGCCGTACCAAACATATCTTTTGGCACCTCATGCGTCTTTTTATGCAAGACAGCTGCACCTTTAACGACTATAGGATCTATCTTCATGAATCACAGGATACTAGAAATTAAACGATTTCGTCAGGGTCTATACTCACGACGACATTTGGTGGAAGGCTTTTCAGTTTTTCCCACAACTCTGTGTCTGGCCACGAGCTTTTTGGAAGTCGTATCACAGCCTTTGCGCTCCACTCACCTCGTGGCTCCGCTTCTGCAGGCAGTGGCCCCACGAGGTCGTACCCAGAAAATGTTTCAGAAATCAATGTACGATTTTTATCAACTGCTGGCCGTGGGCCGTATGCAGTGAGGCCGATGAATAGCGTAAACGGAGGGTAGCCGTACTGTTCGCGCTCAGCACAGTCTTTGCGGTAAAAGTCCTGCGGGTTTCCTGAGAGAAGTGTTTTCATAACCTCAGTCTCTGGTTGGCGGGTTTCAATAATTAGTTTTTCTTCAGCGTGCTCGCGTAAATAAAAGAGAATAGAAAGCGCAGTTTCGTGTGCTCTCCACGCGGGTAGGGACAGCAATGTGTCGATTGAAGCGACCACGGCAATATCCGCAGGCTCTTTGAGATAGGGGAGCATGCGTTCTGTGCCGACAAGAATTGCACCGTCAGTTGCAAAGAAAGCATCGGATATTTTCTTAGCCGTTTTATGTGTCGGCGCCGTGTCTTTGGTAAATGCACTTATTTTTGTATCGGGAAAATCTTTTTCGAGCTCTTCAACCACACGGTCGATGCCGATACCGAGAGTCACTAGATTCCATCCTCCGCAGACCGTGCACGACGTCTCTGCGGGAAGGACAGCGCCTGAACGGTGTGAAAGGAAGACGTTTCCATGTGCGGTTTTGTGCAGTGTCATCGGAAGTCCCGAGTTCGGGTCTGTAATCGGTGTTCCGCAATCGTTACAGATGGTGAGCGGGGCAATTCCACGTCGCGCGGCAAAAACAATAGCTCGACCGCCTTTCTTTAAAATCGATCGCATTTCTGCTTTTGTTTCAGGTGTGAGCGCACTAAACATCCGTCGCTCACCACGCTTGGTGTCTTTCTGTCGCGTATCTACCACGGAAACCATTTCTGTTCCGCCTGGACGTACTTGCGAGCGCGCCAGTTCTTCTGCTTCGTGGATGTCAACACGGTATCTGGTTTCAACACGAAGCGGGAAGTCTGCAAGAATAAGCCTGGCTCCAGAGTGTGCCGAAAGCGATTCAGCCACCTGTCGAATATCAAGATGGGGGCGCTCCCTCCCGCGGTACGCGCGCGCGGATTCACGTTCAATCACGATAGTGTCTAAATCCGCGCGCGGAATTGAAAGAATGACAGGGGTGCCAACGACCAACACGGGCTCGCGGTTGGTGACGGCGTGATTCCATGCGCCGATTAATTTTTTCTTTGAAAGTTCTGAAGTGAACAAAATCACGCGGTTTTCAATGCCACGCTCGAGGTGTCCCGCGAGCTGCTCCGCTTCAACTATCGTTGGTGCAACGATAAAGACAGAGGCGTTTCGTGCAAACGCTTCACGTGCAAGATTTCTGTAGGTACGAATGCGCTCTTCGCGTTCGGCTTGTAACACCAAAAGGTCAGCTTTCACGCCCGTTGTTTCTTCGTTTGCTTTCGGAACGTATTCTTCTATCGACGGTAACGACGCTAGTATTTGTGAAGAGGCTAGGGCGGATACCACGATACCTTCATGCGTGCCGTGCCACCGCGCGGCGTCGTTTACCGCACGAATAAAACTCGCGCGAAACATTTTTTTCTTTGGTGTTTTTTCGGAGTCGAGCTTTTTCAATGCAAAGTCGGCGGTACGCAGGTCGTATTTTTCTTCTCGAACATCAGTGGATGCGAGTACGATGCCAGGTATTTTCCTTCCGCGCACTATGACGTGAATCACCGTTCCTGGAGATATATGTTCACGTGAAAAGTAGGTCAGGTGGTCTTTAAAAATCCCTTTGGCAACAGGCATGACGCGGACTGAAAACATATTCTTAGTGTATCCCGAAGGGGCACTATCGCGTATACTCTACGCATGCAGAATCCTGTTTTTGTGATCGAAGGTCTCGATGGAGAGAAAACACTTTCAGGGGCAATCCCCGTCTATGGCGCTAAAAACGCTGTTTTGCCTGCGTTAGCGGCTTCCTTGTTGATACAGGGAGAATCAACGTTTGAAAATGTCCCAGGTATTGCGGACATTCCTGCTATGGGCAGGATTCTGGAGGGCCTTGGGGCACACGTACGTCGCGACGGTAGAACACTGACAGTGAATGCAAAAGAGATTACCAGTTCCGTTTTGGATAGTGTTTCTGCTCGCTCCCTCCGTGCCAGTGTCCTTCTTATCGGTTCCGTATTGGCGCGCACAGGGCGCGTCACATTTCCGCATCCAGGAGGTGATGTTATTGGCGAGCGCCCCATCGATCTTTTTATTTCAGCATTCCAAAAACTTGGCGCAACATTTTCAGAGACGGAAGATACGTACACGCTTTCTGCGCCGAACGGTCTTTCGGGTGGGGAATTTTTCTTTCGCGTGGTTACGGTTACAGGAACGGAAGCGGTCATGATGGCTGCCACATTGGCAAAAGCTCCAGTGACACTTAAAAATTGTGCACTTGAGCCTGAAGTGGTGGCCACTGCTGAATTTTTGAAATCCTGCGGAGCACGTATAGAAGGAGCGGGAACTTCAACAATCGTTATCCACCCGTCTCCACTCACACCCCCAGTAAAACCGCATCGCATTATTCCCGACAGAATAGAGGCGGCGAGCTTTCTTGCGCTCGGCGCACTTGCGGCAAAAGAACTTACGGTCACCGATATCGAACCAGCACACTTAGATGCAGTGATTCAGGGTCTCGAGTATATGGGTGTACCACTTGTTGTCGGCAAAGATTTCATAACAGTACGTGCACCCGAGCATCTTTTACCCACACGCCTTCGCACGCACGAATACCCAGGGTTCGCGACAGATGCACATCCACCGTTTTTGATTTTACTCACACAAGCGGAAGGGGATTCGGTGATGATTGAAAGTATTTTTGACGGGCGATTAGCGTACACAAAGGAGTTGGTACAGATGGGTGCGGATATCACCATAGTTTCTCCGCATCGCGCAAACATTCGCGGAAAAACCGCGTTCACAGCTGCAAACATAGAAACGCCCGATATCCGTGCGGGGCTCGCGTTTATGCTCGCTGCAATAATTGCGAAAGGGAAATCGAAAGTTGCAAACGCGCATCTCATTGACCGTGGCTATGAAGCAATAGAAAACCGCCTACAGGCGGTTGGAGTAAAAATTCAAAGAGTGTAATTACTGACCCAGGCGCTCTCTATCTTTGTCTGATGCTATAAAAAGCAACTGTTTTGCAGTGAGCCAAATTTTCTCAAGAGGACTCGGTGGACTAAGTCGCGGTATGTTTTCTGAAGTGCTGAATACGTGACCTTCTGTTTGCATATTGTTTTTATACCACCTTATTTTATTCAGTCAATCTCTTTGTTATACACAGAATTGCGGGTAGGTACGCATCAGAGTACACTCAAGAGTAATGTCATTCTTTGCGCCGAGATTGGGAATTGATTTGGGAACCACTACAACCCTCGTATTCGTTCCTGGGCGCGGAATTGTGTTGAATGAACCGTCAGTCGTCGCAGTTTCAGTCGGAGATAAAAAAATTCTGGCAATCGGTGCAGACGCGAAAGAAATGATTGGGCGCACACCTGAGTCGATTATTGCGTATCGCCCGATGAAAGACGGCGTTATTGCAGACTACCGCGTGACTGAAGCAATGCTTCGGTACTACATACGGAAAGCATTAGGTTCGTGGAATCTTTTCAAGCCTGACGTCATTGTGTCGGTGCCTGCGGGCGTCTCATCGACCGAGCGTCGTGCAGTTGTTGAGGCGGGAATAAAAGCGGGCGCGCGAAATGCATACGTTATTAAAGAACCAATCTTGGCCGCCATTGGCGCAGGTATTCCGATTCATGAACCGCGCGGACACATGATTGCAGACGTGGGCGGGGGTACGATAGACGTGGCCGTTATTTCTTTGGGCGGCATCGTGGCCTCGACAAGCGTGAAATGTGCAGGGAACCGAATTGACCAAGCGATAGCCGATTACATAAAGAAGACGTATAACCTCGCTATCGGAGACAAAACCGCCGAGGATGTAAAGATTCAGATAGGCTCGGCAGTGCCCGTAGAGGAGGAACTGACTATGGCTATCAAAGGCCGCGACCTCTTGTCAGGTCTTCCGCGAACCGCCAATGTGTCGACCAATGAAATCGTTCGTGCGATTGCGCGTGAATTGCGCGAGATGATTAAGGCAATCAGGAATGTGCTTCAGGAAACGCCACCCGAATTGGCAGCAGACATTATCGATAAGGGCATCATTATGACTGGAGGCACTTCACAGCTTCGTCATTTTCCTGAGCTCGTGTTCAGACGGACGGGAGTGCACGCGGTTCTTGCCGATGAAGCGCAATTTTGTGTCGCTAAAGGTACAGGTATTGCACTTGAACACCTCGAGACGTACAAGAAGACAATGACGACAAAGAGGGGTTAATGGGCCGTGGTACACTTTTTTCATGAATCAAAAGGGCAACATTGATGACCTTTTTACCGCTCGTACGTTTAAACAAAAAACTGATAGTGCGTTGCGCTACGCGGGTATTGCTGGGCTTTCCGTGCTCGCTTTGTGGGGCATGCGCTACAGCGCGATTGACGTGAATTCAGGGGTAAGTGAAGGTTTGGTGATACTGGGGGCAGGTTCTTTGGTTGCAAGTTTTTCCTCGCTCTTTTTTGGACTACGCTTTCCAGGAACCAAGTAGCACGTATCTGTGAATATCAGTTCGCTTCAAAATATTTCTTCGCTCGCACACGCGTACATCGTCGTCGGCTCGATTGTCGAAACACGAACCGCGGTAATTAATCTCTTGCAAAAGCGGGGAGTCACGACGTTAGTAAATCCAGATCTTTACGAATTTACCGCATCTGATTTTGCAGTTGATGATGCGCGTGCAGTTTCAAGCTTCGCGTCTTTAAAATCTCTGACGGGTGCAAAATATATTGTTCTTTCTATCAGTCGCGCCACGACGGAAGCACAAAATGCGCTTTTGAAAGTAGTCGAAGAAGCGCCTGGCAATTCAGTATTTTTCTTTATTGTTGAAAGTGCAGGGCATTTGTTGCCCACTATCCGTTCGCGTGCAATACAAATTTCGGGTGTTGTATCCGCGTCTTCAGAAGGCACTGAAGACGCGGAAAAATTCTTAAAGGACTCGTACGAATCACGTTTGTCACAGGTTGAAAAAATGACGAGCTACATTTCCAAAACCCAAGACCGCAACCCATCGCGCGCGTTTGTACGCTCATTGCTCTCAGTGACGAAAGACAAAAAATATTCTGCGCAGGCACTTCGCGATATTCTTGACGCAGAAAAATACATGCGTATGCAAGGCTCATCCGCAAAAGCTATTCTTTCGCATTTGGCGGTTTCGCTTCCGCGTTCCTAACAGTTTGCTACAATTCGCGCATGGCATACGATCTACATCAATTCAAGAAAGCAGGCACTGAAAAGCGCGACTGGCTTCAAACTGAGCTTCAGGGCTTGCGCACGGGACGCGCAACTCCCGCGCTTCTCGATACTATTACTGTTGACGTCTATGGTTCCCGAATGAAGCTCTCTCAGGTGGCAGCAATTACCGTTGAGGATGCCCGTACGCTTTACGTGAACCCGTGGGACAAAGGACAGGTAAAAGATATTGAAAAGGCAATTACCGTTGCTGATTTGGGTATATCCGCGGGTTCAGATGACAAAGGTGTTCGCGTGTCGTTTCCAGAGCTCACCGCAGAGCGCAGAGGACAGCTTATGAAGCTCGTGCGCGCAAAACTTGAGGAAGCCAGGGTTCAATTGAAAACCGCGCGCTCCAAGGCAATTTCGGATATTGAAAAGGGTGATGCATCGGAAGACGAACAAAAACGTCTGAAAAATGAAGTACAGAAAATAGTCGACGAAACCAACAAACTCCTCGAAGAAGTTGCTGATAAGAAAGAAAAAGAACTCGCATCATGAGCATACTTATATTCATTGTCATGCTCGTGGTTCTCATTGTCGGCCACGAGTTCGGTCACCTTATCGCAGCAAAACTCTCAGGTATGAAAGTTCCTGAGTTTGGTATTGGCTTTCCGCCAAAATTGTGGGGTAAAAAAATAGGCGATACGGAGTACACCATAAACGCGCTTCCGTTCGGCGGGTTTGTAAAAATAGTCGGCGAAGATGCCACCGAAAGCTCGAATGACCCCGCAGCGTTTTCAAATCGTCCGAAAATTGCGCAGGCACTCACGCTTTTCGCAGGTCCGTTTTCAAACGTCATTCTCGGTTTTGTATTTTTCACTCTCGCATTCATGTCGGGTATTCCCACAGCGCTTGAATCTTCGGAATACGCAGGAAGACTTACCAATGAACGTATTGTGATTGCTGAAGTACTCCCTGGAAGCCCCGCAGACGAGGCAGGAATACAAGCAGGGGATCGTGTGGTTTCTATTTTTGCAAACAACGTTGAAACCCCGATAGAAAAGCCAGAAATGATTGCTGGTCTGATTGCGAGTGCCACAGGTGACGTGCAGATGACTGTGCTCAGAAATGAAGTTGAGGTTCAGATTACCGCTACACCCGAAAAAGGACTGATAGCTGAAGAGCCCGAACGACAGGCACTTGGTATCGCGTCTGCTTTGGTGGGCACGCTCCAGCTTCCGTTTTTTGAAGCAGTTGCGAAAGGCTTCTTAGAAACTATAGAAAAAACGCAGGCAATTGTAGTTGGTATGGGGCAGTTAATAGCTTCCGCTGTCACACTCTCAGCAGATGTAAAAAATATTGCTGGCCCCGTAGGAATCGCGTCTCTTGCAGGAGATGCAGCAAATTTTGGATTTGGCTCAATACTTTCTTTTGCTGCACTTATTTCTTTAAACCTCGCTGTTTTGAATCTTCTCCCATTCCCCGCTTTGGATGGGGGACGCTTGGCGTTTCTTGCGGTTGAAACCGTTATTCGTCGTCCGATTCCTATTGCGATTGCGAATACGTTGAATACTATCGGTTTCGCAATCCTCATTCTTCTGATGCTTGCAGTAACGGCAAACGATATCTTCAAACTCTTCGTCTAACCAGTTTGTGCTATACTTAGTATAGCACTTCGCTTTTGGTATGTCTGAGAATCGAACTCGCGCACTTCTCTCGGCATCGCTTCTTTTTGGTGTTTCGGCCTGCGCAACGTCTCCTAACCACTCCGAAGCAGTACTCGATGCGTATTACGCTCGGGTAACGGAACGCAGAGCGTTCGTTGCTGGGTACACTCGTACACTCGCGCTGTCTGATTTACTTGAAGTTGGTGAGTGCCAGACTATGGATTCCGTTCCTGTTATATCTGCCGAACCTCCACGCGTTGGTCCAACACTCCGACAAAGATTTAGAGCCGTACGGCTTTCCGCAGTTGAAACGCAGGCAGCATATACGCACTATCGCTATTTGTGTGCTCTAGGTGAGGGGGAACTTTCTCGTACGCGTATACCAATTCCATCAGAATCAGATCCAGAGCGTGACCCCGAATAGCACGCTGTTCATGAGGCTCTGTAAACGGCCGAGTTTCCGTCTGTGATAACTGATATGATATATCATATCAGTTATCACTTGTACTAATACTTACTAAGAGTATCTGTTTAAGAGTATTTATAAGAGTATCTGTGCGCATAGAGGGATTGACTTTTTGTTTTTAGGGTCTACTATGAAAAAAGTTGAATAAAAGCGCCAGAGTAAGGTATCCCGCCTTACGAAGCTGCAGGTCGGAAGTCGAAAGACCAAAACCTGACGGAAAGGAACCGTAAAAACAGCCTAAAGTGTGTCATCCGAAAGGAAGGAGCACTGAGAAGCCTCAGAGACACGCCGGTAAGGCGTTTTCTTTTTAGAAGGCTATAGCAGGGTGGTACCACGAGAAACCGCTCGTCCCTGTGTTTCGACGTCGAATCGGAAACGGCAAATTTAACTCGTATGTGGGAAAGAAGTATCCTAGAGCGAGGCACAGTACAACGAACGCGGGCATATCTAAATTCACGATATGACCTAAATGCTTTGTATCGTTCTCGCCTCTCAAAACTAAGCACCCTTGCATCGTGGGCTCTGAGGGAGCATGGTGAGTCTTCGAAAATATTTGTAGACACAACAAAAGCTATAGCTTCACTTATCGCCAAGCAAAGAAGAGCAGATAAAGAAATAACAAAAGTACAAGGGAAATTACTAGAAAGACAGAGTGGTGAAAAATATTAATGTCATTACATTATGATTAACGGAAAAAACCTTGAGAAGGTTCGTTGGTCCAGCACAGGATTGCGCCTTCGCAAATTCCTTGAAGTTGATACAACTCTCGAGCAAGAAATAAGGGAGGCGGAATTGGGCGGTGCTCGTGCAGTTCTCTTACGTGGTCACCATTCAGATGTGGCGGGAGCGAATAGAGCACACGTCACCGAACTGTATGCCAAACGAAATCGGGTAGCCGCCATCGTCGAGCGGTTACGTTCACGTGTAGGTTAATTCTCGTACGTAAAAATAAATTCTAGATTAATTAGTATGGGAGAAATAAAAAAAGAAAAAACAGACCGTGTCATGGGTCGTGGCGACTTTGATGACGATATTGAGGCTGCCGAAATGGCCGCACGCATCGAGGCAATGACCGAAGAAGAAGCAAAACAGTGGCTTTTGACGGAAGGAGGTTATACCGAAACACAGCTGAATGATGCACTTGCACGAACGGATGGTTTCATTTTCGATCTTATTTACAAAGACGACCCTAATAAAGGAAATGCATAACATGACCACATTTCAAGATTTTGAAAAAATCGAAATTCGCGTCGGTACAGTCGTCGCTGTAAGCGACTTTCCTGAAGCGAGGAAACCTGCATACAAGCTGGATATAGACCTCGGTCCTCTCGGGGTAAAAAGGTCGAGCGCTCAAATCACGCACCTGTATTCAAAAGACGAATTGATTGGAAAACGGGTCATCTGCGTTACCAATATAGGCATCCGAAAAATAGGGTCCTTTGAATCGGAGGTTTTGACGACAGGGTTTTACCGCGAAGACGGTTCTGTTGTTTTGGCCGTACCAGACAAAGATATACCAAACGGCGCTCGTTTGGGCTGATTGCCCTTACAAGACGAAGCCTTATAATGAGCACACTATGCGCCAGTCTCACTTATTCACAAAAACACGGAAAGAATCTCCAAAAGATGAGATTTCGCAGAATGCGCAACTTCTGATTCGTGGCGGATACATCCACAAAGAAATGGCGGGTGCATACGACTTGCTTCCGCTCGGACTTCGCGTATTTGAAAAGATAAAACAAATTATTCGCGAAGAAATGAACGCGCTCGGTGGTCAGGAAGTTTCTTTTACCGCGCTTCAAGATCCTGAGTTGTGGAAAGAAACGAATCGCTGGAAAGGAGAAGCGGTTGATGAAGTCTGGTTTAAAACAGAATTGAACGGAGGTACGCAGGTCGGCTTGGGTTTTACACATGAAGAGCCGATGACGCGCGTGATGAAAAATCATATCTCGTCATACCGCGATTTACCAAGGTACACGTATCAGTTTCAAACGAAGTTTCGAAATGAGCTTCGTGCGAAATCTGGCATCATGCGCGGACGCGAGTTTTTGATGAAAGATTTTTACTCGTTTAATCGCTCGGATGCGGAGCTTGAGGTCTTTTACGAAGAAGCAGGTGCAGCCTATCTGAATGTGTTTCGAAGGGTCGGTATCGGAGATTTTACCTACTTAACCTTTGCCTCAGGCGGTGTGTTTTCAAAGTTCAGTCACGAGTTTCAGTGCGTCTCGACCGCAGGCGAGGACACCATATATATAGATACGGATAAGCGCATTGCCGTGAATTATGAGGTCATGAGTGACGATATTCTCCGTGATTTAGGTATTTCTAAGGAGGCATTGGTAGAGGCGAAAGCAATTGAGGTTGGAAACATTTTTAAACTCGGCACCAGATTCTCAGAACCGCTCGGCTTAACCTTTAAAGACGAAGACGGAGTCGATAAGCCAGTGGTCATGGGTTCGTACGGTATCGGCATTGGACGCCTCATGGGTACGATTGTTGAAGTGTTGTGCGATGAAAAGGGAATTGTGTGGCCTGAATCGGTTGCACCATTTACGATTCATTTGGTTGAACTATCGCAAGGGGATGAAAAAATTCGCGCGTATGCCGACAAACTGTATGAAGATTTAACCGTAGCTGGCATTGAAGTTTTGTACGATGATCGCGATATGCGCGCGGGAGAAAAATTTGCCGACTCTGATTTGCTGGGTATTCCGCACCGTGTGGTTGTCGGGAAGACAACAACTGATTCTGCAATTGAGGTCGTGCGTAGGAAGAACGGGAATAAAGGGGTTGTGACGAGAGAAAAACTGCTTGCGGGAATCTATCATGCTTAGAATTCCACGAAACATTGCAGAGCGCTTTTCACGCGATATCGGGATTGATCTAGGCACCGCAAATACACTTGTGTACCTGAAAGGGAAAGGAATTGTGATTACCGAACCATCGGTTGTTGCGGTGAACACAAAAACAGGTCAGGTGGTTGCCGTTGGAGCGCAGGCGAAAGACATGCTCGGAAGAACCCCTGCACACATCAATGCAGTACGACCGCTTGTCGAAGGTGTTATTTCTGATTTCGAAGTAACTGAAGAAATGCTTCGCTACTTAGTGCAAAAAGCACAAGGCTCACAGCCCCCGCTCGGTCCTCGTGTGGTGATTGGTGTGCCGTCAGGAATTACGAATGTTGAGATACGAGCAGTACGGGATGCTGCAAAAAATGCAGGCGCACGCGAAGTGTTGATTGTCGAGGAACCAATGGCTGCTGCAATTGGCGCGAGGCTTCCTGTGCACGAAGCAGTTGGCACCATGCTCATAGATATCGGCGGAGGCACGACCGACATTGCGCTCATTGCGCTTGGCGGCATTGTGCGTTCAAAGAATGTGCGTGTTGCTGGCGACACGTTGAATCAGGACATTGCAAGCTATATCAGAAGTGAATTTAAAATCTTAATTGGCGACCGTACTGCGGAGGATGTGAAGATTGCCGTCGGTACTGTGGTGAAACCCATAGTGCCTCTTCAAACTACAATTCGCGGACGTGATTTGGTTACAGGACTTCCACGAGAGATCGTGATTACCGATGCTGACGTGCGGGAAGCGATTTCCAGTTCCGTTGCGTCAGTTATTGAGGCAGTAAAAGAGGTTATTGAAACCGCACCTCCTGAAGTGGTAGCAGACGTCATGCGACAAGGTGTCTACGTGACTGGTGGCGGTGCATTGCTACGCGGGCTTCCAGAGCTTTTAGCGCAGGAATTGAAGGTACCGATTCATGTGGTCGATGATCCGCTGACAACCGTGGTTCGTGGTACGGGGCTTATTTTGGAGGATGTGGAGAAATATCGCCAAGTTCTTGTTGATGATGATGATGGGTCGTTCGCAAGCTTCTAATATACAGGCGCTTCCTGCGCTTCTCGGTGTCCTATTTTTAGGCGTCGTAGTGTTTTTTGCGATGAATTTTCAAGCGCCTGTTCGCGCTTTCTTTGCGGAATTTCTCGCAACTCCCACACCCGAATACGCGTCACTGTCACGAAGTGAGTTAGAAAATCGGCTACAAGAAGCAGAGGAAAAAGTAACACGCACAGAATATCAAAGTGTTCTATATGGATTAGTTGTTGAGGAGAATAAAAAACTGCGAGAAGTGCGAGGCGTGGAAAGCATTAGCACCGCAATTCCCGCGCGCGTTTTGTCGCGCCCGCCGCGCACCCATTACGATACGCTCATGGTGGCGGCGGGGAGTGCTGTAGGTGTGTCAGCGCATGATTACGCCGTTTGGAACGGCATTCTTTTGGGTGAAGTAATTTCAACTACAGCCTCATCGGCAACTATTGAATTGTACTCAACTCCTGGATCTGAACATGACGTGGTTTTAGGAACACCAAGTGCCGTTGCGATTTCACGCGGATTAGGAGGAGGCTCTTTTGAAATTATGGTTCCGCAGGAAGTGGTAGTGGTGCCAGGAGATGTAGTGCGCGCAACGACCGATGAAACACTTCTTTTTGGAGTGGTAGTTTCTGTCTCAGGAAGCGCAACCGACGCAACCAAAACCGTGCACGTTGCGAGCCCCGTTTCTATGAACGAGCTAGATTTTATTTCGCTGTTGCCAGCTGGCGGTATATGAATGGTCTAAATAAATTTCTTTTCATCATCTCGTTTTTCCTCTCGGTGCTTTTTTTACCATGGTGGGTAAGCGTCTTTTTTGGAGTGGTCTTGCTTGCGGTGTGGAGAGCATACGTATCTGTCATTCTGGGAGCGATTATTCTCGATGTAGTTTTTGGAAGTCCCTTGGCAGTATTCGGAGGTTTTGCGTATGTATACACACTCATATTCGTGACGCTGTCTGTGCTCGTGCTCTTTTTGCACAAGGCAATGTTAGAGTGATAGCCCATGTTTCAGTTTCTAAAAAGAAAAAGAGAGTACCAGGCGATAGAGCCTGACGAAATATTGATTGACGCTGCAAACTTGCCTGCGTATGACACGACGCGTTTGGAGGGGAAAATAGAGCGACCGATAGCACCAAGCACATTTTCTATTTTCTCTGTACTCATCCTTCTCTTACTAATTATTTTTTCAGGACAGCTCGTGTACCTACAGGTAGTTGAGCATGATTCGTTTATTGCACGAGCTGAGGAGAACCGTTTGTCGCATTCTTCAGTTATTGCCGAACGAGGCCTTATTCTCGACAGAAATGGAGAGGTTTTTGCGGAAAACATTCCAGGAGAAACGCCGACATCAACACCGAAACGAGCGTATCCACTTGGAGAGTCGGCGTCAGTTATTGTTGGATACGTTTCATATCCAAAACAGGATCACAATGGCTACTGGTATCAGGATCAGACAGTTGGCGTTTCAGGCATAGAACTTCTTTTGAATGAGAATTTGCAGGGTAAAAACGGTATTCGCATAGCTGAGACAGATGCAAAAGGAAATACAGTTTCGGGTTCAATTGTGAGAAATCCGCAAGCTGGTGATGATGTGATTCTGACGCTTGATGCAGGTATACAAGAGGCCTTCTATAACGCCATCAAAACGCGCGCGCAGAACGCAGGCTGGCAAGGCGGAACAGGAACCATTCTCGACATAGAAACAGGTGAAATACTTGCAGTAGTGAGCTACCCCTCATACGACCCCGAAGTCATGTCGTACGGGGAGCCAAAAGAAGAAGTTGAACGACTGTTGTCTGACTCGCGCTCACCGTTTTTAGATAGGGCCGTTGCTGGGTTGTACACGCCAGGATCGGTGGTAAAGCCGTTTGTTGCGATAGCCGCATTGGAAGAAGCAGTTATTTCTCCTCAAAAGAGCATTCTTTCAACAGGTTCGATTTCTATACCAAATCCGTACGATCCCGAGAAACCGTCGGTCTTTAAAGACTGGAAAGCGCACGGGTGGGTAGACATGCGCCACGCGCTTGCTGTTTCTTCGGACGTTTATTTTTACGCAATCGGTGGCGGATACAAAGATCAGCAAGGATTGGGAATTGCAGCCATAGAAAAATATATGCGCCTTTTTGGTTTCGCAACTCCTACAGGTTTTTCGATTCCTGGTGAAGAGGTGGGGGTCATTCCGAATCCCGAATGGAAAGCAGAAACATTTGACGGCGAACGATGGTTTCTCGGAAACACGTACCATACGGCAATCGGGCAATACGGCTTCCAGTTGACCTTGATGCAGCTTGTGCGCGCTACTGCAGCGCTCGCAAATGGCGGGACACTCGTTGCGCCCGTTATTACACAAGCAGAAGCGGAAGAGAAGAAAAAAGAAAAAATTTCACTCCCACTTGATCAATCTGCACTAGAGATTGTTCGCGAAGGAATGCGTCTTGCGGTTACTGAAGGTACCGCGACCGCGCTTGCGGTGCCTGGTGTGCGAGTTGCTGGAAAAACAGGAACAGCAGAAGTGGGAGTTCGCAAAGAATTTATCAACTCATTAGTCATCGGATTTTTTCCTGCGGATGCACCAAAATACGCATTTGCGGTCGCCATGGAGCGCGCAAAGGCAGGAACGGGAGTTGGCGCGCCTGCGGTTATGGGTGATGTTTTGCGCTATTTAGTTGAACACAGAAAGGAGATGGTTGACGCTGGGCAGTAATCATATACACTGTGCCAACAGTACCTATGAAAAAAACAAAAGCAGGCGCACTCGAAGAAGAAAACCTTCTTACTCAGGAAAAATTTGATGAATTAAAGGAAGAATTAGAACGCCTCACCACAACCACGCGAAAAGAAATTGCGGAGAGTTTGGAATACGCGCGGTCTTTGGGCGATCTTTCAGAGAACGCAGAATACCAGGCAGCACGAGAACTTCAGGCAGCAACAGAGGAGCGCATCCGACGGCTTGAACATATCATCAAATCAGCCGTTATTATTTCTGAAAAGAAAAAAGGCGTCGCAGGTTTTGGTTCGAAAGTAACTATAAAAAAGAAAGGGGAGAAAGAAACACATGCGTACACTATTGTTGGTTCAGAAGAAGCAAATATGCGTGATCAAAAAATCTCACATCTCTCACCGTTAGGACAAGCATTGATGGGTAAGAAGAAAGGTGAAACATTTACGTTTGCAACCCCGAACGGACGTCAGGAATACACGGTCGTTGAAATAGCGTAGTTTTTCGATGTCAGAAACGAGCGTTGAAAGAGAAGGTTCACTCTTAAAGTCTATTCGCGAATGGGTTCCCTTTATTGGGGCTCGTAACGGCGATGAGCTTGAAGTAGTGTACGGACATCTCAAGAGTCCGAAGGTCGCCACTGGAGTGTGCGAGATCAGAGTCAGATCTGCAAAAAATGCGGACAGTATTACGGGCCTCATGGTTGGAGAAACTCTTTTCACCCCGCACGTACGGATTCAATCTATGCGGATAATTTCTCGAAAAGAAACGGGAACCGATATCTGATACGATACACAGATGTTTTGGCTTGACCGTATTTATGGGCAAATAGAGAAAGCGATTCCTGAAAAATTGAAATCAGGAGAAACGCTTTTGGTGCGTGATGAAAAAACGCCTTCGGGGCGTGTACACATTGGCAATATGCGCTCCTTAGCATTTCACGCCGCAATGTGGGAGCGCTTGCGTGAAGCAGGAATTCCTGCAGATTTCAAATTTGAAATCAACGACTTTGATCCGATGGATGGTTTACCTGTATATCTTGATGAGGCTGAATATCGCCAGCACATGGGCAAGCCGTTATACAACATTCCTTCTCCAGAACCAGATGTTGCGCCGAATTTTGCCGAATACTACGCAAAGGAATATATTGATGCAATTCATGACGCAGGGTTTACTCCAGTCTTTTATCGTTCGAGTGAATTGTACCTTGCGGGGAAGATGAATGATGCCATTCGTATTTCTCTTGAGAAAGCAGACGTTATCAGAAAAATTTACAAAGAAATATCGGGCGCAGACCGTCCATCTGACTGGCACGCGCTTTCGGTTGTGTGTGAGAATTGCGGGAAGATAGGAACGACGAAAGTAAGTGCGTTTGACGGAGAGAAAGTGACGTATGCGTGTTATCCGACAGCAGTGAAGTGGGCAGAAGGCTGTGGACACAAAGGGCAGGTGTCTCCGTTTAATGGAAATGCAAAATTGCCATGGAAGGTTGAGTGGGCTGCAAAGTGGTTTGTGAACGGCGTTGACGTTGAAGGCGGAGGCAAGGATCACTATTCAAAAGGTGGTGCTCGTGATGTCGCACGTCATATTTCAGAAGAAGTGTTTGGATACAAAGAGCCCTTTGGTATGCAAAACGAATATTTCCTCTACGGTGGTGAAAAAATGTCTTCATCAAAAGGAAAGGGTTCATCTTCTCGTGATGTAGTAAATCTTGTACCGCAACACATCTTCAGACTTGCGCTCTACGGGAAGGATATTAATCAGCAGATTAACTTTGATCCCAACGGAGACATGATTCCTGTTCTTTTTGATCAGTACGACAAAATCGCGGAGAAATATTGGGCAGGTATTACTGACGACGATACACGTCTGTTTCTGTACACCCATACGCCAGAGAAGCGCGCACATATAGAAAAAAGATTTCTCCCGCGTTTTTCACAGGTTGCGTTTTTGGTACAGATGCCGCATTTAAATTTCGAAACTGAAATAGAACGCCTAAAGGGGGGGTCGCTTACGGATGCCGATAAAAAGGAAGCACAAGAACGCGCACACTATGCAAAACACTGGCTCAAGGTCGCAGCGGACGAAGAGTTTGTATTTACGCTTGCTGAGGACGCAGTGCCCGAAGCAGTGAAAGCTTTGTCAGATGACCAGAAAAATGCCCTAAAAGAGGTCCTGGCGTACGTGGAGGCCAACCCAGTGCTCGAGGGGCAGGCGCTCCATACGGAGCTTCATGAGATACGCAAACGCCTGAATATCGACGCGAAGGCCTTTTTCGGGGCAATATATCTGTCGTTTTTAGGTAAAGACCACGGACCAAAAGTTGGGTGGTTTTTGAGCGTCCTGGATCGCAACTTCCTTATCAGTCGTCTTAAAGAAACAACTGTTTGACGAGACGGGTTTTCGGGAGTATATCCTTAGCACCATGGGAGACAGACAGATAGCAGCTCAGGAGGGTCGAAGATGGGTTTTTATGGCCCAGGAAGGCCCGTATCCCGAGCATTGCAACGGAAACGGCTTAGTATATGTGCACAATGTCGGGGAGACGCTTTTGCCCCGTGCCTGCAACAATGGTGTTGGTTGTAAAAACTGTACAGAAAGAAAGCAATAAAGCATTTTTAAGAAGTCGGTATGCATGACAGGCGGTCCCAAAGACCGCTTTTTCTGTTGTCTTTTGTAGTGTGGATAAGAACCGCAAAGTGGGATGAAGTAGCATAGAATTACATCTATGTGGGATGAAGTGGGATAACCCATTTTCTCTCTATTTTCATCATGTTGATAGGCGAATACCAGCACACACTCGATCCGAAAAAACGCCTGTCGTTGCCGTCAAAATTTCGTAAAGAATTAGGCAAAACCGTTATCGTCACACGAGGACTTGATCACTGCTTGTTTGTTTTTTCCGCACCTGCGTGGAAAAAACTCGCTGCAAAATTTTCTGATCTTTCAATCGGTTCATCTGACACGCGTGGATTTAATCGATTCATGCTTTCGGGTGCTGTTGATACGGAAGTGGATTCCGCGGGTCGCATTTTAATTCCTGATTACTTGAAAGACTTTGCAGGTCTCAAAACTGATGTGGTGGTAGCAGGTGTGAATGACCGCGTCGAAGTCTGGGACAAAAAACAGTGGGAGACATACAAAACACAAATTGAATCGCAGGGCGATGCGATGGCAGCGAAATTGGGAGAAATAGGCGTCATATAAATCATGAAAGACAACGCACACATCACTGTTCTTTTGTCGGAAACCGTCGAAGCGTTGAATCTTTCAAAAAACGACACGGCGATTGATGCCACAGTAGGCGCAGGCGGACATTCAGCAAAGATTGCTGAAAAAATAGGGAAGGGAACATTGCTCGTCATTGATGCCGATGAATCTTCACTTGCACTTTCGCGTGAAAGGCTGAGCGATGCTGACGCCAAAGTTATTTACGTACAGGGAAATTTCAGAAACATTAAAAAACTTGCACATGAAGCAGGCGTCACAAGCGCTGAAGGAATTGTGTTTGACCTCGGCTGGCGCTCTGAACAATTAAACTCGGGTAGGGGATTTTCTTTCAAAGCCGATGAACCGCTTTTGATGACGCTCTCGTCGCGCATTGAGGAAGGGATGTTGACGGCAAAAGATATTATTGCCGATTGGGACGAGGAAGAAATTGCAAAAATTATTCGCGAGTACGGTGAAGAACGTTTTTCAGGACGCATTGCGCGGGCAATTGTAGAAGCGCGAAGAAATAATCCGATACATACCGCAAAGGAATTAGCCGATGTTATTTCCGAAGTCGTCCCTGCATTTTACAGAAATGGTCGCATTCACCCTGCGACACGCACGTTCCAAGCGTTGCGTATTGCGGTGAACGATGAATTAGGTGCTCTGAAAGAAGCGCTTTCTGAGGCGATGAACTTACTTTCAGAAAACGGACGCGTAGCGGTTATTTCATTTCATAGCCTTGAGGACAGAATTGTGAAGCATGCGTTTAAAGAAGCAGAAGATGCGGGTATAGGCGTGCGTATTACTAAAAAACCGATTGTTCCAGAGCGTGAGGAGCAATTACGAAACGCGAGAGCTCGGAGCGCAAAGTTACGAATTTTTGAAAAACAACAGATACAAAAAACAAAAAAAGCATATGGGAAGAAAAATTAGACAAATCATGGACGGAGAAGTGGCACTCCCGTTCCGCACTAAGGATGCGGGGATTTTGTCGTTCATCACACCCATTCAACAGAAAGCATTCTTCGTTAGTGGCATTCTTTTTGTACTCCTTTCGGTACTCTATGTATATTCAGTTATTGCGTCTGTAATGCACGTTGCCGCACGCGAAGAGCTTACCTTTGAAGCCACACGTCTTTCATCAGAAGTTGCACGCCTTGAAGCAGAGTATTTGTCGCGCACAGAGGGAATTACCGAATCATTTGCGCGGGAACGAGGGTACACATCGATTTCAAGCCGTTCGTTTGTTGAACGCACGTCAAGCGTCACATTCAACAATGCGCGCTAGAATAGCGTGATATGAGATCTCGGTTTGCGTTCCGTGTGCGCCTGATTGCAATCGGGTGTGCGATTATAGCGCTCATCCTCCTGGTTCGACTGTACGATCTACAGGTAGTGAAAGGGAAGGAATACCGAGAACGTGCTGAGGCGCAGTATGTAAAGCAGAGCCCCAACCAAGTTGATCGTGGTTCTATTTTCTTTACCTCAAAAGACGGCGCATTAATTTCAGCAGCAGCAGTTGCAAACGGATATACACTCTCCATAAATCCAAAACTTCTCAAAAACCCCGAAGAAGCCTACGCGGCTCTTTCGAAACACGTTCCCACAATAGAACGTGACGCGTTCATGATTTCTGCCCAGAAAATTGACGATACCTACGAAGAAGTGGCACGTCGTGTGAAAGACGAAGAGGGGAAAGCGATAACCGCTCTTAAAATCCCTGGTGTGTCAGTATTACGCGAGACATGGCGGTATTACCCTGGAGAAGAGCTCGCGTCCCACGTTGTGGGTTTTATGGGGTATGGAGAGGGAGATACGCTTCGTGGACAGTACGGATTAGAGCGTTTTTATGACGACATCCTTGCAAAAACAGAAGAAGGTCTGTATGTGAACTTCTTTGCGGATTTGTTTACCAATATTCGTTCAGAGATATCAGATGGTGAAGCGCCGCCTGGGGCAGATTTAGTTATTTCTATTGAGCCGTCGGTACAGCAACATTTGGAAGGTGTATTAACGCGCTATCAAAAAGCATGGAATCCGAAAACGGTGGGAGGAATTATTATGGATCCCAAAACTGGTGCAATTTTGGCGATGGCAGCAAAGCCCGACTTTGACCCGAACGGACTTGGTGATACGAATGTTTCCTCGCTTTCAAACCCACTAGTTGAAAGTGTGTACGAATTTGGTTCAACAATGAAGCCTTTGACCGTCGCAGCAGGGATTGACGCAGGCGTGGTGACGCCGACATCAACGTACAACGATAAAGGTTCAGCGACATTTGATAAATCAACAATTTACAATTACGACCTCAAAGCGCGCGGGGTGGTGTCTATGCAGGAAGTGTTGAATCAATCATTAAACACGGGGGTTGCGCATATAGTTTCAAAATTGGGAACCCAGCGCTTCAAAGAATATTTTATTAAATACGGCGTCACTGAAGAAACAGGCATTGATCTTCCGAACGAAGAATCTCCGCTCGTTTCAGGTTTTGAAAGTCCGCGTACGATTGAATACGTCACTGCTTCATTCGGTCAAGGAATCGCGCTCACACCGATAGCCATGACCCGTGCACTTGCGGTTCTTGCGAATCACGGTGAATTGCCCGATCCGCATGTTGGCGTTGAATTAGACTATGGGGGAGGTATAAAAAAGAAAATAGGGTGGTCTCCCGAACGGCAGGCTATTTCTCCTGAATCTGCAGAGAAAGTCACTCGAATGCTTGTTGAGGTGGTAGACACGTCTCTAAAAGGCGGTACGGTGATGATTCCTGAATATGCTGTTGCTGCAAAAACAGGTACCGCGCAGATTGCAAAACAAGGAGAACGCGGGTATTACGACGACAGGTACCTTCACTCTTTCTTTGGCTATTTTCCTGCGTATGAACCAAAGTTTATTATCTTTCTCTTTGCATCAGAACCCAAAGGAGCGAAGTTTGCTTCAGAAACATGGACAGATCCGTTTATGGAAGCTGTTAAATTTCTTATAAACTATTACAATATCCCTCCAGACCGTCCTCAATACGAATAACAAAATGGACAATATAAAAGAATTCATCCGTTCTCTCGTTGTGTGTATTTTGACTGCCGAAGCTCGTGCAGTTATTTCCAAATACAAACCGAACGTTATTTTGGTCACTGGCTCTGTGGGTAAAACTTCGTCAAAAGATGCTGTGTACACGGCGCTCGCGTCATCTTTCTTTATTAGAAGAAGTGAAAAGAGTTTTAATAGCGACATAGGAGTTCCGCTCACCGTTTTGGGAGTGCCGAATGGGTGGGGGAATCCTGTGCAATGGATTAAAAATATTTTGGAAGGCCTTTCGTTGATTCTGTTGCAAGCTCCCTATCCAAAATGGCTTGTGTTAGAAATTGGTGCCGATAGACCAGGGGACATTACAAAATCACTTTCCTGGATACACCCGACCGTAGTTTTAGGTACGCGCTTTCCGAAAGTGCCCGTACATGTTGAATTTTATGATTCCCCTGAGGAGGTTATTAAAGAAGAATCTGCACCACTCACGTGGCTTACCCCAGGAGGCACGGCTGTTCTCAACGCTGATGACGAACGTGCTCGGTTTGTTTCTCTCGCTGACGGGGTTAAGAAAATTACCTACGGATTTGAGCATGACGCTGACGTGCGCGGAATGCGGTACTTGGTTACGTCAAGCAAAAAAATGCCGACGGGTATTTCTTTTGATGTGCAATATGGGGGCGAGAAAGCACACGTATCGGTGCCAGGCGTTATCGGAAAAACACACGCACAGGCTGTTCTCTCAGGAATTGCATCTGCAGTTGCAGTTGGCATTCCACTCCACACAGCAACCACTGCTTTTGAAAATCATGTGCCGCCTCCTGGACGCACGCGCATCGTGCCTGGGCTTCGCGGTACGACGATTATTGACGACACCTATAACTCTTCTCCAGTTGCAAGCGAAGAAGCATTAAAAATTCTTGCAGAAGTTCCGCGAACTGGAAGAAGGATTGCGGTGTTGGCAGACATGCTTGAGCTCGGTTCATTTTCGGTTGTTGAACATACGCGTATCGGTGCTTTGGTGCCTGCGTGCGCAGATATTCTAATTACGTCTGGCGTACGCGCACGTGATACTGCAAAAGGCGCACGCGATTCGGGGATGCACCCTGAAGTTGTATTGGAGACAGACAGGGCAGCGGACGCCGCCTCGGCGATTGTTTCAATCATGTCTGAAGGTGACGTAATACTTGTTAAAGGCTCGCAATCAATGCGTATGGAGAGGGTAGTGAAGTCGTTGATGCTTGAACCTGCAAAAGCAAAAGACCTTTTGGTTCGTCACGATGCGGAGTGGCTGGCACGGCCATAGGTGAGGTAGGAAAGTTCGTCGCTTTTGTGGTATAAAAATGTTTCGGCCCTAGACGCTCCTGCGGAGCTTAATAGGGCTGGCACTCGGACGGCATGAAAATAAATTTTCGCGCCGCTCCTCGTTTGGCCCTATCGTCTAACGGTTAGGACATCGCCTTCTCAAGGCGGTAATCGGGGTTCGATTCCCCGTGGGGTCATGCCGTAAAGAAACGCGCCTGTTCATCAGGCGTCTTTCTTTATGGCATTATGATCGCCTGAAGGCGAGAATCGAAAGACGGAGCGAGCGTGGCGAGTGAGTCGGGGTCGAGGGCACTTAGTATTTTACGAGCGCTAGGAGTAAAATACTTAGTGAACCGTGACCGATTCCCCGTGGGGTCACCACGTAGAAATAGCGATTGCGAAAAAATGGAGCGTCATAACTTAATTCTCTCTCCGCACTTTGACGATGCAGTGCTCTCACTTGGTGGCCTTTTGGCTAAGGAAGGTAGCAAATCCACTGTTCTCACTTTCTTTGCAGGAAAACCGCCAAAGTCACGTGCGCACCTCTGGGATTTATTCTGTGGTTTTTTGAATAGTGATGATGCGATAAGGGCAAGAGAGAAGGAGAATATACACGCGCTCGAATCTTTGAACGTATCTCAAAGTAATATCGTGAATTTTTCCTTCTTGGGAAAATCATACCGTCGATGGTTCGGTGCTTCAGATGAGAAACTAAAGGCAATTATGCTCGCCGAGTTGCTCAAATTCATACGCACACGAGCTTCTGAGGGTCTTAACATTTTTGCTCCTGCATTAGAGGTGCATAAAGACCATAAACTATTAAAGGCAGTGTTGCTGAGTGCCGTTCCTATATTGAAAAACGAGAACATAAAATTCTTTCTCTATCAGGACTTGCCGTACTCTTACGTCCTCCCTGCGGGCAAACTAAAACCTGAGCAAGTGTCGAAAAAAGCTCAACTAGAGATAATAACCGTACCCCTTACTCAGTCGGAGATTGCGAAGAAAGTGTCTGCTATTGAAGCGTACCAGTCGCAATTGGGAACTCTCGCTATGCTTTCTGGCGGAAATCTTGCTTCAAAAATCGAACGATTTGCTTCAAAGCAGGCCTCACAGTTTGACGTTTCTACAGGCTACTGCGAAGTGTTGTACGAAGTGACCCAACAAAAACGATCAAAAAATTAAGTTTTTGTAATTCATAGGTTTTCTCAAAAGCGAGGCATGTAATCGGGTTCCTCGCGAGTCCAACAAACGGTTTTTTATCGCCCGTAACAAGGGTGGTTTGACAAACTTAATATATTTATGTAAAACACCTAGAAAATCATGGCTCGGCATTTATACGAAAAACTGAACAGAAAGGCTGCCACACGAAACCCTGACCTTCGTCTCGATTTTGATCCAATGACTGTTCCGTACGAACAGCTACATGAAGTGCTTCGTGACCCACTAACGTTTGCAAAGCGTATTGAGCGTTTTTCACGAGAAGTACAACCTGGCATACAGGTAACTGGCGAGACTATAGAGCTTGGCGATGGGCATTTCACAAATCGTTACGACCTCATAGTAGATACAAACGATCCTCTATTTAGCACGAGAATTATAAGCATGCCATCAGCAACTCATGCACGTAACCTCTTGCGAAGAGATAAGAAAATAAAAGCCACAGTAAACGGTGGTTTTTATTTTCTTGCTGACGGTAAGCCATCTAAAGTGCCGAGTGAACCCACCTTTAATCTAAATATTCGAGGTGGAAAAGTGTTAGGACTACCTGCCACTGACACTGTGGGCCTGCTCAGTGTCGACGGAAAATTGACCGCTGAAGTCATACGAGCACAAGGAAAGATGAGAGTTGGCGAGAAGAAAATCCGCTGGAGAGGTGGGCAACACATTGCGCACGGGGATCGTTCAACAGAATCTGAAACGTATCTTCTCGATCAGAATGCAGTGTTGTTCAACTCTTCTTGTTGCACGCTTGAATATGAGGTCCCTGGTGACAACACAAGTCTGCGCATGGTCCAAGAGCATCTAAACAAAACACCAACTCGTCAAGATGTCACCGATGTTGTTGTTCGTACGTCTCCCGATGGAACATTGCGTGTGCACTCTGTGCTCCCAGGAGGAGGTTCGGATTTTTTTGACGGGAATTTTGTATTGCAGATGTCAAACGACGTTGCGCGAGATATTAAGACAGGCGACGAAGTAGAACCAACCCTACTCGACAATATTGAGATTTACGGCATTGAATCAGCAATTACCGTTGGTCCTCTCGTGCATCATTTTCTTGAAAACGAAGGTCATTCAGTAAATGCCGACAAATCGCTTGGCAATTCACCGTTTGGTCGCGTGCGGTTCGCTCGTTCGGTTGCGTATGAAGACAACGACGGAAAACTTCACTTCACTGTTTTCGACGCAGTGCCGCGCTCAACATACATGAAAGGTATTACTCCGCATGAAATTGCTCGGTTAATTCCTACAGATGCTCGGTGGGCAGTATTTCTTGATGGCGGACAGTCATCAAGAATCACGTATGAGAATGTTCAAAATGATGAAGTAGACATCCGTTCTTTTGGGAATAAAGCATATTTACGACTCCACACTGCAGACGAAACTTCACTCGGAATTATGGAGCCAAACCAACGGTACATCGGCCCTGGAATCGGTAGACCAGTTCCTTCGTATATAGCGATCGAGAAATATATAGATTCATCTAACAGAGACTAAAATGAAACAGAATTACGAAAATGTAGGGGATCTTCCGCCAAAAAACGCGAATGCGTTCTTTGAAGCGCTCAAATCGAGGGAGATTATTCCCGGAAATCAATATATTGCTTTCGTTGGAGCACATTATGACGACGAATCATCATTAATTGGGGCACAGATTCCGCTCATGCCACTGAGTTCAATAATTCATACTACCGATAGTGCGCCTCTTGATCCTCGGTTTTGGGCAGAGAAGCATGCGTCTGCAGAGGAATACTCAGCTCACAGACGCACTGAAGTGACGAGGGCACTCAATATTGCAGGGCACGTAGGTCCACGGTCTACGCCGCACATTTCTGACCAAACTGCCGCATTCAATTTGGTGGAACTCACACGCGGCTTGGTAGAAGAGTTTCGAAGCAAAAAAATACAGATTGCTATTACACACGCATATGAGGGTGGACACCCAGATCACGATGCCACCGCGTTCGCTGTCCACGCGGCAGCGGCTATTTTGCGAAAGGAAGGAGGAAGTCTTTCAATTGTCGAAGCCCCCTCTTACCGTCTAAAAAATCCTGATGATCACGACTTTGGTGTCGGAGAAATTGATGTAAATCAACGGTTTGAGCATTATCCTGGAAGCACGCCGGTGGTATTTTATCTCACCCCTGAACAGATTGCTCTGAAACAAGCGTTATTTGCAGCGCATAGTTCCCAAGCGCATGTAATGGCTGAAATGAGTACAGATACTGAGCAATTCCGTGTTGCGCCGAACTATGATTTCACACACGCAGCACATGGCGGGAGATTGTCACACATCTACGCGCGCAATGGGATAACTCCCGAACGCTGGTCTGAACTTGCGGGAGAGGCTTTGCGCCAACTTGGACTCTCAGCGCAAGAACTTTCTGTAGCGCATGAGAATGTAATCCCATTTAGACCGGATGGAATAGAACTTCAGACTCTACAGTATTTCTACGATGGAGGAAATTCTTTTACTCTCAAGAATAGAGAAGGGAATAAAGCGTTCACTGTTCCCATTCCAGAAGGAAGTGCTCCTCCGAGAGGTGGTATGTCGCTCGCAGACAACGTCGGAGATGTTAAGGGAAAGCGCCTCCTTGAATTGGGTGCGGCAAGTTACGGCATAAACATGTTCGCCGCACTGCTGCATGAGGCTGAGTCAGTCTACGGTATTGAGATTGGCCCCAACGAAGCAGCTTTTCTAGAAAATTCGATTAGGCAATTAGGACTGGAGGGTCGAGCAAAAGTACACGCTGGTGGCAACATTCCAGAAAACGCTGGGCTCTTTGGTGCGATCATCGCAAACTTGCCGATGATGCCCTCAAATGACCGTGCTCAAACGGAGGGTGATACTTACAACTATGCAGGCAGTACAGGTTGGGAAGTTATCGACTCATACCTTCCTGATATAGAAAAACACCTCGATACGGATGGATACGTTCGTTTCGGGATTCTCGACTTCTTGGGCGTAGATGAACGCACCGGACCCGATGTTCCTTCCGCGCGTGAGCGCTTCAAAGCGCTAGGGCTTGAGATTAAGACCATTGCCAAGGGTAAACATGATGTAGATGGAGACCACCCATTCCTCACTCGGTCTGGATTATTGGAATACGTGCGCGCACTCTATCCTGACTATCCGTTCGGAGAAGACGGTTCATACACAACATCAATAATTGAAGCCAGATATCCACGCGCCTCAGAGAGTCAGAGAAAAGACTAATACATCAACCGTTCAACAGGGGCAATGATACATAAAAAGTCGGTGTCGCTAAAAAAAATTACACGGGGTGCGCGCCAGACACCGCATCGGATAAAAGTAATGGGGTTAGATGTATACAGGAAGAAATACTACCTTAAGAGGCAACTTCCCGTGAGATCTCAAACAACGGAAAAGAAATATGTTCGTTTAACGTAAACACACCTGACGGTGTGAGTGGTACAAGATTTTGTAGTTGTGAGGCAAGCGCGTTACCTACAATGATTCCGTTTGGCTTGGCAAGCTTATTTATTTTGACACACGTACTTACCGTCGAACCAAACAAATCAAGAATCTGCCCCTCTACGCCTTGCATTATTGAAACAGGCCCAAAGCTCATGGAGACTCGCACTTCTACTGGGGGAAGGTTTTGTTCTTTTAGTTTCTGATTTAACTCAGGCAATGAGGAAATAATAGAGCGAGAACAGGCAATTGCCGACATAAAAACTTTTTCTGTCACTTTTCCTTCTTGCTGTATATAAAATAAGAAACCGTCGCCTAAGTTTTTTACCACCTCTGCCTGTGCGTTCTCAATGTGTTCGTTATAGTGAGAAAGTAATGTCGTAAAAAATACATCGGTTTCTTCTGCAGAAAAATTCGCAATAAGCTCCGTAGAGCCAACTATATCAACCATGCCAACGACGTATTCTTCGTGTAACTTGCGGAAATTAATTTTCATATTGGCAGTACGTATTTTAAAAAAACCTGAATTGATTAATGCATCAACCGTTCTACGGGTGCAAAGTCGTCCGTCAATACTATGTTGCTTTCAGGAAGCGTTGCCTGTACGAGCCCGACCTCAGGAAAACGTTGAGAGACAATAAATTTCGAAAGTTCTCCACTGTACGAGGCTACAAAAATAAGATTTTGATTTACTTCAGATTTCTCTGACATCACGTAGAGCGAGACATGCGGGAATACAGTTTTCAGGGTTTTAAAAAGAGCAGCCGAGAAATCTGAGTATTCGCCCGCGTATGCGCCGTGTGCATTTATCACCAAGTGTGACCCACTATGCATATTCTCTGCGACACTTTCAAACATTTCTTTGGTAGTCAGGTGAACAGGAATACCTTTCGAGGTGCCGAATGTATCCATAAACACGATGTCGTACGCGTCGTGTTTTCTTTTTAGGAAAATTCGTGCATCTTGATGCGTTATTGAAAGCGTGGGGAACTTTGAAGAATCAAAACTGAAATACTTTTGAGCTATTGCCGTCATACCTGGGTCAATCTCCGCAACATCTGCCGTTATTTTAGGGAAAAGCCTTAACAGGTATCGAGGGTAAGAATAGTTGCATCCTCCAAGAAAAAGAACGCGAGCAGTTTCTGCAGGATTGACAACTTCGCGCACCATTTCAAATGCTTTCAGGTAAGGAAACACGAGAACCTCTTCATTCGCAGTGCCGTCTTCCTGTATTTCCATCGCGCATTGCGTGCCAAAAGGGTCGGTCGAAAGGGTGCGAACTTCATCAAAACGTTCCAGGCGATCTATTAAAACGCGGCTATACGCTGTTGAAATATCTGCTTCGGTCATACTTGCTCGCGTGGGAAGCGCGTTGAGGAAAAAGGCCAGCGCCACCACCACACAAAGGATGACCGCATGAACTACCGCATTTTTGCGCAAAAAAAGAAATCCAAGAAAGAGAAGTAGAACTGCAACACCGAGAAGAATGTAGCTGACACCAAAATACGAAAGTAAAAATGCACTTGTCAGAACTGCGCCTACGATTGAGCCAGCTGTGCCTACTGCATACAGCGTGCCCGTGGCACTCCCTGCGTTTTCAACATTCCTTATTAAATTTCGAACCAGTATCGGCGAAACAGCAGCGAGTATGAAAACAGTAGGCATAAAGAGGACTGTGCCAACCAAAATCGCTCCCCATGTTTCTGAAAGCTCTGTGACCGCAAAGAACGTAGGCACGGCGTCGCGCACACTCCATGCAATCAGTGCCGCAAGCCCAGCGCCAAAAATGAAACGCCCCAGAGTAGTTTCAGAAGCGTTTTTGTCGGCAATTCTCCCACCCCAGTGATACCCCAGCGCCATTCCGAGAAGTACCACTGAAATCGTGCCTGCCCATACGCCAACCGCGGTGCCCAAGTACGGAGCCAGAAGTCTGCCTCCCGCAATTTCAAAAATTAAAATAGCCGCGTTTGTGATAAACGATACCGCGTATACAACGGCGGTGTTCATTATGAAAAAAGGGAATCCACAACCGATTTTACAAGTGTTCCGTCTGCTTTCCCACTGAGGTCTTTCATGACACGACCCATCAAGATGCCCGCATCTTTCTTTTCAGTGATACCAAGGTCAGCTTTTTTCTTTTCTACCACTGCGCGCACCTCCTCCTCACTCATCAATGGGGGAGTGTATGCAACAAGGATGTCGTATTCTTGTGCCTCTTTGTTCGCAAGCTCCGATCGCCCTGCCTGTAAATATGCTGCGCCTGCTTCTTCGCGTTTCTTCATCTCACGACGGATGATTGCAACAACTTCTTCATCAGGCAGACCCTCAATCAGCATACGTCCGCCTCTTTTCATCTCGTTTGTAATTGCAGTAATGAGCATGCGCAAGGTGTCCACTTTCACGGATTCACGGGCGCGCATGGCATTTTCCATGTCCATCCTGATTTTTTGCTGTAACATATGAGGGACAGTATACCAAAGCAGGTACCGCTATGCTGATTCCATACCAGTTCGCATATCTCTTCTGGGCCCTCTTTTTCGGGGCGTTTTGGCTTCTTTTTTATGCGCTCAAGCCGTCGGTACGACGCGAAATGCTCATACTGTCGGTGATTATGGGTATTTTAGGTCCGTTTGCTGAATTCTTTGCGACCCATAACTACTATCACCCCTACACGCTCTTTGGAACCCGAATTGGAATTGAAGATTTTCTCATCGGTTTCTTTTATGGCGGGGTGGGTGCAGCGCTGTATGAAATGTTTTATTTCAGGCAACCCAACTATTCTTCACGACCTGGGTACGCGCCTGGAGCAGTGTTTGCATTGATTCTCGCGTTTACCGCAATGTACGCTGGTGCGTTTGTGTTTCCTGAAATGACTATCTATGGGCTTCTTGTGGTGATGTTTTTAATAGGCACGTCGATTATCGTGTATCGTCCGAATTTGGTGAAACACGCGTTTGTCACAGGGGGGTTAATGGTTGTGCTTACGTTCGTCTTCTTTCAAATTTTTACTACAGTGTTTCCTGGTATCGTACAGGCGTGGTGGGAGTTAGATAAAATCTCTGGCGTTCTGATTTCAGGAATTCCACTTGAAGAAATTCTCTTCGCCTTTTTGTGGGGGTACGTGTTAGGCCCTGCATCGGAAACCGTCGCAACGATGCAGTGGAAAGACGTCTTTAAATTTAGTTAAGCGTCCGTTTCTCAAGCTCTCTGCGTTCATCCTCGGTGAGAGGAAAAGAACCCGTTAATGCCAGATCCAAAGCATTCTCAGCTTCCTGTCTATCTTCGGCAGAGGTGGTCATTCGTACCCATAAATTTCTGACTGCTCGCTTGAGTTCAAAAGGGCGACGGTATCTTTCGACTGTCATACTTAAAATAATGTATACCTCGACGCTGGTATAATCAAGTCATGGAAATGCTCCTCATCGGTCTGGTAATAGTACTTCTTTTGGTAAACGCTGGGGTAGTTTTTCTGCTTATGTCACGCTCGGGCAAAAAGGACGACGGGCAGGGCTTGAGCCTTATTCAACAGCAGATTGCCGAACTGACACGCACATTGGACGCGCGCGTGGCGGACTCCTCAAAACAGATGAACGATTCTATGCGGTCGCAATTGTCAGAATCTGCAAAGATGATTCGTGATGTCACGGAGGGATTGACGAAGCTTGATGAGACAAACCGCCAAGTGGTTTCTTTTGCCGATCAACTACAGAACCTGCAGGACATTCTAAAAAATCCGAAACAGCGTGGAATTTTAGGCGAGTACTATCTAGAAACCGTTTTGAAGAACGTCATGCCTCCAGGTAGTTTTCAGATGCAATACGCATTCAAAAACGGAGAAATTGTAGACGCCGTTGTTTTCATGCGCGACCACATTATTCCGATTGACTCCAAGTTCTCGCTCGACAATTACAACAAAGCAATCGGTGCACGAGAAGGAAGCGATAGGGAAGCGTTTGAAAAAGCATTTAAGCAAGATTTGAAAATCCGCATCGACGAAACCTCAAAATATGTTCGCCCCGAAGAGAACACCATGGAATTTGCGTTCATGTTCATTCCGTCAGAGGGCGTGTACTACGACCTCTTGGTGAATCAGGTGGGAACTATGAAGACAAACACGCGGGATTTGATTGAATACGCATTCAGTAAGAAAGTAATCATTGTTTCTCCGACGTCGTTCTTGGCGTATCTGCAGACAGTGCTCCAAGGCTTGAAATCGCTTCAGATAGAGGAACAGGCAAAAGATATTCAGAAGCGGGTGGGGGAATTAGGTAAACACTTGGGAAGTTACGAGGAGTACATGAAGAAGCTTGGGGTCACACTTCAGACGACCGTGAACCACTACACCGCGGCGTACAAGGAATTCGGAAAGATAGATAAGGACGTCATGCGCATATCGGGTGAGTCTGCAGGAGTCACACCACTCGCGGTTGCAGGGCCGAATAACGAGGAGTAAGGTAGTGGGGTGAAAAGGGAATCGGTTATTGTCATAAAACCCGAGCTCTACGCTCAACTCCCCAACCAAGCTTGGCTGAATCGTGATAAAACAATCGGCGTTGAGTTTGCAGGACAAAAATGGATTGTCGAGGGCGATGCGGGAACGCAAGTGCCAACGCACATTACTGAAAAGGCGATAGTTGATATTTACGGGGTGCCTATGTCGCTTGTTTCTATACGACGTTTGGCGCGAGTCGTTATCGACAAAAAGGAAGAGATAGTCCCAATCCTCCGTTACAGTCAGTGTCGCCTGCCAATTAATGTCGTAAGACAAATGGGGGCGTGGAGTAAGCCAGGCCCAGCGCGAGGAAGGTATCGCGCGTAGATACGTTACCGAAGTGCACATAATCAGGTACTATTACCGAAGATATGTGCGGAATATTTGCGTATACGGGAGATAAGAAAGCCCAGCCCATTCTCCTTGAAGGGCTTCAATCCTTGGAATACCGCGGGTACGATTCAGCGGGTATTTTTATGCCAGGTTCACCGCTCGTTAAAACACCAGGCGCCGTTACTGAACTCAGAAAACGCGTTCATTTCACTTCAGATGCAAAAAGCGGTATCGCGCATCTGCGCTGGGCGACGCATGGGGAACCTACGGAGGTAAATGCGCACCCGCACGCGGATTGCACAGGAGATGTGTATGTGGCGCACAATGGTATTATCGAAAACTTTAGAGAACTGAAAGCGGAGCTGGAGAAAAGAAATCACACGTTTAAATCACAGACGGACACGGAAATTTTGGCGCACCTGATTGAAGAAGGGGTGGTTGCTGGCAAATCGTTTGAAGATGCAGTTATCGACACTCTTCAGCAAGTGCGTGGCACGTATGGCCTACTCATTTCATACGCAAAAGAGCCAGGCACAGTGATTACCGCACGCATGGGTTCTCCTGTTGTTTTGGGCCTGGGAGACGGGGAGAATTTTATTGCTTCTGATGCCACGCCAATTTTGCGCCACACAAAAGAAGTGGTGTTTTTGAACGATGGCGATATTGCCATCATTACTCCGACGTCGCACCGTGTACGCACGCTCACCAATTCTGAAATCGACCGTCCCGCAGAACACGTTGATTGGGACACGGAAGAGGCATCCAAGGGTGGGTATCCGCACTTCATGCTGAAAGAGATTCACGAGGCACCAGAGGTACTGGAGAACGCAATTCGCGGACGTTTAATCGCTAAGGAGGGCAGAGCAAAACTTGGTGGTATTGAATCGGTTGCGGACACGCTGGCAGATTTGGACCGATTGATTATCACCGCGTGTGGCACCGCGTATTACGCAGGACTTTTAGGTGAATACCTGATTGAAGATTTGGGCGGGATTCCTGTCGAAGTTGAATTGGCTTCGGAATTTCGTTATCGGAAACCCATAATTAGAAAAGGTACGGCTGTTTTAGCGGTGACGCAATCAGGCGAGACGTTGGATACGCTCGAAGCGATTCGGGAAGGGAAGCGCCGTGGTGCTTTGACACTCGGCGTGGTGAACACCGTGGGCTCTACGATTGCGCGTGAGACAGACGCAGGAGTGTATAACCACGCAGGTCCTGAAATCGGCGTTGCTTCAACAAAGGCGTTTGTGTCTCAGGTCGCAGTACTTTCTCTTGTTGCATTGTTTCTAGGCAGATCACGCGGACTTTCGGAAGACGAAGGTAGAAAAATAGTGCAAGGTTTGCAGGAATTACCTGAGCTTGCAAGAAAAGTGCTGAAGCTTTCCGAAACAATCAGAAAGATTGCCCTGAAATACAAAGACGCACGCGACTTCCTCTTTATCGGGCGTCGTTACAGCTACCCTGTAGCGCTCGAGGGTGCGTTGAAACTAAAAGAAATAAGTTACGTGCACGCGGAAGGATATGGGGCAGGGGAGATGAAGCACGGACCTTTAGCGATGATTGATACTAAATTTCCGACTGTGGCGATTGTGCCTCAGGATTCCGTGTACGAAAAAACGCTTTCCAACATGATTGAAATACAGGCGCGCAAAGGTCCGCTCATTGCAATTGCCACAGAAGGGGATGAGCGAGTGAAAGAAGTCGCAAACGACGTAATTTATATTCCAAAGACTATTGAACAGCTTTCGCCAGTCCTTTCAGGTATTGCGGTTCAGCTCTTTGCGTATCACTTTGCCGCCGAAAAAGGCCTCAACGTCGACCGCCCCCGCAACCTTGCAAAATCAGTGACGGTAGAATAGATTGCTCCTAAAGAAATGGCTTTTGAAGTATTTAACGTTGGAGATCGTGTCGCGGTTGATGGGCCCAATGGACCCCGCTTGTTCATTGCAGAAGTCTTGAATGGTCAGTGGTCGGGGTACTTCCATTTACGATATGGGCAAAGTGGTAGCGTAATAGAGAAAAATGGAGAGAAGAAAAAATTCCATAGAAGCCTTTTAATCAAGGCGCCTGAGGTTCAGGGTCCGCGCGGAGACTAAATGTGCTATACTTAGTATAGAACATGGGGTTGGAAAAGCGATTTAGTCCTGGAGAAAAAGTTACGATAGAAGGTCGCCCTGGTGTCTATGTAGTATCCAAATATGATACTGATCCACTCAGGGTACCTCTTGTTCCTTTGAGGGGTGGCCCAGACGAGAGTGTACCCCGAAGTCTTGTGCAAAAGATGCCACAAGTGCCCCCGCAAGCCCACTCATAGGTCTTTTTGGTTGCACTCTAGAGGCTTTTCGGGTAGGATACACGGACTATGGATATCGCAGTAATCAAGACAGGCGGAAAGCAGTACATCGTTGAGAAGGGCTCTCTTTTGACCATTGAGGCTATCCCGAACGTTAAGGAGGGTGATTCAGTTAGCTTTGATTCGGTCCTTTTTACCGATGACGGCAAGACGGCAACGGTAGGTGCCCCGACAGTTTCAGGTTCAAAGGTAACAGGAACGGCAGTAGAGGTTGGTAAAGGTAAGAAAATCGTCGTTGTGAAATACAAAGCAAAAAGCCGTTACCACAAGAAGCGTGGTCACCGTCAGCCGTTTCTCAAAATCAAAATCGAGTCCCTCTAGACTCGATTTTTCGTTATGTCTCGTGCGGAAAAATACGCTGACCTCTCGTGGGAATTGCTTATTGAAATGGCAGAGCACCGTAAGGCAGACCTTTTCCCCGATGACCCGCGGATTCATCCGTCTTCAGTGAAGTATGCGGTAAAGCGTTTGAAACTCCGCAAGGGAACAAAAAAGTACGAAGAAGTGATAGCAGGCGCACGCAGTATCAATCCAAAATTTTTTGAGTAATCGCGCTTAGGCGCGATTTTTTAATGCGTTTCTGAGGGTTTCGGAATCAGCGTATTCAATTTCTGCACCAACAGAGAGCCCTCGACCAAGGAATGATATTTTCAAATCAGGTTTAATCGATTTCATAAGGTCCATTAATTCTCGTCCAGTGTAATCGCCTTCAGGTGTTGTGGAGAGCGCCAGAATAATTTCAGAAATGCCGTTTTTCTTTATTTTTTCTTGAAGCTCTGTTGAGCGCACATAGGATGCGTTCTTTCTCTCAGTCATCGGAATCAGCCCGCCTAAAACAAAATACAAACCGCGGTATGCGTGGGAAGCTTCAACGTTTTCAATGTCTGCATCTTTCTCAACGACCATCAGTATTTTTGAATCACGCTCTACGTTTGCGCAGATAGAGCAGGTGCGGCCGTTTCCAGAGTCGTCATAGCGGAAGCATGACATGCACTGTTCAGTTGTTGCACCGATTGCTCGCAAAATCTCTGCAAGTTTCTCGCGGAAGGCGGGGGTTTTCGTTAAAAGAAATTGCACAATGCGGCGCGCTTGCCGAGGCCCGATTCCAGGGAATTCAGATATAAGAGAAGAGAGCTCCTGTATCGGGCGTGCCATAGTTAGTCTTTGTTCGCGAGTCCGCGAGCGTTAGAAAGACTTACACCCCGCCCTCTAAGCTCCCAAAATACGTTTCTTAAGTCCTCTCCAAGCGCTGCCATAATACTTAAGTTTCTGCTCTCTATCTCGCGCTGCGGCCTGACTTTGGTAGCTTTCATAGTATAGAAGGGTATATCCTGGTTTTTTATTTGCATGCTCTCTGAGGCGCCGCTCAATATCGTTAGTATATCCGATGTAATATTCACTCGCACTGTTTTGCAAGATGTATACATGATGCATAGAGGGCGGGGTTAACAAAATGTAATCGCTCCGCTCAACATTTTCTAAAAATCATTCGGAATACCTGACGGCGCCATGTTTTCGTACCCCTTTGCAGGGTCTTGGAACGTGGCGCGCTGAGCATGGAAGTAAAGATCTACTTTTCCTGTGGGGCCGTTTCTGTGTTTTTCAATAAGAATCTCTGTCATGTTGCTTTTTTCTTCGCCTGGTTCTTTGTAACGGTCTTCACTATGAATGAACATAACGACGTCCGCGTCCTGCTCAATAGATCCTGAATCGCGAAGGTCTGAAAGGCGAGGACGGCCACGGCGTTGTTCGATAGCGCGGGAGAGCTGTGAGAGTGCCAAGACGGGCACATCCAGCTCGCGGGCAAGTGTTTTCAACGAACGCGAAATTTCAGTTACCTGCTGAACCATGTTGTCGGAAGAGCGGCTGGCGGTTGAAGACATAAGCTGGAGGTAGTCGACGATAATAAGGCCGATGCCGTGCTCACGCTTCAGGCGTCTTGCAACTGAGCGCATCACGAGCGCGTTGTTGGCAGGCTGGTCGTCGATATAAATAGGCGCTTTTGAAAGCTCGCCCATGGCGTTTCTCAAATCCTCGTATTCTTTGTCGGTGCTCAGTTTTCCTGTGCGCAATTTCCATGCGTCGACACCAGCTTGTGCAGCAAGCATACGGTCAACCAATTGCTGAGAACTCATCTCCAACGAAAAAATACCAACGGGCGTCCCGTGCTTTATTGCCGTGTGTCGCGCAATATCAAGCGCGAGTGCGGTTTTACCCATTGAAGGTCGTGCGGCGAGAATAATGAGGTCTGAACGCTGGAATCCTGCCAAAAGGTTATCCAAGCCTGTAAAGCCTGTTGGCACTCCGCGCATTTCGTTGTCGCCCTTATTCAAACTATCCAAACGCTCCCACGCTTCTTTCAACTCGTCGCCGATTGAGACGAACTTTCGCATGGTGGGGGAGGAGGTCACTTCAGAAAGGCGTTTTTCAGCGTGGTCAATAATTTCTTCAACATCGCGCGATTCGTCGTACCCGATTTCACCAATGTCAGATGCCGCATTGATAATGCCGCGCATCATCGCTTTTTTCTGCACAATCTCTGCGTAGTACTTCAGGTTGGCGGAAGTCGGGACAGCAGAAACTAATTCCGCGAGGTAGGAATTTCCGCCTGCGCGGTCAAGCTCCTTCATATCTTTCAAGCGGCTTGCTGTCGACAAAAGGTCTATAGGATTTCCCGCGCCCGCGAGTTCAACAAACGCGCGGTAAATAATTCGGTGTCTTTCAACGTAAAAAGAGTCTGTCGACACAATGTCGCTGATTTCATGAATCGCCTCGGCCTTGAGCATAATTGAGCCCAAAAGCGCGCGTTCAGCGTCTATTGCTTGTGGTGGAATTCGTGACTCTGCCATGAGGTCATTATAGACCCCAATGGTTTTGACCCTAATTTTTGGATTGCCGTATATCCCAAGGCATATCCACTTGTTTTTCCACTTTGCTATACTGTGTGTATATGCCCGAAAACCGAGACGGCGATGTTTTTGATCTAGATGCGACACGGCGCGATAAGGTTCGGAAAACACACGCCGAGAATGCAGCAGTTTTTGGTGACACAGAATTTTCCGTTCCTCCCGAGGGGCTCAAAATAAGTATTCCTGAAATACTGGCCTATGCCCGTGAAATACTCAGTAGTACTCCCGAAGGCGATCCTGAAGAATACGCGCCGTCCACTACTAATAATGCAATAGAGCAGTCAACTCCTGACACCCTTAGGATGATGTTGGAAACGCATAAACGTTCTGGAGGAACACACTATCCCGCAGGAACAGCACGCAAGGTGGCAAAAACACTTCTAGCGCGCTTTCCGAACACGGAATCTACAGCCACTTCTTGAACTTAAAGTACGCGAAGAATGAGGTGGTTAAGAGCCCCATCGCCCCGAGTATTATCCAAAAGTCGTTTTGAGTGCCAAGAATAGGAGTGTGTGCGGTGTTCATGCCGAATAGTGCTGCAATAACCGAAAGCGGGAAAGTGATAAACGCCATTATGGTCAGGTTTTTCATGATTTCATTCTGGCGCGTGTACAGAAGTGCGCTGTTTGTTTCGCGAAGTTCATCAAGCACATCCGCAAGTGCGAGCGCTTTTGTGTAGACACGCGCATGGAATGATTTCATTCCGCGTAGGAAATTACCGTACTCTTCGCCCAAAGTCATTATGGTTATCTGCTCGAGCGCGTCTAGTACATCCTTATGTGCAGAAAGGGTGCGTTTCTGATTCAGTAGTTCGCGAGAAACAACTGAAAGCGCGACCACCATTTCTTTCTCGTTTCCTTCAAAAATTTCTCGTTCAATTGCGGTAATCGAATCTTCGAGCGATTCTAATTCGTTTTCAACGGTTTGGTACAGTCGTTCAGAAAGCTCTAAAAGTACGTGCCCGCTTCGGTATTTTGGATTTGAGGAATGCTTTAGAAGTGTGTCGGCTTCAAACGAACGAGTGAAGTCATAGACCGCAGGAACGGTGTCGTAGTGTGAAGTAATGATAAATTTTTCTCCGATAACAAAGTCCACTTCTTGCGTGATGTTTTCTCCGCCCGTATGCCGCATAGCGGGGAAGTGAAGAACAGCGTATGTAAAGTGCGGGTACACGTCCGCACGGGGTTTGAGTGTTGGGCCGAGCAAATCCTGTGGAAGTATATTACCGAGATTAAATTCTTGTGCGATTTCTTCCACTTCGTCTGCAGTAGGGCTTTCTAAGTCAACCCAATGAACGCCCTGATGCTGAAATCTGTTTATCATGCTTTGCATTATAACGTGTTCCTCACCTTTAATGTGTCATAATAGAGCGTTATGGATATACGTGGGAAGCTCAGCAAGGTATTTCAGCTTGATTCAGTGACGCTTGCGGTCGGTGCGTTTTGTTTCCTTGCGGTAGGCTTTTTCATTGGTGCACGTGGTATTGATGTACCCTTTGGCTTTCAGGCGTCGAATGAAGCTCCTCAGCAGGCCGATATGGAGTCCTTCTATAAGGCATGGGAAATACTCGATGCAAATTTTGCCCCAGCAACGACCACAGTGACGACAAAAGAAGAAAAAGTATGGGGTGCTATTTCGGGCTTGGCAGCGTCATATGGTGATCCGTATACGGTGTTCCTCCCTCCGCAAGAAAAAGAGATTTTTGAAAGTGAGGTGCAGGGTAATTTCGGCGGTGTGGGTATGGAGGTTGATATCAAAAACGGTATTTTGACCGTTGTTGCGCCTCTCAAAGACACGCCTGCATTCCGCGCGGGGATTAAGAGCGGAGATTTAGTTTTGGAAGTTGATGGCGTGAGCACGAACGGGCTTCGCGTTGAAGAAGCGGTTGGAAAGATTCGCGGCGCCGAAGGCACAGACGTCGTACTCAAAATTTCTCGAGATGGAGGTGCACCATTTGAAGTCACGCTTACACGAGAGCAGATTAATCTCCCGACGGTGGATACTGAATTACGTCAGGACGGTGTGTTTGTCATCAAGCTCTACTCGTTCAACGCAAACGCTCCTGAAAAATTCAGAGATGCGCTTCGTGAGTTTGCAAATTCAGGCACTGATAAAATGATTGTTGATGTTCGTGGAAACCCAGGTGGATATTTGGAAGTTGCTGTTGATCTTGCAAGCTGGTATTTGCCAGTTGGTAAGCCAATCGTGATACAGGATTTCTCGAGCAGAGCACCACAGGAAACATTCAGAAGTCGTGGATACGATGTGTTCAATGATCAGTTGAAACTCGTGGTGTTGATGGATGAAGGTTCAGCCTCCGCTGCAGAGATTTTTGCAGGCGCACTTCATGATCATGGTGAAGCAACGCTTATCGGCAAGAAAACCTTCGGCAAAGGCTCTGTGCAGCAGGTGTTTGATGTGACGAGCGATTCATCACTCAAAATCACTATCGCTCGCTGGCTTACTCCGAACGGTGTTTCTATTTCACATGAAGGAATTCAGCCAGACATTGAAGTAGAAATAACCAAGGAAGACATTGATGCAAAGCGTGACCCACAAACGGAACGAGCGGCTGAATTCCTGACAACAGGTAAGTAATATGGTACTTCTTGCGGTCCTCTACGGCGTCATTGCGATGTTTGCGGGCGGTATTTCAAACGCGCTCCTGAAAGGTGTTTCAGGTGGCCTTGGTGCTGTGCCAACCGTCATTGTGCGTGCAGGGGTTTCCGCGGTCACACTCTTTGTCGTCCTTCTTATTCTCCAGCCTCCACTTTCGTTTAACCTGGGGAGTTTTGTGGTAGCTATTTTAATTTCTATCCTCGGCTACTTCCCATTTCTCTTTTTTGTCAAAGCGCTTCGCATGGAGAAAGTAGGTATTGTCGCGCCAATAGCCTCGAGTTGGATTGTCGTTGCGTCCATTGTGGGTTTTGTGTTTTTTAATGAAACACTCTCTGCAGAAAAGCTATTTGTGCTTGTGGCGGTTATCGCGGGTGTCGTTTTAACCTCGGTTGATTTCAAAGCATGGGGCAGAGGACACGCGGTGTTCTCAAAAAACGCGATTATCTTTGCGCTCGCCGCTGCATTTTTGTGGGGTTTTGTGTTTCCTCTGTTTCAGCTACCATCGGCTGCTTTCGGGGCTCTGGTATTTGGGCTCATAATCGAAACAGTAGTTTTTCTGTGTGGAGTTGTACATGTATTGATTACAAAAACGCAGATGCCCCTTTTCTCTGTAGTAAAACCCCACCTGAAGGCCCTCATAGGTGCAGGAGTTCTGACTGCGGTCTACACCCCTGTTGTTTCTCTCGGATACCTGACAGGGAACGTGAGTTTGGTTTCTGCGCTCTCGGGCTCAAGTATTGTGGTCGCGGTTTTTGTCGCATCATTTTTGTATAAAGAACGCCTGACGGTTTTACAGTACGCGGGCGGGGCTCTCATCTTGCTCGGCACGATATTTGTCTCCGTTTTCTAAACTACAATGCACGACATTATTAAATGTCGTGCATTTAAACACGTCTGCCGTATTTGCCAATTAACCTGAGTACGGCTACAGTGCACGGATGGAAGAAGAAGACCAACTAACGCATGTGATTCTTGATTCTCGAAACGTCACAAATCCCTCCCTGCACGGGGCATATCCTGGTGGTCCACTAGAGTATGTGTTTGATAGTGCTTGGAAAACACCCTTCTCTCGTCTGAATGTGGAGCAACGAGCTGCGGTTATTCCCGCTGACAGGAGAGCATGGCGCGCAATAAGTATTCCCGCTGACAAAAAAGCAAGAAGGACAGGTTTATAAAGCATGAAAGTAGTAATGCTTATTGATCTAAAGAAAGTGGGTTCGCGGGGCACGATATTCGCGTCTATGCTATAAGTCATGCAACGTAGGGAACGGCAAGGAGTAGCTATTTCCGAAGATGAAATTCAGGCATACGCACCAGAGCCGTGGCGGGTTTCTCTCTACGAAAAACTAGCCATTGGAAAGCTGTGGAAGCCTGGATTTGGGAACTTTCGGTTAAACCTAAATGCACGCGCTCTTGAACGTAATTATGCTGATCAAGCACTCCATCTCAGTGACCAACATTTTCAAACACTCTGGCTTCTTGCCCGAGCGCGCCTTACAGGAGCGCCAATTAATTCCTATGAGATAACAAACTTTATATACGAAAGTCGTCCCGATAAAGACATAGATTTAGTTGATCGAATAGAAAACGCTGTTTCGGTAGAAATGTCTGCCCTTAGAGGTCTCTTAGGTGTGTTTAGCGGAGATACAGTTTTTGTGCAAAACGAAACAGGGATAGGGTATAAGCTCGTTCTTTCAGGAGAAGGACCAATTAAGAAGTATCGTGGCTCAAGTTCTGCTCGCAGTCATGCGCGGATAGTAAACTTTCCACATCGAAGACAATAGTAGGTGTGCTATACTTAGTATAGCACACTGAGAGAGTGAAAGGCTGTTTTGGTATACTCTGAAAGATATGAAAGTAGTAATGCTTGTAGATTTGAAGAAAGTCGGCTCCCGCGGAACGGTGGTGGAGGTTGCGGACGGGTATGCGATGAATGTTCTTCTGCCACAGAAGAAAGCGGTAGTGGCGACACCAGAAAACCTAAAACGAGTTGAAAAAGATACGCTCGCGGCGAAAGGGAAGAAGGATATGGATGCAATTCTCGCACAGAAAGCCCTGGCGCAGATTAATGGAAAGACCATTACCGTTACAGCAAAGGCAAATCCTACAGGCGGACTTTTTGAATCGATTAAAGAAAAGCAGATTAACGAAGCAATCGAAAAAGAATTTTCTATTTCTTTGCCCGAGTCGGCAATCAAACTAGATGAGCCAATAAAAAAAACTGGCGTACATCCAGTTACCATCTCACTTCATCAGGCAAAAGCCGTTATCTCGGTCTCGGTTTAGCTAGTCTTTCTTCCCAAGGGGGTTTTTCTTATTGCCCTCGTACCATTGGATTCGCTGGTCGGCCTAAGTTAATTAAATTCTCTACTGAAACTCCCTTTTTTCCAAATATTGGGAAATTTACAAGTGTCACAGTCCCGTCAGGTTTGAAATGTGAAATAGACCACTCCGCCCCTTCATAAAAAACACCGTCAAACTGCCGAAAGGCGCGTATGCCATTCGCACGAACACCGCCGACCGCAAGAGCGGACTGGGAAAGGAGTTCTTTTTTCAACATAGGCCTACTTAACTTCGACCTTTTGGCGTTTAACGGTAGAACCGTCAAACTTTGTCTTTCGTGAAAGGCGGTATGAAACTACACCATCTGAAGAAGCGTACAGAGTGTGGTCGCGACCTGTGCGGACGCCCTTTCCTGCCATATAGCGCGTACCGCGCTGGCGGACAATGATATTTCCTTTCTTAGCTTTCTCGCCTGCGTAGAGCTTAATGCCCAAATACTGTGCATTCGAGTCTGTTAGGTTTTTCGCGGAACCCGCGGCCTTTTTTGTTGCCATGCGGGGTATACTATCACAGGATGTTGGCTCAAATCAAGAGTTTTCTGGGCGCCCACAAAGACAGGCTGTACGTGATCGCGGTCCTTATCCTAGTCGCCCTCATTTCTTTTGGCCTGGGGCGCCTTTCTGTTTTTTACGGCGAAAGAGGTGAATTTAAGGTGGTATATCCCGAAGCGGGGGCAGGAGAGCAGGGTACTATGCCGTAAGTTATGATCGCGCTTGATGTAGAAACAACAGGGGTTTCGCCCAGAAAGCACGGCATTCTTTCGATAGGGGCCGTCGACATTTCAAATCCTGAACACCGCTTTTATGCAGAATGCAGGGTGTGGGATGGCGCGCATATGTCCGACGAAGCGTTTACGATTAACGGCTTTACCCGAGAACAGGCTACTGACCTCGCTAAACAGACCGAGAAAGAAGCTATCGAGGCATTCGTGGCATGGGCGGGCAGTATTCGCGATTGGACCATCGTCGGGCAAAATCCTTCCTTCGATCGCGATTTTCTTATTGAAGCGTGCGACAGAGCCGACATGCAATTTCCGTTCGCGCACCGCACATTAGACACGCACACGTTGGCGTACATGCACATGGTGAAGCGAGGAATTACTCCACCGTTTGATGAAAAGAAAAAGCACACCACGCTCTCTTTAGACGGTGTTTTACAGTACTGCGGAGTGCCAGGGGAGCCGAAACCACACAATGCTCTGACAGGCGCGCTCTGCCACGCGGAAGTGGCGGCGCGCCTGTTATTTGATGCTCCGCTTCTCAAAGAATTTGCACAATACCCTGTGCCCTGGAAAAGCTAAGTAATCCAGAAGCCAGGTCGTTACAGGTGATTGCAGGTGATTCAGGTGGTGCAGATAGATACAAAGGTAGATAAAAACCGCACCCAATAGCTGATATGATATATCATATCAGCTATTGGGTAATGGAAGAAGAGTTGATACGTGGTTAGTAAGGTCAGTAAAAAGTGGCGAGTGAAAAAGCGGAAAACTACCCAAAAATGGGGCGTGGTATAGTTTTTGAAAGACAAAAATATGGATAAAAAATACAGAATCATCAATCCTCCGAATGAGCACCGCATGGAAGGCGAGCTTCGCGTCTGTGATCCTGAAAAAACAGACCACACCAAAGACATCGAATCGTGGCGGATTTTCAAGATAATGGCGGAATTTGTTGAAGGCTTTGAAGTCCTCCGCAAGTACAGTTTGGCAGCCACCTTCTTCGGCTCTGCCCGCACGAAGCCCGACGACCAAATCTACAAAGACGCAGTGGAACTCTCAGCAAAGCTCGCCAAATCAGGCTTTGCTATTGTTTCAGGCGGAGCATCGGGCGTCATGGAGGCGGTTTCAAAAGGCGCGTTTGAGGCAGGTGGGCAATCCGTAGGCCTCAACATCCAGCTTCCGATGGAACAGCAAATAAACCCGTACCTCACCAAAGGGATGACCTTCAACTACTTCTTCACCCGTAAAGTTATGCTCTCGTTTGCTTCAGAGGTTTACATCTTCTTCCCAGGCGGGTACGGCACTTTGGACGAGTGTTTGGAGATACTAACCCTGGTTCAGACCAGGAAGATTAAGCGAGTACCTATCATTCTCTACAACAAAGACTTCTGGGGCCCATTTATAGACCTTTTTGAGAAGCACCTCTTAGAGAAGTATCAAACAATAGGGAAGGACGACCTCAAGCTCTTCCAGGTAGTGGACTCCGTAGACGAGGCGTACGACGTAATCCTGGAAAGCGTCAACTGCTAATCCGAGGGCTCAAAAACCAGTTTTTATCGTTTTTGCCTTTAAGCATTTTATGGCTCTACAGAGCCATACAACTGCAAATTTAGCGGTGTAAAGGATTGACAAAGTGCAATCCAACTGCTATGCTACTTACGTAGCTGGCTTTTGGGCCGGCTTTTTTGTTGCCCGAACAATGTCGGGCAATTGCATTAAAGCTTATGATAATTCCGCTTATCTTTATCCTCGCGAGCGCATTCAGTGCCCCGCAGGATATATCCGCCTTGCAGACTGAGGACATAAAAAATCCTGAGACCCTCGGGGCGTACGTTCGGGAGTATTACAAAGAAACTCCAGTTCTCGCAAACATTGCTTGGTGCGAATCCCGCATGAGGCACGTAGGCAAGGACGGGGAAATATTCCGCGGCGTAGTGAATGACAAAGACATTGGCGTGATGCAGATCAATACCCGCTTCCACGAAGCAACCGCAACGGACATGGGTATCGACCTCTACTCGCTTCAGGGAAACCTTGAGTACGCAAAGTACCTCTATGAAAAAGAAGGTACCAAGCCCTGGAAGGCATCCAAGTCGTGCTGGGGAAACAAATAATTCTCGCATTTTAAAAACCCCGCCTGCTCAACGCAGGCGGGGTTTTTCTATGGTGTTTTTGCGACTTAGGCGTATACTTCCTGGGTAAAAATATGGCACGCAGCATTCCAGGGTTTGGAGAGGAAGTACGATTTTCTAATAAAATTTTGCCCGCTTTCCTTCAGGGACTACGTGGCAAGCGTGTTGCAAAAACAGCCGAAGTTGTTGTACCAAAAGCAGTGCGCCATGAAGTGCGCGACATGGAAGAATTTGAGGCAAAAGAAGAAATGATTTTGGCACGTCTCAAGGCAGAGCTAGGGGGTCAGACTCCCGTTTTGGACTATAGTGCCCCGCATCAGCAACACTACGTAGTTTTGGTGGAAAACGGTAGAGAAAATCGTTCGCGTGTTTTGTCACAAACGACAATTGCGTATGGGTATGCCAAAGACAGTGGCGCACCAGGAACTCTAGGAAAATAAAAAAGCCCCGACGTGGGGCTTTTTTGTTAGAAAGTGCAGGATTAAGAGTTACGCTTTTTTCTGCATCATTTCGTCTAAGGAATATTTTCCTGGGCCGTAGGCGGCAAGGAGAAGCATGCCACCCATGATGGACAGGTTCTTGAGGAACATCGTCATCTGCATTGGGTCGAGGAAATTGGTGTGGAAGTAGTAGGTCACTGGAATTAGGAACACAAAGAGCGCGAGTGCTGCCAGTTTTGTTTTCCAGCCGAGTGCAATCATCAGTCCGCCTCCAAGCTCTAGGACAATAGCAACAATGATAGCGAGGTCAGGGAAGGGAACACCGTTTGCCTCTGCGAAATCACTCATGACGGCAAAGCTCGAAATCTTTGCAAAACCAAGGATGATAAATATAGCCGCAAGGAATATACGTCCCAAAAGTGAGAGCCAGGGGCCTTTCGTTGTCATATCCATCATAAAAATCTTTATGTAATTAACTTACTAGGCTTTGTAACCTAAGCATTATACCGAACGGATAGGGCTTTTGTGGTCGATAAAATGCTATTTGACAAAAAGAATATAATGTAGTATTATACTAAAAAATATATGGCTGAAGGATCTGTAGTAGAACATCCGATGATGGCAGAGGGCGCAACGCCAGAAGCTTTGGCAGAAGCAGAGCGTAGAGAAAAGGCGCGCCGAGAAATGGTGGCTCGCGTTGACGCGTCTGTAGTTGTAGTGCGTTCATGGAACACAATTGTCGAAAAAGACCCTGAAGATTTGGATGGTCCACCGCAGAAAGTCAAACTGCCAGAAAGTAGAGGCAGTGCGTTTTTCGTGCGTCCCGACGGTTATCTGATGACCAACAAGCACTGTACGCAAGGCGAAACAATAACTGTTCTTTTTTCTTCAGGTAAAGAGGTTAATGCGCGCGTTGTCTATAAAGACAGACACCGAGACATCGCGATCCTAAAAGTTGATGGTATTGAAACCACGCCGCTGCCTTTGGCAGATTCAGACGAGCTACATCGCCTTGATCCTTTGTGGTTGATTGGTGCACCAGCAGGTATGGAGGGTAATACCGTCGCAGGAGTGGTATCTAATCTCCCGTCTTCGATTGGAGACAGAACTCCTTTACAGATCGAAGACTTTGCACAATTTTTACACGAAGCTCAGCAAAACCCGCACGATACAAGTAAACATTTTGATGGTTTTATACGCACTGATGCAGACATGCATGGTGGAAATTCAGGTGGCCCCATGCTGAACTACAGAGGAGAAGTCATAGGTATTAACGCAATGATACGTCCTACTGAAGGCGGCTCAATTGGTATGGCAATTCCTGTAAACGAAGTAAAGGCGATGATTGAACATCCAGAATTGTTTGCAGAAGTTTCGCAGACAATAGACGATGTTGTAGCCGCAAAGGCAGAGTATGATTTGCGCCTCAGTGAAACATTTGACGCAGCACTTACCCTGACACAATTAGTATTTGAACAACTCGCTGATTCCGAAAAGGGTAAGGCAATCATACAGAAAGTCATGAGTGACCGCGGAATCAGACGTTTGTTCCAAGACATGCTTCGCCATCCTGCTACGAAGCGCGAGGTATATGCAAAGAAATTCTTTGATCAGTTTGGGGTTAATCTCTATGAGCCAGGGTTACAAACAGAGACAGAGGTAGACGCTGTTTCAAATATAGATTTTGTTCCCGATGCTTCTGAAGAAGACAAAGCGCGTGATGCTGCGTAAATCTGGTAATTTGACAAATTCATTCTGAAGTAGCATTTTATTCGGATATGGGAGGATGGGACAAAACACGAAGACTTGAGAAATTCAGCGGGCTTGCCCGTGCGAAGGGCCCTCTGCCTTTTAGGGCAGTAAAAGCGCCTGAAAGAGTGAGCCAAGCGTATGAACGCGGTAGACAAGCACTTGAGAACGCCAATGTTGAAGATGGCTTTGTTGTTGAACTAACGCTCGTATCAAAAGCACCTCAATTCCGAAGAGATGGAATGAAAATTTCAGGAATCATGCGTATAAAACTTGACCTTGTTTCAGGTGAAATAGCCCAAGCAACGCTCGACGGTCAACAGGTTCATTTTGAAAAAATACGAAGTGTACGGGTTTTAGTTGGACGCAAAGAAGCTCCACCGCAAGGCATTGTGGCAACTCAACGGACCGAAAATTAAACTCTTTTAAAGAGAAGTCCTGACAGGCTCTATAGATTGAACGCGAGAGGCAATGATCTTGCCTTTCGTGATTTTAAATGTTTCAGAAACGCGTGTGTCTTCCTCGTTTGCTACCGTGCGTAGGTATTCTAAAAACGCAGCGTCGTCGTCTGCGGTAATTGACGTGGGTTCGTAATGCAGAGTAGGAATGGCCAGGGCATCGGTAAACCACGTGCGGAGCTCGGCTTTGCCTTTGATAAGGCCCTTTGTTTCTGGTCGGCGTGTCAGCAGGCGTGGGCTAAAGTGCTCGGCTTCTTCCCAGTACAGCGCCAACAAACGCTCCAAAGCCTTTGTGTTAAAAGCCTCTACCCAGTGACGGGCAATGAATCTGTTTCGCCGTGCCGCTTCAAGCATTGGTGAATGCTATATCAACCTGAATCTTCCGCAAGGAGAATGTGTGTTTCTATAAAGCAGAGCTATCTAAGCTCTCTTTACCTAAAGGGTAGGCTACGGTAGCCCTCACAAGCAGGGTGCGTTATAATGTGTTCATGAAAAGTATGGTTCGCAAAATCAACAAAACACTGCGTCCGAAGGCAGTGCGAACGCAGACTATCAAAAAAGGAGCGCAAGATTTTGCTGTGCGTTTTGAGAGCGTGATGAAGGATCTGGCAAATGGCTAGTTATTATTTTCCTACACAATCCGATTTTAAGCTCTTCTTTGAGGTTCTCCGCGACGGAGAATATAAAATTAAAAAATATCTTCCGTCTATAGATGCGGATTGGTTTCGTATAGTGTCTGATTGCCTCGAATACGTTGAAGGGACAGCCAAGTACGAAGAGTGTTCTTTTCACGAGCTAGTTGCTCGGTTGCTCTACAAGGTTGTGAAGAGGCACGAACTCGGAGATGGTAATAAAAGGACCTCCGTTATCGTCACGTATCTTTTCTGTCTCGTAAACGGACATGCGGTGACTTCAGCGAAAGATTTAAAGGCACAAGCGAAACGTGCAGCAAGAAGTAAAGGAAGAGTCCAGGAGGATGCCTTGAAGAAAAAGATTGCTGAAACCTTAAAGGAGTTTGTAATACCCAGAGAGTAGAACAAGGAAGTCAATTATTTGGCATACAGTAAAACCTTTGCCTAAGGCTTTGATAAACACGTCTAACTTGCGCAAGACAGGGGAGAGGAGTATGGTATTCCCATGTCAGACGTAAGGCCAGAGGGGGGATTAAAGCGACTTCATACATTCGAGTTTGGAGGGGTAACCTTTAAACCTGGAGAGCAGGCACGGTTTGTGCTTGATGAAAGGGTGGGTGAAATAGTTTCTATTTTGGAAGAAACAGACGGAACAGGTAGAACAGAAATAGTGATTACTCTGCTAAATGAAGGCGAAGTCGACGATCAGCCGATTTCTAGTGTTTTGAGGATAGAAAAAACAGACAGAAAGGATTAAAGGTACATGTCACAAGAGAAACGTAGACGCACAGTTGAGCGTGCAGAGTCCACTTTGGCTGGAGATTGGGGTGATGATGCAGAAAATGTTTCCGAGTGGGAAATAGACGAGAGCCTTATCGTGAAGCCAGAACCGTATGCTGACCCAGTTATTCAGGCTGAAAAATTGTGGAGAGATGAATAAGTGGATTTAATCCTCGCAGCGCACCCCACAACTTGAGCAAGTAATAGTAATAGAGGAGCGCGTCTATTGATGCCGCGCTGTAGGAGAGCGTAAAAGTTAATTTTGTATCCCCACGAAAAATTCAATTTTTGGTCACCTAGGGCCTACAATGACCAAAAAGGGGTATGAGAGGAAATGTACAGCAGGCAAAAGTTATTGATTTATTTTGTGGCATAGGAGGACTCACTCATGGCTTTGTCCGCAAAGGGTTTGATGTCGTCGCAGGAATTGATAATGACGGAGGGTGTGAGTATGGGTATAACGCTAATAATCAAGGCGCTAAGTTTATAAAAAAGGACATTGCAGACGTCTCTGGGAAGGACCTAAAAAAACTTTACGGAAAAACGAGGATTCGAATTCTTGTAGGATGCGCGCCGTGTCAGCCGTTTTCAAAATTGAACCTGAATAGGGTTACAAAAAAACAACTTCAGCCGTTGCAAAAGTTTGCACAGTTGATTGAAGAGGTTCAACCTCACGTTGCCTCAATGGAGAATGTTCGAGGTTTAGTGAAAACAAAAATATTTAAAGAATTTCTGACCACTTTAGATGAAAATGGATATAAATATTCTTATAAGATTGTTAATTTTGCAGATTACGGCGTTCCTCAGAATAGAAAGAGACTTGTGCTCTTAGCCTCAAAACTAGGCGACATCGCGTTAATCCCTCCAACTCACAAGAATAAGAAAGTGACTGTGAGAGAAGTAATTGGCCATTTGAATGCAATCCAGGCTGGGCAGGTAGATGTGAATGACCCTCTTCACCGCGCTCGAAAATTGAGTGAGTTAAACAAGCTGCGAATTCTTGCCACTCCAAAAAATGGCGGCAACTCTAGAAGCTGGAGTAAGGATCTTATGTTGGAGTGTCATCAGAAGGAGACTGGTGAGAGTTACAGAGGAAGTGTGTACGGTCGTATGAGTTGGGACAAGCCGGCTCCTACGATGACTACGCAGTGTACAGGGTTAGGAAATGGAAGATACGGCCATCCAGTTCAAGACAGAGCCATATCTCTCAGAGAAGCAGCATTTTTCCAAACCTTTGGAAAAGACTATAAATTTGTTGCGCCTGACCAGAAGTTAATTGTGAAACAGATCTCTCGTTTTATTGGGAACGCGGTTCCCGTAAGAGGAGGAGAAGTGATCGCAGAGAGTATCCGAAGGCACCTCAACCTTGTGCCCTAAGTTGATACAAGTGAGTTTAGTTTCGTTTTATTTGCAGATTCAGATTGTGGCCTGTAGCCCAGTTTTTCGGATACAAAAATCATCCTTTCAACAAACTTGTCAAACTCCAGCGGGTCCATTCTGATATCTCCACTCGTATCTAAATAAGTTGATTGCCATAACTTTGCTACGTCTAGAGGGGCTTCAGGTCTGTGGCCTTTTACATTGAAGATTAAATGAATGCTTTGTGCTACCCACCCAGCCCCAACTTCTGCAACTGGATTCCATTCCTTTGCCATTCTCTCGCTCGTAACATATAGGACGAGTATTTTTTCATTGGAAATGCTATCGATAAAGAACGAACGAAGATAGTCAAAAAGGCTTTCGTCTATCGGGAGACGCGATTCTCTAGATCCACTGGTATAAAGGATTACGTCTTCAGGTATGTTATTAAAAACGAGCATTTGAAAAATTAAGTCGGCTAAAGGCTTATCAAGTCCGGAATGACTGATTAATACTTTCTTCTTGTTGGAATCTACCGTGTTTTTTAATTTCAGAATCTTGCGCGACTCATCTAGTTTCCTAACAACACGTAGGGTCATTTCTTCTTTGGAAAGGTTCTCATTTTTCAAGACCTCACGGACAATTTTAGTGGCAGTTAAATTACTGAAATTATCCACGGTTTCTCGCAACTTCTGCTCTTGTCTTTTTTGTCGTTCGAGTTTCTCTTTATCCTTTTGTTCGTTTTTAAAACCAACCCACTTGTTTCTCAATTCAATTAGCTCTGGCAATAATTTGTCTCTTATTATTTCTGTAGCCTTGATATACCTAGGATCGTCAGATTTATAACCCTGTCTGTTGCTGAGTGCCATATCAGGTAGCTCCGTTTCTTCAAAAAGATCAATGTGCAGCTGACCCACAACATACACTTCCTGGAGTTTATTTTTACCCGCAATAGGGAGAATATTATATTCACCCATCTTTCCATTTGATAAAAGCGAAATAAAATTGTCAGGAAAGTCGCCTTTATGTTTTTTCCTATCTTTCGTAGTCTTATAGATACCAAGCCACCCTTCTATCTTGAGGTCATAATCTCGCGTTTCTAGATTTATTGTCTTCAACGAGAGGGGAATAGAGATAGGGTCCGCTTGCTTCAAGAGATCTTTCAAAACTCGATATTTTTTTTGCGGAAGTTCAGGATCAAAGTACTTTGAAAGACTTTTATATTTATGTCCAAAGGTCATTAGGCCGCCAAGTTGTTTTACTATCTCGGTATCGAAACTTTTAATTGTTACAGCATCATTGCTCGGTGTCTCTATGTGAATTTGGAAGTCTTTGCTTATAAGGGGAAATATTTTCACCACGTTAGCTTTAATAACTTGAGGATCTGAAGGAAAGTCGTATTCGGGGTCTCGCATCACAATTGACGTACCATGTGTTGATATTTTATCGAACTTAATGTCTTCCTGATTGATAGGTATAAGACGTTTACTAGAAGGAACCTTACGAGGAAGAATAAATCCCGACCTCTGCTCGTTTTTGATAGTTTTCACAAGCACCTCTTTTGATACTGCTAAAGCAGCCAATTTACCGATACCTTTTCTTCCAAGCCGACGGCGGGTTTTACTCGAACCCTTAACGTACACGTCGCCACTGCTGGTCCTCGTTTCTTCAGCGACCCTTAAGTAGTGATCTGTATCACCGTCGTCATAAGACATTCCGAAACCATCATCTTCCACTATTATTTCATTGCTTCTTTTAATAATGTAAATGTTTTTTGCATTAGCATCATAAGCATTCGCAATAAGTTCGGCGAGTACGTAATATATATTGGTGTATAAACTTGGGCCAAGTAGTTCAAGAATCCCTGGCTCAATGCTAATCGGGTATATTCGATCTTCTGATTTAGGAGTCACTTATTAACTCTACGCCCTTCATCAAGTACCGCAAGTTATGCGGGGAACTGAAGAGGGGATATGCAATGGTGGCATAAACGTAAATAGGTGGACCATAACCCCCCCGGTTCTAAGTTTCGTGTGGGGCCTCCAAAAAAACGCGTGGGCTTTCCAAAAGTAGCACCAAAAATACTGTACGTTCGTTTGATTTTCTCACCCCCGATTGGGTGAGTGTTTCAAGAGTGTGTCATTAATAAGTAGGGAGAAGGGCTTTCAGGTCCCTGTCTCCCTACGAAGATACTTCGCACAATATATCTTTTGCGAAGTAATATAGGCAAGGATACAGGGGCTTTTCGCCCCCTGCATCTACCTCGTCTTTCTAGACTCCTCGTAGACCTATTGATGTTCCTGGAATGTTCTCGCGGTTGATTACGCGTACGCTTGCCCAAAATGCCTGACGTGGAGTCTGATTCCTTTTGTTTTGTGAGATAAAGTCTGGAAATTCTGTACCAGTTAGATCAAATACAGGCTCTCCGTTCAATTCGCCGTCGTAGTCTACCTGTAGGCATCCATTTATGTACCAAACCTTTACTGGAGTTCCGTCTCGCAATTTTCCTGGAAATGTTATCGCTAGAAGTTTTTCTTTTGTCATGGCTTGCAACTGTATTTCTTATTGCAGTTCTTGTCAAAGAATTTCGTGGTTTTTTGTACGTCAGAGGATGTTATTTTCTTTTGTCCACACCCATATATTGCATAAATTTAAAACAATGGTCTAATATACTGAGCATGGTAAACACCAGACTTTCAGAAGTAGGTCCCGCCACTCCCCGTCTACTCGATAAAATGCGCGAGGAGCTTGAGGGACTGTCTAATCAAACAGGCATCATTGCGCGTCGCGTGTCGGCCGTTACGCGTGTGCGTGGCATCAGAAACGCACACATAGGGCGTTTAGGTGCTATTTTCTTCACTACCAACAAGTTCGGCAAGGTTATTTTCTTCCCCAAAGGTGGGCGGATGCTTTTACACGCTCTCTTTGTCGATCCCGTGCCTGCGCGCTCAATTCAGAGTTCGCGATTGTGAACTCACGCTTTCTTTTCCTCCGTCACGCACAACCTACAGGTCTTTTTATGTTCGAGCAACAGATACACCGCTGATAATGCTACGAGTACGTACATAATTTTAGACATTGAGGCGTCCATACCGCCAAACAGATTACCCAGCTCCCAGCCTGTTACTGCAAGTAAGCCCCAATTCAGGGCTCCTATAACGACTAAAACGAACGCTACTGTGTGTACGTATTTCATATACGCATAGGATATCAAAAAACCTCGTCTCCGAGGTTTTTATACAGGTACTCTTGTTTTAATTAATCCGCGTTTCTGCCTACGGCGTCTGCGAATGCATCAAACGAATGCGATACAAGCGTTGTGCCAAGTTGCGCATTCTGATTAAGAATGTCACTGAGAATAAGTGTTGCGGCATGTGCAGTGTCTACACCGCCAAGCTCACGAGCTTCAGCAACAATTTTCACAACAACATCAGGCGTCAATGCAATTTTTTCTGTAGCCATATAGGTTAGATTAACACGGACTTAAAATAAGTCAATAGTAGAGCCGTATTCTAGAGATATTTCAACGGATCAAGGTACGCATCCGTTGGCGCCACAGGAATTGTGGCGTTTGCGCAATTTGTTTTTGCTTTCACGTCGCCGTAACGCACAACTTTAACCGCATCCGATACATAGAGCGTAAAGTGCAGGTGCGGGCCCGTAGCGTAGCCTGTTTTACCTGAATAGCCGATTAAACCTCCGCGTGATACTGCCTCCCCCTTTGTAACGCTAATTACCGAAAGGTGGGCGTAGAGCGTGGAGAGGCCGTTTGTATGCTTTACCAGAACCCATTTACCGTACGAATAGCAGCCTTTATACGCGTCTGTGTTCCCTGTCGCAGTTACTTCACCAGGGAGGGCAGAAACTATTTTAGTGCCCGTTGGAGTGCCGAAATCGATGCCGTTGTGGTCTTTTCCGTTATATGCGCCTGATTGTGCGAACGAAGTGTTGCCATAATACTGAGTAATGCAGTAGTTGTTTTTAAACGTACTGTAGCGGTCTTTGCACTTCGCCATAAACGCAGAGTCGACAGGGAAACTCAACACGCCACTCCCCGCTTTCGGAATTGATGTAGGGTCAAGGTTAAATTGAAGCGCAGCTTCGTAATCACCTAACTGTTTTTCAAACTCCAGTTTCGCAGCCTGTTTTTCGGCAAGAAGAGTTTGGAACTCTGATTCTTTGTTTTTTGTATCTGCTAGAAGGTTTGCCTGTTCTTTGCGGTTTTGATCCAATACTAATTTTTGATTCGCCAGTTCGCGTTTAAGGTTTTTCAGTTGATTTTGTTTCTTTTGGGTTTCGGTTAAATCGAGCGTGAGTTCTTGTTTCGTATCAAGAAGGTTATCAATCTGCGCGCGAAGTTTTTCTTGTACGATTCGCTCGCGGTCTGCAGTAGTCCACGCGTTCTCTAAACCGTTTGCCGTCAGCAAGTGTTCAACAAGTGTTGTTTCGCCAATTTTATAAATATTTTGAAATGCAAGATTAACCGCTTCCTTCCCAGCGTTGATACTTTTTTCTTTTTGACTGATTTCACCACCAAGTTCTTTAATCTCGAGGCTTGCTTCCGTAATCCTGTTTTCAGTAACAGAAATATCCGTACCGATTTTTTTGCGAGAAACGTCAATGCGCTTCACCTCGCTCTCTAATGTTGATTTTGCCGAGCCGATAACCACCAACTGGCGCTCATATTCGGCAATTTCTTTTTCAAGCTGAGCTATTTTTGCGTTTTGAGTGGCAATCCTTGCTGCTATTTCTTCAGCTGTTTCGGCTAGAGTATTTGTAGGTAATGTAAAAAGTGCACCCAGAACGAGGAGTGCAACTATACAAAGAGGCGCAATCCTATGAAAGCGAATCGATAGCACGGTTGATGCGCTTTTCAGTTTCATCTTTCCCTATAATACCTGCAATAGTAAACGGATCAGGAGACTTTTCCTTACCAGAGAGGGCAAAGCGCAATGGCCACAGCACATTTCCCCTCCCTTCAGCCTCTGCGTACTCCCATACAGCGTTTTTGACCGTCTCGGCTGTCCAACTTCCCTCTTGAACTGCCTGCAGGCGTGTGAGAGCTTCTGTAAGGCGAGAAGCGGTACCTGTAGCATCGGCGTTTTTTGGAATGAGTTTTACCACCTCTACGTTTGGTGTTTCGGCAAAGTACAACCATTCTCCAGCAGAATCCATCTCTGTCAGATCTTTAAACACCTGAATGCGCTCGTGCATTATCGGCACCAATTTTTCAAGCACTCCTTTTGTTTCAAGCGCTGCGCATGTGTCGGAAGACAGAAACTTTTTTGCGTACTGTATAAATTCAGTTTCAGGAAGTTTTAAAATGTGTTCGCGGTTAAACCATTTTAGCTTCTCTTCATTCAAAATCCCGCCGTGGGTTTGAATTTGATCAATAGAAAATACTTGCACCAGCTCTTCTTGTGAAAATATTTCTTTCTCACCCCCAGGATTCCAGCCAATAAGCGCTAAGAAATTTACAATTCCTGCAGGTAGGTATCCTTCAGTTCGGTACTCAAGAATGTCTTTTGCGCCATCACGCTTGCCGAGTTTCTTTTTCCCGTCCGCACCCAAAATCGGTGGAAGTGTGACAAACACTGGATATGGAATACCTAACGCATCATAGAGCGAGAGAAATTTTGGCGTAGACGCAATAAATTCATCAGCCCGAAACACGTGGGTCACGCCCATGTGCAAGTCGTCAATGATGTGTGCGAAGTTGTAGGTTGGATATCCATCACCCTTAATAAGAATAAAATCGTCGAGTGCCTCTTCTCCAGCCTCAAGTTCTCCGCGAACCGCATCATTCCACTTGTATCTCTTGATTTCTGGTACACGAAAGCGAAGTGGTTTTTTCCCATCCCACGTTTCAATTTTTTCTGGACGGTGATTTCTATACAAAAACGGGCGTCTTTCTTCCTCTGCTTTTTTTCGAAACGCTTCAACTTCTGCTTCTGTGTAGGGATCGGGGTACGCGTGACCTTTTGCAATCAGTTCATGCGCAGCCTTCACATAGGTATCCAAACGCTGAGATTGAATAGCCGAACCAAAAGGGTTTTTCTTGTCAGGGCCGTAATCCCAATCAAGGCCAAGCCACTGCAAGGATTCCTGAATATGTTCAAGCGAGCCCGCCACTTCGCGCGCTTTGTCGGTGTCTTCGATGCGCAAAATAAATGTACCGTTTGTTTTACGTGCAATAAGCCACGCAAAAAGGGCGGTTCTGATTCCACCGATGTGCATGAATCCCGTCGGAGACGGTGCAAAACGCGTAACGACTTTCATTCGCTACAGTGTACAACCTTCGCTTTAATCCTGGAATTGCGGAACTGAGAGTTTTCTTGGTCGTTTCAGGGCATATATTGTTCCTTCAGGTGAACCCGCAGTAACATAGGCAAGAGAAAGTAAAAAACCTGTGAAAAAGAATTGTGGGTATATCTTGTCTGAAACTCGCACATACAAATCGCCGTATTCTGCATATTCCATATAGTCGTCCTTCACTCGCCGTGCTTTATCTGCTGCTGCCGCTTCTTGGGGAGAGAGTTTCCCTTTTTCGCGCTTCCTATTTGCAATATGAATTGCTTCCAGTAATCGACCCTGTCTCCACCCGACAACCGTCCAATCCCAAGGAGCTCTTTCGCCGTTTATGACGCGTTTGAATGTTTTTTCCGCCGAATCCGCATTATTCCGTAAACCTTTTTCAAGGTTGATAATCATTAAAACATTATAACACGGCATTGCTAAAAAAGCAATGTTACTGTTCGTGTTGCAAAGAAGTGTCTACGAGTGCGTTTGCAAGCATTTTTGCTGCATCTTTCTTCGCAAATTTCTTTGCCGCTTCAGCCAAATCATTTCGAGCTTTCGGGTTGGTGAACAAGCGATCTATTTCTGAAAGCATGACGTGTGGGGTCAAATTCCCCTGCTCGAGAACCACTGTGGCACCCGTTCGCGCAAATGCAAATGCGTTTGAGCGTTGGTCGCGAGATACGTCCTCAGGAATGGGCACTAAAATCGACGCTTTGCCCCACGCGCTGATTTCCGCAATCGAGCCCGAGCCAGCGCGGGCGATAACCAAATCAGCAGCACCCGCCGCCATTTTCATAGCCAAAGGGGTGAGGTATCCGTAGGGCTTGTAGTGGTATCTGCGTTCGTTTTTTTCAAGAATAACGCGTGCGGTTGAAGAAACGGATTCAAAATGCGCTTGCCCTGTTTGGTGAATCACTTGATAGCGCTGTACCAAGTCAGGTAAAGCTTCAAGAACGGTATTATTCAACACTTCAGCGCCCAAGGAACCTCCGAGAATCAAAAGAACAGGCACATTGTTTTCGAGTTCGAGAAATTCATGCGAACCATCGCGCGCAGGGTTCATTAAATCTCTCCTGATGGGGTTTCCTGTGAGTGCAATTTTGCCACGCACTTTTTCAGGAAAATACTGAAGTGCTTCGTCGTATGAAATAGCAATACGTTTTGCAAATGGCGCTGCCATTAATGTCGAACGCCCAGGAATCGCATCCGAGTCGTGAGCGATTATTGGGATGTTTAGAATGCGTGCAGCAATAACGGTCGGCACTGAGCCGTAACCGCCTTTTGAGAAAACCACACTCGGGAAAATAGCGTAGAGCTTGAATACGGTATCTAAAATTCCCCACGCGGTTGTGAAGATGTCAAAGAAATTCATGAGCGAGAAATATCGACGCATTTTGCCTGCAGGTGTCTGCACGAACGTAATACCGTTTTCGTAGAGCGCACGTTCGTCAAAGGCGTTCGGGCCGAAATAGTAGAGTTCAGGCTCCAAAAGCTTCCTCTCTTTTTCTATGTCGTGCAGTGCTTCAGCAACCGCTATGATCGGGTAAAAGTGTCCTCCAGTTCCTCCTCCAGTAAATACGATTTTCATTGCTTTTCAGGGCATTTTAGCACTTTCCTGGGGTTGTGGCTCTGTTATGTATGCACGCTTCGAGAAACTGAGAGCAGTATGCCCGCTGCTCCCATTGATGCCAAAAGCGCACTCCCCCCATGCGAGACGAACACGAGAGGAAGTCCTGAGAGCGGAAATACGCCAAGCATCGCGGCTATATTCAGATACGATTCAGAAACAATCAGAACCACAATGCCAAGCGCCAAAAGACCACCGAAAACATCGGGAGCGCGGGCAGCAATCCAAAAACCGCGTAGCGCAAACACTAGGTACGCAATAACTAACGCAGAAGCACCTACAAATCCTGCTTCTTCAGCGAACACAGAAAAGATTGAATCGGATGTGGGTTCAGGAAGTTTTCCAAATTTTTGCACACTTTGTCCAAAGCCTCTCCCAAAAATTTCTCCCGCGCCGACCGCCATAAGCGATTGCTGAATTTGGTATCCCGTTCCTTGCGGGTCGAGCCCAGGGTTTAAGAAACTCGTAATTCGATCTGCAACATACGGACGAAAAGTGATCACGATAATGCCCGCAATCACGCCCAAGAGAACAATAATAGCGAGGTCACGTACTTTTGCTCCAGAGGCTGCAAACATTGCAAGTCCCGAGAGCGCGATAATCATAAACGTGTCGGTGTCTGGCTGAAGCAGAAGCGTTGCCCCCACGATTCCTGTGATGACGAGAAATGGCAAAAGTCCGTACCGCATCTCCCCTATTTTTGACTTTGCACCTGAAAGCCATGTAGCCAAATACAGCAGATAGCCAATTTTCAAAAATTCCGCAGGTTGCACCGTAAAGATTCCGAGGTCAATCCAGCGTCTGGCGCCGTTCAATTCAAGTCCGAGAGGTGTGAATACTAAAAAGCAAAGCGCGAGAGAACTTAAAAATAGGTACAGAGAAACACCTCGCCAAAACCGATAGTGAATCGCAAGGCATATAAGAAAGACTACGGTACCGCCACCTAAGCCCAAGACCAGCTGGTTTCTTGCAACGTTCCCGAATTCAGGACCGCTTCCAGCCAAGAGACCAAGCGAGGCGGAGAGAAAAATTAAAAATCCTCCTACGATAAGGAGAATGATGGTAGAAAAAAGTATACGGTCCGAATGTCCGCGCCCCTTAGTCATGATCTCTTAGGGAATGAGCGCGACAGAAACACCGAGAATAGAAAAAATAATCGAAAGAATCCAGTAGCGCATCGTGACTTTGTATCCAGGCCAGCCGATTGCTTCAAAGTGGTGATGCAGAGGGGCAATCTTGAAAACCTTTTTGCCGTTTCTGAATTTTTTTGAAAGAACTTGAATGATGTTTGAGAAAACTGTTGCAACTAAAAGAAATGCAATGATGGGGAGTGCGGTCAGCCCCTTCCCTTCTCCTAATGTGTCTGTCATGAACGCAACGACGGCAATAGTGAGCGTGAGGCCCATCGAGCCTGTTTCGGTCATCCAGAAGCGTGCGGGAGGAACGTTGAACCACAAGAACGCAAGGATACCGCCTACGAGTGCTGCGCAGAATGCTGCAAGATTTATTTGTCCTAAACTAAATGCGATAAACGCATACGCAAAAAAGATGCTGGAAAATACTCCGCCCGAAAGTCCGTCAATGCCGTCAATCACACCCGAGGCGTAGAGAAACAGAGAAACTGCCATGAAGAGCGGAATGATGAGCCACCCTATTTCAAGGTTGGGACCGAATGGATTTGAAATTGAAGTGACGTCGAGCTTTTCGTAAAACCACCAACCAATAAAAAGTGAAAGTGTAGCAACAAACGTCAGACGTGTGGACAATGGAATTCCTTTTTCTCCGCGTGGGTCGGTAACGTCCAGAATGTCGTTAATAAGTCCGACGATGGCGCCAAGAAGAAGTGTGGTGAGTGGGATCCATGTTTGGTCGCGTGTCAGGAAGTCCAGCTTTGCAGTTACATCACTCGGAGCAAATTGTGCAAGGAGCCAGAGGCCGAACGTGGTGAATGCCACGGATGCCCAAATCAGAATTCCGCCCATGCGCGGTGTTTTTGTTTCCGTTTCTTCGCGCAGTTTTCCAAAGACAACAGCAGCAGTACCGTCAAACGCGGTTTTTCCTGGCTTTTTCTTCCAGATTTTGTACTTGTAGAGGTAGTGCGTGAGAATTGGCGCAAGCGCAATTCCTATCCAAAAAGTGGCAACAGCGGGGATAAAAACTTTCAACAGGTCAAGAATCATCCTGACATACTAGCATTCTGGTCATCCACTTTTTCACTCCTTCCGCGAGCATTTTCATATCTTCGTCACGCCCTTCCCGCGTCGAACCAAGAACGACTGCGACAACAGGCCTTCCTGGAAGTGCCTCAAATACAATGCCTAAATTGCCACCCGCGATGTCTGTAAACCCCGTTTTCGAGCCGAGAGCCCCAGGGAGTGTGGCTATAAGAGAAGAAGTATTTTTTCCTAGGTGTGCAGTGCCCGAAAGCGGGTCAAAAGTTTTTTCGCTTTTCGTGGTGGCTTCCAAAAGACGAGGATTATTGCGGTAGAGGTATTCAAACAGAAGTGTAATGTCTTCTGCAGAACCGTAGGATGCGCCGACAGTTTCTGAAATATCGAGCCCCGTTTCGTTCGCAAAATAGGTTTGCGCAAGACCCATTGATCGAGCGTTTGTATTCATTGCATCGATAAATGTTTCATAGGTACCCCCATTCTTTTCGATTGATGCAAGAAGAAGCGCGCGGGCGCCGTCGTTCACTGATGAAAGTAATGTGTAGTCCGCTAGTTCACCTGCGGTCCACACTTCACCTTGTGCAAGGCCGTTCCCTTCTGGGCGCATTGCATCCGCTGAAATTTTGACCTCATCTTCTAGCCCAAGCGTTTGGAGTGCCGTATAGACGGTCATCAATTTCGTCAACGACGCGAGTGGAAGCTGGGCTGTGGCATTTTTCTGATAGATAACTTCGCCAGTCGTGAGGTCCTTCGCATACCCCGCGTTTGCCTGCATATCTACTGAAAGGCTTCTATCTAAGCAGTACGGAGACGCAAGCGCTGAATACGCTGATGTGGTTGGCTGTGGCCACGCAACAAAAACGATATTCGCAAAAATAAATACGACTCCCGCGAGGATAAGATTCAGGCGTGCGATATCGTCTATGTTCATATAGTTTCAGTATCTGAAGCTTCGCTCATGGCTTCCTTTTTAGCAAGCGCTGATGCCTGTTGATCACGTTCTGTAAATATCGCCTCTATCTGTGCGCGAGTTTCCGCAAACTGCGGAAGTTCAGAAATTTTTCCGATGCCAAAGTATGCAGGCAATTCCGCTGTTGTCTGGTAGAGGAAACTTCTTTTGTCGGTAGGGTTTTCTGTTCGTTCAATAAGACCGCGAATCAAGAGCGAACGCAAAATGGAAGAACAGTTTACACCGCGCACGTATTCAATATCCGCACGGGACAGTGGCCCGCGGAAAATAATAACTGAAAGCGTTTCTAGTCCCGCTTTCCCTAACGGCCCATCGAGCTCTTCGCGGCGCATTTTTTCAATAAGTTCGTGCGCGGAAGGCGCTGTCGCAAGGGCGAAGGTGTTCCCGTCTCGAACAACGCGTACTCCCCTTCCTTCTAGCGATGCGGAGAGTGATTCTGCATACGTTAATACTTCTTCTTCCGAAACTGAAAGCGCTGATGCGAGTTCTTTTACAGAAACAGCACCTCCTTTATAAAAGAGTATTGCTTCAATTTGATTTTCGAGAGGTTCTTTTGGCATAGATTAATCGTAGCGAGGCGCGCCCACACTGCCAGCGTAGTTCATGCGGATATCCGCAAAATCCCGCTCCTGCTCCACAAGAAGCATTCCGCGCTTCACGAGCTCAAGCATAGCAAGAAAACTAACCACTACTTCGCGCTTATCAGACGCTGAGCCAGCAAAGGTACTAAAACTCATATGTATTGCTTTTTGTATGCGCTCCGACAAACGATCAATCATGTCTTCAAGCGACATAACAGATTTCACATTTACTTCTGCGAGTTTTGTTTCTTTGGGCGCATTTGCCAACACGCGATTCACTGCATCTTGAATTGAATTCAAGGAAAGATCTTTTGATGGCATGAACACAGGGTCTTCAATCTTCGCGCCTGAACCGAAAAACATACGCGCGGTTCCATTCGGGAACAGTTTTGCCGCAGCCCTGACGATTTGATATACGGCCAATCTGAATTCTAAATCTTTCACGTCCCCTTCCTCCTCGTCCGAGAGGGTCAACACGGGAAGGAGTGAGCGAGACTTAAGAAGAAGGAGTGTAGCGGATACGTAGACGAAATTCGCTGCCTGTCCCAACGGGAACGTACCCTGGGTCTGAATGAACTTCAAAAAATCGTCGGCCACGGAAGTGATAGAAACGTCGTTGATGAGCATTTTCCGCTCCTCAATGAGGCTCAACAAGAGGTCCAGCGGGCCCTCAAAATCCCGTACTTTTACCGAAAAAGCGGTATTCATTTCCTGTAACTATACCGTAAATTCAGCATGGTACGCCGATACTTGACGTGTTGGTTTTCTGGGTGTACTTTCCATTCACTATGTCGACTCCATTGGAAAAGCTCTCTCAGGCTCGTGAAAGATTACAAGTAGCTCTTTTGTTGGGGAAGGTTGTGCAGTCGGCAACAAAAGCAGAAGTGGAACCATACGTACCAGGAGAACCTACCCATACTGGTCACAAAAGAATCATTAGTCGCTTCACTAAGACAGCGCGTGAGCTTGTATTGAGTGTACCTGATTTGTTGGACACTGAAGGTAAAACCGCTCGCAGAAAATAGAATCTGTTTTTTTGCATTGACAAGTTTTTTGTACAATGTATTTTGATTGTATGTCCGCACACACGGCATCACAGACGTCCAAAGGATTCGTCCTTGGTCTTATCGTCATCCTCTCCACCGAGGGGGTTTGTGATGTGTAGGCAGACAGAAATATAAAGCCTCAAACACAATCCAGCCCTCTCAAAAAGAGGGCTGGATTTTTTTGTCGCTTAGGTCGAACATTTAACAGACAAAAAATTTCTCTATGCAATCAATGAAAAAGCCTGAAAGTATGCGTGGGTTATCCCTATGGCTGACCCCAAATGCACGCTATATACCCCACCCAGATGGCAAACGACCAGCACGACGTTTTGAGCCTACCGAAAGAGCGTTAACTGACTGTGTTCACAATCCCCCAGGATACGGGTGGTGTCACAACTGTTTTCCTAAAACTTGTTAACTAATTAATACAAAAACATGGACGGAATATTAGAAAAAAGAGGACGTGGCGACAGAAGCGCGCGAGCCTGTATGCGCTGCGGGCATGTATGCAGTCGCGGTTTTTGCGACTGTAAGCAGAGGCGCCAAGGAAGCCATAACTGCGGGTGCGGAGGGTGCCCTAAACACTAAGTAAAATGTTCAATACTTCGTATAGCACATTTTTGAATCGCACGGTGATGCGGTAAAATGATCGCATGAAAATAGAATTCACCGCCCCCAAGAACGCGACTCAGGTAGACCTCATCGCAGGAGATCAGACAAAAATCGTTGAAGACCAAAAAGGCACCGCGATTATCAAGATAGCTGTCGGTAAAGCTGATGACGTAACGCGTCGCAAGCTCATTCCCCTCGCCCGAAAAGCAGTCCGTTTAGCGAAGGACTACAAATTGAAAGTACTTTCTGTTTCTTTCAAAGACTTTCAGTTCAGAAAGGCAGAGATTGACGATTATCGTTTGGGCAGGCTTTTGGCAGAAGCGTTTGAAATGGCGAACTACGAGTTCACCAAATACAAAACTCCACCGAAAGAAGGCTTTGCCAAAGTGGAAACAATCTACGTCACTGACGCTACGGAGGACGCAAAACGCGGGTTTAAGGACGGCTTGGTGATTGCCGAGGAAATTAATTATGCACGCGATCTTGCCAACACTCCTGGTGGCGACATGACGCCCACTGTTCTTGCAAACGCTGCTATCAAACAGTTGAAAGGCACCAAAGCGATGGTGACTGTCTTGGACACTGCGCAGATAAAGAAATTGAAAATGGGCATGATGCTCGCGGTTGATAAAGGTTCTGCGGAACCGTGTAAGTTCATCATTGCGGAATACTGGGGTGCAGGAAAAGGTAAAGAAGATCCGATTGTGCTCGTTGGCAAAGGAATTACATTCGATACAGGTGGTGTGAATTTGAAACCATCAAACTCAATGGTGGGAATGAATCAAGATATGTCGGGTGGTTCAGCAGTGATTGCTTCAATTGCGATTGCCGCAAAGCTTGGCATCAAGAGAAATGTGGTAGCACTTGTGCCTGCAGTTGAAAATGCAATTTCAGGTTCAGCCACACTTCCAGGCGACATTGTGACCGCGATGAACGGGAAAACTGTTGAGATTTTGAATACTGATGCTGAAGGACGATTGGTTCTTGGTGATGCGTTTACGTATGCAGAGCGCTACTCCCCTCGCCTGGTGATTGACGTAGCGACGCTCACAGGCGCAGCGCTCGTAGCGCTTGGAAAACGCGCTTCGGCGTTGATGACGAACGATAGAAAGGTGGAAGACACACTTAGGGATTTGGGTGAACGCTCAGGTGATTACGTGTGGCCGTTTCCTTTGTGGGATGAATTCAAAGCAGACATGAAAGGAATAAGTGCTGATTATGCAAACATTCAGCCAGGCGACAAAGGTGGTGGCGGTGTGATTTTGGGAGGAACGTTCCTTTCGTTTTTTGCAGAAAAATTTCCACGATGGGCACATTTGGATATTGCGCCTCGCATGGAATCAATTCCTGAAGATAATTTGGCCAAAGGCAATACGGGAGCACCCATTCGCCTCTTGGTTCGCGCGATTGAGACTTTTTAATTTGAATTATGGATAGACGCGAACTGCGACGGCGGGCAGGTTTTCGATGGCCCCAAAATGCCACGATGTATTCAGAGGTACGAATACATTTCAAAGACGGCAGAGAAGCAATGGTCGGTGTTTTAACGGGTACAGCAGACGTAGTGCAGTTAAACCGTGAGCACACCTTTACGCACGAAGAAATCGCCTCAATTGACGTCATAAAACCCCACGAAGAAATTTTGTAATCGGTCCTTGTGTCCTGGGCGTCTCTGCCTATAATGCGAAGATATGGCAGAAGCAAAGGTAGGCGCTACGCCCGCCCTTAACCCACAAGGAGAAGTTTTAGCCTCTATGGCGCGACAGAATTTGGACCGTGGTAGCCGCGTGTGGCTTGTATTAAAAGAGATCTACCTTGGCAGAGAAATTCACCCAGGCACTATCGGTGAATATAAAGATGCACAGAACCTGCATATCACAACGGAAGAAGGCGCTGATTTACCCATTCCGTGGTCAAAAATTCATCACGTTGAATCGCGCGCTGATTAAGCGCGTTACTGTTTTTTCTTGAGTTCCAACCCCAGCTCATTGAGCTGTTTTTTTGTGAGTTCCTTTGGAGCTTTCATTACGGATGTCTGGCCACCTCGTGTCATCGGAAACGCCTGTACTTCACGAAGTTGAGTTTCGTTTGCCAAAGTCATTGCAATTCTTTCCACTCCGATAGCAATACCACCGTGCGGAGGAGCGCCGTATTTGAATGCCTCGAGCATGTGCCCCACTTTTTCTTGCGTCTCATCATCGGTGTTGCCCATTACTCGGTATGTGGCTTTCAGAATTTCAGGGTCATGCGCGCGGATAGAACCGCCACCAGTTTCAAAGCCGTTGCAGACCAAGTCGTACTGCGTGGTCAAAATGTCGCCGATGTTCTCCCCTTTCAGCAAAGATTCCACATGTTCAGGAATCGGCATGGAGAACGGGTTGTGCGTAAACGTCCACTCCCCCTTCGCCTGCCCTGAGTTTGTCGAAGGGTCTGTTTTCTCGAAGAATGGGAAATTCACGACCCATGCAAACGCAAGAACGCCGTTTGCTTTGTCTTCCTCTGTTCGCATGTCGAATTTGTCTGCGCCGTATTTTGCCATAGCGTCCTTGTAACTGATTCTTGGGAAGGGCTTTTCTTTTATCTTGTAGCCGAGCTTTTCTACGGATTGCGTTATCATCGCTTCCACGGTGCTCATGACGTCCTCCATTTCAACGAACGACATTTCCAAGTCTATCTGCGTGTGTTCAAAGCCACGGTCTGCACGAAGGTCTTCGTCGCGGATAGCGCGAGCAATCTGGAAGTAGCGTTCCATGCCGCCGACCATCAAGAGTTGTTTGTACTGCTGGGGCGATTGTGGAAGTGCGTAAAACTTTCCTGGGTTCAGGCGTGACGGCACTACGAAGTCGCGAGAGCCTTCGGGAGTAGATTCAGTAAGAAGTGGAGTTTCAATTTCGACGAAACCCTCTTTGAAAAGAAATTCACGTGCGTTCTGGATAAAGGCAGAACGCGTGCGGATGTTTTTTTGCATTCTTTCCGAGCGGAGGTCGAGGTAGCGGTACTTGAGGCGAGCGTCTTCGTCGATTCCTGATGTATCAGCCGAGATATCAAACGGCGGAGTTTCAGATTTTGAAATGAGAGTGATTTTTGAAATTTGCATCTCAATGTCTCCGTTCTGCATGTTCGGGTTTACGTTTTTCTCTGGGCGTTTTACCACGGTGCCTGTAAATGCCACCACCCATTCAGGGCGTATTTCTTTGAGTTCAAACGCGCCCTCCACCTGTACGTCCTGCATCGCAACACACTGAATCTTCCCGCTTCTGTCGCGAAGGTTCAGGAATGACATTTTTGACTGATGGCGGACTACGTCTACCCAGCCTTTAATAGTCACCGACTCGTCAATGTGGTTTTTCAGGTCTCCTATGAGGGTTCTAGTCATAAAAAATACTTTATCACGAATACATTTCTTCTTCCTCTACATTCCTCTACAGATTCCTGGTAGCGCTACATGACTAACTCAATAAATATATATGAGTAAAACTCTATGAATAACTGATATGATATATCATATCAGTTATTCACGAAGCTTGACCCCTGACTTCTTTAGGGGAAAAGGAGGAAATGGAGAGGATATTTTTTCTTTAATCCTTTGTATAGGTTTTTTGCACTCAAAGGGTCTTTGCGTGAAGCAAATTCTTTCTCCAAGCCTTGAATAGCGTTTTCATATCCTGGCATTTGGTCTGATAGCCACTTCTGTACGCGCGCAATGGTGTCAAAACCTACACCCAATCTTTTGCTTATCTCGCGCGTTTTCTCGCCCTGAATCAAAAGGCGGGCAATGATAATTCTGCGTCCGAGCATCACGCGCTCGCTTTCTGTAAGCAGGTCGCGCAGGAAGTTCTTGACCGCGCCTTTCCCCTGCACCGAAGCGGCAGCCGTGTACAAACTGTCGAGAAGCACCATTCGCTCCTTCTCTCCTAAATCTTTCAGTTTTACTTTCATAAAAAGTGAATATACATAATATGAACCAATATACATACAGCTACTAACTGATATGATATATCATATCAGTTATTGAGTGTATAAGAACCATCTAAGAGGTGGAGGTGGGGATTCTGAAAATAGACCTAAAAATAAATCCAAAAATAAATCTAAGAAAGATTATAGCGGGTTATATAGTTAGGCCGATTTTCTCGCGCACTACTTTCATTTTGGCTTCGGCCTGCGAGCGAGCTTTTTCGTTACCTTCTTTCAGGATTGCGTCTACCGCAGGCCTATCTGATGCATAACGCTCACGGCGTTCGCGCATGGGAGCGATAAATGATTCTAAATCTTCAATGAGCGCTTCTTTCAGGTCTTTGTACTTCCCTTTCTTTTCTTCATACAGTGGTGCGAGTTCGGCTTCCGATTTCAGAAGGCGGTGGATGGAATATACATTTGCGGGGCGTTCACCCGATGAATCCGTAACGATTCTCATCACGGCTTTTGATATTTCGTCTTTCGTGCCGAAAAGCGGAATGGTGTTGCCGTAACTCTTGCTCATTTTTTGGCCGTCGGTTCCCGGAACGGTGGCGACCTCTTCAAGGAAAATTCCTTTTGGGTCTTTGAATGTTTCTCCGAATGCGTTGTTGAATTTCGATGCCGCTTCGCGCGCGTATTCAATGTGCTGAGCTTGGTCTTTGCCGACGGGTACTAAATCAGTGTCGTAAAGAAGAATGTCTGCGGCCATCAGCATCGGGTAGTTGAAAAGCCCTGCGTTTGCCTCCATGCCTTTCGCCACTTTGTCTTTATATGAATGCGCCTGCTGCAAGAAAGGAACGGTAACCAAACATTCAAAAATCCATGCAAGTTCTGTGTGTTGAGAAACTTCCGATTGGCGGAAGATAACCGCTTCTTTCGGGTCGAGGCCCGCGCCTAGGTAATCCAAAACGACGTCCAAAGTGTTCTTCTTCAGCTCCGCAGGGTTCTTGAGGCTCGTCAGGGCGTGGTAATCGGCCACCATCAGCATGCTCTCAAATTCGCTGTGACGGTCTATAAAAGGCTTCAGAGCCCCGAAATAGTTCCCGATATGCAGCTGCCCCGAGGGCTGTAGCCCGGTCAGAAGCCTTTTTTTGCCATTTGACATGCCCCAATAATAGCAGAAAATGAAGAGAATTATGGACGAAACAAATCCTGCCCACGGAATTGATCTCAAGAGTCTCTCGAAGTCTCAACTTCGCCAATTACTTGATGGCGCACTTCAAAAAATTCAGGAGATAAATGAAAAATATCCCAATGTAACTGCGCAATATTCAGAAATAGAGAGAGCTCATGGAGCGTTGTTCAGTGCAGAAAATCCTCTTGCATTGAAAGCAGAGACTGCTACAGAAGATATAGAAAAATACCGCAGTCAACTTGATTCGGAAATCAAGCCAGAGATTCAAACAACAAGAAATGAGTTGACTGGACTCTTGTCTAGTACGACACTTGCGACACTCGCAAATGCATATGAACAGGCGAAAACAGAGTACTCACGTGTTCCGCTCAGGAAATACGAAGGCAAGATTCTATCCCACATCTTCACTTTCTTTTACAATACCGTGTGGCGGAATCTTGATTTCTTTTTCAGCTACGCCTTTTTCGTGGCTCCGCTACTCGCGATTTGTTTCATATTCCTTTACGAGGACACAGCAAAGGTCGTGCTGGACACATTGACTACAGCCAACTCAGTACCAACCGCACTCGAGTTAATTTATATAAAGACAATTATTTCGTTGCCTTTGATTTGGATTGCTTGGTACGGGCAAAGAAATATCTCTCAAAGAAAGAGAATGTTTGAGGAATACAATCACAAATTACGCGTCGTGCAGATGTACACCATGTTCACGTCAGATGACACTTCGTATCGATTCTCCGATAATCAGAATAGTCTTAAATTAGAGACTCTTCTTATCGACACTATTGGTAATAACGCAAGTAAAGTTTTTGGAATGGACGAAACTATTTTGGATAAAATCAAAGAAATTATCCGTGCGAATAAGGGTGGCGCGGAAGAGAAAGACGGTGAGTAGATTGACAAATCCCCTATTTCCGTGTATTCTACCTGAGTAACTTAAATCTCTTGGTTTTTCTTTTTTAGGTATTTCCTAGAAACGCCAAAGCCCCACAGCAGCCCTCTGCTAACCAGGCTTTTCTAAAAACTCACGAGGCAGGCCGATTCTTTATATTTAGGGCCTAGGGTTATAGAAAAGCTCTTTTTGCTATTCATTTTTTAATGAAATGGTGGGGTGAGCGACTAAAAAATTATGATAGGTAAAAACTATTATGGCAAAGGAGGCCGTCCTTCTTTCCGTTCTTCCGCATCACGCTTCAAAAGCGGCGGCGCACGAGGGGGTTCACGTTTCGGTGGTAACACTGGAGGTGGACGTTTTAACAATGCTCGCCGCCGTGGACCGGTAGACGAGCGCATTGAACATGCACGCTTCATCAACAAGGCAACGGAAACGGCGCCTGCTGATGTGTATGTGAACAAACACACCTTCGCGGACTTCGCACTTCATGAAAACATGAAAGACGCTGTTCTCAAGAGAGGTTATTTGGTTCCTACGCCGATTCAGGATTCTGCGATTCCGCACATCCTTGAAGGCAAGGACATTGTAGGTATTGCAAACACTGGTACTGGTAAAACAGGCGCTTTCCTTATTCCCCTCTTGAACAAAGTAGGAATGAACATTGATGAAAAAGTGCTTGTCATGGTTCCGACTCGCGAGCTCGCGGTTCAGATTCAGGATGAGTTCAAAGGTTTCGCGAAACACCTTCGCATCTTTTCGGTGTGTGTGGTGGGCGGAGCGGCTATCGGTCGTCAGATTTCTGATTTGCGCCGTGAGCACAACTTCGTTATCGGAACCCCTGGACGTATTAAGGACTTGATTGAACGCGGAGTTCTGGACCCTGCTGAATTCAACACCGTTGTGTTGGATGAAGCAGACCGCATGTTGGACATGGGTTTTGTGCATGACATGCGCGAAATCATGGACAAAATGCCAACGGAGCGCCACACCTTGTTCTTCTCAGCTACCCTTTCCCGTGATATTGAAAAATTGATTGGGGACTTCTTGAATAACCCTGTTCGTGTCTCAGTTAAAACCCGCGACACATCTTCGAATGTGGATCAGGACGTGGTTCGCGTGAAGCGTGGCGACAACAAGGTGGATGTTCTTCATGACCTTTTGGCCAAGGAGGAATTCAGCAAGGTGTTGATCTTCGGTCGCACGAAGCACGGCGTTGAGAAGCTTTCAAAGGTTCTTACTGAACGTGGTTTCAAGGCTGAATCTATTCACGGCAACAAAAGCCACTCACAGCGCCAGCGCGCACTCGGCAATTTTAAAGACAGCCGTTCAAACGTGCTCGTGGCAACAGACGTTGCTGCCCGCGGTTTGGATATTCCTGACGTGAGTCACGTGATTAACTTCGAACTTCCTGCAACGTACGATGATTACGTACACCGCATCGGAAGAACAGGTAGAAACGATAAGAAAGGTAAAGCACTTACCTTCGTTGACTCTCATGGCGCTTAACAAAAAGAGTCAGGCACTAAAGCCTGTGGCCCGCACGCAGAATTCATATAACGGTTGGAAACCAAAAGTTACCCAGTCCGTTATTTTGGTCTGCAAGGAATGCAAAGTGAAGTACATCAAGACCCGCGAACCGCAAATCGTGTGCATCAAATGCATGCGCATGGAGGTCGCAAGCCCTGTCTTCAGACTTCAGAAGGACTAATGTAGTCCCAAAAAACTCCCGCGCACAAGCGGGAGTTTTTTTGTATACTGGGAAGAGAAATGTCTTTGCGTAAAACTCAAGGTTTTGTATCAGTCGGTGTAGCGATAGCTGGCAACGGCTTCGTCACCATCCTCAAATTCATTGCTGCAACCGTTTCGGGTTCAAGCGTGATGTTCTCAGAAGCTATACACAGCCTCGCTGACACCACGAACCAAGTACTTCTTTTGGTCGGATTGAACCAATCTTTAAGAAAGGCTGACGATAAGCACGAGTATGGCTATGGCACCGAGAGGTTTTTCTGGGCACTGATTTCAGCCTGTGGCATTTTCTTCCTTGGCGCAGGCATTACGCTTGTTCATAGCGTCGAAGCACTCCTCCATCCAGAAGAAGTGGTTTTCAGCCCGCTGGTTTTTGGAGTGCTGCTTATCGCTCTCGTTGTCGAGGCGTACACGCTTGTTGTTGCCGTGAAGGAAATCAAACGCCACTTCCCTGGTTTGTCGTGGGCTGAGAGGTTACAAGAAGCTGATTCGGCTACTCTTGCTGTTTTACTTGAAGACTCGGTTGCCGTTCTGGGAGTAATGGTGGCAGCGGGCAGTATTGGGCTTGCCTACTACACAGGGAACCCCGCATGGGACGCGCTTGGAGGCCTTGTTATTGCGGTTCTCTTGGCGTTTGTGGCAGTCTTTCTCATCATCAGGAATCGCGAATACCTGTTGGGGCGTGCGCTTTCTGAGGAAATCAGAGAAGAAGTTATTGAGCTTCTGAATAAAGAGCCTTCGATTGATAAAGTGATTGATTTCAAATCAAGCGCGCTGGCGTTTGGTGTGTATCGCATAAAATGCGAAGTGGAATTCAACGGCGCGTCGCTTCTAAAAGAGGCGTATCGCGGGCAGACGATGCGCGACCAGTATGATGAGATTGATGGTGACTTTGAGGAGTTTAAGAAATTCAATGCGTATTTTGCAGACAGAATCCCTCGCCTTATCGGTAAAAAAGTAGACGACATAGAGGCGAAAATCAAAAAAGCTTTTCCGATGATTCGTCATATCGACATCGAAATTAACTAGACCACAATATTTGACAAATAGCTTTTTTGGGTGTATTATATAAATAGGGTTTTTCCCTATATTTGTATGGCTAAAAAGGTTATTTCTACTCGTCCAAATCCTGGAGTGTACGTACATCGCATTACCCGTTCGACCATTTTGATTTGCAAAACGTGCGTTACGAAGTTCGTAAAGACTCGTGACCGCCAGACTTTGTGCCTCCGCTGCATTTTTAAGGCGAAATAAATTATGTCTAGACAAAATTCACGTAGAGAGGCTTCGCTTCGAATTGGCTACCAGTTCGCAACTGGGCTTATTCGTCCAGTCGACAGAACTGAAGATAATCGAAGACGTAGAAACGCTATAGCGCAAAGAGCTCGCTCAGAACATCCAGTTACGGATTACCGAAACGGATACACACACTGGAAAATTGGAGTGTAAGACTCCCCTAGCTCGCGATAAGCGAGTAGCTGGTGAGTACACCACTACACTTGGATTCTCTAAGACGGGGTACCGTCAAGAGAATCTCGGCGGCTTTCTTTTTTGGCTTTAAGGTTTAGCGTCAACAAAAACGCAAACAGAAGAATATCCAAAAACGGTGGGAAGGCGCCAACGCCAAGGAAAAGCCAAGCGGAGGTAAGGAACATAATAGGCACCGTGGCATAGAGCGCGGTTTTGTATGCCCCCTCGTATGTCATAGGAATTTTGCGGAGCTTTGCAATAAGAAGCGGTATCACAGCACCAAAAATCGACACGAAAAGATAAAAACCTGTCATGATGAACGCGAATAGTGGCGCACCAAAGATAATGAGGAGCGGGACTATAACCCACAAAAACGTCATCAAACCTTGTACAGCCGATGTAAGAAACGGTTTATCAAACGTGACGTCTTCGCCGAGTTCAGAGAGCGCAATCACACGCCCTTCCCCGCCGTCCTGATTTATATACAGTGATTCCTTTGTTACTACTGCAACCGCCTTATACTCCTCGAGCGCCTGCACGGTAGTTTCAGGGCGGGTGTCAATAACAAGATAGTTTTCAAATGTACTGTTTTTTACTCTTTCATCTTCAGGTATAGGAATGATATATGGCTCCTGGGCGCTGGTACTTGCTTTACCGTCTTTTATGCTAACGCTGAGTTCAGTGGGAAAATTTTCTTCAATAAAACTACTCGGTTGTATTGAGAGGAGCGATGAAATAGTGAATGCTGCTCCAACAATAACAACCGAGGTTGATACAAGGAGCGTGGAGAGAAACAAAAAACCCACACTCGCACCGAATGATTTGTCGCGCGTGGAGGCGTAAAAAGAAGGCCCAAAGAATGAACTTTTAAGCTCTTCAAAAAAGCTTTTTATCTTAGACATTGAAACAGTATACCGATTTTAGTTTAAAAGCGGGAGTTCAAGGATAAAACGTGAGCCCTTGCCTTCCCCGTCCGATTCTGCCCATATTTTGCCTTTATGGGCTAGTACGTGTGCCTTGGTGATGTAGAGGCCGACTCCTGTTGAGGCTATGTTTATCTTCAGAGAGTTTTCCCCTGCAGAAAAAAGTTGGAATAATTTTGCAATGGTCTCCTTGGACATGCCGATTCCTGTGTCTTTCAATGTTATACGAGCCACAGAGCCCACTTTTTCTGCAACGACAGAAATAGTGCCTTTGGGTGTGTATTTAATTGAGTTATCCAAAAGATTATTAAATACCTCGTTAATTTTTGCCACGTCTAATCGTGCTTTTTTGTTCTCAAGTTCGGGGTTGAGAGTAAACGTCATATGGACGCCTTTCTTCTCGGCGTTCGGCGTAAAGTCTTTTACGGCTTTTTTGAGTATCGGCGCGAGATCAACATTGATAAAATCGTACTTCATTCTGCCCTGTTCAATACGAGAAACGTTGAGGTAGGTATCAACTGATTTCGCCATGTCTGTGGCGCGTTCAAACACTTGGTGGAGGCCTTCTTCTGCGGCTTTTGGCATCTTGCCGTACGAGCCATCAAGAACCAGGGAAACGTAGTTTCGAATGACGGTCAATGGCGCGCGCAGGTCGTGGGAAGCAATTGAGAGAAATTCTGACTTCAACTTATCGAGTTCTTTTAACTTTTCATTTGCCAATTGAAGGTTTTTTGCTAGTTCCTGAATCTGTTCTCTTTGCTCAACTTCCTTCATGACTGAGCGTATTAAGAGAACGCCAGTGACGAGGATGAGAACAAAGATGCTTAAACGGAAGACAATTTGAGAAAAATCATCTGCAAAAAAGATTTCAAGTAAGCTGGTGAGTGCCAAAAGGCCGACGATGAATTGCGTGGCAAGGATTTTAATATCCAAGAGGTGGTGTTTAGTAATTGCATATGCGGTAAGGAAAATAAACGGAAAGGTAAAGACGCCCGCAAACGGCGCGAAGGTTGGGTTGTTTAAAATTGCTGGAAAGACAAAATTAAATATAAGTATCAATGTGTACGTCACCAGGGTGCCAGTTGCAATATACGTATATGCAGAGCGGGTAGAACCTCGTGAGGCAAAGAGTTTCTTAAAGATAATCAGAAGTGCCGAAAGGTGTAGAAGAATGACAGTTATACCGAACACAGGAACTGCGGGGCCGTTCGTGACCGTTGCCACTTGCCCTGCCACTATATTTTCAACGCCCTGAAACACGAGCGGGGTCAGCGTGAGAAGCGATACCAGTCCAACAAAAGGAATGAGGAGAAATCGATACCATGACGGAAGCACTACTGCAGGCTTGGGGAATACATAAAATAGCTGAAACACAGAGAACGCGTGCCAGACGGCAAAAAAGACTGCGGCACGCAGGGTCCAGATAATTAGTGTGGGATCTGTTAACCGAAAGACTATGAGGTTGAGCGCCCCCCAGAGAATGACAGTTATTGAAGCAAACAGGAATGAGCGGTTAGTGAGGCTTTTGGGATTGTTGAAAAATACAATAAAACCAAAAATACCAATAGCGACCGCTACCAATCCGATAATAAAAATGTCTAGATTCTGCGTTTTCAGAATCTCACTGATTTCCATACTAGAGTTCTAGTATAACTCGCCTAAATGATGTGGGGTGGTTTTTTTGAAGAAAATGCGGATGGAGAGTCGCTCTCACCTATTCTAAAGAACACCGCGGGAACTCCGCTCACGTTTTTGAGTGTTGTTGTCAATACTTTTTTTGCTTCAGCAAGTTTTGTTTTCTGCTCCGAGGTCAGTTGAAGCGCTGTGTCTTCTTCGGCGCGGAGCGCAAGGTAATACGCACCCATGATTGGCTGAAGCGAAAGTCCTAGAGAGCCCGCCTTAAGCCAGACGTGCTCAAGTGCTCTACCTGCCTGAACTAGGTTTTCTTTAGTAAGGCTCGGGACAGTAATAACTCCTATTGCGCCGACACTTGCATACACATTCTCGACATTTTGTTTTGCGGCAACACTTCCAAAACCGATAGCGCCGAATGTGCGTGCAACTGCGGGGTATTTGAGGATGTTGAACATCCCACGAACAGGTGGCGGTAATTCAAACGTATCGATAAAAAGACCGCTCTTTTTTGTAGCTTCTTCCTTAGCAGTCCACACCAGATGCGGGAAAAGCGCGTCATGCACCACGTGTGCATTAAAGATGAGCCAGTCATTTACGCTCCATGCGTTTGCGACTGATTCAATATCCGTTTTTTCAGTGAGAAAAGAAACCCGAGCCGAAGATTGTATATCTCCAGGTAACACAGACAATTGCTGTAGTTTATTTTGCTCGAGCACTTTTTTGTATGGTTTACGGTTTGTTGTCCGCGTATCAATGTGTGCTACCAGCGAGGCTCTCCCTGTCCCCTGTCCTTTTGAAAGTATAAGTTTTAAGACGGTGTCGGATTCTTCTGGAAGTACCTCAACTACGCACGCGTATCCAAGCGTTTCGGCAGTTATGACAGCGTTTTCGAGAGCAGCGCCGTGCGCCACCATTGAGCCGCGCTGTTTGTAGTTATATACAGTTGTGTCGTTTTCGGGTGCGTTTTGAAACACTATCGCATCATCTAGAATTTTGAACTTCCATGGCTGATAGTTGTGGCCAGATGGGGCCTGTACCGCTGCTTTCAAGATAATGTCGATGTCTTGTTTTGGAATCATGATGATATAACCAAACGAGGTTTTTTACCTGAAATCTGGAGGAGCGCCTTCTTTTCAAAGCGGGTCTCCGTACTTACTGTACCGCGTTTTTTGAGGCGTATTCGGGGAACGGCTGCACTTCCTATTCGGTCGTAAAGTTGCTTAAACTCAGAACTTACAGTGAGAAGTTTTTCCGTTATTTTCGTTGCAATCTTTACTTCCATTTCTTTAGTCGCCCGTACCTTTTCTTTCAGTTCGACGTCAATAATGAGTTCTTCAGAGTATGCCCCTTTACGCTTTCTGGTATATGCAAAATAGGAGCCAGTGCTGACCCCGTGCGGAATGCCAGAAGCTATCTGATCAGGATATATGTTGAGGGCGTACAGAGTAACGGCAACATCCGTTCTTCCGCTTATAGTGACCGCAGGAAGACGATCCCACACGGCCTTCTTGCTTCGCTTTTCAATCACTGCGAGCGCGCCTGGAGCGAATACGCTTCCTGTGTCGTGGATGTTGTAGCGAACCAACGGAATCGGCATATGTTTGGTAATCAGAAGTTCTTCCCCGCTTTCCTCTATATAGAGTGAGTCAGGCAAATACTGATAGATACCCCCTTGCTTCTCATCCTTCCCAAACAATTTTGAGTAGAGAGCCTTGTCAGTCCTCGCTTTACGACGCAAACGTATAGTTGCAGGTGTTTCAAATGCCATTGAGCCTGCGTCCGCGGAACCGTAGAGGCTGATTATTCTTTCATACGAAGTCGGCTTGCCGATAAGTTTTGCAGCTTCGTCGCGCCATTCTTCAGAGAATTTATCGCCTGCCGTCAGAAGAAATAGCGAGCGGTGCATCTCCGTGTCGGTCGTCTTAAGCTCGCGAAGAAAATCCATAACGTACGGTGGATACCCCGCTATAACAACGTGCCTGAAAAGGTGTACTGAATTTTTGTACGCAATCAGACCGTCCTTGCGGTCGATTCCTGGGGTAGCAACGGTGATATTGAAACCATCTTTTCGTAGTTCGCGCACGGCGTCTGCGGTAAAAAGACCCGCAACCCAGAGGCCCATTGAAAATGTGATGAGAACCAAGGTTGGCTCGTTCGGCTTTATTCCGTAAATTTTTTCAATAATGTATCGGTGCAGCGCTGCGCCCTCTGCGAGTGTTTGTTCGTCTCTAAACCAAACCGAAGGCTTGCCCGATGAGCCAGAGCTCACGTATGTTACTGCTCCTGCAGATTCATCCTGCAAAAGGTCATCCGCAGCGTACTTCTTTATGAAAGATTCTTTTGAGGTTACGGGTAGTTTAAAAAATGTTGCACTCGATACTTTTTTCGGCACGGTTCCCGTCATTTTTTTTACATACCTCTTATACGCAAGGGAGTGCTTCAGAGCCTTCTCAGCAACGCTACAGATTTTTCTAGAAGGTTTCATGCGTGCTTCGGATTCTTTACCAAACTTTCTAAAGTATAGCTGTAACGACCTGAAGGTACCGATTGCCCCGAAAGTATCTGGCGTGCCGTATACGCGACCGCAGCCCCCGCAAAGGCTGCTGAGGCGCCCAGCTGAGGTATTGAAGGAATGGTTTTACCAAGCTCCCCTATTGAAAAACGCATCGATTCTTCAAGCTCGTTTATACCCACTATGGCGTTGGCTAACTTCAACCACTCTTCGTAGCTTAAGTTTTTAAGTGTGTCAGGATCTACGTCGGTTCCAGGAAGATTGTAAAAAAGAGGTCGTTCTGGCTCAAGATCAAAGCGTTCAATGTCGAGAATAATGCCGTTACCGTTGTCGGTTGCCATGATGACGGGAATTTTTTCCCGCTTTGCAATCTGGCGCATGCGTATTTTGAATTCAATGGATTCTACCTCGTCTATGAGGAGGTCTAGCTTTGGAGAGCACATAAACGCTTCTATGTTTTCTGAGGTAACACCGTTTTCAAAAAGTTCGACGTTTGTGTAGGGGTCTAATTCCCACACTGCGCGGGCGGCGGTTTCAGTTTTCGGTTGAAGTATGTCGGGAAGACCCGCGCGAAGGCGATTCAGATTTGTTGTCTCAACGACATCCATGTCAGCTATCTTTATGTTTTTTGGACCGCCCGATTGCACGAGGGCATTCAAAATTGCCGAGCCTACCGAGAGGCCTGCAACCGCTACGGTACCCGCACGGAACTTTTCTTGAACCTCTTTCGTGATGAGGTGTTTGTTTCTGGCGGTCCTGAGTTCAAAGTATTCCGCCTCAGGCAAGGAACGTACCGCCCTTTTCAACCAGGGGTAAAAAATGAATACCGAAGTAATGTTTTTTTCGGCAACAAATGCTGTGCGTGCCCTTTCGAACTCTGGAGTGCCTTTTTTCGTGCCTGGATTACGGATAGAAAAAAGCTCTCCGCGCATTGATGCGGTCGCATCAACAATTTCCGTACCTTTTGGTATATCTTTTTCTTCCTTGAATATCTGAGGCGCGTTTACCGCGTCGAACGAGGAAGAAAACGAGCGTTCACGTTCGTTTTTTCCAAGTGATGATGAGGAAAGACCTACCATGCGTCACCGTGTCCGTTTTGGATGGTTTTTATAAGGTTATTCAACTCTCCCGAGAACGAACGGTCTTCAATAACCACAGGTACTTCTTTTCGCACTTTCTCGTAAAGCTCGCGGCTCTTCACTGACAAACGAGCAGATGATTTTAGAACATCGGTTGCTTGTGCGAGTGTTATGAGTTCAATGGCTATCACGACAAACGCGTTCTCAATCGCTTTTGCAGCTATGAGCGCGGCGTCGGTACCCATTGAAACAACGTCTTGGTTGTCAGCGTTCGTGGAGATTGAATGCAGTGAGTGCGGGTAGCCCATCGACTGACTGTCAGCCGTGGTTGACGTCGCTACGAACTGGAGGCCCTGCAAACCAAGTGTGAGTCCAGGTTGCTTCAGGTTCAAGAACGGTGGGAATGTTTGGTTTACATTTCGGTTCAAAAAGAAGTTGATTCTTCTCTCCGAAAGCATGGTGGTCTTAATCATTCCGATTTTCAGCTGGTCAACAGCAGCGGCGATGTATTCACCGTGGAAGTTACCACCGTGAATAAACTGTTTTTCCTTAAGGTCGATGATGGGGTTGTCGGTAACGGAGTTAAGCTCAACCGTTACATCCCCACGAGCTTTCTGAACAATGTCATACACAGGGCCTAAAATTTGAGGCACACAACGGAATGAATAGACATCCTGAATATGTTCAGGGGTCACATAGACGTTATCAATAACATGTACACGTGATTGAAGATCCTCTCTGTTCGTAAGCAATTTCGAGGTTGCAACAATTTCGCGTAAACGACGCGCAACTTCGCGCTGACCCACGTGTGGACGGACAGCCGAAAGGCCGTCTGAGATAGCGTCGCTGATACCGTTCACGAGCTCGAATGAAAGTGCGCTTGTCTGAATCGCCAAATCAAGCACTTTCGTAGCGCGGTACACGAGAAGTGCGCTGATACCTGTCATGAACGAGGTGCCGTTAATCAACGAGAGTCCTTCTTTTGGCAACAAGCGGTGTGGCTTGATGCGGAGTTTCTTCAGGACGCCTTTGGTTGGCTGGCGCTTTCCTTTATAGAAAACTTCCCCTTCGCCTATGAGCGCGAGCGCAATGTGGGCAAGCTGAACCAAGTCGCCAGAGGTGCCTACAGCACCGTGACGCGGGACTATAGGAATGATTCGGTGATTGATGAAGGATGCGAGGTGGTTGACCAGTGCTTCTGAGATACCCGAATGCCCCTTCACCATAGAGTTGAGGCGGTCCACCATTGCCGCAAGCACGAAATCTTCCTCGACTGGTTTTCCTGCGCCTACCGCATGGCTTCTGATGAGGTTGTACTGAAGTTCCTCAAGCTGGCTCTTGCCGATAATGTGCGATGCCATGGGACCGAATCCTGTAGTGATTCCGTACAAAACCTTCTTGTCCATTTCTTTAATTAAAAAGGCATTCGCGTCATGCACGCGCTTCATTGCCTCATGTGAGATGCTTACTTTAACTTTCGGATTCGCTACGACCTGATTTACTTTCTCAGGCGTAAGAGAGTTTCCGTCGAGCACTACAACAAGACCTTTCTGTGGTTTAGAAGACATACATTAATTATTATCTACCAAAAAAGAATAGACCGGCTAAAGGCGCTACGAGCCACCAGAAAAACATTTCTGGAGAGGCAAAGAGCGCAAGAGTAGGGGCACTGAACGTGTAGATCGTCTGCACAGGAAGCACGTGAATACTGATAGCAAGAATCAAGCCCGCAGTAACCCCTGAGAGGATTGCAGTCCCTAGGAAACTTGAGGTTGAGCGTGCAAGGAAAAAGGAGAGACCTGAAAACGCGAGTAGCGATACAAGTGTAAAACCCACAAAGACACCGATTTGGATGTAGGCGTTATCTGCTGGAAATAGTGAGCCATAAGGGAAGGCTCTGTAGAGGACGATACCCGCATAGAGGGCTGCAATAAGAGAAATGAGGCGGTCGCGACCGAAGTAGAACGCGATGGTTGCTATGGCGCCTGCAACGACAATGAAGGCAAAAAAATCAGCCCCAAACGCGATGACGTAATCAAGCGCTGCTTTGAGGGGCTCTGCAATACCAGGGTTCCCCAGCAAATCCATATGGGGCTATAGTAGCACACAAGGAATACCAAAAGTCTATATCCCCTCCTTCTTCAGCTTCTCCAAGAGCTCCTTTGCTTCCTTTGAAAGTTTCTGTGGGAACTCGACTTTTACGCGAATCAACAAGTCACCGCGTTTTGAACGGTCCATGGGCACACCCTTCCCTTTCACTCTCAGTATTTCGTCAGTTGAGCGAAGCGGGGGCACATTAATGGTTACTTCACCATCCAATGTGTCGAGTTTGTACTCAGAACCGATGAGTGCGTCGGTAATTTTGACAGGCAAATCGGTCACGATGTTGTAGCCCTCTTTACGGAATTTTCTGTCAGGGCGTACGTGTACTTTGACGTACAAATCTCCTGGCCCGCCTGCTGAAACTGCTTCACCCAAACCACCCATTCTGATTACTTGACCACTGTCGATACCCGCGGGTACTTGCACCGTAATCTCTTCTTCTTTTCTCTCTACACCCTGACCGCGGCACATAGTGCATGGCTTTTCAGGCACCACGCGCCTTCCTTTGCAGGTCTGGCAGGTAGTAGATACGGAAAATACACCGAACGGAGAACGGCGTGATTCAACAACCTGCCCTTTGCCGTTACAGGTGGCGCAGGTCTTTGTTTTTGTGTTTGGTTCCGCTCCACTTCCAGTGCAGCGCTCGCACGTGCTGTCCTTGGTGATAAGCACTTTGCGGGTGACACCAAAGATTGATTCTTTGAACGAAAGTTCTATATCAATAGAGATGTCCCGACCACGATGCGAGCGCCCACCGCCCCCAAAAATGTCATTAAAGCCACCGAATATGTCGTTGAGATCTATATCAAATTCAACTCCATTTTGGCCACCGAAACCTGAGAAATCAAAACCCTCCGCACCTCCTGCACCGCCTCCGCCTGAGAACACGCGTCCGTATGAGTCGTACTCTGCGCGTTTCTTATCATCAGAAAGAACCGTATACGCTTCGCTTACCTCTTTGAACTTTGCCTCGTCGCCTCCTTTTTTGTCAGGATGATACTTATGAGCCAGCGTTCGAAACGCTTTTTTTATATCTTCCTTTGTTGCTTTCTTTTCAACGCCGAGAATTTGATAGTAGTCCTTGCTCATAGTGTATCCATACTACTCTAAAACTGAAAACCGCCAAACAGGTGAGTTATTTTTCAACCGTGAACCGACTTGGGCGCGCCGTGTAAACCTTCTCGTACCCGTCCTCGAATGTTTTTAGCGCCCGCACTTTTGCAAGGTCAGTGAAGCCTATGACCACGCATCCAGTAATGGGGGTTTTGCTGGCGAAGCCGCCATTATTTGTTGGGTTAAAGTAGGACACTTTAGCCCCAACTTGGATATCTCGTAATCTAAGCTCACGCGTATTACTAATTCGTTCAGAATCCTGCTGTGGCGTAAGACGGCGATTCGTCTCCGTCGGAAGCCCAACAAATATATAGTCTCGCTCTACGTTCATACGTCAGTGACGTTTCCCTCAGGTGCTGTACCTGCTTCAGGTGGTTTTTCGTCTTTCTTTTCCTCCTGCATGTACTGGCCAATTTTCTGCATCTCAGTTGAGAGTGCCTGTGTTGTTGATTTAATACCTTCTACATCCCCCGTATCGCGTCTTTCTTTCGCGGCAGTGATTGCAGTTTGAACGCCTGTTTTTACATCCTCAGGGATTTTTGCACCGTGGTCTACGAGGGCTTTTTCTGCTGTGTAGATTGCTTGGTCTGCAAAGTTTCGCACCTCAACAAGCTCTTTTGCGCTCTTGTCTTTATCCGCATTCATTTCTGCGTCTTTTTTCATGCGTTCGATATCTGCATCCGTAAGGCCAGAACGCGCCTCAATCTTGATGGTCTGCTCTTTACCTGTCGCTTTGTCTTTTGCAGTTACTTTCAAAATGCCGTTCGCGTCGACATCAAATGTGACTTCTACTTGTGGCATACCGCGTGGCGCTGGTGGAATACCCTCGAGGATGAATCGTCCGAGTGATTTGTTATCGTTTGCCATTGCGCGCTCGCCTTGAACCACATGCACCTCCACCGATGTCTGATTGTCTGCTGCTGTTGAGAATGTCTGACCTTTTGCAGTCGGGATAGTGGTGTTCTTTTCAATAAGTTTCGTAGCCACACCTCCCATGGTTTCAATACCAAGTGAGAGCGGAATAACATCCAAGAGAAGAACATCTTTCACATCGCCCTGCAAGATTCCTCCCTGAATAGCGGCACCGAGCGCGACTACTTCGTCGGGGTTTACACCGAGGTGTGGTTCTTTTCCGAAGTAATCCTTTACCGCTTTCTGAATCATTGGCATTCGTGTCTGACCGCCAACCAAAATGACTTCATTAATTTCACCAATCTTAAAAGGCGAGGCCTCCATCGCGCGCTTGGTGATTGCCATTGAGCGCGCCACAAACTCGTCTGTGAGTTCTTCTAGTTTTGCGCGTGAGAGCGTCAAAAGGAGATGTTTCGGCCCTGAAGCGTCTGAGGTAATGAAGGGAATGTTAATTTCAGATTGAACGGCGCTTGAAAGTTCAATCTTCGCCTTTTCAGCTGCTTCGTCCAATCGCTGTCGCGCCAATGGATCACCCATGATGTCGATACCCGATTCTTTTTTGAATTCGTCGGCAATCCACTGAATGATTTTTTGATCGATGTCACGACCACCAAGGTGCGAGTCGCCGTCCGTCGATTTCACTTCAATAACGTCATCCCCCACTTCAAGAATGGAAATATCGAATGTTCCCCCGCCGAAGTCGTAGACTGCAATTTTTTCATTTTTCTTTTTATCAAAACCGTATGCAAGCGCGGCTGCAGTTGGTTCATTAATGATGCGCTTCACATCGAGGCCTGCAATTTTACCCGCATCTTTTGTAGCTTGCCTCTGAGAGTCGTTGAAGTATGCAGGGACAGTAATCACGGCTTCAGTAATCGGTTCACCCAGGCGGGCTTCTGCGTCTGCCTTCAACTTCTGTAGAATCATTGCTGAAACTTCCTCAGGGCGATAATTTTTATCACCCATTTTCACCTCAATACCGCCATTCGCGCTTTTGAGGAGTTCGTACGCCAGTGCAGATTTATCTTTCTGCACCGCTTGTTCGTCAAATGTGTGCCCGATAAATCGCTTTATCTGATAGACAGTGTTTTTCGGATTTGTGACTGCCTGACGCTTTGCGAGAAGTCCAGCGAGGCGTTCTCCTGTCTTTGAGACAGCGACTACCGAAGGCGTCGTACGATTTCCCTCCGCATTTTCAATGATGCGCGGTTCGCCGCCTTCGACAATAGCCATCGCCGAATTTGTAGTGCCCAAGTCAATACCAAGAATTTTTCCCATAGTTATTTCTATTTATTTTTGATAATGCGCGACCGCAATGCGTGCCGGTCGGATGATGCGCCCGTTAAGGGAGTACCCTTTCTGGTGCACCTTGGTAACTCTATTATCCTCCTCTAGGGTTTCAACTGCAAGTGTTTCGACAGGTTCATGAAGCGCGGGATCAAAGACCTCTCCTGTTTCACCGAATGAGCTGACGCCGTTTTCGGCAAAAACCTTTTCAAGTTGCGTTTTGATATTTTTTATACCTTCAATCTCGCCACCTCCGTGCTGGAGTGCCATCTCCAAGGCATCCATGACAGGCAAAAGCTCTGCCACCACTGATTCAGCCGCAAAGCGAGCCATACTCTTACCGTCTTCTTCGAAACGCTTTCGGGCGTTTATGTAGTCCGCCTTCATTCTTTGAAGAGAATCCAGATATTCGTCACGCTCTTTCTGAGTTTTTTTGAGCTTCTCACGCAAATCGGCGAGCTTCTGAGCACCAGTTTGGGTATTACCCTCCCCGTCTTCAGCCTCAAGTGTTACATCGTCTTCGTTCATAGGGATTCTATTTTACAAAACGTGTACAGTGGTCGTCAAAATTATCAAGATAACGCTTCGGTCACAACTCTCGTCATGCCGTCGCACTCCTCGGTCGCGACCCCGCCTCGTCCGTTTTCTGAAACAGAAAACATGACTCTGGCCGTCGAAACTGCTATCTAAAAACAAGCAGTTGTTTTTAGATTAGCGTTTCGACCAAGATGGTCTCTTGCGGGCCTTGAGGAGCCCTGGTTTCTTGCGTTCAACAGCTCTTGGATCGCGCTTCAAGTACCCCGCAGCTTTCAATACACCTCTTTTCGAGGCGTCATGAGCAAGAATTGCGCGGGCAATGCCGTGCCTTAATGCGTCAGATTGACCTGAAATACCACCTCCCGAAAGGAGGGCGGTGATAGTGAATTTGTCTTCAGATTCTTTGAGTGGCAAAAGCGCGTTGTCGGCCTGCTCTTTGATTGGGAAGAAATCTGCAATGGTTTTACCGTTTACAGTGATCGACTGCTTTGCAGAAGGTGTAAGGCGGACGCGTGCTTTTGCGGTTTTTCTTCGGCCAATAGCTTCAATGTAGCGTGCTGTACTCATAGTTATTCGGTAATGTTGAGGTTTTTAAGCATTCCAGGGCGGAGTTTGTTGTTTGGAATCATACCGCGTACTGCGCGTCGTACTACTTCTTTGACACCAAGACGAGTGGTGACTGCTTCGTCGGATTCAAATTTTTGACTTCCTGGGTAGCCTGAGAAACGAATGTGGCGCTTTTCTTTTGTCTTTGCTTCAGTACGGCTTATTTTGCCAACATTAATGATTGAAACTTTTACTGCAGGAGCTTTGTGACGAGCGAATGTAGCAAGGTTCTTACCCATCAAAATAGAAGCTGCTTGAGAAGCAATGCGCCCGAGTTTCTTTCCTTTTGCGTCAATAGTGTGTTCCATATGTTTATACAACGAATTCAATAACCGCGCTCTGTCTTCCGTCGGATGCACGCTTTACCACTTTCGTGATGCGGAGGTATCCACCTTTTCGGTCTTTGTATCGAGGTGCCAACACTTCAATCAATTTCTTAGCGGTCGAAGTTCTACCACCTAATGTTGAGATAAGGTCACGACGTACCGCAAGCGTGCCTTTCTTTGCCTTCGTAATCATCGATTCAACAATCGGGCGAAGTTCTTTTGCGCGCGCTTCAGTAGTCAAAATCTTCTCACGAGACACAAGCGCTTCAACCAATGAAGATTTGAGGGCCGTACGTACGTCCTTTGTTCTACCGAATTTTCTTCCTATTTTCGAGTGCCTCATAGTTATGATTTCAGAGTCACGCCGTACTTTGCCAATCCCTGGCGAAGTTCTTCAACTGCTTTTTCACCAATGCCCTCGATTGAGAGAAGGTCTTCCGCACTCTTTCGTACCAAACCGCCTACAGTTCGGATACCTGCCGTTGTAAGCGCGTTTGCGGTGCGTGTTGAGAGTTCAAGAGATTCAACGCGGGTCTTCATGACGTCCTCGCGTGTCTCTGCGCCCATTTCTTCCTCTTCTTCAGCTGATACAGGTTCGTCTTCTTTGAAGCCTACAACTGCTTTCAACTGCTGAATCATGACACCGATTGAATGTTCCAATGCTTCACGTGGGGTCAATGTGCCGTCTGTTTCAATCATAATGCGCAAACGATTGAAGTCAGTTCTGTCGCCAACGCGCATGTTCTCCACTTCGTAGTTCACGCGGCGGATAGGTGTAAAGACTGCATCAAGCGCGATAGTGCCGATATCAACGCGCTCCTTCTGAACGATTTCTTTCGGGACGTAGCCCAAGCCAGTATCGACAGTAATTTCCATTTCCAACTTTGCGCTCTTGTCAGTAATTTCTGCAATGTGCGCTTCGGGGTTCAAAATTTCAACCTGACCAGGAGTCTGGATATTTTTTGCAGTAACGGTTTCAACGCCTTTCACTGAAAGCGTGAGCGAGTGTGACTGATTATCAAGAATCTTCAAACGAACTTTCTTCAAGTTAAGGATGATGGAGATAACGTCTTCCTTAACACCTGAAAGCGTACCGAACTCATGAGAAACGCCGTCAATTTTGACCGAAACAATAGCAGAGCCTGGAATTGAAGAGAGGATGATACGGCGAAGAGAGTTACCGAGCGTATGGCCGTACCCAGGGTACAAACCGTCAATTTCATAGACACCTGTCTTACCTTCTTCGGAAACGATGCGAGGCTTTGAGGGAAGTGAGATTGAATAGTCCATAATAAAAAATTAGCTCTATTAAAGATGTGAAGCTTATCGGGTGTAATACTCGAACACTGCGCCCATGTCAGCTGCGGCGTCCTGCTCTGCAAGTACTGGATCTTTAGTCATTGTGCCTTCAAGCGTACCTGTATCGAATGAAACCCATGACGGCATTTTAAATTCCTTCATTTTATCTACGACATTTGCAAACAACGCGCTTCCTCGACTTCCTTCGCGAATAGCTACTGTGTCTGAAGAAGACACGCGGTATGAAGGAATGGTGACGCGACGACCATTAACCGTGAAGTGACCGTGAGAGACCAACTGTCGCGCATGACGACGTGTAAGCGCAAGACCCATACGATACACAACAGAATCGAGACGGGTTTCGAGCTCATTGAACAAAGTCGTCTGCGGATTTGAAGATTCAAGCGCGCGCTTCACGTACATAGAAAACTGCTTCTCAGTCAAACCGTACGTCAGACGCATCTTCTGCTTTTCAATCAACTGACGCTGGAAGTCTGAACCTCCACGACGACCTTTTTTGTTTTTCTCAGAACGTTCTTTTGAAAGAACGAAACGCTGTGTTTGCGTTTTTTCGAAGATAGGGCTACCCAATCTTTTTGCAATTTTATATCGTGGTCCTAGTTTCATATATCAAAAATATTAGACGCGACGAGGCTTACATGGGCGAGGGCCGTTATGAGGCACTGGAGTGACATCGTGAATTGAGAGCACCTGAATCCCCTTACCTGCAAACGCACGAAGTGCTGACTCGCGACCTGAACCTACACCTTTAATGTAGACATCCACTTCTTTAACACCAATAGTTGCTGACTTTTCGCCAATAACCTCTCCCACCTTTGCAGCTGCAAACGGAGTTGATTTTCTGTTACCCGTAAAGCCCATTGAGCCTGACGAAGCCCACATTACCGTGCCACCGTTAACGTCCGCGAGAGAAACACGAGTGTTGTTGTAGCTCGATTCAATATGCAAAACTGCGCGATCCAATTTGCGCTTTGCAATTTTAGAAAGAGCGCGATCCCGCTTACCAGAATCAACACCGCTTCCCTGCTTTTTAAGAATTCGTCTTTTTCCCATAGTATTTTATGTTTTCTCAAGCTTACGACGACCTGAACCCATGGTCTTCCTGACGTTACCTCGGACGGTTCGCGAATTAGTTTTCGTGCGCTGTCCGCGGGTTGGAAGGCCTCTCGTGTGGCGGATGCCTCTGTGCGCCTTAATGTCTTTTAAGCGTTTTACGTTTCCTGAAACTTCTCTGCGCAAATCGCCCTCGATGGTGTAAGCCTCAACTGCTTGTCTGATTGCTTGTTCTTTTTCTGCAGACAAATCCTTTGCAAGTGCGTTCCCCGCTACTCCTGTTTTCTTCAAAATGTCAGCTGCGCGGTTAGGGCCAATACCATAAACTGCCGTCAATGCGTGCGATAAATGCTTCGTATCTGGAATGGTAATGCCTGCTATACGCATGTGATTTAGTAGCCCTGACGCGCTTTACGGCGTGGATTTCTCTTATTGATTCTGTACAAACGACCACGACGACGAACCAAAATGTCGCCAGCCTGTTGGACCTTGAGTGATGCGAGTACTTTCATAAATGAATTAGAGTCTGCGCACTATTCGTGCACGGCCCCCGTACGGATCGAGGATCATGGCAACCTTATCGCCGACGAGAACACGAATTCTGTGAAGTCGCATTTTACCTGCAAGGTATGCAAGTATTTCTTCGCCGCCTTCTAAGGTGACGCGAAAGAGAGCATTCGGCAGAGACTCGGCCACTTGGCCGATAACCTCCTCCGTCGTGTCTTTCGGGCGTACCATTTGATCGTATCTGAAACCGACTAGGGCGAAAGCTATAGTAACAGAAACAGCCTTACTGCGTCAAGCCTTCGGCGGGGGCTATCTCTACTTTTACGTTCTTTGCGTCCATAGGAATTTGGACCCTCCAGAACGGGTAGACTTTGACAAGCAAATCTGCGATACCAGGGTACTGTGCAAGGACCTCATTCACGGTGTTTTTGCTCTTCCCCAGGAGGTCGTTTGCAAGTTGTTCAGTGGGTATCATGGCTACGAGTGAAGCAGAACCCGAAACGGTAATTGAGAACGGCGAATCTGTACCCACGGAATCAGGAGTTGTGACTTTGACTGTAAGCGAAGCGGGGTTTTCGACCATAAGGGGCGTGTTTGCAGTCACCGCTCCTGCTGTTGCCAAGGCCTGTGCGAATGCAGCCTGAGGGAATGCAGGGGCAGAAGCAGTACCAGAAACACGCACAATTGCATTGCTACCTTCTGCGGTGTCGGTTCCTTCTGCGTATACAACAGAGATAGTGTCAGCAAAAATCAAATAGTCAGCAGGAGCATTTTGCTGAAGCTTATCTCGGAGTGCGCGGTCAAGCTCTGCCTTGAGTTCTGAAACTGTCTGGGCGCGAAGCGAAGGTTCTACAACCGCCTGTTTGCCAACAAACCCACCACTCATAGGTGTTTTTGATTTCGCGTAAATAAGTTCCGCTTGTTTTGGATCTTTAAGCCCAGGCAATTTGAAATCTGAGAGACCTATGTTGTATGTCTCACCGGGTTCCGACGCATACACCGTGACGTCAAGACTTCCAGGAACCTTGATACCCGCCTTCATGGTGTAGCCAGGAACCACTATTGGAGTGTGCACGCGGTAAATTTTCCCTTCAGGAGTTTCGAAGCGGGTGTTCGTGATAAGGCGTTCAGACTTTGTGCTGAATGCGTTGTAGACGGTTATGGTGCCTGACGCTCTGTTTTCTACGTCCTTAGTTCCTGTTGCAGGTACCGATTTTGTTTTTGTATCTTCAGAGGTAACTTTTTTATGCGGGAGAAGCGGATTTTCTGAAGACGTTTCAAATGTTGAATCGACGGTTGCCGTATAGCGATGTGGTGTGACGACCACGTCAGCCCGATGGAAAAATACACTAACCGCTGCGAGTGCGGCTGCGACGAGAATAAGAGCTCCAACAACAAAAATAACCAGATTCACAGGACCTTTCGGTCTATCGGGGCGCAAATCCAGTGGTTGTGGCGGAGTGGGGGGCGGTGGTGGCGGAGGAGTGGTGCCCACAGGGTTCATATTCGGACGAATAGGGCGACTCCGTGCAGGCGGAATTATGTCCTGAATTGAACGATGGGGTTCTTGTTGAGACATAGCTTGGATTTGAAGTATACCTCGCTTATGAACGTACCTCTATAAGTCGGTCCCTGTTTCTGTGGAAATACAACGATTCTACGCAAAGGAAAGAGTCGTAAAATGCTTCTTCTTCAATCATTACAAACGGTTGGAAAAAATCGGGCGGTATAGGGATAGCGCGAGTTGAAAATGCTCCATGGGTTGCAGAAATAAAACTCTCAAGCCATTTCAACTGTTCGGGGTCTCCAAAAAGGAACGTTGTCTGCGGAATTGCCACCTCGTTTGCAGCAGTTTCAAGGATCGCAGTGAAATTCTTTTTCCATTCTTCCGCAGCTGCCGAAAATTTACCTCCCACTGCGGCATTCTCGTCATTTGAAAGTTCATTTTTCGCATACAGAGTTAACCGTGAAGCCGCCTCCCCCACGCTTCCACCTTGCGCGACGGCACGAATGATGGAAAGTGTACCTATGGGGAATGTGCCGATAAAGCGAAAGCCGTCGTGATGGGCCACACCAACATCAGTTATTTCTCCGCCAACGTCGAGAAGTACGAAGTTTTCCTCGTCACGAAGTGCACGGAGTGCTGCAAACGCAACAAACGCGAATGAATGGAATGTGACTTTTGCGTTTGGGAACGTCTTTTTCACACTCGCAGTTATCTGATTTACAAACTGAGTGTCTGCCTCCGAAGAATAGTGATTCACACGAAGCGTAGTCCCGAGAAGTGCCTCTTTAATTGCCGTTGGATAGCCGTTAACGTAGGCCTGACTCACCACAGACTCCAGTAGTGTGCGGCCCTGGGGTGTTGCTTCGTTCTTTTGCGCAAAATACTGCTTAACCGTACGCACTACCGTTTCAGTAGTAACCCGCACAGGACGTTCTGATTTGGTAGTTATTGTCCTTATCTTCGCGTCATACCAAGGCGAAGCAAGGACAATACGCACGAACTGCGGAGACGCAGTTTTGTGGAAAGATTCCAAGGATTTCGTAACAGCCTGAACCGTGAGTTCAGTGATTGCCGTTTTTGCTTCTTCCGTTCCAGAAGAAATGGGAGTGCGTACGGTTTTACCGACAACAGGTTGCAGTTTTCCTTTTTCCAAAATACACACGCCGACAGACGCGCTTCCAACATCAATAATGCACTCAGTAGAGGCCATTAGTGCATTCTAACCTGTCATTGCACAACAGCTTTGATTCTACGCACACCCTGTGCGACCGCTTCTTCTTTCAGAATTTTAAATTTCTTTCCGCCTTCACCTATCAGACTCGTGTTTTCTACATGCGGACCGCCACAAAACTCCAACGAGAACGCTTCAGGAATTTTCGGAGTATCTTGCGTAGCGTCTTTCGGTCCAACTGAATACACCGAAACCATGTCAGGATATTTCACGCCGAATTCCATCTGTGCTCCCAACTTCTCCGCTTCTTCTCGTGGCATCACGGTTCGAGTGACAGGAAGATTTTGGGAAATGATGTCGTTCACGATGTCTTCTGCTCTCTTTTTCTCCTCGTCGGTCATTTTACGAGGTGCAGAAAAATCTATGCGCAAACGCTCCGAAGTAATGTTGCTTCCCCGTTGTTTTACTTCTTCGCCGAGAACCATCTGTAAGGCTTTGAGCAGAATGTGGTGGGTGGTGTGGTACTTCACCGTCTGTTCCTGATGATCGGCAAGCCCCCCTGCAAACTTTTGCGCAGCACCCGCACGAGACTCCTGACGGTGCTTTTCCATCGCTTTGTCAAAATCTTCGCGGTTTATGGCAATTCCCTGTTCTTTTGCCAACTCTTCAGTCAATTCAAATGGGAAACCATATGTCGTAAAAAGAACGAAGGCATCGTCGGCAGATACGCTCCCTTTTGCTGTGATTTTTGAGAGTTCACGCATTCCTTCAGACAGTGTTTTTCTAAATCTTTTTTCTTCCTCAAGAAGTCCCATGAGAATAGTTGAATGGTTTGCTGAAAGTTCGGAATATTGGTCTTTATATGAAGCAATAATCGAATCAATAATCCTGCTAACCGTACCTTCCTGAACCTGTAGCTTGTCCATGTGGCGTACTGCTCGCCGAATAAGACGGCGAAGGATGTATCCCTGGTCGGTATTACTTGGCAACACTCCATCGCCAAGCATGAAGATTGCAGCACGCATGTGATCTGCAATCACACGGAATGATGCCTGATATTCAGAGTGATTGTAGTCTTTTCCTGAGCCTGCTGCGATTTCAACAATGATTCTCTGTAAGACATCAATCATGAAGACGTCGCTTCTGTTGTTTGCTGCCGCCGTGATGCGCTCCAGTCCTCCGCCGTAATCGACATTCTTCTTGGGAAGCGGGACGAAGCCGTCCGCTGTCCGCATGTACTCCATGAATACGGAATTACCGAGCTCAATGTAACGTCCGCAATCGCAGTTTGGATGGCAATGTTCCCCGTACTTCGTGTTGTGCTGAATCTCAGGAAACATGTAAAACATTTCCGTGTCGCCCCCTCCTGGCTCTCCCACAGGCATTTTGTCTGGCGTACCCGAACGACTCCACCAATTTTTCTTAGCGTCATAGAAAAAGATCCGCTCACCTGACTTCATGCCGCGCACATATCCGTCTGCTTCCGAGCCGATTTCAGCAATACCGTTTGTAATTCCTGCTTCCGCGAACATGCTCTGCCAAATTTCTGCTGATTCAGTGTCTTTAGGAATATTATTTGAAGGGTCACCGATAAAACAGGTGACGTAAATCCTCTCGGGATCAAGCTGTATTTCTTCTGTTAAAAATTGCCAGAACCAACTTATTTGTTCTTTCTTAAAGTAATCGCCCAACGACCAGTTACCAAGCATTTCAAAGAACGTGGTATGGCGGTTATCACCCACCTCTTCAATGTCACCCGCACGAAACGATTTTTGTGAATCTGCAATCCGTGTGCCCTGCGGATGCGGTTGCCCAAGAAGGTACGGAATCAGAGGCTGCATGCCTGAGGAGGTGAACAGTGTTGTGGGGTCGTTTTCAGGTACGAGGCGAGACGACGGAACAATGGCGTGTCCGTTTTTTCTGAAAAAATCTAGGTATTTTTGTCTGACTTCGGAAAGGGTCATCGGTTCAGTCTACAAGCGACGTAGAGCGAGAGCAATAGGAAATAGTATTTCTTTTGCCGAACCGAGGATACTTGAAAGCTTTGCTTAAAGGAGATTACCGTTTGTATCGATCGCACCCGCAGCGGAAATGGCATCAATCTTGAGATATTTGCGCGCTGCAGATTCAACAGTTTTTGCATCCAGTGCCTTTAATTTTGTGACAAAGGCATCGGATTCCGAAGGATTCCCAGTCGTCAGCATGCCTGAAATAATTTCTGAGACCGCAGAAAGCGGACTTGAGAATGACACCGCAAGCTTGCCTTCAAGTTCTTGTATCTTTTCTTCATACCTCTTCTGAGGTATGCCTGCGTTCAAGAATACTTGAATTTCTTTTTCTAGTGTTTCTGTGCCTTTTTTGAAAAGCGTATTTCCAAACATTGCCCACGCAAACCAATAGAAACCATTTCCCGATTCCCGTCCGCGTATGCGCGCCAGTGTTCCGTAGGTCAAGCCGTCGCGATCTCTCACTGTTTGCATCAGGTGATCAGAGAAACCTCCACCCAAGAGGTCGAGTGCTGCAAGAACGGCTGGGGTTTCTTTGTCTTCTGACTTCAAGGGAACGTAGGAGCCCATGAAGACATCGACTGATTCTTTTCCTGGAACAGAAGAGAATGTCTTCTGTACTGCATCTTTCTGTGGCTCCAACTCGACAGGACGCATGACTGACGCAGACGTGTGATTCCAAGCTTTGCCCGCCTCAAGAAGCAGGTGTTCCATATCTTCAGGACGTATATCGCCGACAACAGCAATTTTCATCGGACCGCAATACGCCTTTTTAAAGAATTCTTTAATGTCGTTGCTTGTAACGCTTAATGTCTGCGCGCGTTCATCAAGAGGCGCAAAGCGGTACCCAGCGGAATTTGGTGTAAACAATGCTCTCGTGAGGGCGTGGCGAGCCAAAAGACGCGTATCTTCGGAGTCTTGTAGGCGAGCTGCTGATTCCCGCTCCACAACTTGTATACGCGATGCATCGTTCAGCGCAGGTTCGGTGAGCGCTTCAAACAAAAGAGAAAGTGCTTCTGGTAGTGCGAGCGTTGTTGCGCGAAGTGTAAACATCACAAACCTTCCATCGGCCCAGAAATTAAGCGATGTTCCTTTTTGTTCAAGAGTGTTTCTAAAATCCTCGCGAGTTCTCTTCTTAGTACCTTCATCCAACAGTGACGCAAGGACTTCGGCAACAGGCCCTTTCTGGGCTGAGCCGTGCCATGGGCCTGCTTCTATCGCGCCCGAGAGCGTAACAACACCAGTGCCGTATCGTGGAAGTACTGCAACGTTAAATGCCTGCGTCTTGAATTCCGTAATGCCTCGTGTGAATTTTAAATCACTCATACGGCTTTCAAATATCCAACAGTGACTAAATCTTTTCCTAGGTACTTCTTTGCCGCCTCTGCAACCTCTGTGAGAGTTACCTGCTGAAGTTTATGTTGAAACGAATAGGTGTCCTTCCAGTCACCGCGTGCAATTGACTCATTCATTGCTGACAGCATTCCTGCAACGGAAGAAAGTGAGTAAAGTCTGTCAGCAATTTTAAAGTGAACAGCACGCTCAAGGTCAGCTTCCTTTAGCTCACCCTTTGCAACAGATTCAACGATTTCAAAAATAACCTGCTCAACTTTTTCATGCGGAACGTTTTCAGAAAGCGCGACATATATTTCAAATAACGAGGGGTCTTTAAACCGTGGGAAATCGGCATGAAGCTCAGTCGCGAGCCCAGTATCGATAAGTGCACGATACAAAAGGCTTGATTTACCTTTTGAAAGCACTGCGGAAAGCGCTGAAACGGCATAGGCATCATCTGCAAGCCCAGCGGGTGCTTTGAAACACATCATGAGCGCGTTCACGGCGCCCTGGCGCTTCAACTCAAACCTACGCTCGCCTTTTTGTTCTGGCTCAACATGAAATTCTGGTTCAATGATTTCTCCTTTCGCGAATGAACCGAAAGCTTCTTCTGCAAGAAGTAATGCCGATTCAGTGTCTGTGTCACCGACAATCGTCACCGTAGCGTTATTTGGCCAATAGAATGCGTCATAAAACTTTTTTAACTTCTCTACCGTTATGCCTTCAATGTCTTCCTTTGTTCCAATTGTTGGTATGCGGTACGGGTGAACAGAAAAAGCTTGATACCACGCCTGTTTACCCAAGCGTTGCATCGGATCGTTCTCGCCTGATTCGTATTCGTTTCTAACTACGGTCATTTCAGATGCCAAATCCTCAGCGCGCAGAAGTGCATTTCTCATTCTGTCGGCCTCAATGTGCAAAGCATCTTCTTTTAGAGAGACAGGAGAAATCCAGTAGTAGTTTGTTCTATCACACCAGGTGGTTGCGTTTCCTTGCGAACCCTTTTTCTCTAAGAGCGACCAAATACCATTCCCCTTTTTCGGGTCGTATTTTTTTGAACCCTTAAACATCAGATGTTCAAGAATATGCGTCGCACCAGTGTGGCCTGGGAGTTCGTGACGGCTACCCACATGATACGTGACCATAGTCCCAATGACGGGGAGTTCTCTTTTTTCGGCAATCAATAGTTTGAGACCGTTCTTTCTGTGTATGTACGACGAGAAACCGTGCGCCTCCTCAACAAGTTCAAAATCATGTGTTTTCCCCTTCGGCATGAGTATCTACAATACACTATTCTCCTAAAGCCAATCTATCGGCTTTTTACCCTGCTCTGTGAGGTACGTATTCGTTTGGCTAAATGGCTTTGAACCGAAAAAGCCGTTATACGCGGAAAACGGCGACGGGTGCGGAGATTCAATAACGAAATGCTTTGTACGGTCTATGTGGGCGCCCTTTGCTTTTGCGTAATTACCCCATAGTATAAAAACTAAGTGTTCGCGCTCTTCTGAAAGTTTTTTTATAACTACATCAGTAAATTCTTCCCAGCCTTTTTCCTGATGGGAACCTGGCATATTTCCCCGCACGGTCAATGTTGCATTCAAAAGTAACACTCCCTGCGTTGCCCAACGGGACAAATCTCCGCTTTTGTTTTTTAGTGGCGCTTTGAGGTCTGACTCTATTTCTTTAAAGATATTCTGCAGAGATGGTGGAAGCGGAACATTTTGGCCGACCGCGAAGCAAAGCCCGTTTGCCTGCCCTTTACCGTGATACGGATCCTGCCCGAGAATCACCACACTCACTTTTTCAAACGGACACAAATCAAACGCACGAAAAATTACTTTCGGTGCTGGATAGACAATCTGCGTGTTGTACTCACTCCTAACGAAGTTAGTCAATTTCGCAAAATACGGTTTTTCAAACTCCGCTTCAAGTTCCTTTTTCCACGACGACTCGATAACTACATTCATACCAGGTATTCTACCCGCATTAGATTGAAAATCCGCAATTCAAAGATTACCATATATGTTAATCTTTGATCTATGAAGAAAAAGATTGTTGACTTAACCGAACCAGAAAGGATAAAGACTCTTGATCTTCTGTACACAGCTGCTGCTTCAATTCGCGGACGCGACGCAATGAAACTGTTTCTCCGTGACCTTCTCACGGAAAGCGAACGCGTTATGTTGGGAAGACGCATCTGGGTAGCCAGGCTTCTTATGCAAGGACAGACAACTGAAGATATAGCGCGTGATTTAAAAATGAGTCTCAGAACTGTGTATCGTGTGCAGTACTGGTTAAAAGATCAATTCCCTGGCTATGAAACTACACTAAAAGAGATGGAAAAAGTTATGGATACCCGAGCAAAACTTCACGAGGCCAAGGCAGAGCCTTTCTCATACGCAGCGCTGAAAAAACGTTTTCCTCTCCACTCTCCACTTTCTACTTTTCCCTGAACCAAAGCCGAAAAAGAAATTTATAGATTGATTACCATATATGGTAATTTTTTGTTAGAGAGCAGACAAGGTAGCAGACTGTTTAGAGTGCGCCTTCTTTTTTCAAAAGCCTTTCTTTTTCCCCGCGCAAACCGTTATAACCTCCTAAACCGCGAACACCAACCACTCTGTGACAAGGAATACTTTTGTCCTTATTTGAGCGCATGATTGCTCCCACAGCGCGTGCGGCTAACGGATGCCCTGCTTTTGCTGCCACCGCTTTGTAGGTCATCGTTTTGCCTTTGGGGATACTTTTTACAACGAGCACTACCTTAGTTCTAAAATCTTTCTTTGAAAAATCAGAAATCATAATTTCAGGTTACGCTTTGCCGCAAAGAGCGCGAGTATAGAGTCTGATTGAGTCTCCGAAATAAGGTCGGGTTTGTTCTTTTTTGTTCTCTCAAGATATGCGCGAACTATGCGGACCTGATCTTCAGGAGAGTAGTGCGCTTCAGGGTAGTGTCGGCGGGTGTCTTCGTCTATCAAAAAGTAATGAGGTGTCGGCTGGGGCTCTACATATTGCATGAAGTTGCTCAGATTAATCATGGGATCGTAATCTAATTTAAGAACCTCCTGTATAGAAGACGTTAATGCTCTTCCTATATCCTGATGCAAAAATCCCCAATCAGGCGGAGGAAGTGAATCCTTTTTTTCTCGGACGTGTTTTTTCTTAGCTTCCTGAGTCATACAAACAGTGTAGTACTATCAACCTTAATCGAAAAGTTTTTGTTCATTTTTCTCAGACTTCGCAGATTTATTCTTCTCCACGTGCGCTTTAAATTTCTTACCTGCCATGTCGCGGTATCGGCAGTAATCGCAGTCCTCGGTCGCTTCTGGAATTGCGGTGCTCGTAAGGCATGCTTTTATATCGCGAATTGTTCCGTCAACCCAGGACGTATTCCCGACGTGCGGTATGAGGGTGACTTCAAATTCCAGTTTTGCATCAAAAGCTTCTCTATCTTTCGATGCATTCGCGTACACGAAATATCCTGTATCTGAAACCGTAAAGCCGTTCATGCGGAAAAGCCACTGATAGATTTCCATCTGTCGCTTGTATCCGTTATGCCACTCTTCTTCCAACGCCACTATGCTCTCGTCTTTACTGGTTGATTTATAGTCAACGATAATCAACTCTCCTTTTGGATTCACCCATACGTCGTCAACCGCACCCGAAACGGTCATGCCTGTTTCTGGGTGTGCGTAATCGATTCCCTTAAAGTTTTCTCTCCAAATATCCATTTTTGGATGTTGAAACGGCACAGCGTCAACACCGTACTTTTCCATGAGTGGGTGCGCTGTTTTACCCGCACGATGTATGTCGAATTCTTTCTTAAAGAGGGCGTCGACTGCGGAGTTTAAGTTAAACGGAAAACCAGGAGGTCGGGCCGTGCCAAGTGCGTTATCAAGGTAAAAACAGCGCGGACATTCCTGAAACAAGCCAATTTTTGAACGCGACAACCGCCATCGGGGTCCGCCGAAATTCCAATCTGCTTTTCTGTCAGGTTTGTAATAAAGACTCATACTCCGCACAGCGCTCTGCTTTCCTTAATGACGTCGTCTAATTTTTTACCACCAATACCGATACGCTGAAGAGACTCAGGGTTTTCTGCCACCATCTTGCAAAGCGTAATGCCATTCTTCAAAAGTCGCGCTTTGTCTGCTGAGGTAAGTGTGGTTAAAACCGTTACGGGATACACTTTCGTGCGGTCAATCATGTCGGCAATACTGTTGCCGTGCGGAAAACTCCAGCCGATAAGACGTATACCAGCGCAGCTCGCATAATCAATAGCGTTGCCTGTAAATTTTGTGTTCGTAATCAACCACCCTTCGTTTATTCCCGCCTCTTCACCTCTATCTTTCGCCCCCCACTCAATATCCCAATAACGAGCGCGAACGTAGAGTGCGGTTTTCAAATCAGTTTTAAAACCTGGTGTGTTGTGGAACTTGAGTTCCGCACCTGCGGTTTTTCCGTCCTTTTTCAAAACGACATCCACTTCGTGCTCGATACATCTTCCAGCAACCATGACCCGAAGTTGAGTTTCGTACCCTTCGGCTTTCATGAGCTCCGCAATAAAATCTTCAAACGGAAAACCTGTAGGACCAAGCTCAAGAATGGCGCGACGCATAGAATAACGTGCAGCAGTGGTGCGCTCATCTTTGCGGAGAATTTTAAATGCTTCGCGATAAATGTGCGTTGTCGACATCCCTTCACGCACCATTTTGACTATGCGTGCGGCAATTTGTTTTGAGAGCTCTTCGTCAGCACCTGAGTGCTGAAGCGAGCGTAAAAGTTTTTCAACCTGAAATTCTTCGCGTGTTCCGTCTCCTTTTACGACTATCGGCATTACGCAATAATACCACCACCCCTCATGTACCCGTCTTGTGTGTATAAGACGCATGATTGACCTGGAGCGATGCTTTGTGGATCTCTAAAAGTGACGGAATCTCCACTAACAACAGCGTGAATTAGTGGTTGACGATAGCGATATCGAACCAGCACATCGCCCGCCACGGGAACGCCAGAGACCGAACTGACAGTAATGAGCTTGAAAGTCTTTTTTGCCTTATCACCAACTGGATTTTCAGAAACGTACAGAATGTTTTTCTCGACGTCCTTCCCTACGACGTACATCTTTGGAGCATCCGCACCATCTTTTTTGACTCTTTGATATCCATGTCGCTGTCCTAAAGTGTAAAACCAAACCCCCTCGTGCTCGCCCACCGTCTTTCCATCCTCAGTCATTACCGAACCTTTTTTTTCAGGAATGTAACGTTTTAAAAAACCCTTCATGTCTACATGACCCAGAAAACACAAGCCTTGCGAATCGCGACGTTTTGCATTTGGAAGTTCAGCCTTTTCTGCTAGTTTCCGTACTTCTTCCTTTTCAAGATTGCCTACTGGAAAAAGTGCGTGAGCTAAATCATCTTTCGTAAGCGTCCAGAGAAAGTATGTTTGGTCTTTTTCGGTATCAACGCTGGCTTTTAGGTTCCAGGTGTCAGCTTCCAGGCAAGAAACAGCATAGTGCCCTGTCGCGATATAGTCAGCACCATCCGCCTTCGCTTTCTCCCAGAACGCTCCAAACTTAATGGCACGATTACACATGACGTCAGGATTCGGAGTTCGTCCTGCCTTGTATTCAGAAATAAAATAATCTACAACGTCACGTTTGTATTCTTCTTCTAGATCGTACGTCACAAACGGAATATCCAAATGTGCAGCAACACGCATTGCTTCAAGCCTGTCTTCTTTGCCCGTACACGGCAAAAAATCAGGCTCCCACCCTTTTATAAATGCACCCACTACGCGGTAGCCTTGTTTTTTTAAAAGATACGCAGAAACGGCAGAATCAACGCCACCTGAAAGACCAACAAAAACTGTTTTCATTTTGATGAGTGTACCAGTCTAGTGAATTGTTACAGAATTTGACTCAAGCTGCAGAAGCGCTGCACTGGCATTATGCTCTGCTACGACACGCCCAATCTCTTCGGAGAAGGTGTGCACAAGAAGTGCCTGCACGCACGGCGACGGAACGTTTGGAAAAGTAAGGGTAAGTTCCTTTAATTCAATAGGTTCTTCAGCAGGAGTTTGTTTGAGTTTATAGCAGATAATAAAAACCGTTTTCCGAAACCACGGCACGAGCGCACGCAATTCGGATTGCTCTTCAAAAGAAAGATTGTCTACAGCAATTTGATATTCATCACGAGAATCTGTTTCCTTAAACGGAGGGTACTCGACCAAAATAAGATTTGGAAGGGCAGTTGTTTCGAGAAGCATTCTTCTGCGTTCGGACATACACTAAATGTTAGAGGCCCTGTTCGCGTGACCATCGTTCTTTGTCACCAGCTGGGTCTCTCCCTATCTCAATGTGCACCCATTTATTCCACATATTCTGTTCCGACTCGGAAAGAGGAGCAGAAAAACCTTTCCCTGGTAGAGGGCGGTCGCGCCAGTTCGGGTCCTGCACAAGTTCTCGCATATAACTTCGAAACTGTGCATACGCATTCGAATCTCTTTCAGTAAAGATGGGTGTAAAAAAGTTTCCATTAACACCATTTGGACGAAGAGTAACTCCGACAACTTTCTTTGGATTTCGACTTGCGTGTATATCTGCCTTTTCGCGAACAAGCGCTAACGCAGGCTCTTCAAAGTGCACCATCCCGCGTTCATCGACTTTCAGAGGGTTCGCGCTTCCAAGAGCAAGTATTTCCATACCTTGAGGGGCATAGTTTTGCACTAGTTGAGGGATAACCGAGGCAGAATATGGCCCGAGGAATGACTCGCGCTCTGCTTGGCGTTCTCTTTGTATTGCCGCTAAAACTTCGTTCATCAATTCAACTTACAAGCATTCAATCTGCGAGGCAAGCCCGTCCGGTTTATCTTAAATGCACCCTGTTCGCAACATGCTTTTCAAAGGTCTTTGCGTAGTACATAACACCGTCTGAACCAGTCAGATAATAGAGCCAATCATTGGCTTTTGGCTCAACCGCCGCAAGAATTGAATCAATGCCTGGGTTCGCGATAGGCCCTGGTGGCAAGCCACGATTAAGATACGTGTTATACGGTGAAACAATTTTTAGATCATCAAAATTCGGCGCATAGCCACTTTTGCCCAAGATGTAGCCAAACACCGCGTCAACCTGCAGTGGCATACCGAGCTCTATTCGGCGCCAGAGAATGTCAGAAATAATTCTGCGTGTTTCTGGCTTTCTCGCTTCGCGTTCGATTATGGATGCCATAGTCACCACTTCGTGGACAGATTTTCCGCTTGCACGAATTTTCTCTTCTATGGGCCCCACTTTTTCTGCAAATGTACTTTTCATAAGCCGTACTGCAGCGGATGGGTCTGTACCTGGCAACAAATAATACGTTTCAGGGAACAAATATCCTTCTTCTGCTTCCGCAAGAATACGAAAGCGCTCCGAGTCAAAGTTTCCCAAACGCTCTTTTAAAAGTTCAGCGATTTCCCTGCTCGTAAGTCCTTCGGGAATTGTTATGCGAACAGCTTCAATGCCCGTATCACCATGCGCAAAACGGTACGCAAGCTGTAGTGCGCTTTCTTTTTTGGAAAGTGCATACGTATTTGCTAATACTCCACCACCAGGATTCCACAGTCGAACGGCGAGCGTAAACGCTTCAGCGGAACGGAGTGCGCCTGCATTTTTCAAAATCACGGAGGCTTCACGAACACTGGCCCCTTCGGGAACTGTAACGGTAAAGCCTACTGGGTACGCGCGAGGGGCGACTATGAAGACCGCGTAGCCTGCCAAAAGTACAAATGCAACGCCAAAAAGAACGAACTGGCTGTCTTTGAAAAAGAGTTTCATAGTGGAAGATTGTCTGGAGGTTCAATTCGTACGCCGTGTATGTTTGCCATCACGCTTGCTCGTGCGAAATGTGGAAGATGGAACAGTGTTGCTAATTCTTCGGTATTGAGGACGAATGCGTTTCCTATATACGGAGGAAAAAAGAATGCGCGTCGCCTGTACATCTGAAGAAAATATTCACTCCACAGTGCGGGCACCGCAGTGAAAATATCTGACAGGGGCCACCCTACTTTCTTTTTTGGATCATAGGCTTCAAAACAGTTCAAATCGACGTCATTAAATCCTTCAAAAATTTGATCGATCTCTTCTGCAAATTTTTCTGAGTATGACTCACGATGTGCCACATACATCATGCGTACTCCGCAATCGAAGGAAGGTTTTTTGAGGGCTGCTTCAATAGCGGCGATAGTTTTTTTTGTTTTCTCTGGAACAGCATTTATGTCACCCTGTTTCCCCAAGAGTTTTACGATTTCTTTTTGCGCGTCGTCGTGAAGTGAATCCTTCAGAGGGTCGAAGATTTTTTTTCTTTCACGTTGGTGTGGACGAATAATAACTGAAAGCGCCGCATACTCTTGGTCACCGACTGCAACCATACGTTCCAACACTTCAGTAAACGCATCGCGTCTATCTTTTTTGTCCTCGTAATCAACGTACGTCTTCAGGGGATACGGATCGGGCTTCACCAAATCAAATTCTCGCACCGCGAGCTTCATTTCGTATGGATTCCACGGTATTTCGCGAGCATAATCACGCACTTGATCAATATCGATGTCGCGGTATTCAGCGCGAATACGTGCCTCCACTGCCTGGCGATGCGCAGTGGGCACATGTACAAAGAAACGAACCGCATTTGCGTGTCCAAGTATTTCAAATGACCATGGCATTCGCACGTGGCCCTTGAGATAGGTTTCTGTTAGCGAGAGGTCGGTGCGGTGGTAGAGCGCGTAGAAGATTAATTCCATTGGGCGTGCGGAACGCGGGGTTTCGGGCCCTGGTTTTAGTTCTATGGTCGAGTACGGAATACTCATCACGAAGTACGAACGAATGAACGTGAGCCACAAAGGCCACGCAATCCATGCCAAAAGAAGTGGAAGCCATAAAGGCGCAAAGAAGGCTATGAATGCCACTATGCCCGCTGAAAGTTCTGGTGCGATATAGATGAGAACTGGTATCGCGACAAGCACGCCGACAATAGCCCAGCTTATCGGCAAGCGGTTTTTCATATCAAAAATATATCACGCTTGGCGCTTCGTTTAAGAAAAAACCGCCTCACGGCGGTTTTTGTTAAGCGTTTTTGAGTGCGTATTTACCTTTTACTTTTACGAATGCGGGATTTTGAAGGTTTACGATGATTGTGTTTGGCTTTACATATCTTTCCTTACCGACACGCTTCATGATTTCATCTTTCGTCAAAGCACCTGCTTCTTTCAAAATGTGTTTGATGATTTCAACCACAGGTCCCGCGCGGTACCCCCATTCTTTCAAAGCGTAAATACCCCTCCCGACGAGTACGAAACGATCATCCTTGATGAGTTCGTTGTGGGTTGTAGCTTCGTGTGCCCCTTTACCGAACAATTTTTCAATTGCTTTTGCTACTTCTCTAAAGTGCATTGGGGAACCATGGCGCTTCAATGCAAGATACGCATGATCACGAATATTCTTTACTTTAATGCCTGGCGCTGAAACACGACCCCACTCTCCTAATGGATTTCTCATGAGGCACGCTGAAAGTTCCAACCAACGACGAACAGTGTCTTTTGATTTGTATTTTGTATTGACGCGTGAAAGACAGGTCATGACATGGTCAACCATCTTTTCTTCAGACAAAACATCGGTTGATTTCACTGAACCATGAACCTGCTTCAAAGCGTCTTCAACTGATTTCGCAAGGTCAGTATCAACGTACCAACGTGTTTTAAAGTCATCAGTCTCTTTCGCCATGATGAATGGCTTACCGACGACGAGCAGGAAGTAGAGGTGATTTCTTGTTTCGTCGTCCTTTGCGAATTCTGAAAGCAATGTGTGCTCAGGCAAAATACCGCCCATGTCGCGGATAGCAGACTCAAGAGCCTGGAAAGAAGCAGATTCTTTCTCCAGAGCTGGTGAATCTTGCAGTGCTTTGATAGCGTGATTTTCTATCTGACGAACACGCTCACGGGTGATGTTGTAGCGCTTGCCGATGGCATCCAAGGTCTCTCCACGGTTTTTACCTGAAAGACCGTAGCGAGAAACAATGACGTCACGAGCGCGTTCTGGGAGGGCCTGCACGAGGCGCTTTGATATTTGGCTGGGCTTGATAGCGAGTTTGGGCATATCCGATGTCTTACCTTTATATCACAATTTTTCTATAAGGTCAAACTCCTGTCAAGAGCCTGTGGATAGCCTATTTCAAGGAACCCTAGGGAATGAAATTAATGATTCTTCCAGGCACAAAGACCACTTTTTTTGAATTTTCAGGGACGTACGCATTGAGTTTTACGTCTTTTTTCAATAACGCAATTACGTCTTCTTCAGAAGCAGAGCGCGGCACCACACAGGTGCCTTTTGTTTTACCTGCAATTTGAAGGGCCAGTGTAACTGTTTCAGATTCAAGTTTTGCAGAGTTAAACACTGGCCATGGTGCTGTATGAATTGAATCTGTGTGACCGAGCTCGCGCCACAGTTCTTCCGTTATATGCGGAGCAAACGGCGCGAGTAATTTCAAAAAATCTTGGTATGCGTCTTTAGGCACAGCGGGAAGCGCTTCGAAAGCGTTCAGGCAAATCATTAACTGAGAAACTGCGGTGTTCATGTTGAAAGTTTCTATGTCCGCACCTACTTTTTTTATTGTCTGATGGAACACCGTTTCAGCGCCCCCCAAAGAATCTCCGTCAATTTTTTGAGACAAGCGCCACACTCGCTCCACGAATCTACGCGAGCCGATGATGCTTGCAGTGTTCCAAGGCTTCATTGCCTCGAGAGGACCCATGAACATCTCATAGATACGTATAGTGTCTGCGCCATAGAGCTCTACTACTTCATCGGGATTAATCACGTTCCCTTTTGACTTCGACATCTTACTTCCATCCTCCGCTAAAATCATTCCCTGGTGACGTAACTTTTTGAATGGCTCGGTAAACGAAATCATTCCGTGTCTATGCAAAGCTTTCGTAAAGAAACGCGCGTACATAAGGTGTAAGACGGTGTGTTCAGCACCCCCCATATATAAATCAACAGGAAGCCATTTCTTAATTGCTTCTGGTGAGGCAAACAAGTCTTCGTTACGCGGATCTGCGAAACGGAAGAAATACCACGATGAACAGACGAAGGTGTCCATGGTGTCTATCTCGGGTTTCCATCCTTTTCCAAAAATTCGCTCAGTTCTTTCTAAAAGCTCTTTCGAAGTACCTAATGGTGCGGTTCCTTTCGGTAAATATTCAACATCTGTCGGAAGAATCCAGGGCAAATGTTCTTCGGGAACAGCGTGCGGATTTCCTTCTGGGTCATACACAACAGGTATAGGAGCGCCCCAGTATCTCTGACGCGAAATCAGCCAATCACGCAGGCGATACGTAACTTTTCGTCTCGCTATCGATTCTTTTTCCATCCAATCCACCATTTCTGTAATTAACTCGGGTGAAATGCTTCGACCGGTGAAAGGACCTGAATCTTTCAAAACACCTACGTTGTCGTGTGCATTCACGAATTCCCCTTCTTCCCCGACCACGTGGCGAAGTGGAATGTGATACTTCTGTGCGAATTCAACGTCACGCGGGTCATGCGCAGAACAGCGAATAACTCCTGTACCAAAATCCATTAGAACAAAGTTTGCAATCCACACTGGCATACGGACACCTTTTCGGTACGGATCTTCTACATACCGCCCCGTAAACACACCAAGTTTTTCTTTTGCTTCACCGCGTTCTGCAGTCGTTGTTTTTGCAACCGTAGCAAGAAAAGCTCTGACTTCGGATTCCTCTTTTTGTCCTCGTATCAAATCTTCTACCTGAGGATGTTCGGGAGCAATAACAATGAACGTGTCGGCGAACATCCATGCAGGATACGCGCTGAAGGTTTCGATACTGAAATCAGCATCGACCACTTTGTGCGGAACAACTATCCCCTCTTTGCGTCCAATCCAGTTTCTCTGATTAATTTTTGTTGACTCTGGCCAGTCGACATCATCTAGACCCTTGATAAGGTCATCACAGAACTCTGTTATTTTGAAAAACCACTGTGAGAGTTCTTTTTGAATAACAGGAGTGCCACAACGAAAACATACACCCTTTGTGCCGTCTTCGGCTACCGTTTGCTCGTTTGCAAGAACGGTTTGGTCTTTTGAACACCAATTAACCCGTGCAAGTTTTTTCTCTGCCAATCCATTTTTGTAGAGAAAGAGAAAAAACCACTGAGTGAATTTGTAATACTCGGGAGTGTGCGTACCTATTTCGCGCGACCAATCGTACGAAAGACCAAGACTTTGAATTTGTGTACGAAAATTTTGTATTGCGACATCTGTCGAAGCCTGCGGAGCAGTACCTGTTTTGATAGCGTAGTTTTCTGCAGGCAAACCGAACGCATCCCAACCCATCGGGTGCAACACTTCCTTACCCTGCATTCGCTGATAACGCGTGATGACGTCCGTTGCCGTATAGCCTTCTACGTGCCCCACATGAAGCCCTGAGCCCGAGGGGTACGGAAACATGTCCAAAATATAGTGAGGTTCTTTTTTCGTATCAGAATCGGCTTGGTAGATACCCGTTTTCTTCCACTCATCCTGCCACTTCTCTTCTATTTCCTTATGATCGTATTCTTTCGCCATCAGGCGATTATACCCCTTCTCTTAAATCTTTTTAACGACTTCGTCTTGCACGCACTGCTTCAGCTTTTTGGTACGTCATATTTTCGTTACGAATTTGAAATGCTGCCCAAAGTAGAAAAGCTGCTCCTACAGCAAGCCCAACGGGTGGGTACGCCAAAGTGGCTCCTACAACTCCGAGTGCCTTTCCTCCTGCAACGAGGACTCCTGTGCCAAGCAATTCAAGTGCTCCAGGAATCAACGGAGCAAGGTATGCAAGTATACCCGCTACGCTTCCGAGGGCAGCAGCAGGGACAAGAATTTTTGCGAGCATTTGCGAAATCTCGATAAAGTCTGTTGGCACGCGCAGTGCTTCATCTACGTATCTTTCAGCGGTCATAGGGTGTTTAATTTTGTAAATAGGCGGAGGTTCTGTTATATCGAAAAACCGAGTGTGCGGTTGAGCTTCAGAGCGAGGTAATCGGCTTTCAAGTTTTGCTCGTGAATCAGAGATTCTTTCTGCTTTTGGAACAAATACATCACCAGACACGGGGCGAGATTCGCGTCTCGAATATGAAGACTGCCTTGTGGCACCTAGTTCCTGTGTTGAGCCTGTATCAAACATAAGTCAATTATACCACATATAGTGGCTGTTTGTCAAATACCGCTCTGTTGAGGGTTAAATGGTCTTTTTGTACGGAGGGTAGCGTTCGGGGTCTATAGTTCTGTCGAAACACACTTCCCCTTCCGCGTGTTGCCAATTTTCGTTTGAAAGATCTGGGCGCATAGGTGTTGAAACACCTGCAGTGTCACGACTTGGCATATTGAATACCGCACACAGCTTGAATGACGCATCAGAGGTTCGTTCGTACGTGTATGAAGCACCTGTCTGCGTGTCTAACGGCGGAACAAAACCGCCTATCGGGTCTTTCAGCTCGTCCATCGATTCAGGAAGAGTTTCTTTTGTTTGCCAGAAACTGACAATCTGCCACTGAATGTTTTGAAGGTCGGCAACTTTTTGATCATCAAACTTCATAAGGCGTGCTGATTCAGGAGAACCGATGATGAGGAATGAAGATACGACTGCGATTGCGACAACGAGCGAAACAACGCCTCCGATTGCAACAGAAAGTCCTGCTTTTCTCTCCCACGTTCCGCGCAGTTCTTCAATGAAGTAGGAAAAGACACCTGCAAGTACCGCAAAGACGACACCTGCTTTGAGTGCGAAACGAATTGAAAGGTCGCCCTGAAGATACGAGTTAATCAGGATGATGACGTCAATTGCCATTACCAATCCTGCAATAAACAGAGTGATGAACACGAGCCAGCGACGAACCCAAATTTCTTTCTTTTCAGGTACTTTTCGAATGTCCTGATGAATCATACGAAGCATCCAGACAAAGAGCGGGAACATTACGAGAAGTGAAGCAATAGCAAAACGTATTGGGCCCGAGTACGGGTCACCATACATAATCATTTCGTTCGGGAACCAAATATCAATGTACTGATGCGAAAGAAGGATAAAAGAAACTGCAGAGATATACAGCGCAACCATTGCGCCGAGCCATAGGAAAAAATCTTTCGGGGTTGTTTTTGGTTTTACTGTGTCCATGTACCTATTATAACGTATGCGGATGGTGTTCGTGACAGCGGTAAAACGGTCCTCCGCCGTCAGGTGTGCATTCAAAGGCCGCATCTCGACGACATTCAAACGTCCAATCGCATTGCGGAGAATAAACGGGTATTGTTTTTTCTTGACGTTTGAGGCCAGTAATTTTTACTTGCACTCCGACAGGATCAAATTGTTCTGGGTAACTCATAGAAACAGTTAACTACGAATTTAAATTGAGACAAACAAAAAAGTGCTATACTAAGTATAGCACTTTGGCGGGCGTTTTATTACGATCGATCTGGACGCTCACTGACTTCAACGTAAGGCTTTGGATGAGCATCTTCCCTTTCTTGGGCAGACAATTGATGTCCAACCAGCACCTTGCCGAGAGCAGCAATGAGTTCGCGTGGGGTGAAGTCGAGCTTATAGCCTTCTTCCCAGGGCATTATCTCTCTTTCAGGTTTTATAGCCATGTTTTGTGGTTTATATTATATATGTGAATTTTGTCAACCTTTGTGCAACACTGAGTATTGCACAAGGTGGGGATTAGATTTTGAACTCTATAACGTCGCCGTCTTTGACGATGTATTCCTTTCCTTCTGTACGCACCCACCCTTTTTCCCTTGCCTTCACGAGTGACCCTGCTTCTACGAGCTGGTCATAGGCAACTACTTCTGCACGAATAAATTTATCTTTAAAATCCGTGTGTATTGCCTGCCCCGCTTCAGGTGCGGAAGCGCCGACCTTCACAGTCCATGCACGTGTCTCGTCTTCACCTGTGGTGAAATACATCATAAGTCCAAGCAGTCGATATCCTGCACGAATCAGGTCGTCGATACCGTCGTTAAAAACTCCAAACTCGCGACGCAAATTTTCCCTGTCTTCATCCGCAACGTCTCTTAATTCGTTTTCTATTGCAGCATCGACAACCGCGTAGGTCGCTCCCATGCTTTCTATAAACTGAATGAGCTCTGTGTAGCGGGCATCCTTCATCTCATCCAAATTGTGACCGCCCGCCTTTTTGTTGAGGATGTACATAATTGGTTTCATGGTCAAAAGCTGCAACCCGCGTACAGCAAATTTTTCTTCGTCTGTCAGCGTTGTGGTTGATGCCAGTTTTCCTTCTGAAAGAGTTTTGTCTAACTTCTGAAGAGTTAGTTGTTCAAGGATGGCTGCTTTGTCTCCGCGTTTTACATCGCGGTCTACGGAGTTGAGGCGCTTTGCAACAACTTGCAGATCCGAAAGGACAAGCTCAAGGTTAATGACCTCAATATCATTCACTGGATGAATGCGGCCTTCCACATGCAAAATGTCAGGATCTTCAAAGATACGAACTACTTGTGCGATAGCGTTCGTCTCACGAATGTGTTGGAGAAATTGATTTCCTAACCCCTGCCCTTCAGAAGCACCTTTCACCAAACCTGCAATGTCGACGAATTCAACTATTGCGGGGATAGTTTTTTTAGAATTCGAAATTTCAGTAAGTACCTGAAGACGCGGGTCTGGCACGCTCACCACACCGACCGAAGGGTCGATAGTGGCAAAGGGATAATTGGCAATCAAAATATCTTTGCGGGTAAGCGCTTTGAAAAGAGTTGATTTCCCCACGTTGGGGAGTCCGACAATACCTAATGAAAGACCCATAGTTCGCCAATACTAGCGGTTTTTTCTCTTACGTCCAAATTCTATCTGTCTTTTTCGTTTGTAAATACATACCGCTCGCCTGTTGCGGTCGAATGTTTCTCTGCGAAACCATCGCGTTCAAGTGCTTGCCAGGTTCGTGAACCGCCGTCTCCCCACGGTCCTTTATTGTATGTTTCAAAATCAGACCAAAGCGGCCCTTGCCCAAGTTCCACCAGACGCGTATGCATACTCTTAAAAAGGCGTGTGCCGATTCCTTTTTTCTGAAGCCCGTCTTGAACTTTTATTCCCCAAAGAATGTATTGATCTTTATACTCTGCTGCCTGCTCGGGATTTTGATTCGGATGCCCCTTCGGCGAATACGCAGCGTACGCTTGAGCAGCAACAACTCCGTCCCTGACAACGTAGCATTGCAAAATTGACGGGGTTTCTTTCTCTTCGAAGGCATATGTAATTTCCCCTTGCCCCACACTTTCAGAGACTCGAACATATTGCTCGTGCGCTTTTTTCCCCTTCGCATTCAACTCAATAGTAGAGATGACTGCTTTCGGTACACGCTCAAAAGGAATTTCGGTAAAACCAGGAATAGTTTCTCTCTGTTCTGCTCCAGAAAATTCCCCAACCATGTACGGTTAAGTATACGCAAAAAATGAAGCGGTGTATGGTATCTAAAAACTAAACACCTCGTCTACCTATCCTACGAACTTCATCAAGCCACTTTGCTTTTTTTGGTTCGGAAACAGTTTCGGATGGATAAAAGATAGAGAGTGGGATAGGACTGAAGCCTGCAAAACCCAAGGTTGCTCTCTGAAGCTCATTGGTAAATTCGCCAAATAGAAACCACTGTATAAGAGGGCTTGTGTTTGCAAGAAGAATAATGCGAGCAGAACGGCCTTTCAGGCGTGCCGTCCACCACCAGTCGCCCTTGTGAAAATTAAACGCGAACCCAGGAAGCCATGCGCGGTCAAAGACACCTTTTAGAAGTGCTGGTGTCGTACACCACCAGTTGGGATACACAACGACAAAGTGATCGCACCACTTTACGTTCTCCTGAAATGTTTTCAGGTCTGGTTCAAGTTCTTGAATGACTCGGTAGCCCTTATGCAAAATGGGGTCAAATTTCATTTCGGGAAGGTTTTGACGTCTGACTTCATGCCCCGCTTCTAAAGCGCCCGCTTCATACGCATCAGCCATTTTTTTGGAAAGGGTTTCCATGTCCGGATTCCCCATCAGGATGTAAATTTTCTTTTTCTGGATCATAGGCGAGTTAGGGTTTCAGTATACGTTCGAGTTCGGCCTTATGAGTCGTGAGTACCCCCATAATAGCTGCCTGTTGCGGCTCGCCTTTCTTCAGCCGTTCTGAAATTTCCGCAATAAGGTTCTTGAAAAAATCTGGATTATCGTCAAACGCCTTCATGACCTTCGCTTTTTGATCAGCTGGCATGTTTGCCAACTGCTTTGCGAGCATTTGTTTAATGAAGAAGTTCATCATAAAGTCATATGCTAACAGAAATTTGTCTCTGATGGTCATTTTTTCCCACACGTAAAGTCATACATTTCGTACTTGTACGTCTCTTGGGGGTCGTGGTACGCTCGATGCATGTTAAAAGCAAACTTGGACGGGAACGAGTTCTTAGGCTCAACCACGGTCGGCGCAAAAGGTCAGGCGGTAATACCCGCTGAAGCCAGAAAAGCAATGAACCTTAAGGAGGGCGACAAACTTCTTGTTTTTCGGATAGGATGCGACATGGTTGCATTCTCAAAGGTTTCTCAGATGGAACGTTTTGCGAACCATCTTTCAAAAAAACTTACTACCGTCCGTTCAGCAATTAAAAAAGCTCAGCACCCTTAAATCATATGCAAGAACACCTCACCCGCGCGCTTACTCTTTTGAAAAGCGCAGCGAACCTTTTTGTAAAAGCCTCTGTTGAACTGTGGGCCTGGGCACGTGCGAATAAAAAGTTCTCTATACCTGGCGCTCTTGTTTTGGTTGTGCTCATTGGAGCTGGAGTATATTTTCTTGGTATGTCGGCAAAACCTGAAGATGCCGATACCCGCCGTGAAGTAGAGCTCACTTCGGTTGCTGATGTTTCCTCTGGCGAGCCTATTACCGTTATTGGTGAAATCCGTTCCGTATCTGAAGCTGACGTTGCACCAGATTCAAGTGGTCGCATTATCGGTGTCTATCGAAAGATTGGTGACTATGTAGGCGCAGGTGCAGTTATTGCGGAAATCGAGAACTCGTCTCAGCGCGCCGCAGTAGCGCAAGCGGAGGCCGCACTTCAGCGTGCAAAGAGCGCCTCCACTATCTCGGGGATTTCGGTCGGTTCAGCGTCTGCAGGTGCTGAAACTGCTCGTCAAAGCGCGTACGCAGCGATAAATGACGCGATTGTAAGAAAGGCGGACGAAACGTTCACAAACGGGAGTTCAAAAACTTTCTTTGTGTCAGTCACTAACTCACAGCTGAAATACACACTTGAGGCAAAGCGCCTGGAGATGGAGGTTATCTTACAGCGACACGCCTCAGTTCGTTCTCAGACACTCTCTGACACTGAACTAATTGCGGAACTTCAGACACTTGAAAACGAGGTGCGCGCCGTTCGTGGTTTTATGAGCGATTTAGTGAATGCACTTGCGGGAGGAATTTCAACAGGCTCTGTAACAACTGCACAGATAGAGGGTTATGAGGCAAATGCAAACGCAGGTCTCTCTTCAATTACAGCACTTGAAGGAAGTTTGGCAGCTGCTTCAGGCGGACTTCAGAGCGCGAAAGAAAACTTGAGCCAGGGAACGAGCGGAGAAAGCGCAGACATTGCGATTGCACAGGCTTCCCTTTCAGCAGCAAAAGCAGTTCTTGAAAAAACAATTGTACGAGCACCAATTTCAGGAACTATAAATTCGATTTCTCTTGAGCAGGGTAACTTCGCGGCAGCAGGTGTTCCTGCAGTTCGCATCGTGAACGTGAGCGGCCTTGAAGCCGTTGCGTACCTCTCAGAGCGAGATCTTCCGCGCGTTACCGCTGGTTCGTCAGTGCGCATTTCTGGTATCGCGGACGGTAGAGTGAGTCGTGTTGCGCCAGCCTTAGACTCAAACACCCGTAAAGCGGAGATTCGAATCTCGATTCTCGGAACGGATTCAGGTGCAAATCGTTTTGTGGCGGGTCAGTCTGCAACCATTGAACTCTCACCTGCTCGTAAAGAAACAGATAAAGCAATTTTCATTCCTATTTCCTCTGTAAAAATTACACCTGACGGTGCTGTGGTATTTATTGCAAATGATGTGGGAGAGGACGGTACAACCACACTTCAGTCAATTCCGGTTACCTTGGGCGCACTCTCTGGAGGAAAGGTGGAAATTACCAGCGGACTTTCACTCGACAATGTCATTGTCGCGGATGCTCGAGGTTTGAAGAACGGCCAGGAGGTGTTCATAAAAGGTCGCTAAACCATGAACGCTATCTGGAATTTCTTTCTTGAGCGACGTCAATTCACGATTCTGGTTATCGTGTCTTTGGTCATTGCTGGGACTATTTCGGTTCTCGCAATGCCGAAGGAATCCACTCCTGAAGTAACTGTCCCTATTGCCGTTATTACGACCACTTTGCGTGGCGCTTCACCTGAAGACGTAGCGAAACTAGTTACGAAAGAGGTAGAAAAAGAAGTTGCAACCGTTTCTAACATCGACACACTTACTTCGTCATCACGCGAAGGGATTTCCTTTGTGACGGTACAGTTTGACGCGTCCGCAGATTTAGAAAAATCAATTCAGGACGTAAAAGATGCAGTGGACCGTGCGAAAGCATCACTCCCGCGAGATGCTGATGACCCTATGGTCGCTCAGGTCGACTTTGCAAATGAGCCTGTGTTGATGTTTTCACTCTCAGGCGGCCTTCCTCCTGCTGAATTTAACCGTCTCTCAAAAGAAGTTACCGATGAGCTTGAAAAAATTCCAGGGATTTCTCGTGTTGAGGCATCGGGTGTTCGTGAGCGCGAAGCGCAAATTATCCTTCGCAAAGAAGCACTCGCCTCATATGGCATAACAAGTGCGGAAGTGTTGGGTGCAATACAGTCGGCAAATGCCGCACTTCCTGTTGGCTCTATTAGTGTTGATGGAACGGAGTATTCAATCAACTTCAAAGGCGGACTTGAGGATCCGAAGGACCTCTACCAGGTTATCGTCGGTTCTGCAGGTGGCAGGCCAGTGTATCTTTCTGACGTCTCGGATATTGTTGACGGTATTGAGCGCGCCCGAAGCTTTGCGCGTGTGTCTATAGACGCACAACCTGCGGAACCTGCCATCAACATGATGGTCTACAAACAAAGTGGAGGAGACATTATTGCAGTTGTTGGGAAGGTTGAAAAAGAACTAGAAGAAATGCAAAAAACGGGCGGTACGTTGGACGGCATTGCAGTTCTCACCACCTACTCCGCTGCGGAAGAAGTGACCGACAGTCTGACAGAACTCACGCGTGTAGGTATTGAGACGATGATTCTCGTGATGCTTGTTTTGTTTTTGACTATCGGTTGGCGTGAATCGGTTGTTGCAGGCCTTTCCGTTCCTCTTTCCTTCGTCATTGCATTCATTGGCCTCTACGCATCCGGAAATACTATTAACTTTGTTTCCCTCTTCTCTCTGATTCTTGCCATCGGTATTCTTGTTGACTCAGGCATCGTGGTGACGGAAGCAATTCATACGCGTTTCAAAAAATTCGGCGACCCGCTTTTGGCTGCCAAAGAAGCGATTCGCGAGTACGCATGGCCTCTGACCGCAGGAACCATGGCAACAGTGGCTTTCTTTATCCCTCTTTTCTTCATCTCGGGAATCACTGGTGAATTCATTAAATCAATTCCCTTCACCATCATTTTCGTTCTGATTGCATCCCTTGTCGTCGCGCTTGGCTTTGTGCCGTTGATTGCGATTATGTTCACGAAATCTGAAATGAACGCCCTCGAAAAGAAACAAGAGGAGTTAAACGAGAAATTCAATCTCTGGTACCGCGGATGGCTCATGGGCATTCTCAAAGACAAAAAATTCCAACGGCGATTTGTGTGGGGGGTTATGGGTGTTTTTCTCTTGTCCTTGGTGATGCCGATGACAGGCCTGGTAAAAACCATATTCTTCCCAGGCGATGACATGGATCTCATGTATGTTGAAATTGAAGCACTACAAGGGACACCGCTTGAACGCACCGACCTTGCAGCTCGTGCTGTAGAAGAAATACTCTACGAGAATCCAAACATTGAATCATTCGCGACCACTATTGGCGCATCGTCGGCTTTTAATCAAAATGGTTCTTCAGGCAACGGAAAACTGGCAAACATAACGGTAAACCTCGTACCGAAAGAAAAACGAAAGAAAAGCTCATCAGAATTGCGCACGGAAATTGCAAAATCCTTAGAATCATTTCGAACATTTAAAGTATCTGTGTACGAACCTGAAGGTGGACCTCCATCAGGTGCACCTGTCGTCGTGAAATTTAAGGGGGAAAACCTAGATGACCTCACTCGCGCTGTTGATATAGGAGAGCGCATTATGACTTCTATTGAAGGCACGCGCGACGTCACTGCTTCAAACAGGGACAACGGTAGCGGGTTTACCCTTTCAATTGACCGAGCAAAGGCGGCGCAGGTTGGCCTTTCGCCTGCACAAGTAGCAGGAACACTGCGCACGGCTGTCTCGGGTTCTGTGGCGACAACCATCGTAAAAGATGACGGCGACATTGATGTCTTAGTGCTCACGAATCTCAACGCTGACTGGAGAGAACCTTCAGAAACAAACGACACCACGATTGACGCAATACAAAATCTTTCTATCTCTACTCCTCGAGGCCAAATACTTCTTGGTTCGCTTTTGGTAAGTTCGTTAGATCAAGCAAATGCCTCAATCTCGCGCGAAGACCAAGAAAACGTTGCTTCTGTTTCGAGTTACCTGAAAGAGGGAGCCAACGCACTGACTATTACTCAGGAATTTAAACGACTGATTGCTGCAGAAACACTACCCGAAACGGTGACAGTGACGTTGGGTGGAGAAACTGAAAACGTAGATCAGTCGTTTGCAGAAATGGGGTACGCGCTTCTCGGTGGCATTGTATTGACGTTTGCGATTCTTGTACTTGCCTTTAACTCGTTTCGCTTCTCGTGGTACTTGATTGTTCTGATTCCTTACTCACTGATAGGGGTGATGGCGGGGCTCTTCCTAACAGGATCTCCACTCTCCTTCCCCTCACTTCTTGGAGTGATTGCGCTTGCGGGCGTCATTATTAACCACGCAATCATTCTCGTCGACTCAATCATCATCCGCATGAAAGACGCAAAAGATCGAAGCCTTGAAGAAGTTATTGTTGACGCAGCTGCAAGTCGTTTGCGACCAATTGTTTTGACCACGCTTACCACCGTTATCGGTATGGTGCCGTTGTCCGCTGCTTCAGGACTTTGGGGGCCCCTCGCGTTCGCAATTATGTTCGGTCTTACGTTCGCGATGGTGCTCACACTCGTACTTACCCCTATCCTTGTGTTCAGAAATCCTGGCAAAGTGTATTGGAAGTAAAATTTGACATTGGTTACTTATTAATGTAGAAAGTGGTATTACAGGTTTTTTGATTGCATAACTATGTTTAGAGACGGACGAAATATTTTGCTTGCAGGATTAGTAGCAACAGGAGCTGCGTGCACGGAGGCGCCTCGCCAAACTGGTGATCGCATCCTACGCATGGATATCGAATCAGCATGCAAACCAGGCCAAGAAGAAATTGACGGTCGTATGATTGCTGACGAACTTCGGCCTGTCCGAGAGTTTGGATACAGAATTCCTGGCGGATACGGTTTTGACAGTGAATTGGTACAGGGTTTTGCTGATTCATATCGAGACTGTACTCCAGGTGATTTTGATGTGGCTTCAACAATACTGCACGAAGAGAGCGACGGAGTTGAATATGTAGACCATGTGCTCTTGTACAACGTGAGAAATGCCGTTAGTGTTGGCCTTGGAAGACCGTATCGTGAAATTAACCTTGGCGAAAGCCGAGAAGATTAGACAGCAAAAACGCCCTTTCTGGGGCGTTTTTTGTATTTAACTTTTAACGTATTTGGGTGTAGGCTAGTCTCAATAAATCATTAGGCGCAAAGACTGTTGCCATGAACACTCACGAAAGCATCGAAAGAAAAAAGAAGAGGCACTTCGGCGCTACGGTATTTTTGACAGCTTTTCTTTCGGCGTGCGTGCCACAACCATCTACCCCAACCCCTTCTGAGGCGGGCACGACAAACACCTCGCGAGGAGGTGTACCAGGAAGTGTCGCTGAACTTCAGGCACGCTATGAGGCAGCTGCAGCGGCCGAAGAGTTATACATTCAATGTATGGAGCGTTACTTCCCTACGTATCGTGCTGATGTAGAGACATACGGTTCCGTGTTTACTGGCGACCCTTTGGACGACACACCACACCCCTCAGTGGAAGGATGCCGCGCAGAAAGAGATGCACGGAATACTGCTGCGCGCACTATTGGACTTCCACCGATATAGTTGATCTTTACTATTTTTAAAGCAGAATAGTTACCTGATTGTTCGACACTTCAAGTACTCCGCCTGGAACTTCAAAGTTTTGCGTTCCTTCCTTTGTTCTTATCGTTACAACTCCTGGGAGAACATTTGATACAAATGCCTCGTGATTTGGCATGACGGTAATTTCACCCGCGCCAGTTTGCACAGTAACTGAAAGCGCTTCGCCTGAGAAAACGTTTTCGTGAACTTTTGTTATTGCAACGCGCATGCTTTTAGGAATACGAACCCTAGCCCTTTACCTGTTCAATGCCACCTTTCATGTAGAACTCAGCTTCAGGTTTATCATCGTGCTTACCTGAAATAATTTCATCGAACGCACGAACTGTTTCTTCCAAAGGTACGTATTCACCTTTCTGACCCGTAAAGACTTCTGCTACGTGGGTCGGCTGAGAAAGGAATTTCTGCACTTTGCGGGCACGATACACAATCGCCTTATCTTCTTCTGAAAGTTCTTCAATACCAAGAATGGCAATGATGTCCTGAAGGTCTTTATAACGCTGGAGAATGAGTTTTACGCCCTTTGCAACGCGATAATGGTCTTCGCCTACGATATCAGGGTCAAGCGCTGTAGAAGACGAATCCAATGGGTCTATTGCAGGATATATACCGAGAGCTGCAAGCTGACGAGAAAGAGTGACAGTTGAGTCGAGGTGAGAGAAAGTGGTAGCTGGAGCTGGGTCGGTAAGGTCGTCTGCAGGAACGTAAATCGCCTGTACGGATGTAATAGAGCCTTTCTTGGTTGAGGTAATGCGTTCCTGAAGTGCACCCATTTCTTCAGCCAATGTCGGCTGGTAACCTACGGCCGATGGCACACGACCTAAGAGTGATGACACTTCAGAACCTGCCTGCACGAAACGGAACACGTTGTCCATGAAGAAAAGAATGTCCTTACCCATTTGATCACGGAAGTGCTCTGCAATCGTAAGACCAGTGAGCGCCACACGCGCACGCGCACCAGGCACTTCGTTCATCTGTCCGAATACCATTGCCAATTTGTCGATAACACCTGACTCCGTCATTTCATGCAAAAGGTCGTTACCTTCACGCACGCGCTCTCCCACTCCTGCAAACACTGAATAGCCTGAGTGCGCGGTTGCGACGTTGTGAATCAACTCCTGCATCAACACGGTTTTACCCACGCCAGCGCCTCCGAAGAGACCGACTTTACCTCCTTTAATAAACGGTGCCAAAAGATCGATTGCTTTGAGGCCTGTTTCAAACACTTCTGCTTTCGTTCTCTGCTCCGTAAACGGAGGTGCGTCACGGTGAATTGAATTTCTGGGAGTGCCTTTCGGAACATCACCCTTGTTATCAATGGTGTCACCGATAACGTTAAAAAGTCTTCCGAGAGCAGCTTCGCCGACAGGGACCGTAATCGGTGAACCAGTGTCTTTTACTTCCATGCCACGCGTAAGGCCGTTCGTGTCGTCCATAGCAATAGCGCGCACGCGGTTCACGCCTAAGTGCTGGGCGACCTCCAAAACCACCTTGCGATCCTTTGACTCCCAAACGAGCGCGTTTTTTATCGGCGGAAGATTCTTTTCGAAATGAACGTCAACGACTGGTCCGATGATTTGTGTGATTGTGCCTTGCATACGTTATGTATATATACCTTATTAATTATTTTGCCGCCATGGCCTCAATGCCGCCGACAATCTCCGAAACCTCCCTAGTAATCATCGCCTGTCGCGCCTTATTAAAGGTACGGGTCAGTGCTTTCGAGAGGTCACGTGATTTATCAGATGCATTCTTCATGGCAATCATACGAGCAGAATGTTCAGATGCTTTTGACTCGAGAAGTGAGTGGTAAAAAAGAACCCCCACAAGGCTCGATATCAAATCATTGACCACTGCTTCTGGTGACGGTTCAACGGTATAAAAAACTGGCGCAGGACGCGTTGTTGCAGGTGCTGGTACCTTTCCTTTCTCAGGTGTGATTCCCTTTACAACAGCGCTCAGTGTCTCAAGAGAGAGTGGTAGAACCGTATGAGCGATTGCACTCTGCTCAAAGGTCGAGCGAAAGTTGGTGTAGATAATATCAACGCGATCGTAATCTTTTTCTGCAAACGCACGCGCGATGTCGTTTGAAACCTTCGAAAGATCACCTACGACGATATCGTCTGAAACGTTCTCAAAACGTTCAACAATGGTGTAACCACGACGTTCAAAAAACTCCGCACCTTTTCTGCCAAACGCGTAGATTGAAATCATCTCTGTCGGCAACCCAGAAGCTTGCACGCGCAGATATGCTTCTCGAATTACTGCTGCATTCAAAATACCGCAGAGGCCCTTGTCCGAGGTCACCACAACAAATGCCGCTTTTTTTACTTCTCTGCTCTCAGTAAGCGGGTGACGGACTGTTGAAAGAGAAACACTCATACGTTCAAGGATAGAAAGCGCAGAATTTGCATACGGACGAGCCGTAATGGCACGCACCTGCGACTTACGCATTTTGACTGCGGAAACCGCTTCCATTGCCTTCGTCACCTTTCGGGTACGATCAACAGACTTTATTTTGTTTTTAATATCTTTGAGCGCCATTGTTTTGTTATGAGCGAAGCGAATTAGAAAACATTAAGTACTCGTAGGGGTGCGTCATGTGTTATCCGAGGGACGATACGAAAGATTGAATAGCTGACTTCAAATCGGCTTCAGTCTTTTCTGAAATCGCTTTTTCAGTTTTTATTGCTTCAAGAACACCCTTAGCTTCACGATCTAAAAACGCAAGGAATTTTTCTTCTACATCGCTAATTTTTTCAGCTGAATATGCGTCAAAGAAACCGTTTGTGACAGCGTATATGGCAACTACTTGTCGTTCAAAAGGAGCTGGGGCATTCTTTTTCTGATTCAACAACGCGGATAGTCGTCGTCCACCGTCAATGCGCTTCTTGGTGTCTGCATCCAAGTCCTGTGAGAACTGCATGAACGCTTCAAGTTCCCTGAACTGTGCGAGATCAAGTTTGATGCGGCCCGACACTTTCTTCATTGCCTTTGTCTGAGCAGCTGAACCCACACGCGACACAGAGATACCAACGTTAATTGCAGGGCGCGTACCTTTGTTGAACAAATCAGCTTCTAGAAAGAGTTGTCCGTCCGTAATTGAAATAACGTTCGTCGGAATGTAGGCGGATACGTCGCCGTCCTGCGTTTCAATAATCGGAAGCGCGGTAATAGAACCGCCACCCTTTTCTTTGGAGAGTTTCGCAGCGCGCTCCAGAAGGCGTGAGTGAAGGTAGAAAATGTCTCCTGGATACGCTTCTCGGCCTGGCGGACGACGAAGAAGGAGTGAGAGCTGACGATATGCAACGGCTTGCTTGGAGAGATCATCGTAAATAATCAATACATCTTTCCCTTTCTCCATGAAGTACTCTGCGATAGATACACCTCCGAACGGTGCCAAGAATTGGAATGCCGCAGGAGCGGATGCAGGGGCAGAAACGATAATTGAATATTCCATAGCGCCGCGTTCCTGGAGAAGTGTAGCGATGCGCGCGGTTTTTGACTCTTTCTGACCGATAGCGACGTAAATACAAATTGGTCTATTTTCTTTTGACTCATTCAGCTGGTTCAAAATTGCATCAATCGCCACAGTGGTCTTTCCTGTACCTCGGTCACCGATGATGAGTTCGCGCTGTCCACGTCCCAAAGGGTTCAAAGAGTCAATTGCTTTAGTACCTGTATGCATCGGGGTATTCACCGGCGCTCTATCCATCACGCCGTATGCCACGCGTTCAATTGGCATGGTTTTGTCGGTCTTAATGGCGCCCTTGCCGTCAATTGGTTCGCCGATTGAGTCTACGATTCTACCGACGATTGCATCCCCTACTGGAATTGAAAGGAGGCGCTTCGTGCGCTTCACGAGCATACCCTCGGTAATACGTGAAGAGTCGCCCAAGACAATTGCTTTTACGGAATCTTCTTCAAGGTTCAAAATCACGCCGTAGAGCGCACCGTCTTTTGAAATTGCCGACTTTACGTCCGCCGTGCTTGATTCATCAAATGAAATCATCTCCGCCATCATGGCGCCCTCGAGTCCTTCGATTTCAACAATCCCGTCGCCCACCGTGCGTACGACACCAACTTCAGTCGCCTCCTTTGAATCGGAGAACGATTCTATTTCTTTCTTCAGTCTTTCAATGATTGATGCGTCCATACTATTTTTTATTATTAAAAACGGGCGATGCTTCGGTAGAGGGATACCAAAGCGCTTCTAAAACTGTTATCGATTAACTTTCCCTTTGCACGAACTGTGTATCCACCCACCATACGCTCATCCTCGATAACCACATGATGTGTGTCAGCTGAGAGAGACTTGAGGGCAGCGGAAATGCCTGCCTTATATTTATCAGTGTCGTTCTTCTTGGCTACCGTTACTGTCGTTATTCCTTTTTTTGAAGCGCGCGCAGTGAGTCTGAGAACTTGCGAGAGCAGCGAGAGATGGCCTTTCGCTTTCATGTACTTCAAGAGCTTCTCTGCAAACGGCTTACCGAGGTTATTCTCCTCAGCCTCCCGAATGACCGCAGCGTACGCGTGAGAAAAGGACATATATTATTTTGCGGAGAGAATCTTCTCTGCGGCAAGAATCGCAGCGCGCGCGATTCCTTTTTCGCTCTCCTTCAGTGCTTTGCGTGAGAGTTCTGCAGCCTGAAGTTCCGCGTCCTTAAGGAGTGCTTCCGACTGTGCCTGTGCACGCTCCACTATCTTTGCGCGCTCTTCTTTACCAACCTCTACGGATTTCTGCACTCTGTCTTCCGCTTCACGCTCAGCAGCCGCAAGCACTTCTTTGCGCTGCTTTTCCGCTTCAAGAGCGTTTGATGAAGCTTGCTCAGCATCGCGAACCCCTTTCTCAATCAGTTCTTGTCGTTCCTTAAGAATTTTCAGAACTGGCTTGTAGAGGAAGAACGTCAAACCAGCAACCAAAAGGCCGAAGTTGACGGACTGCGCGAGGAGCAGTTTTCCGTTGATGCCGAATGCTTCTATCAGTGCGTCCATGCGGTTTCGAAAATAAAATTATTTACGTGAATTTGATGATGAAACCAACGACCAAGGCAAAAATTGCCAACGCTTCGGTTACGGCAATACCGATGAACATGTTTGCGGTAATCTTGCCTGTTGCTTCGGGATTTCTACCGATAGCTTCAAGCGCTTTACCGATCAGTGTTCCGAGACCGATTGCAGGACCGAAAACACCAACACCTACCACGATTGCCATTGCGAAAGTCTTTGCTACTTCAATTTCCATACGTATTTATTATGACTAATGTTTATAACTAAGCGTGTGCCTCAGCATGTTCTTCACCGTGCGGCTCGGTAACCGAGAGCTTGATGAAAAACAGGGTGAGCAAAGAAAAAATAGCCGCCTGGATGAACGCCACGAATACCTCAAAGAAGAGGAACGGGAGCGGCAACAAATATGCCGCAAAGAACATCAAGACGACTATAAGCAAGTGCCCCGCAAGAATGTTACCGAACAATCGGAACGACAACGAAACAAGTCGGGCCAGGTTGCCTATGATTTCAAGGATGCCGACGAAAAAGTTCATCGGCGAGCTAAAATTAACAAATTTTGAGGCGTACTTCAAGAAACCAAGGTGTACTATCCCCGCTATTTCGATAACCAAGAACGAAATAATGGCGAGCGCAAGTGGGGTGTTTAGATCGGCGTTGACTGGATAGAAGAGGGGCATGAAGTGACCTTCGTGATCGACAAAGCCTACCGACTCCATAATCGGCAAGAAACCGACAAGATTCATGAAAAGAACAAATACGAAGATAGAGGCAATCAAGGGGAAATACCGTTCTGCAAGCTTTACGTCCTCAAGAGCGTTTTTCATGTAATCCATAACGCCTGCGACGAACGATTCCACTACTACCTGCCCTTTTCCAGGCACCAATTTGAGGTTCCTACCTATGAAAAAGGCGGCGGCGAGTATAAGAATAGTGGTAATCCAGCTCGTGAGGATTGAGGGGGTCAGTGGAAACCCGCCAATGTCGGCAATGTGTTCAGGAGCTAACGCAATATGAAGACCTTCTGCGGCCATATAGGGGGTAGTGTACCGTGCCCGTGGAGAGCCCGCAATCGTTACGTAATCCGATTGTATAATTTGGACATGAAAAACTTTATTCAGTTTATACGCGAACAGGGCGTTGTAGGGTTGGCTATCGGTTTTATCCTGGGTGGCGCCGTTTCCGAGCTCGTAAAGTCTTTTATTAATGACATTATCAATCCGCTTTTGGGTCTTTTGCTTGGCTCAGTCTCGGGACTCAAGACTGCGTCACTCAGCGTATTTGGTGCCACCGTGGTATGGGGTAGTTTTGTAAACGTCTTCATTAACTTCGTCATCATCGCGGCCGTCGTCTACTACGGCTTTAAGATGCTGGGACTCGAAAAACTCGATAAGAAAAAGGAGTAACGGCAGTGACGTTTCATTCCTACAAACACCTTCTCGGAAATGCGTCGAGAGGGTGTTTTTTGTTACTTGATTAATTTTATATTTATGATATAATGCTTATATGAATCGGATTCGCTTTAATCCTGAGTTTTTCTTTTCTCCTACTAAACGTCCGCGCAATCCGAATAAACTCGCCGTGCCGAAATGGAAATTTCGTGACCCAGTTTTAAATACAGCATTTGCGCCTGCCCGAAGTGGAGAGTCTCTTTTTTCTAAGGGAGAATCTGCTCACCTACTTGCAGTGACACACAGAATAACTCTGGATAGACTTTCTAATCTAAAACAAAAGTACATGGGTTACCTACTGGCAGTCAGTGGTGGAGGTATGGCATTACTTGGACCCGCAACCTATATAATCGATAATTTTAAACCAGGTATTCCTTTTACAGCTGTTGGTATAGCGGCGTTAGCCGTTGGGTTGAAAGTTTTACAGAAAAAATAACCGTAACTTAGGGAAGAAATGTTACGTAAATAAATAGAGAAGCAAATATTTATTGCTTTTTTAAAGTTTCCAAATCTTTCAAAATACGCTGAATATCACTGGTGAGTTGCTCGAGCGAAACCATTTGTTTCTTTTTACGCTCCTCCTCACTTTCCTCGTCCTCAGTCAACTCCTGAATGTCTTCTTGAATGTCCTCGACGTCATCCCCAAGACCTTCCACATCTTCTGAAATTTCTTGGATGTCCTCTTGGATGTCTTCGACATCTTCTGAGACTTCTTCAAGTTCCTTCTGGTGTCGATTTACTGTCATCTGGATAAAAATACCGATATAAATCGCTTCTAACGAAACGACCGTCGTAAGAATTAAAAGCATGCTGTCCCACTCTATATATCCAAACGCTGCGGCTCCGAAAGAAAGGATGAAAAAAATAGTGTGAACAACTAAAGAGGAAATGGAACCAATCCACGTTGTCAGACGTTCAAACACAGCGTAGGGATCCCGCTTTACCTCTGCCCCGTTTCCGTTCATGCCATGAGAATACTAGCCAAAGTACATATGGGCAAGGCTGATGCATGCATAAGTCCAGGCGATTCCCGCCAATACATCGACTGCGAAATGCTGTTTGATGAGGACAGTTGAGACTGCAATCGTCACGCCAAAAAACCAAATTGGAATCCCGAACACAGGAAAGACAAGTGCGAGGTAATAGGAAGTAATAAGCGAAGTAAAAACGTGTGAACTCGGGAACGCATTCGCGTGCGAATCCCCGTTATAAATTTTTGCAACGATTTTTTCAAACATATTTTTACCCTCCACACGAGGTCGTGCCATTTTTGACGGGAAGAAAAACCACACAACCGCTGCAGAGCACATTGCGAGAGCCATGGAGGCGTAATATGAAACCGCGTATTCGGTGTTGAAAAGTACAATGCCTGCAAAAGCAATACAGGGGAACAACAAGAGATACGGAACAGAAAGCGCGGGGATAAAAGGAATGTATTTATCGAACGGGGTCAGAAAATTAAACCGCCCACCTCCCTTTTGATTCATGACGCCAAATAAGAGCACGCCTACAAAAAAACAACCTATAAAAACAAACTTTTCCGTCATTCTCCTATTGTAGTATCATAACGCCACGGCTAAAGACACAATCGCAGAAATCATACAGGGAGAGGCTGACGCTGTGCGCGCCATACCAAAAAACAATCCCTACGCAAAAGCAGTAGACGCCTTCCATAAAGCAGTCCGCGGAAACGGCACAGTGGTAGTATCTGGCGTCGGAAAAGCTGGAGATATCGGGCGTAAAATTTCTTCTACACTCAATTCTATTGGTATGCGCTCAGTGTTTGTTCATCCCTTGGAAGCCGCACATGGTGACTTGGGCGGCATACATAAAAACAGTGTGGCACTTTTGCTTTCAAACTCTGGAAAAACCCGTGAACTTTTGGAGTTCACTTCGCTGATAAAAAACCTCTACCCCACCGCTAAGATTGCAGTCATTACGGGGCATCCGAAATCGCCAATTGGAAAAGTGGCGGACTTTGTACTTTCTACTGGAAATCCGAAAGAGGTTGAACCTATGAGTCTAGTGCCGACCACATCCTGCGTTGCGATGCTTGTTATTGGTGACATTTTGACTGTTCTTTCAATGAAGAAATTGAAGTTAACCCCTGTGAAATACCAGAAACATCACCACGGCGGATACATCGGCAAGCGAGCGAAGAAATTAGCGCGTTAAGATTTTTTCTTTTTTATTTCCTGTACTTTAATTAGTGGCTTTTTCTCAAATACAGGAGTGAGAGAATCCGCGCTTCCTGCCTGTCGTTCAATAATTATATTGGACGTCTGAATACTACGATGTGGCTTATGCACTTTAATCCCCCTACCTTTATCTGAATTGCGTATAGTGTCAGCAAATCTTCGAACAGGAAACTCTCCTGGCAGTTGAAGCATAAGTGCCCCGCCAGGTTCTAATTTTTCATACAGCCCGTTAATAAGTTCAGAAACCATATGCATTTGCTCAGGGCCAGAGCGAGACAACATCGGCTTCTCCATCTTGACGACTATGCAAGTAAATTTTCCGTCTTTCGAGCGTGGGTTTCTGATCGCGTTCATTCCCTGAAGAGATACGGGTTCTGTATGCTCTGGATTTTCAGAACCACCTATCCCTCCCGTGCCTGCATGGCCTTTCTTTGAAAACGCATCAGCAATAATTATCTCGTGGTTAGGCAGTGATGGAAACGGAGAATTTTTTCCAGCAGAAACTCCTTCAACTCGCGGATCCGTGAGTGAAGCCCCTACCACAAAAACTTTTTCCATTCCTGGCAGTGCGTGAATGTCTTTGGAAAGCTGTCCTGCTGTTCCGCCGACCTCAAGAACACTGGCATTTTCTTTGCCTTTTACTATGGAGGAAATGTATCCCTGTACGGTATGGCTTTTTTCAGGAATAACCGAAGAAAACGCTCTGTTAAAAGCATCTAGCCCGCTCTCCCAAACACCCCACACTCTTTTTGAGTTTTGTCCCCAAGAAGAAGGGAGACTTTGTACACTATTCTTCCGTAAGTTCCAGAGTTCTGAAACTCTATTGTCGCGAGATCGCTGTTCCGCTTTTGCTCGCTCTTCAGCTAAAGCTTCGGGGGTAATGACGGGCGCTCTCTCGCCCAGGTTTTGTATAGCTTCCCAAACAGCCATATGAATTAATTTGAAAAGAGTTTTTTAAGGTCTTCAGATTTTTTGGGATCGAGAAGCGCACGCAAAACCAAATTGTTCAAGCCTTCCTGACGAATTGAATCTGAGAGCACGAGCTGGATAAGTTCATCGTACGTAACGGGCATCAATTCTATCTTCTCCCCTGCATCCACTTTGGGTTCCTGTATTTTTTTGCAGTTTTTTCCGATAAACACATGGACGAACCAATCAATTTTTTCGTAAGGCTGTACCGTATAAAAAGGAACAACTGTTTCGGGTTTGTGACCTGTTTCCTCTAAAAGTTCTCTCAAAACTGCAGATTCAGGATGTTCCCCGTCTTCAAGGCGACCCGAAGGCGCAGTAATCACGGTCTCCCGCTGGGGTTGAGAGTCTTTGATAAGCAATATGCGTCCGTCCTCAAGGATGGGATATATCACTGCAGTATCCTGACGAGCAATTTTTTCGAAGGTATGCGTGGTGCCGTCATACAACGTTTGTTCCCACTGGTGAACATCAAATATCTTTCCTTCAAAGACAAGCTTTGCGGACTCTGGGACAGTTGTTTTTCTATACGGACGGTCCTTCTTCATCTGTGAAAGTATATACCAATCCGATATATCATTCATCCAACGCATTAATTACACTATGTTACCATGGTAACATAGTGTAATTATGGTTATTGTAGAGGGTACTACGGTCGGGCATAAAAATCAGTACAATAGGTACGTGACGAGAAAACCTCACTACATCGCAATTGCTGCGGTCACACTCGATGGAAAAATCGGAGCGAATGAGAAGCATTTTTCGAATTGGACCTCAAAAGAGGATAAGAAATTTATGCGTGCACTTTTAGATACGTGCGACGTCATCATTGTTGGCAACAACACGTACAAAACCGCCCTGAAACCTCTCTCGAAACGAAATTGCATAGTACTCACCCGATCTATAAAAACTACGAAAAAAGTTTCTGAAAAACTGCTGTACCTTAATACCAGGTCTGCCAATCTTAAAAAAACTATACAAAAAACGGGGTACAAAAAAATTGCAGTCCTTGGCGGAGCACAAACGTATAGCTATTGCTTGGAACACGGGATGCTTGACGACCTTTACCTAACTATTGAGCCTGTTATTTTTGGCTCAGGAGTGCCGCTGTTTGCAGGAAAATTTAAACTTAGGAAGACAAAGATTCTATCAGTGAAAAAACTTAACAAGACGGGCACGCTTTTGGTGCACAGCGTTTTTCGTCAAACCTAGAATATGCTAGCATCCTCAGTATTCCTTATTGTGGGAATAGCATTAGGTGCGACATGAAGTCTTTAGTCGGGGCGTAGTATACCGGTAGTACATACGCTTCGGGTGCGTAGAGACCGAGTTCGATTCTCGGCGCCCCGACTAAGGACTCCGCGAGAAATTCGGTTCGTAAAGTTCTTAGACAGATTTCGGGCCGTAAGTAAACTTTCGGCCCGTTCACTCGGACGGCATGAAAATAAATTTTCGCGCCGCTCCTCGTTCCGGGCCGTAGTATACCGGTAGTACGCATGCATGGGGTGCATGTAGATCGGGTTCGATTCCCGACGGCCCGACCCAGACGTCATTCGCTCTCATAGCTCAATGGATAGAGTGTATCCCTCCGAAGGATGAGATGCAGGTTCGATTCCTGCTGAGAGCACAAAACTGCTTTTGTGCGTGCAGAAATCGAAAGGGTTTGCGATGTTGAGTCCGCGAAACAGCAACCCACCCGCGACGGTAGTCGAGATTCCAGGCTCGAGAGCGCAGGTTATTGCTAATTCAAGTGACCGAGTGGCGTGGTTAAAAGTTTCCTGTTCAGTCAGTGTTATCTTCAAGTATTAGGAGCGCCTTTTTACGCGTATCGCGGTTGATGTCGTTATCTTCCGTATTTTTTTGTTTCTCGAGCGATGCTATGTATTCCTGCGGAAGTCCGTTCTGCTTAGCGCCTTTTATAATGAGAGCGAGATACCAGTCATAGGGAAGCAAGTCCTTCTTCTTTTCCTTCGTGAAATAGGTAACGACCCGTTCTTTGTGTTGTTTTGAGGGCATCCAGATCCAAATATGTTCCGACTCATAACCAGCACCTTCCGCTCTATCGAGTAAGACCCTTTCAGACTCATTAACTTCAAACACAGTTCCATAGGTGTGAGAGTGCCCTCTTTTTTCTATTGCTGCTTTCCCTGAGCCGTCTTTGCTCAGTTTTGTAAAAACTAGCAGATAGTTTTCTGCCATGCCTAGACCAACGGACCTGGCGCTCGGACACTTGTCTCGTAGCCATTTAGTGCACATGTTTGAACCATAAGCGAAATACAAAAAGGTTTGTTTTGGTTCTTGCTCTAATTTCAACTTGTCGGCAATATAAACTGCCAAAAACATGGAGCCCAAAAACAAAAGCGCACCCAACCTGAGCCACGAAGGACCTGGATTGGTGAAATATTCAAATATAAAAATCAGAGTAACAAACAGTGCGAGAGCAAGAACTGTCGTTCTGAAATTATTCATCGTCCGTATACTATAAACCCGTAACAAGTCATTAGAGCGTTTGCCTCACATGCGACGGTAGTCGAGATTCCAGGCTCGAGAGCACATCTGCTATTCCCGCACCATTGTCACTAAGTGTTCTTCAGGATGAGAGGCATCGGGGCGGGGGGGAAAACCTAATTTTTGCGCGAGACCAATTGAACCTTCATTTTTGCTATTGAAAATCGCCCATAGTTTCGCATCAGGATAGGCTTTCAAATACGTATCAATACAAAACTGTACGAACCCACGCATATGACCTTTTCCGCGGAATGGATTGTAACTACGATATGAAATAGTATGCCAATTTTCTGCATCAATTTTTTTTCCCGCCTCGCGTTCTTCATCAGACAAATATTTCATTGATTTTTGCCCCAAGGGTTTTGGTCCAAACCAACAAATAGCGGTTACTGAGTCCGATTCTTCGTGAATAAGTGCAAACGGCGTTCTGCCTTTTGAGTACCATTCTTCGTATGAACCTTCGCCAAATCGTTTTTTGTCAGACGTGTTTTCTTGCAAGTCAGCATCATTTTCATCAAGTGAATAATGCTTCACCTGCTCTGCCATGTGACGATCAAGCCCTGCAACCACTACAAAACGTTCTCCCGATTTTGACTGCGCATCGGCAATAGGCACGCTTTCAAAAAGAGCGAGCGGAAACTGCAATGTTCCTTCAAATGAATACGGGTATACATCCATATCGTCTGATGTCGTCATACTATTCTACTATGCGAAGACGTGTCAGTTTCATGCAGGAGTTCGTCAGGAAGACGGAATAGCCCTTCGTCATTTTTCTTTTGTTCTAAGAAATGCGCCACAAAACCAACGCTTCGAGGCAGTATGAAAAAGGCATTGAAAAATTCCGCGCGTACCAGGGTTTGAAGCTCGGCATTCGTAAGACCTTCTTTTTCCGAAAGTATGTCAAGAAAAAGTGCAGAAATGGCACCGTCAATATTGAGTATCAGTGTCCCTTTTTTCCTTACCGTTATTTTTTCAATCGATTGTGCAAAATCAGAGTGAGGGTGCTTTTTGAGTACGTTCTTAAATTCCATCAATGCAAGAACTCGGGGGTCTGGAATCCCAAGACGATATTTCTTATGACCGATGCCTGGAATCGGTTCTCGGCGCTTCCCCCACTCAGATACAAAATCGGCTGAAGATATATTTCGACTCACCCCCGAAAGCCACGCACCCGCCGCTGCGTTCACCGCACCACCGAAGCGCGAACCGATAGTCAAAAGGCCAGCTGAAAGCGAGGTTGCCATATCTCTTCCCGCGCGCGCGGTAATCATAGTGTTTACAGCGCCTGAGACGTGCCCTCCATGATCAATGAGTAACCGAAACACCGCATCGGTATATGCAACCGTCACGTTACTTTTGGGCGGTCTTCCAAGAAGTGCCTCAAGTAATGCGGGTACAAAAAGAGTGCCCCCGTGCGAAGTGATTTTTTTACCAGAAACAAGTTTGGGTAATGCGCCGATTCCTGTTATTTTCCTAGTCGTTAGTATCGTCTTTTGGCGGCTCGTGCTCATCTCCTTCTTCTTCATTTTACCATTCCCCCGCGGTACCGAAAGTTCGTCGATTGCCTTCAAAAACCCTGAGAATGTATCTGGTGCATGGACGCCTGCATCCCTCAAGGCACTGCGTTTCGCCCGCGCGCTTTCATCATTTTTACGCACCAGGGCTTTTGCGTGCCCAAACTGTACATGCTCTTCAAAAGCTTCATCTATAACCCCCGCTATGTACGCAACAAGCGGTTTGGTAAAGCGTTTTTCTTCAATAAGGGTAATAATTTCATATTCGTCGTCACCCCCAAGTTCGCCAAAATAGACTACTGCGTCTGTGTTTGGATCTGATTCAGCGAGCGTAAAAGCATCTGTCAGCGAGAAAACGGGGAAACGATCACCGCCAACACACGCAGCGAACGATACACGGCGTCCTGAATCACTGACTGCATGTATAAGTTCGTTTGTCATACCACCTGAAGTGGAGCACACGGCAATACTGCCTTTTTCTGTAATGTGAGAACGGTGTATCTGCTCGAGACTGACACCCCCTATTGCCCCAAGTTTTAGGAAACCTGAAACCAGAAAACCGACACCAGACGGACCAAATATAGAATATGTTTTTAAAAATCGTTGTAGTAATTTCGTGGCGTGCACTTCAGGAACATTCTCTGCAAAAATGTGTGCACCAAGGGCGTGTGGTACCTGTTCAAAAAAGTGTGTTACTGAATCACATGCCCGTCTACCTGATTCTAGCGAGAGGAACCATGCGATATCCAAACGAAGTGAGGCGGGGATAGATTCAATAGATGAAAAACATGGAATAAGAACTTCGGAGGGACCAAAAAATAATTTGTATGCTGTTCTCGTGCCCGTCACAATTGCACGAATCGAGGGTCGTTTTTTCCCTGCCAGATAATCAAAATCTACTATTGATTGCAAGATCGGCTCGTGAATTCCACCGACCACTATTCCGTCCTGCCCGCGTCTGAGTTTTTGTAGTATGTTCATACAGTTACATACGCGATTGCCTTCTCCACTGCGTCGGTAATACGTGCAGCACTGCCTGAAATAGAACCAAGAATACGGTGGTGCTTGAGAAACTGTTTCATCTGCAGAAGCCCTTCCGCTTCGCGGGGCCCACCACGGCGGACGAATACTTTGACATTTGCTTTTGCAAGGTCACTCGCTCGCTCCGTAAGTGCATCAATAATGCCAGAGAAGGTAGTACTCACATCAGTAAAATTTGCTATCCCTCCTGCTATCACCAGTGCTCTTTTTTTACTTTTTGAGGAAAGCATGAGTCCGATAATTTCGCGTGCATACAGATACGTTTCTTCTCGTGTTGGCCCACCACTGTATTCGCCATAGTTTGCAATGAGAGAACCGGCTTTCTTACTGACTGCATGATCGCCTATGGTTATAGAACCACCCCCACCTGACAAGAGAAAAAAGAGCGAACCGTGCGGATTAAGTATAGTGAGTTTTAAAGATGCTGGTGTCGTCTTATCGAGCTCCGCCACCGTAGCTTCGCGACGATGTTTCTTTTTTGACTCTGTATAATCTGCCTCCGACCACGCTCCGTGTACTAACTGCTCTCCTGCATCATCAACGAGAAGCGCTGCATCAAGCGCCCACACCTTCGAACCTATAACAACCAGAGGATTAATTTCCAAAAACGCCAAATGGTACGCATCGAATGCACTCAGTATCGTACGTACAAACTGTTCGGGGATGAGTGTTTTTTTTGAGACATATGCAGAGTCTTCGCTTCCTCGAATATCAAACGACTGAACCGAGGCGCTTGACTCTTCAATGTCTATCCCGCCCTTTGTAGAAAATAGAACCCTTACTCCTGTTCGAATTCGGTCAAAAGAAAGATACTGCTCCGATTGCGGAGAATGTTCGACGTATTCTTCAACGAGGAAGCGAGTAAATCCTTTTTTAGACCACGCGCGAATATGTTTTCGAATTTCGGACGCAGGAATATTGATGACGACCAGCTTTTGCTTGAAACGTTTTTTTATACCCTGGTCAACCTTTACTACATACCTCCCTTTTTGAGGGACAGAGAATTGTGTATCTTTCGTGACCGAAACACCTGTATACGAATCGCCCAATAACAATCGTTTTGCCCTGTACTCAGAAACTTTGACGCGCGCCATTTCGAGGCATTCTACCCTAAAGCACCGAATTTTTTACCCGCAACAGAAAATGCGAGCACTGCCTTCTGTATGTCCTCTTTTGTGTGCGCTGCTGAAATTTGCACTCTGATACGTGCCTTGCCCTTAGGAACAACGGGGAAACTGAAGCCAATAACGTATATACCCTCTCCCATGAGTTCCTTGGCCATATCAGCTGCTAGGCGGTCCTCAGGGAGCATAATTGGTGTAATTGGATGTTCTGCGTCAGATACGCTAAAACCTGCTTTTTTCATCTCTTCACGGAAGAATTTTGTATTCTCCCAGAGTTGCTCACGTATCTCGGGGTGTTTCTGAATATGTTCTAAAACGAACAATGAAACCCCTGCAATTCCTGTATCAAGTGCGTTTGAGAAAAGGTACGTACGGGAACGTTGACGCAGATATTCAGCAACCTCTTTTCTGGTGGCAGTAAACGCACCACCTGCGCCACCGAGAGCCTTGCCATAAGTACCCGTAATGAAATCAACGCGACCCATAACTCCTGCATGTTCATGTGTTCCTCTTCCAGTTTTTCCCATCACCCCCGTTGCGTGCGCGTCATCCACAAACACCAAAGCGTTATATTGATCTGCTAAATCGCAAATTTCTTTGAGTGGGGCTACATGTCCATCCATTGAAAATACTCCGTCGGTTACGATAACTTTCAAACGCTTTCCCGTGACTGTTTTTAATTTTTCTTCCAAATCTGCCATGTCCATGTGCTTATAAATCAATCGTTCGGACTTTGTCAGGCGAATGGCATCGATAATCGAGGCGTGGTTTAACTCATCGGTAATTATTGCGTCTTCATCAGTAAAAAACGTCTGAAACAGGCCGACGTTTGCCATGAAGCAAGAAGAATACAGAACTGCATCTTCTGTCCCTAAAAATTCTGCAGTCTTTTTCTCAAGCTCTTTATGTATTGTTTGAGTCCCGCAAATAAAACGCACAGACGCCAGTCCGAACCCCCACCTTTTTATTGCAGCGTCTGATGCTAACCCTAACTCTTCTGTGCCCGAGAGGCCTAAATAATTGTTCGCACAAAAGTTGAGAAGTTTTTTACCATCGACGACAATCTCCCTCCCCTGGGGAGAATCAATAACCCGCTCTTCTTTCCAAATCCCAGCATCACGAATTGCCTTGAGCTCTTTCTCTAAAATCGGTTTCAATGCGTCGTACATGGTTATCCGTTTATTTTGAAGAGGATCTTGGGATTTTCACTCATCGCCTTTTCAAAACTCTCAGGAGTAAAAGACTTAAAATCAAGAATTGTCGCTCTGCCCTCTTTAAGAATCGTTTTCCAAATAGCATCTTGTATACCGTTTGTTTTATCTTGTAAGACGCGCTGAGCAATCTGCCAGGTACGAAAAATCTGACGTCCGATGATGTTGTGAATCGTTAATCCTCGAACCACAACTCTAGAGAATTTAGGAATTACCAAATCGCCGTCCTTAATGCCGAAGAAGATAACATTCCCCCCTCTTCTGGTTGCATCTATGCAGTTGTTAACGGAGGAAAACGGGCCTGCCATTTCCATTGAAACGTCCACACCCTTACCATACGTAAGTTCCATAATCCGTGAAATTACTTCAGGATCGGAATCCCACTCATTCGTCTTTTCTTTCTTTTGAATTTGAATAGTTTCGTGTGCGCCCAACTCTTTGGCAATGCGTAGATTTTCTGGATTCACGTCAACGGCTATCACTTTCGCAGCACCAAAGTTTCGCGCCAAAAGAACAGAAAAAAGTCCCACGGGCCCACAGCCGAATACGGCGACACGCTGACCGCGCAAATCAACCGCGGTAGCTGAATGAACGGCATTCCCGAACGGATCGTAAATTGCTGCAATTTCAGGACGAACGCGAGTTGTGTCCACTGGCCACAAATTCTTTGCTGGCACTTTCACATATTCAGCAAAAATACCGTCGATAGAAATGCCGAGGATTGCTTCGTTCAAGCACACCTCTCCTTCGCCTAACCGACACTGGTAACAACGCCCGCAGGTGATATGGGAATCGCCAGATACCACGCTCCCTACTTCTACTTTCGCTTTATTTTGTGGGTCAGGATCGTGATACAACCGATGAACCATCGAGCCGACTTGGATTATCTCTCCAACAAATTCGTGGCCTGTGATGCGCACTTTCTTACCCTCTTTTGCGAGAGAGTCATGCACCATGTCTTTAAATGCTGTTCGATGCCACAATCCGCGATCTGAGCCACACACTCCTGCGTATTTGATTTTGAGTATGACTGAAAGCGCATCTTCGGGATTTTTCGTCTCATCCAAAACAGGCATTGGCACTTCTTCCATCTGAAAACCCTTCTTCTCCCAACCGTTCTCAAGGTTAAGCGTCAGTGCTTTGACGGTATTCATTGCTCTATTCTATACCAGAGCGAGAGAGAAAAGTAACAAAACCCCGCCTTGCTGGCGAAACATCACTCCGCCCGTCCACAAAGCAAAAAACCTGTCGCAGGACAGGTGTTTTGGTCTTTGTGGACCCTATCGGATTCGAACCGATGACCTCCTCATTGCAAATGAGGCGCTCTACCAACTAAGCTAAGGGCCCTTTTCAGGGCTATGTGATTCTATCAACTTTTGCAGCTAAAATAAAGTCGTTTTCCGATAGACCATTAATTGCATCTGTGGTCAAAAATACACTCACTTTCCCCCACTGAACCGTCAACACAGGGTGGTGACCCTCCTCTTCTGCAAGTTCTCCCACTTTGTCAGCAAACGTAATGGCTTCTTTAAAATTTTTGAAGATGAATTTTCTAGAAATTGAAAGTCCATCATCCGAAACGTTCCATTCAGGCACTTCAGGTTGATACGTTGCTATCTGCTCACGTGTCAGCGGTGGAATACCGCCTTCACATGCAACACATTTTTTATCTGTTAGATGAATGTTCATTGTGCAAGTCTGCCGTGCTGATAACTGATATGATATATCATATCAGTGATTATTATGTACGGCGTTTATTCTCTATAGCGTATTTAATAATATGGTCCAAAAACTCTTCATAAGAAATGCCCACCGCAGCGAGTGATTTGGGCAACAAAGACTCTTTTGTAAGACCCACACCTGCCGCGCTGTTTGTTTCCAAAAAATATACTCCACGCGGACTCACCATAAAATCGGATCGAGAATAGCCACTCTGACCAAGCGCTTCATGCGCAAGCTTCGCGAGTCGTTGAATTTCTGCAGTTTCTTCTTTAGAAAAATTTCCAGGAACTCGCTCCACTGTTTCTCCGTTGTATTTTACTTCACGGTCAAAAAAGGCGGCTTTCGGCGGAGGAACAATTTCAATAGGAAGTAGGCTGTAAATCTTCTCGCCTCGTAACCCCTCCACAACCCCTGCGGTCGCTTCTTTCCCTTTTATATACTCTTCTACCAACACCGAAGAGGAGTGTTCAAAAGCCTTTCGAACACCTTCCATAAATTCTTCAAAGGTTTTTGCCAAAGTCATACCAACGGAAGAGCCTGCAGATGCTGGCTTCACGATGACAGGCGGAGAGAACGAGCGGAATGCGTCGCGAGCTTCTTTTTCGAGATCTGGGCTCACCTTCAAAACTTTGTGGCGAGGCATGCGCACACCCTCTTTCGCAAGCACTTCCTTCGAGAGTGGTTTATTCAAAGAAAGTGCTGCGGCGTAAGCTCCTGCGCCTGTATACGGAATACCAATGCGGTCTAAAATCCTCTGGACGCTCCCATCCTCTCCGTATTGCCCGTGAAGCACGTTAATTGCCACATCTGCGTCCAAAAGTGCTCTATCGGGCGAGAGAGGAATACCGCGCGCATGCCACACTCCTTCTTTGTCGATAAATATGTCAAGTGGTCGGTACGGCTCCCGTTGCAGTTTTTCCAAAATATTAGCCCCCGTTAAAAGCGAAATATCATGCTCACTAGAAGGACCTCCGCGAAGTACTGCAACTTTTATCATCTCAGTATTCTAACCCACGCAAAAACCAATCGGTTTCTGAAACTCTACATCCTTTTCCTCAGTGCCCTGCGATGCCGATTAATTGCAAATCGGTGCGCTTCAGCATTTGCTAAAAGTATCGATGATTCATGCACATTTCTCACTGTAGGCGCACCCAAGATATTTTTTGGCTTATGGCGTTCGTCTTTCACCACAGAAACAACCTCCGCGTCCCCCATTCCAGCAAGTTTTAAAAAGGCTTTCGCGTGCTTTAAATGCGTTGCCCCGCCGTCAATTACTACTACCTGCGGATACTGCCATTCACGATGTTTAGCTCTACGCTCAATCACTTCAGAAAGTGCGGCAATATCATCTCCCGCTTTCGCCTTGCGTATCGTAAACGTTCTGTATTCTTTTGATTCAAGTTCGCCATCAATAACAACAGTCATAACCCCCCGAGTTGCATCACCACGTATATGGGCTATGTCGTATGCCTCAATCCTGAAAGATGCCGTCTCAGGAGTTCGGTACTCTTCTTTGATGAGCGTGACATCACGTATGTGCTCAAGCGCGAACACTTGGCGCTTCAGAATCTCAGCCTCTTCAAACCTTTCACCTTTTGCCGCGTGTGCCATTGCACGCTTCAATGACTGTACGAGAGAGCGTTTTTTGCCATCGAAAAGTTCACACACGTATTTCACTGTTTTGACGTATGCGTTTTCGTCCATGTCGGACGGATACAATCCTATTGATTGATTGAATGTTACATGTTTCGCCTGTGCGGGAGTGAGAGAGGAAGTTATAGGAAACGGAGTATCGAAAAATGGGAATATTTTCCTTACTATTTTTAATGCTTCGCGTAATTGAGCGGCGCTCAGGAACGGCCCAAAAAGTTTTTTAATTTTTGATGGGGGGAATGTTGCGGAGAGTTCCCGTTCTCTGACTACCAGGAAACGCGGGTAGCGCTCTTTGGTTACCACCAAATATGCAAAACTTTTGTTGTCCTTTTGGTCGGTGTTTCCAGGGGGAAGAAGTTTTTTGATGAGTTTTGCTTCAAGAATAAGCGCCTCTAACACGGAGTCGGTTTCTTCTACTGAAACAGAAAACGCATCACGAACGACTTTTTCAATCAGCGGACTCCGCACGTCAGCAATGTCATTCGCAAAATAACTTTTTATCCTATCTCGAAGTGACGTGGCTTTGCCGACATAGAGCGCCTTCCCTTCTTCGGTTTTAAACTGATATACACCAGGAGCGTCAGGAACTTCTTTCCAATTAATATCGGCTTTCTTCATTCACGAGAATAGTACACTATTCCGCTCTTCTTAAAACTGGCGCTCGAATACTTATATTTCTTCGAACGTTGGCAATATTTTGATAGTAGCGGAGCGAGTGACAGGTAAACCTCCAAGATCGGTACATGAAAGCCTATACGTTACTTCGCTGTTGATAGCGCTCGTTGTCTTTGTTCCTGACGCTCCCGAAAGTGTCCATGAATCACCGTTTCCTGAAAGTGTGCACGAACCCGCCTGCACATCGACAACGCTCCAGGTAAGAACCGTGGTCGTTCCTGGACGCACTGAGCGCGCAGTAGGCACAAGTGTCAGTTGTGCGTCAGCCGATGATTCGCTGTCATCAGCAAGAGAGCTACACTGCGGATCAAAACCTGCTCCAATGCCATAATCTTCAAAAGTATCACCGTCGTTGTCGATGCCGTCTTCGCACTCTTTCGGATTGTACTCATCATTGTCAGAAGAGCTGGTGCATCCGCGATCGCCAGGAGGAACGGGATAATCGAGCTTGCCGTCACCGTCGTTGTCGATGCCGTCTTCACATTGTGCTGGATTTGCTTCGCTAGTATCGGCAAGCGATACACAACCAGAATCGTTGTTGACACCAAAACCAAAGTCTATTTTTGTATCTCCGTCATTGTCATTCCCATCAGAACATGCGGGATTTGCAGGATCGGTTTCATTATCGTCGGATGCGTTAATACAACCTGGGTCGGGATTACCACCACCAAAGTCTACTTTCCCGTCTCCGTCGTTGTCGACACTGTCTGCACATTGCGCAACGGTAGATGTTGTCTCGGAATCGTCCTGCGCGTTTATACAACCTGGATCTCCTCCAGAAAAATCAGTTAGACCGTCGCTGTCGTTGTCGATGCCGTCCGCGCATTGCGCAGGTGTTTCTCGACAGGCAACGCCAGAGCCAACAACGCCGTACGTAGGACCCTTGAACGAAAGCCAGCCGACAGTAGAGGTGTCAGCATCTGAACCGCCTCCCCATGCGTATCCTTCCCACGAACATCCAACCGCTTTTACCTGGTGCCCAGTTCCTGCAAGATGGAGCCACCCGCCCCACCCACCGATTTCTTGCGATGCTCCAGCACCCGCAATCGCGCGTGCCCATCCAGATGCTAAACCTGTTGTTTTATTAAAACGCGCTTCGCATGGAGAGGTAGGGCAACCCGCAAGATCTGCAGAATTAAAAGATACCCAGCCAGCGTTTGAAGACCATGCGTAGCCTGACATTAAGCCACTCGTGTCAACTTTTACTCCGTAGTTTGTGGAGGCGCACGATCCTGCGGTGGTGCAGTTCATCGAAACCCACCCAATTGTTGAAGACCAGCCGTATCCTGAGAGATTATCTGTTGATGCTGCACGCACCATATGCACCGCGCCCCACACCGAAACAGCGAACAACGCGAAAAGAAAAAGTCCGAGGAGAAAACGGCCACGTGCTATTTGAAAAATATTTTGCATATACCTGATTTATTGCATTAAAACGCTGCCACCATACCCTGATTCGTAGGCTCCTTCGTACCCTGCTTGATAATTCCCTTGAGAATAGGCAGGGGCAAAAGGACTTGTTCTCCATATTGTTCCTGGAGAAACGACAACAGAACCTGTGCATGAAAGTCTGGAATAGGTACAGTATTTCCAACCCGCACAGTCAGCGCTCGAGACCCACGAGCAGTGTGCCCAACTCATAGGAATCCACCCTGCGCTTATTTCTGCTGCTGAAAGAACACATCCGACGCCAACAGGAGTTCTATCCCCAGGATCTTGATTCTGTTTCACCATGATGTTCAAGGAGCATGTTGCAGGTTGTGCAATCCACGACCACTCAGTAATACAACTCTCACCAATACAAAAACCGTCTGTTGCTCCTATCGCGTCGGCCCAAAAACTGCCTTTCTTCTCTTGGTACGTGAGACTCGAATCAATAAGTGCTGGTGGATTCCCTCCAGGAGGAAGCGCGAGAGAGTTTGAATAGTTTGCAGCGAACGCCGAGGTACCCAAAACCAAAAGGCTCAAAAAAACAGTGAGTGTGTTTCTCAGAATGCTTCCAGTTTTTTGTGAAGTCTGTTGCATAGGTTTTTATCGAGTTACCGTGCCAGGTGCAATGGTGACAGACCCCCCACACACCAAGCGTGTAAAGGAACAGTATTGAGGACCAGAACAGTCACGACTACGAACGCTTGTACAGTGGTCCCAGCTTCCAACAATCCATCCTGCAGCTGCATCAGCACTCGAAACTGTGCATCCGATACCTACCGTGTAACTGCTTTGCGGATCTTGGTTTTGGATTTTCTTTGTTTCAAGGTGACACGGTGAGCCTGTGGAACCTGCGGGCCAGGAGTTTATACAACTCTCACCAATACAATATCCATCGTTTGAACCTATTGAATCAGCCCAAAAATCTCCTGTTTTTGTTTGGTCAGTACTGCCTACGTTCAACGGTGCATTCACGTTGCCCACAGGTGGGTTTGAGCCAGGTTCGGAAAAATTCGCCGCAGAAACGATACCAAACACCAACAAAAAACCGAATAGAGCAACAACTACGTCTTTCACGAGTGAGACTGCGGCAACTTTGATGGTGTTATTTTGAATCATATGTTTATTGAGTAGTGTCGGAGAATCCACCACCACCGTCTCCTCCTCCGCCACCGCCACCGCCACCATAAGAACCTTGCGAGTACTGTGGTACGTAATTCTCCTGTGTCACAATTCCTGGCTCAATAACCACATTGCCCGTGCATGAAACCTGCTGGTATACGCAGTAATATGGCCACGCGCAGTCTGAACTTCGGACCGACGTGCAGTAGTCCCAACTCACCAATGTCCATCCTGCGGCGGTTTCTTGTGCGGAAGGAATACATCCGACACCCATTGCGCCAGGGTTATGGTCTTCACGAATCATAGTGTTTAGCTGACATGAAGAACCTGCCGCGCCTGCAGGCCATGCGGTAATACAACTTGCGCCGATACAGAAGCCGTCTGTTGCGCCTATTGAATCAGCCCAAAAATCTCCTGTCTTTTCCTGGTATTCAACGCCCGCATTCACTGGTGGTGCCACATTCCCCGCGGGTGGGTTGGTCGAGGGTTCAGTCATATTTGCCGCATACGCCACACCCGCAATGACGGATGCACAGACAAGAACTCCGAGTACTAGACGAAGACTTTCTCTAAAAAAACTTTTTAAAAATGCCGACATGCAAAACGTGCAGTCTATTGACCTAACTCATTAAGAAGACTTGCTCTGTCTTGCGACGTAAGTCCATCTGAATCAGGATTATCGGGGAGCGTATCGAGAATGGCCTGCGCCTCCTGCGGTTCTATTACCTTCTCTTCCAAACTTTTCGTATACAAACCCTGGTATCCGATAAAACACAAAAGCACGATAACCACGAAGAACAGAAAAGCGAGGAAGGCTTTTTGCGAATCAGGAGAATACTGGGATAAGTTCATACGTACATGATACCCCCGCACACTATCTGCGCGAAAAGGCGTGTGGAAAAGAAACAGACATAATGTTGAGTAGGAAAAATTTCAAGGACTACAACATCTTCTTCAAATACTGCCCTGTATAGGACCCTTTTGTTCGCGCTACTTCCTCAGGGGTTCCTGTGGCAACAACATTGCCGCCGTGTACACCACCATCAGGTCCGACATCTATCACGTAATCTGCGCATTTAATTAAATCCATGTTGTGTTCAATCACCACAACCGTATTACCTTTGTCGACTAAGGTCTGAAGAATTTCTATTAATTTTTTCACGTCTTCGTAATGCAGACCGATGGTGGGCTCATCCAAAAGATATATTGTTTTTTCTGTGTGTCTTCTATAGAGTTCTGATGATATCTTCACGCGTTGTGCTTCTCCGCCTGAGAGTGTCGTTGCAGACTGCCCCAGTTCCAAATACCCCAGCCCCACATCCATCAGTGATTGAAGGCGGTCCGAAATTGCAGGAATATCTTTAAAGAAATCTAACGATTCCTCCACGGTCATCCGCAGTACATCGTGTATAGTCTTTTTTTTGTAGGTGACCTCGAGCGTTTCTTTCATAAAGCGCATTCCGTTACAGACATCGCACGTGACATACACAGTCGGCAAAAAGTGCATTTCAACTGCCACCGTGCCATTACCCTGGCATGCTTCACAACGTCCGCCTTTAACGTTGAAGGAGAAACGCCCGCCTTTCCATCCCCGTGCGCGCGCTTCGGGTGTCGCCGCAAACAAATCACGGATGTGTCCAAAAGCTCCTGTATAGGTAGCAGGATTCGAGCGCGGTGTTCTGCCGATTGGTGATTGATCTATCAACACAACGCGAGAGAGATACTCGGAACCAGAAAAGCTGGCACAGTTATAAATCTTCGTTGTGCGGTAATTTCTTTCAAGACGCGCACGCAAATTTTTGTGTAAAATTTCGTACATAAACGAAGATTTTCCCGAACCTGAAACGCCCGTGATGATATTCAATCTCCCCAAAGGCACATCAACATCCATATTTTTAATATTGAAAATGTTTCCCTGACGGACCTTGAGCGCGCCTTTTTGCTCTTCGCGACGCGATTTTGGAATTTCGATTTTTTTCTCGCCTCGTAAATACGAAAGTGTTACAGAATTTGTGTCATTTTTCTTTGCGGTCAGCAGATTCTCCAACCATCCTGCTGCAATAATGTTTCCGCCATGTACACCCGCGCCAGGACCGATATCAACTATGAAGTCAGAAGCATATATAGTGTCTTCGTCATGCTCGACCACAATGATGGTATTTCCCAAATCACGAAGACGTAAGAGCGTTTGAATTAAACGGTCGTTGTCTTTTTGGTGAAGGCCGATAGTAGGCTCATCAAGGACGTACAACGCTCCCACCAAACCACTTCCCAGCTGCGACGCAAGCCTGATTCGTTGTGCTTCTCCTCCTGAAAGGGTGTTTGCAGTTCTGTCTAACGTCAGATACCCAATCCCTACGTTAATCATGAATTGCAGCCGAGCCAAGATTTCTTTGACAACAACCTTTGAAATCTCTTCCTGTTTTTTGCTCAAACTAAGGCTTTCAATAAAATCTTTTGCATCGATAATCGAAAGTCTTGTTAAATCCACAACGTTTTTGCCAAGCTTCTTTTCAGTTGAACCAAGGTACACGCGGAGCGCTTCGGGACGTAAGCGCATTCCCTTACACACGGGGCATTCATCGAGATTGAAAAAGCCTACGGTCCCCAACCCATGGCACTCGGGACACGCGCCGTAGGGGCTGTTGAACGAAAAGAGGCGTGGTTCAACCTCAGGAAATGATGAGCCGTCGACGGGGCATATAAATTTTGCCGAAAGAATGCGCGGTTCGCCTTTCGGATTTACAATTTTTACCAACCCATTTGATTCCTTGAGTGCGAGCTCCACCGCTTCCGATAAACGCTCTTTTGCATCCGTTTTTGATTTTTCGAGTTCAGAAACAAAAATTTCGTCTACGACAATATCAATATCGTGCACTTTGGTTTTCTCAAGATTGATGCGCTCCCTGAGTGAATGTTCTTTTACGTCGACAATTACTTTTTCAAACCCTTTACCCAATAGGTCATACAACATCTGGTAGTACTCACCTTTTCTCCCGAGAACAACGGGCGCCAAAATGCGTATCTTCAAATCATTGTAGGCGACACCCATAACACTCTTTGCGGTCTGTTTGATGTCGACCTCCTCTATCGTACGCAAAATAATTTTTAGAATTTCTTCTTTAGAAAGTTTTTGAATCGGTACGTCGTGATTCAAGCAGTAGGGCTGACCTACGCGCGCATACAAAATACGCATGTAGTCATAAATCTCAGTGATGGTGGCGACCGTCGAACGCGGGTTATTGGAACGTGATTTCTGGTCGATAGAAATTGCAGGCGACAAACCAGTGATTTCCTCAACATCTGGCTTCGACATCTGATTTAAAAACTGCCGCGCATACGCGGAGAGAGATTCAACATAGCGACGCTGACCTTCGGCAAAAATGGTATCAAACGCCAATGATGATTTCCCTGAGCCTGAAAGGCCCGTAAATACCACCATCTTGTTTCTCGGCATTTCTACCGTAACGTTCTTGAGGTTGTGTGTTTTTGCTCCTTTAACAACAATTTTTCCTGCGTCAAAGTTTTGTTCGTCTTTTTTTACCATATGCAAGTTACCGCCTTGTCGGCGGTGTGCTTATACTATCACTCTTCATCCAACTCCCCCAAGTGCTATACTTAGTATAGCACTTTAGTCGTCGAGGTAGATTCGGCCAGGCTTTCTCGGTTTCTTAGGCGGAGCAGGTAATTTCTCTTCAAGTTTATGTATTTCGTCTCTGATAAGAGCCGCCGTTTCGAAATCTAATATAGAAACAGCCTCTTCCATCGCGTCACGCCGTTCTGCAATCAATTTTTTCAGCTCCTTGGGGTCCTTCGCACGCTCTACGTCTACCGCCATCAAAAGCCCCACGGCCCTCTCGCGCTCAGCCTGCAAGGACTCCGTTATATCTTTAATGTTTTTCTTAATCGTCATCGGCGTAATATTGTGCTCTTTGTTGTACGCAAGCTGAATTCCTCTGCGACGGTTTGTTTCTGAAATTGCTTTTTCCATTGAGCCCGTCATTTCATCTGCGTACAGAATCACACGACCGTTTATATTTCGTGCAGCTCTGCCGATAGTCTGAATTAACGCTGTTTCTGAACGCAAAAATCCTTCCTTGTCCGCGTCCAATATTCCCACTAATTCAACTTCGGGAAGGTCTAGTCCTTCGCGAAGAAGGTTCACGCCCACAATGCAATCAAAATCTCCTTTTCTAAATTGCGTCAGAATCGTAATGCGGTCTATGGTTTTCACATCTGAGTGCAGGTATTCGGCTTTTACTTTTTTTGCTTTCAAAAATTCCGCTAAATCTTCCGCCATTTTCTTAGTGAGTGTCGTGACCAGGACACGCCCACCATTTTTTACCGTTTTCTCTGTCTCTTCTATAAAATCTTTCACCTGCCCTGCATAACTCGCGGTCCCCGTGACAGGCTTCACAACGATTTCTGGATCAATGAGGCCCGTGGGACGAATAACTTGCTCCACGATTTTTGAAGAGCGCTCTAATTCAAATTTCGCTGGTGTTGCGGTTGTATAAATAGTCGAACCCAGTCGCTCTTCAATTTCATCAAACTTTAACGGACGATTATCAGCTGCAGACGGAAGGCGAAACCCGTAGTCAATCAGCGTTTTTTTTCGTGACTGATCCCCCGCATACATACCGCCAAGCTGAGGTACTGTCACGTGCGACTCATCAATTACTGTGAGGAAATCAGGCTTACCATCTTTCGTGTGCGGAAAATAAGAAAGGAGTGTGTATGCAGGCTCTCCTGGATGTCTGCCGTCAAAATGCATTGAATAGTTTTCAATGCCATTGCAGTAGCCAATTTCGCGAATGAGTGCAATGTCGTAACGCGTCCTTCTTTTCAAGCGTTCCGCCTCCAAAAGTTTTCCTTCATCATTCAATTCTTTGAGACGTTTTTCCAATTCCGCTTCAATATCTTTGAGCGCTCGCTCACGCTCAGATTCAGGTGTGACGTAGTGCTTCGCAGGGAACAAAAAGAATTCACTTGGCTCATCAATAAGCGCTCGCGAGACAGCATTCAAACGGGAAATGTGTGCAATTTTTCCATTTTCAGGATACACACGATACACCACTGTTTCATTCACAGGCATCACTTCAACAGCGGGTCCTACTGCGCGAAATTCGCCAGGCTTTAAATCTGCGTTTGTGCGTTCAAACTGTAATCCGACCATGAAACGTACAAATTCTGAGCGTTCAAATGGATCCCCGACTGCAATTTTTCTGTGTATTTTTTTATATTCGTCAGGAGAGCCTAATCCGTAAATCGCAGATACGGAGGCAACAATGATGACGTCGTTTCTCGTTAAAAGCGCTTGCGTGGTGGCGTGGCGCAAGCGATCAATTTCTGCATTAATCTGCGCTTCTTTCTCTATATACGTATCAGAGTGCGCAACGTATGCCTCTGGCTGGTAGTAGTCGTAATACGATACGAAATAGTGAACCGCGTTTTCAGGAAAAAATTCGCGATACTCCTGTGTTAATTGCGCGGCTAGTGTTTTGTTGTGAGCAATAACCAGGGTAGGCTTCTGTGTCTGCTGTATGACGTTTGCAATTGTAAATGTTTTCCCTGAGCCAGTGACACCAAGAAGTGTTTGATGGCGCTCGCCTTTTTTCACACCAGTGACCAATGCCTCAATCGCTTTCGGCTGATCTCCTGCAGGCTGATATTCAGAATGAAGTTTGAAGCCACTCACAGTCGGGCAGTATACCGCGCACTACCCGTTTTTTGAACGAATCTTTTGAATCAATTCCGTAGTCGAGAAAATCTTTTTTGGAACCCAGTGTCCGTAGGCACCTACGTCGTTCATTGCTTCATACTCGGGCCAAGATTCTGGCGGACCATAGTCAGGTCCACCCACGTGCACATTCGGCTTTACCGCGCGCACCAGTGCACTTGCCACCCCTCCATGATACGGCGCATGAATCACCACAACGTAATCAACGCATATCATTGCAGCCAAAAGAGCCGCACGCATGCCTTCGGGTAAATACGGCCTTTCGTCCCCCTTTCCTTCTTTGACAGTCGCGTCGGCGTTTATTCCAACAAACAACACATCACCCTGCTTCTTTGCTTCTTCGAGAAGATCCAAGTGCCCGCTGTGAATGATGTCAAAGGTGCCGTATGCCGTCACTACTTTTTTACCTTGTTTTTTCAATTCCTCGGCGCGCGCAGAAGCTTCTTCAAGAGTCAAAATTTTTTCAATGCGCCAGTTTGCTGTTTCTACATCCATGTACTGAATTGTATACGAAAAAACCCACCTAAAGGTGGGTTTTTAAATTCTTTAATTTCCATTAATCGGCTCTTGCAAGACGCGGGGCCGTGTCCGCTCGGACGTATTCTTCACATGTTGCACGATCTTGTTCATTTCTCATCCACGCACACGAATCAGTAACTCTTTGTTCAAAACGAGCCTGCGCCAAAGCTTCGCGTTCAGCCACAGCTCTCGTACCAGCAACACCACCTGCAGCAACTGCAAGCCCAGTTACAACAAAAGCCAAAATTCCTCTTGCTGATATCCGTTTTCTTTCCATATATGTGCATAGTAGCACATTACATGCTATTTGTCAAATACAGCATTACGCGAGTACGCTTTGCAAAAATTGCACCGTTCCCGCAGGATTTTCAATCGCCTGAATGTCGATAACGCCAATTACTGTTTCGTCATTTCCTCCTGGGTACAATGCGTCCCCTACGTATATGCACTCTTCTTTTTTCCACCCGCGCTCTGCGATAAGTTTTGCAACGTTTCTTCCTTTATGAAATCCTTTCTTGATATAGTCAAAACAGGTCGTGCCACCAATCACTACCTGCATGCTGTCTGAAACAAACGGATATTTTGCCAAGAGTTCTTGGCGAATCTTGCCACCTGGATCAAACGCGGACTTCATTGCTTTGTCCGCATGATGTCCCAAAAGGCTATACGAAATTTGTGAATTGCGATCCTCAACTAAATCGTTTTCATCAGGCACTTCCCATGTTCTGGGTATTGAACGGATATGTGCAAAAACTTCTTCTTTTTCAGAATCGGTTAAATACTCACGCCATAAATCTTGCTTCTGTTTTTCGTCGTATGCATGGTTACCATTTTGCCCAAGATACACAAACGGCATCCCACCTGTTTGATAGAGCGCTTGCTTTACTTCCGCACCTGAAACAATAATTACATCGCGGCCAGACTCCAAAATCTTTTTCATACTTTCCACCATCGGTACTTCAATTAATGAACGGGAAGGTGTGACCGTGCCGTCGAGGTCAAAAAACAAATGCCGATACTGCGAGGGCTGCATACGGGTACTATATCAAACGATTTCCAAAAAGTGCTATACTAAGTATAGCACTTTAGAGGTATTTTTTATTCTTGAGTTTTTCGGGAAGATACGACTCTTCATCGTACATTTTGTAGTCTTTGCCGTATCCTTCGTCTTTCATTAGTTTTGAAGGCGCGTTTCGCACCTTCAAAGGTATTGGCAGGTTTCCATACTTTTTCACGTCTTCTTGTGCGGCGCGAAGTGCGTCATATGCAGAACGGTCTTTTTTTGACTGCGAGAGATAGGCAACGCCGTGTGCCAAATTAATCCCTGCTTCTGGCATGCCCACAGAACGCACGGCGTCAAATACAGCATTCGCGACCACAAGCGCGGTCGGCTGTGCAAGGCCGATGTCTTCGGAGGCGAATATCACCATACGCCTGGCAACAAATACTGGATCTTCTCCGCCCTCTAGCATTCTCGCGAGGTAATACATCGCGGCGTCAGCTTGCCCAGCACGCATACTTTTTATAAACGCCGAGATGGTGTCGTAGTGTTCCTCTCCCTTCTTGTCATAGCGAAGTTTATTTTCTTGCAAGGATTCCGCCAAACTCTCTGCAGTGACCGCGCCATACAACTTCTCGGCATTTTCGATAATGGTAATTGCGGATCGTGCGTCACCGTTTGCGTATGAAACAATCCAGTCTTCCGCTGCTATTCCTAGTTTCACACCTGTGCGTTGCAGAATTGCTCGCATATCAACATCCTCAATCTGTTTCAGCGTAAATACTCGGCAACGCGAGAGAAGTGCAGGGATGACTTCAAAGCTTGGGTTCTCGGTTGTGGCGCCAACGAGCGTTATCTCGCCCTTCTCTACAAACGGTAACAGAAAATCTTGTTGTGCTTTGTTGAATCGGTGTATCTCATCAAGAAAGAGTACTTTTCTTCTCCCGCCTACTTCAGTTTCTGCCACAGTTTGAATATCTTTTTTACCAGAAGCAACAGCAGAGAGCTCATAAAATTCTGCATCAACGGCGTCGGCATAGATACGCGCTAACGTAGTTTTTCCAACTCCAGGCGGACCCCACAAAATAAAAGAGAAGAGGTGCTTTGTTTCTACGGCGACGCGAAGCGGCTTCCCAACACCCACTAAGTGTTCTTGCCCAATAAATTCATCAAGGGTTTTCGGTCGAATGCGCACTGCGAGGGGCTGCATCCTCTAATGGTACCTGGAAAGTTGGTGTTTGTTTAAGACGACGCAGAGGCACAACTTTACCCTTTCCTTCACGAGTTGCATTTTTACGCATAATTTCATGCTCGAGTGAAACTACCCTTACTGAGCTTCTCCCATAGGAAACTTCTTCGGTACGATTTTCTGAACTGTACCGCCCTTCCAAACTTGCCGTAGGCGAGCGAAGTATTTTCACAAAATCTTTATCAAAAGAGAGGAGATACCCTATATCAACACACTGTCCTGGAGGAGCATCGCGCTCGCTTACTGCCATAACCACCTTGTAGATCAGAGTCCTTTTGGGCTCCCGCTCTGCCATACGGACAGTATGCGCACCGAATCAAGAAACACCAAAGTCCCCTTTCTGTGGATAAGGATATTTAGTGTGCCACGTATCGAGCCAAAAACTCTTCTCGAAACACATCAAACTTATCTTCTAGTATTGAATTTCGTATGTCTTTCAAAAGCTTAGTAAAAAAGTACAGGTTGTGAAGTGTTGCAATTTGCCCGCCCAGCATTTCTTTTGCGCGGAAAAGGTGGGCAAGATAGCCCTTTGTAAAGGTTTCTGACGCATACCCACCCGTCTCGGGATCCAAAGGCGAAAAATCGCGGATGTATTTTTCGTTCAGTATGTTTACCTTCCCCCGTGCAGTATAGATAACACCCGTACGCCCTAAGCGGGTGGGAATCGTACAGTCAAAGGAATCCATACCATGAGCGACGCCTTCAAAAATATCTTCTGGCTCTCCGATACCAAGAAGGTGTCTGGGTTTTTCTGGCGGGAGCGGTAGTGTGGCAGCGGAAAGCGCGTCGCCCAAATCCGCCTTTGAAAAAGTTCCGCCAATGCCATATCCATCAAATGCTAAATCGCCTATTTCTTTTGCACTTTTGGTTCGTAAATCAGTGTATCGTCCGCCTTGTACGATTCCGAAAATCGCCTGCTTCATTCCCGCCGCCACATTCTGCCGATGTGCGGAGAGAGAACGCTGAGCCCACTCATACGTTCTTCTCATTGCCTCAATTTGTTCGGCGCGAGGATCATCAGGTTTTCTAAATTCATCAAACGCAAAAAATATATCAGCGCCAAGCTTGTGTTGAATCTCAACTGAGCGTTCGGGTGTAAAACGAAACAGTGTGCCGTCCAAGTGCGATGTAAAAGAAACGCCGTCATCGTCTACGATTGCCAATTTTCCATGCTGTGTGGCAAGCTCGGGGTCAAAGACCGCGGGCGCGTCGGATTCAGGAAAAACGGTTGAGGCGGAAAACTTTGAAACACTTTTGCCATATCCCACACCAAGCGAGAAGACCTGGTATCCTCCTGAATCGGTAAACAACGGGCCGTCCCATCCCATAAATGAATGCAGGCCTCCTGCCTCAGCGACGACGTCTTCTCCTGGCTGTAAAAATAAATGATACGTGTTTCCGAGTGCCACTTCCGCACCTGCTAAATCTTTCAAGTCTTTTGGTAAAACGCCCTTCACCGTTGCTTTTGTGCCGACAGGCACAAACGCGGGAGTTTTGAATGTTCCGTGAGGCGTAAAGACTTCGCCCGCGCGAGGGCCTATTGCCCCCCCTTTTTCTATAGAAAACGAAAATGCCATTCCAGCTACTGTAGCATTCAGACCCGAGCCATGAAATGACTACTCTCCTCTCTCTACATCTCGTGTTTCTGTGTGCGGTGCACGTGACATCATGTGTGCATTTTCGAATAGATTCAGCGCGGTTCTTCCACTCCAAAAATCAAACCAGCGTTGCCATTCCCGAAAATAACTTTTCATTAACGTCTGTTGTACGTACTCCCAATCAGGTGGGCGATTAAAATCTTCTACACTCATGAGGACTGACGCCGAGGGCGCTCATAGTACGAGGCGAATTCAGAAATTGGCACTACGACTCCTTTTTCTTCTTTTGAAGGCGACGCCACACCCCACAGTGACGCATACACTTTCATCAACTCGAGATTAAATCGAATATGAAAAAAGGCCGCTGAAGCGACCTTTTTCCCAAATTCATGACTATCAATTCGAGATTGAAGAGAGAAATCAGCGACCCGATAACTCTCTGTACTCATGCTTTCTACTGTGAAATCTTTTTGACGATTTCAACCTCAAACAGGAGTGTGGAATTTGGAGGAATTGCGCCGACTGAGTTTGCACCGTATCCAAGCTCCGAGGGGATGGCAAGTAGTCTGCGTCCTCCTTCCTTCATGCCCATCATACCCATGCTCCATCCTTGAATAAGTCCGCCACCGTTTTCTTTGAGTACCAGACGATTATCTGCCGTCACCAAAAGCGAGAGCGGGGTTCGCCCTTCAGCTTGTGACGTATCAAACACTGTACCGTTTGGCAAAAGACCCGTGTAGGCAACTTCAATCGTGTCTCCAGGTGCAATCGGCATTCCTGTGCCCTCAACAAGATCAACGTAGCGAAGCTCGCTTACTTTTCCTGTTGCTTGGATTTCATCCAAAATTACTTGCGCGCTCGCATTTGGATCATTCTGAGGCGCTGCTGCTGGCTGACCAAAATTTATTCCTGGGAAACCCATAAAGCCGAGTGAAATAAAGATAATAATGACGACGATCGAAAGGATAACGATGAGATTGATTGTTTTTCTATTCATACGCGAATCCTGGCTGATTAATGCTTTTAGGATACCACGCCTAAGCTAGACTTACTGACCCTCAGGGGATACCTCACTTCGTCTAACTTCAGAGCCTGTTTTTGTATCAAATACGTCATATCCTGCCTCGGCAATGCGCGCACGAAGGGCGTCTGCCTTTCCCCAATCCCCCGCTGTGCGAGCTTCTTCGCGGTCGTGCAAAAGTGCCTGTACTGCTTCGGGCAATTCCGTTTCTGAAATCACTGAGAGTTTTTCCACTTCGTTTCTATCTGCTTGTGAGCCAAAACCTAACCCCAACACTGTATCGAACAGTTGTACTGTTTCGCGCTTATCTCCGTCCGAGAGTGAATCATCTTTAAGTACATCCCACATGACGGCAATCGCTTCGGGCGTGTTTAAATCGTCTTTTATTGCTCGCTCAAAACGGTCGCGCGCTTCAGAGATTATTTTTCCCTCCCCTTTCAAATCTGCAACAATACGAAGCGCGCGAAAGAGCGCTGTTTGCGCGCCGAGAAGCGCTTCCCACGTAAAATTCATCGGCGAGCGATAGTGTGTCATCAAAACTAAATACCGATACGCGAGCGGATTCACACCGCGTTCTTTCAATTGGTACAAGCGAATAGTGTTACCTTCTGATTTACCAATGCGTTTTCCTTCGACGGTGATAAATGCACCGTGCATCCAGTACGACACATACCGCTTCCCAGAAGCAGCTTCCGCCTGTGCGATTTCGTTGTTGTGGTGAATCGGCGCGAGATCAATCCCACCTGTATGAATGTCGAATGATTTACCGAGGTATTTCCCTGCCATAGCAGTACATTCAATGTGCCAACCAGGAAAACCTTTGCCCCATTTCGTCTCCCAACCGAGCTTGCTATCAAATTTCCAAAGACTGAAATCCTGCGGGTGACGCTTTTCATGGTTTGCCGCAACGCGCGCGTGATCTTCTGAAGTTGAGGTGCCACCCAGAGCACCGTATTTTGGAAATCGCCCTGTATCGAAATACACACCATCAGAAGTCGTGTACGCATAGCCCTTTGCAAACAATGACTCAATGTAGGCAATCTGTTCAGGAATATGTTCCGACGCTCGAGGAAACGTAAACGGGAGCTGAATATTTAAATCTTTTATGTCAGCGATAAACGCGTCCATGTATTTCGTGGAAAGAATTTTCATGTTCTCGAGCGAAAATTCCATTCCTTCGCGTTTCAAACCAGACGACATTTTGTCCTCACCAGCATCTCCATCTCCCACCAAGTGGCCCACATCGGTGATGTTGATGACTTGTTTCACCTCATAGCCCACGTATTCAAGTGTACGACGTGCAATATCGGGAAATATAAAACTCCGCAAGTTGCCGATAGTAACGTAGTCATAGACCGTGGGACCGCAGGTGTACATCTTCACGTACCGACCCACAAGCGGTTTAAACTCCTGCTTCTCACGCCCTAGAGTGTTGTAAAGAACTAGCGCTGCACGCTTATCTTTTTTCTCTCCTATGCCAAACATTTCTCTAGTATGCCATGAAGCTGGATAGAGCCTATTACATGTCTTATTATATGAGCTATGGGAGAAAAAAGTGCACAAGAATCAGTCGCTACTCTATTTGGCTTTACCACGGGCGACTTGAATTTAATTCGACTCCACGAAAACGCGCTTAAAAGCAAGGCTAACGTGCAAGCCACCATTGATACAGTAGCAAAATCGCTTTTTGAATCTTACGTTGCCCTAGATGCTGACGGGAAGTCGAGATACATTTCCGAGGGTGCAAAAACTTTAGTCCAAGCTGAACGGTTCGGATTCGACAAATCAACTGCCTACGTAACCGCTCTAGCAAAGCTTGATGCAGAATTTGCTCGTGCGTTTGGTACTGCTCTCAAAAAAGCTCGCGCTGAGGCAAAAAAAGCAAGAGCAAATACACCATTGGGACCGAATGATACTGACGACCCAAACTTAATCGCGTTTGCGCTGGACAGAGAAGAAAACGCCAGAGCAGACCGTGATCTTCAACGTGCGATAGAAGAGAATGCTGAATCGACTGTCAATCTTTGGAACATTCTCCAAGAACGGGGACCCGAAGAAAGAGAACAGTCGCTCGCACAATGGACTGAGAGCTTAGTCCGAGACAAAGCTCTGAAAAGTTCGTGGATGGAAAAAATCGCTGCAATCAAACGAATTAATCCCGAACTTGGAGGAATTCTTGAGAAAAGAGTAAAGAAAGCGCTAGACGAGCAGAAGAGAAAAGCGAACTAACACAGTATAGAAAAGAAGTGTCTCAATGACGCTCTTGGCATTGCGCGTTTATTTTTTTGAGAGCTGTTGACAAAATAAAATTTCAGTCTTTAAATATAGAACATGTCGGATTCGAGAAAGGAGCAACCTGACCCATATGCGCAGTTTACAGGTATCGGCGCTGAGACTTGGCAAGAACTGAATCGTCTTATAGAAGAAGGTGACCAAGAGGCACAGAGAGGTGCAGAGCGAATCCTTGCACAGTTAGATAGAGCAAAACTTGCACTCATAGAGGCAATACTCGTGCTTGAAAAAGATTCTGAAATTCAAAAGAAAACACTCGACATAGCACTGCATTTGATGCATGAAGCACTACGTACTCAACTCGACAAGGGGCGCGCATTATTTGCTCAACGTTTGTCGGATGTAGAGACTGAGCGTGGTCTGAATACAATTGCAGCTGAGGCGGAGGCAAAGATGGTGCATGCGCTCGATGTAGCACTCGAACAAGCACGACGAGGTTAATTGCTCACCAGTTCAAAGTACCGCCAGCGACGTTTTCTGAAACGGCGAGGTGTGGGGTCGGGAGAGGCGGATTACTGCCTCTCCCGTGGAGGAAATAATATAGAACCGTGGGTTCTATAAAGGCGGAGCTTTAAACAAGCTCCTACCAGTTTAAAGCTCCGCCTGTTTTGTATTCAGTCACACGAGTCTCAAAGAAGTTTTTCTTCTTAGAGAGGTCAATTGCTTCTGACATCCATGGGAATGGGTTGGTGACATTGTACTGAGCTGGAAGTCCCACTCGCTGCAAGCGGCGGTCTGCAATGTGTTCGATGTACTGCTTGAAACCGTCGGCGTTCAATCCGAAGATTCCTGTCGGGAATACTTCCTGCGCGAATGTGTACTCAAGTACCGTTGCCTTTCGCACCAAGTTCACAATTCGGTCTTGGAAGTCTTTGGTCCATAAATCAGGATTCTCTTCTTTAATTGCGTTGATGATTTCGAGACCGAAGTTCAAGTGCATGGATTCATCGCGCATGATGTACTGAATCTGCTCAGCTGAACCTGTGAGTTTGTTTTGACGCTGAAGCCCAAAGACAACTGCAAATGATGAGTAGAAGAAGATACCTTCTAGAATCAAAGAGAACACGCACCAGTTTTCAAGGAATTTCTGATCTGCCTCAAACGTCCCTGTCTTAAAACTCTTATCGAAAATTCCTTCGTTGAATCCTAAGATAAATTCCTGTTTATCGTAAATTGAATCCACTTCGCGGTACATGTTGAATATCTTTGCTTCGTCCATGCCGAGAGATTCAACGATGTACTGGTATGCATGCGTGTGAATCGCCTCTTCGTATGCTTGGCGGAGTAGGTACATGCGCACCTCAGGGGATGTAACGTGGCCGTAAAAACCCATCACAATGTTGTTAGCTGCAATGGAGTCTGCCGTTGTGAAGAAACCAAGAACCGTCTCAAACGCGCTTCGTTCATCTGCCGTGAGCGCTGTTGGTGATTTCCACTGCTCGATGTCGAGCTGCATGGAAATTTCTGTCGGTAGCCAGTGGTTTGAGTTTGCGGCGTTGTAATACTCCCAGGCAAATTTGTGTTTAATAGGATAGAGCTGAATCACGTCCGCCTCAAGGCCGTTGATGATACGGCGCTGGTTAATGTCGACGGCTTTAGCTCCTTTCTGGATTGCCATATGTTGTAGAGATTAGTGAATAGTGTTTAGAATCGGAACGATTACTCGCAGGATTCGCACGCTGCTTCAGGCTTTCTGTGAAGAACGTACGTGCGGGCCTTCGGTGCATTTGATGCGTCTGCAACGGCTACAGGTGCCGACATCGGTGCCGAGATGGGTGCCGATACAGGCATGGATACAGGTATAGATTGAACCGCTACAGGGCTTGGTATTGGTTGAACAGGTGCCGAGGCGGGTGCAGTAGGCGCTACAGGCTGGCTCATTTGCGGACCTTCTGCCTGATCACGCTTATGTGTTGAACCGAATTCTGCAGTTGAGACGGTTGATTTTTCAACCTGCGTTGCTGCCAAAGAGCGGAGATAGTACGTCGTCTTCAACCCCATCGCCCATGCGTACTGGTAAATCTCCGAAAGTTCTTTACCGCTCGAGCCCTTGAAGAAGATGTTCAACGACTGCGACTGATCAATCCATTTTCCACGATATGCGGCACCCTTAATGAGCCAGCGCATATCAATCTCAAACGTCTCTTTATATTTATCCTTCAGAGCCTGCGGGAGACCAGCGATTTTTGCGACGGAACCGTCGTGATACTTGAGCTCGTTTAACATTGCATCATTCCAGAGAGAAAGTTTCTTCAAGTCTTCCACCAAATACGGATTCACCACAGTGAAATCTCCGCTGATGTTTGCCTCGACATAAATGTTTTTATAGACGGGTTCGATTGAAGGGACGACGGAAACAATGTTTGACGTTGACGCTGTCGGGGCAACCGCCATGCAGTTACTGTTTCTCATTCCGTACTTCTTGATTGAATCGCGTACCACATTCCAATCAAGGCGTGTTTCTCGATTTACATCAATTGATTCTCCTCGTTCGCGTTCGAGAAGCGCAACAGTGTCGAGGGGAAGAATTCCCCTGTCCCACTTCGAACCTTTGTATGACTCGTATGCACCGCGTTCTTTCGCAAGCTCAGACGAGGCGAGGATTGAGTAGTAGGAAATACCCTCCATACTCTCGTCTGCAAATTTCACACACTCCTCTGAAGCGAAATTAATGTTCAACTGATACAGAGCATCCTGGAAACCGCCTGCACCAAAACCAACGGGGCGATGACGCATGTTTGAATTTCTTCCTTCAATGGTCGGATAGAAGTTGAGATCAATCACATTGTCGAGCATGCGCATGCCAACGGTCACTGTTTCTTTTACTTTCTCGACGTCCCAACGACCGTTCGTGACGTGCACTGCGTAGTTCAGCCAACCCAAGTTACAGACTGCGGTTTCATCTTTTGAGTTGTTCAGTGTAATTTCAGTACACAGGTTTGAATTGTGCACGACACCAACGTGATCCTGCGGGCTTCGCACGTTGCATGGGTCTTTAAACGTAATCCACGGGTGCCCCGTCTCGTAGAGCATCGCAAGCATCTTCTTCCACAAATCCCCTGCCTTCATTCTCTTGAAAAGTTTGATTTTTCCTTCATCGGCCATTTTTTCATACTTCACATATGCCTCTTCGAATTTGCTTCCGTAGATGTGGTGCAAGTCAGACACTTCGTCAGGCGAGAACAGTGTCCACTGCCCGTCTTCCCTCACCCGCTTCATAAAGAGGTCAGGAATCCAGTTTGCGGTGTTCATGTCGTGCGTACGACGGCGCTCATCCCCTGTGTTTTTACGAAGTTCAAGGAAGTCCTCGACGTCGTAGTGCCAGGTCTCAAGATAGACCGCCGTGGCTCCACGGCGACGACCTGAACGGTTGATAGCGACCGTGACGTCGTTTGCAATCTTCAGAAACGGAATAACGCCCTGAGAAGTAATACCTGCCTTCTTTATATATGCACCCGTACCGCGAATGTTGGTCCAATCAGTACCAATGCCTCCCGCCCACTTCGACATCTGTGCGTTGTCGCCGTACACCTTGAAGATGTTGTCCAAATCATCATCAACGGTATTCAAGTAACAGCTCGAAAGCTGTGCACGCACCATACCTGAGTGGAACAGTGTCGGCGTTGAAGGTACGAAGCGGTGAGTGGAAAGGATTTCGTAGAAGCGGATTGCCCATGCTTCGCGATTTTCTTTTTCATTAAGACCAAGCCCCATCGCAACACGCATGTAGAGCATCTGTGGAGTTTCAAGAAGTTTCTTTGACTTTGAATCACTTCTGTCAGCAATAAAGTAGCGATCTGAAAGAGTAGCAACGCCCATGTATTTCAAAAGACGATCACGCTCAGGGCGAAGTGCTGCTGCAAGTTTCGCAAGATCATATCCCAGCATGCGCTCGTCGAGAATTTTCAATTCCACTTCACGCTTCACGTTATCGACGAATGCAGTGCGATACACGGGATCAAAATCAGGAGAGACAATCGTAATATTTTCCTGATGTAATACTTTTCCATACAGAGAATTCAAAAGAAGTTGTGCTGCGAGCTGATTGTATGCAGGATCACGTTCAATCATCGAACGTGCAACCATGATCATAGTGCGCTCCACTTCTGTGGTCGTGATGCCGTCATATACTTCGCGCTGCACCTGCTCGATGAATGCATCAATCTGAATCGCGTTTCGATATTCAGGAAGAATACTGAACTCGAGTGTCTTTTTTATTTTATCAATTGAAAATATTTCGCGCGTGCCGTCAGCTTTTTGAATCAGTAGTTCGCGCTTCTCAATTTTCTCAACCACTTCTTCCTGCTTCTCCTGGCGGACTTTTGCGTGCTCGTAGCGATAGATGATGTACGACTTTGCAACGTCATAATATCCACGCTCCATCAGCGCGTGCTCTACCAAATCCTGCACTTCCTCTACTGTAGGCAAGGCTGCCGTGCCTCCGTAGCGAAGCTTTGTGGCACTCACCACCAAATCCCCTATTGCCTGTGAATCTTCCGCGTGCGGATCGTTCAAAACTTCGAGAAATGCCTTTGATACTGCAGAAACGATCTTTCCGTGATTGAAATCTACTATTGCCCCGTTTCGTTTCTTTATTTTCTGCAGTGTTGTCATGGTCGGTCGTATGAATCGCCTTGTGCGACTTGATAATTATTTATAATTTTTTAATTTTGGAATGAAACTCTCGTCTCATTCCCAGGCGCGGTATGGAAATTGTTTTCGTACTCGTGCCGTCGTTGAGGTAATCCTGAGTCGGACAGTTATTCTACCTCTTTTGTTGGAACTGCAAAGGAAAAAACACGAAATGGACCCTGTGGAAAAGAGAGAACGTCATAAAAAGGGAGGCTGTCAAACACGCTCGGGAACGAGCCTGCAATTGAACCACCCTCTGTGAACGCCTGCGTGGGTTTTATAAAAAATTGAGTCTTGCGAGCCCCGTTTTTTTGTTCCTTTTTTCTGTTTCGCGGTTCTCAGCGAAAAAAAGCGGTCTTTTCAAAACGACAGGGGCCGTGCAACTTATTTTTTAGAGCTTCCCTAGTTGAGATTCTTCCATTCCGTCTGAATATCCCCCGCTGTCTGCTATTTGCGCAAGTGATAGCCGTTCAATAAGAGCCGATTGTGCCTCTGCTCTGTTTTCCTCAAGCCCTTTCCATCGAGATAGCGCAGGAAGAAGCAACGCATTCGTATACGAGAAAGCAATAGGCCACGAAAAAGGCTCCATACGCGCTATCCAATTTAAATTTTTCGCGCTCTCCTCAGGCGTTTGAGAGCCCGAGAGAAAAACTACTCCTCCTAGTTCTTTCGGCAAAGACACGGTGACCGCGCGAACAGTGCGTTCGGCAACTTCGCGGGCATCTGCACGCGCACTCTGGGTTGTACCCGAAACAGCCATTGCCGTTTTCACTACAACGCCTTTCAAATCAAGTCCACTGGATTCTAAAAGATCTGAAAGAAGTGAAAGTGTTTCTGTAATAGTATCTTCCGCCTGCGCTGCACTGTGAGTACCATCCATCAAGACATCAGTTTCAATCACAGGAACAATAGTTTCACTCTGGCACATTTTTGCAAACTCAATACGTGCACGCAGTTGTTCTTTTGTTTCTTGTGACGCGGGAGAGCTGAGGACAGACACTGACATACGCCATTCCGCAAACGAAACTTCGCGGGAACGAAATTGCGCAAGGCGCGCGGGTAGCGCAGAAACAATTTCAGAGTCGCTCTGAGCGTTTCCTACTTCAACGCCGACAAGTATTTTTTTTGAAATGAGGTATTCAGAAAATAATCCGAACGACGGGTGAGCGTCAGTAAGTCCTTCTTCAGACAGTGTTACTCCAGAAACGTAGTGTTCAAAATTTTCAGTCGTGAAGACGAGTTCACGAAATGCTCTTCGTGTTTCTTCGGATGACGCTATGCCTTCGCGTATAAAACTGGCACTAAGTTCTTCATTCGATTGGTCAAAGGAAAGAATTCCTTTTCTATTTTCAAGAAGTGTGCGCGTGATTTCTGGTAGATTCATTTCTTCACTATACCAACTTTTAACCTCACAAAACAAAAAACGCCCTTGCGGCGTTTCCTCTTCCCCTGTGGTATGCCCCGAAGGGGCATACCGTTAAACTCATGTTGGTCTTACTGACCTCTTGTGAAGAAAGTTCTCAACATAGTCCCCATATCTATTTTATCTTCAGAGACTGAGCGTTGGGGCGCAACAGGCGTAGCTACCGATTCAAGACCCATCGAAGCCCGAAGCGCTTTAACGGCTCTCGCGCTTTCTGCATTTGCCCACATCGCTTCCAATGCTCGGCCTCGCTCTTGGAAGGCATCAAATGGCATTGACATACCGTTTGTATGATTAGATTAATAATGACGGAAACAATACTACTTTTATAGTCAGAGTCAATAGGAAATCCACCCCTAACGGACTAGCTGTTGAGAGCCCAAATGCTGTAGTTGAGGTAGGAAGCAAACAACACCCATATAAGGTATGGGGCGAGAAGCCATCCTGCGACTTTTGAAACACGGAAAAAGAAATACATCGTCACTAGTATGGACACCGCGAGGAGCGCTATGGTCACCAGACCATAGAGTGGATTCTGAAGGCCAAAGAACATGATGCTCCAAAGGGCATTAATTACGAGGTGAAAAAAGAACACTCGAACACCCCATTTCACGTCCACGAGCCAATTCCCCTTCCTCCATACGAGAAACAGCGCGATACCCATGAGCGTGTACAACGTGAGCCACACGGGGCCAAAAATCCAGTTTGGCGGAGCAAAAGACGGGAGAGTGAGCAGTGCATACCAGTTGGGAATCGCTTCAATGGTAAACAGCGAGCCGACAACGCCAGCGGCATGCGAAATCGCAACCGAATACAGAAGAAGCATCCACTCAAGAAAATTCTTAGGCATACAAAAATAGTATCACGCAAGTTTACTACTCTTGTATACGTGCGGCTCGTGCGGCTCGATAAAGTCAAAACGCACTTTCATTTTTTTCAACTCGTCAGCAATAGCTGTTTGGTCGTATCCTAAAAATACGATGTCGGGCTGTGCGTTTTTTAAAACACTCCAGCTCCCCTGCTCATCATCCCCCTGTATCGTGCGTATGCGATTATCAAAATCAGAAACTGCACGAGCGCGTTCGACAAACAAAACGCGGGGACTTTTCCCTTTTAAGATTTCAACCGCGATGTCTGATGCGACAACGACTAACAGTTCATCAGTTCGCTTTAAAGCCTCCTTTAAAAAGAATTTATGTCCTTCATGAAAGCCGTCAAAAACTCCAAAGACGAGCGCCACCATATTTACAAAGAAAGATACGGAGCGGGGGTTAAATTACGCGCGCCTTTTTTTGTGATGAGCACGTCATCTTCAATTCGTACTCCGCCGAGATTGGGAATGTAAATTCCAGGCTCATTACTCATCACTGTTCCTGGGAGGAACGCATCGTGCGCGTAATTATAGGGATCGTGCGTTTCAAGTCCCACGCTATGCCCAAGCCCGTGCGTAAAATACGCGCCGTACCCTTTCTCTGTTATGTACTCGCGCGCCACTGCGTCGTACTCTTTCCATGTCATTCCTGAAGTAAGCGCACGAAATGCTTTCGCATTTGCCTCGCGCACAATGGTGTATATGCGCATAAGCTTTGCATGTGGTTTTTTCCCAGGGACAAATATCGTTCGCGTTATGTCTGAGCAGTATCCACCATCAAATACCCCACCGAAATCTAAAACAACTGGATCACCCGCTTTGAGGCGACGATTACCTGTCTCATGGTGTGGAATAGCAGAGTTCGCGCCCGAAGCGACAATGGTATCGAAGCTATTTTTAAGCGCCCCCTGTTTTCGTAGCTCACTATCAATGATCTGCGCTACTTCTCGCTCCGTCTGTCCTGCCCGTATACGCTTCTCTACAGCCATAAAAGCTTGGACGGTCATTTTCCCCGCACGAGAAAGGAGGCGAATTTCCTCTGCATCTTTCACCTGGCGTTCTTGTTCCACCATTCCCTTTGTAGGAACAAGCTTGCAGGAAAGCTCCTTTTTCCATACTCCTGCCATCGCATAAGAAACTCGATTGCTTTCAAAGCCGATACGTGACTTTTTAGAAATATGTAACTCCTGCAGAGCCGACGCCGTATACGATATAAAATCCGCTTTCTTTTTTAAATCTTTTTTAATCTCTGCTACACGCACGCCGAGCGCTTCACGCTCTGCTCGAAGGGTATACCGCGGGTCAACAACAAGCACTGCTTCTTTTCGAGTAATCAGGAGCGCGCCCGTGGTACCGCCAAATCCGGTGAGGTAGCGAACGTTTTTGCTGCTGTCTTCAATAGTAACAACAAGGAGGCCGTCAATTTTTTCTTTCTGCAATCGGGCGCGAAGTGCATGTATTCTTTTTCGGTGTATGTTTTTCATCTCTTGTGCGCTTGTGGTACCAAGACATCACGAAGTACATATGCAACAGCGGTTGCAAGAATGACAGCACCCACATAGACAGCGAGAATTGCTTCGTATTCGTACGGTATAGATTTAAACGCGCCAAGAATAATAGCCGAAACCCACGATACCGCTGAGAGCACACCACTTCCGATGAGTGCTAATTTCCAGAATTTTGACCGATGCGCGGTTAATGATTCATTCAAGCGCTTTTTCATTCTTGGGATATGCACCGCATGCAAAAGGAAACCGTTTGCAATCAAAATCGTAACCACAGTCATCTTTACTAAAAATTTTGACGACGCCAAATACTTCTCAGGGTCAAGGGAGAAAAGGAATGCGCCTGAGACGACAAGAACCACAAGACCTATGGTGACGCAGTATCCGCCAATCTCGATAAAACCCATTTCTGTTTTTGTGATTTTGTTATCCCGCACTGCTTTTAGAAACAAAAGGTCAGACACAAAAGCTCCACCCGCGCCAAACGCGATGCCTAAGAGGTGGCCGATAAGATACACCGTTCTTGGGTCAATGAATGAAAAATCCATAGGCTACCACTCTCTACGTACAAAAAGATACACCGATAAACACAGTAAAAAAACAAGAGAAATGATAAATGCCGTCTGGAGAGAAAGGAGCGAGGTTGCAAGAACGACGATGAGCGCGAGTAGTGGAATCGCGCCTTCAACCTGATTCTGCGGTTTCATCCTGAAACTATACCAAAGTTACTGAGGTTCGGCAGGCACAAAACGCGGATGAGTGATTCCATCTTGCCACAAAACAGGCTCTAAAAATTCATCTGTATTCCGCACATAGACTGCCCCATCTTTCTCCGCGCGGTACACCACAACACTCACCCCATCAGCAGCATTGGTCGCATTTTTTGCAACAGCAACAACGGTATACATGCCCCCTTTGTAGTGTTGATACCGTGCGCCTTCCTGTATATCTGTGACGTCACTCATATACTCACGCACTTGCAGAATCAGGGTATTTCCAAACTTTTGCTCGGATGCTAACTCGCTGCTTCATCTACAACAGAAACGCGACAACCAGGATGTGTTTCAATACCGTTTTCGACCACGAAACCGCTAAAGTCTTTTATAGAGAACGAAACGCCTACATCATTTGCAAACGTAATACCTGAATCGTCGGCTGATATTTGCTTCAGTGTAATGACTCGATTATCCGAAAGTGAAATGCGTGCCACGTTGTCTCCGAATTCAGCCACAAGATTTTTACCGTTCGCGCACACGTACTCAATCGGTGCTCGATATTTATTATTGTCCAAAAGCGTGTTCCCTCCGAGGAAATACACAACGGCCAGTGCACCGAGGAGAACAAGTATCAGAACCCCGACAATGATGCTTATTGTTTTCATATCTTTTAAGTATAAACGATTACCATTCGCGCTCTTATTTTTTCCAAATAGCTTGTGTTGCCTTCCATCCGTATTTGACAATCACTACCAAAAGAAGGAAGTAAAGAATGTACTGAAGTGCCCAAAGCGCAAGCGCCAGTAGCGTGATGGTGACCCCCTGTACAGCACGGTTTGCGTCGTAGAAGAATTGCTGAACCGCAGCTTTCCATGAATCGCCTATCGCGTTGCCGTCGACATATTCATTTTTATACACAGACACATTGAAGAACGCATAATTCAACTTATCCGCAGCCTGCACCTTTGCGCGTGCAAGATATTCAAGTTGTTGATTGATAGAAATGCGCTCTTGGGTAAGGCGCTCAATCGTCATCACTTTACTGTTAATGATTGATGCGAGCGCTTCAGCATCTCCTGTCTGGGTTGCAAGACGAGCCACTTCGTCGTACGACGCAAGAGCCTTGGTGAGCGTGCTTTCTATTGCTTCTAATTTCTTCTCAAGTATTTCTGTTTCGGACGTAAAGTCGTCTAACTGTTGTTTGATGGTATAGGTGTTTTCAGAAAGATCGCGCGGGTTCAGATCTTTCAAGGCGTCAAGAACCGCTGAAACGGAACCGAGCTCTACTTTGAACGAATAGAAACATCCTGAGTCAGAGATCGACGCATTTTCAAAAATAACTTCTTTCTTTTTTTTCAGATCGGCAATCTGTGCACACGTGCCTTCGAGGTTTGTTGTTTCAATCGATGCGCTGTAATCAGAAACCTCATATAGTTCGGCTGTATTTCCTACACTCATCCCAGGACGGGGCGGATATATAGTGGAAGCGTTCCGTGCGGAAAATGCAGGTGCGCCCATACCTCCGCCGTACCCTGAGTCAACAACTGCATACTCTGCACTTCCTTGCATTTTCATCATCTCTTCGCTGTACACATTCCCATCACGCTCCCACATCGGCATACCTCCTGGCAGAGAAGGGGCAGAAACACCAGACATTGCACCGCTGTAGGCGACTTTCTCGAATGAATTCTTCAGATACCCGATTGCCAAAAACGACAGCAGAAGACCTACAACGATAATAATCGCGGTCTTGGTGCCTTCAGAGAGATGTATATTAAATTTGGAGAGGAACGCATCAAATGGATTCATATAAATGAATTTTATCACGTAATGAAACCGCTGTATGATAAAGGCTTCATGAACGTCCTACACCATATGACGAAGCAGGTACCGTTGTTCTTACTGGCACTTATTGCTTTTCTCCCTTTTACGACAAGCGCCGCAGGAATTGAATACGCATCCGTAACGGAAAATACAGAAACTGAAGTACTTATTAAGAAATCTACATTTTCAGATACCCTCTTCTATCGTTGCCAGATAGCAGATGGGGCATGCTCTGAGGTTCCTGCAGACACAAAAATTCTGGCGCCTGGCGCAAACGCCCAGCCAGCCTACATGACCGCATACCGAAACATCCTGCCCGCAGGTTCAACGCGCTTACTGCAATTTCCTGACGTGCGCTACATAGCTTTTTATATTCCTGGTACACAATCACGAGGCAAACGCACGTTCGGCGTGTTAGACACCACCGACCTCTCCGTGTATACGAAAGATGAAAAACTTGGATATTGGGATTTGCTTTCTGAAGGCATTCGCGTTTTTGCGGTTTCGCCTGATTCAAAAACATTGGTCTACATAGGCGACGCAAAAAATCACCCCACGTTGTATAAGGCAGATCTTACAAAGCTCGGCACCAACGGAAAGGAACTGCCGACCGCGAAAATGTTTGCGAAGGACTACACCGTCGCTGACGTGCAATTTGCAGACAACGATACACTACTCTTCATTGCAAACCGCGAAAGCCCACACGTCTGGAATTTGTATCGCTACACTATTTCAACTGGCGCTCTCAAGAAAGTTGCTGATAACGCATCTTACGGGGTAAACATTACAAAAGCGGGTTCGGTGTTTCTTTTTGCTGAAGCGGGAGAATTTGGTATTCGGCCTAAAATATACGATCCAAAAACTGACACCGTTTCTCAGTTCTCCCACCCCTTCGGAAACGCAGACGCCACGAAAGGAAAAGAAGTAATCAAACTCTCAAACGGTCTCTCTGGTGTTTTCCTCTTGGAGCCCTCAGGAAAATCGGACACGCTTCTCGTGTGGCTTCACGGTGGTCCCTACCGCCAAACGTCCCTTTTTTATCACCCCTACATGAGCTACGGCGGGTATGACTGGATTTTGGAGAAAGTGCGAGATAGCGACGTTGGAGTTTTGAAGCTTGATTACCCTGGCTCATATGGATACGGGCGCACATTCGCAGAATCTCTCATTGGTAAAGTAGGCGTGAAGGATGTAACTGATTCGCATGCGGCGATTACTGATTTTGCCAAAAGAAACGGTTATAAAAATGTATACCTCATGGGTAATTCCTACGGCGGTTACCTGGCGCCAAAACTTTTGGTCGACAAACCAAAATCGTACAGAGGCGCATTTGCCATTAACGGCGTAATGGATTGGACCACCATGCTGACTGCGCTCGATACTTCTATATTCAACGTGCTGTTCAAGGGCACCGTCGGCGCGGAAAATAACAACTACGATGAGTACAACAAAGCGTCTATCTACAACAACATTCAAAACCTCACTGGCCAAAAAATGATTCTGATGCACGGCGAGAAAGACATGACTATCGGCAAGCGTCAATCAGAAGGACTGGCGACATACATGAACTCAGTGAATGAGCCTGTGGAGCTTATCATCATGCCAGGCGAGGACCACGTGTATAAAAAACCACAAAGTTTCGTACTTCTCTGCGAGAAAGCTCTTGCGTTTGTAGGTCGTGCAGGGAAAACTGATTGCGACATAATTTAATTAGGCTGAAAGCCTTAGTACATTAGAAGTACTCTACGTGGTGCGCTATCTAGAGCCTGGTACCGAACGCTTCACCTCCGAATGCGAGGGTGAAAAGAAGTATGGAGGCAACGATGAGTGCGAGGAGGAGTACAGTGCAGAGCGCGAGCATGAGCGCTTCTTTCTTTTTACCTTCCAAAAACCATAAGATAGGTCTTCCAAAAAGAGTGAGGCCCATAACAGCCGCTGAGAGAACAAAGAGCGTCAGAAATAGAATTGGCGGCAAAAGACTTCCTTCAAACGCATTCACCAGATCCTCCCCTCTCGTCATCACGACGGCAACCAGTGCGATATACGCAACAGCGCCAAACGCATGTAAAAATCCAAGTTCTATAATTCGTGTTATTTTCACTTATTATATAGTACTCTCCGCATCCTTCGGGAGTTTCACCGAAACTCCTACAGATTCTAGGTCTTTTCTGAACTGTCCCGTGTCAGTAAACACGAAGGAACGTATGCCGAGCTTTCGCGCAGCGGCTACATTCACCACATTATCGTCAAAAAAGAGAGCCTCCGAAGCATCAACAGTAAGGCGCGACAGCACAAGCTTGAATATCTTCGGATCTGGCTTTACTAGTCGCACCTGACTTGAAACGACAATCTCATCAAACAATGCTGGAACACCATTGGCGGTGCTAATATCCTCGAATAACTTCGGCTGAGAATTACTACAGAGTGCGAGTTTAAAGTTTCTTCTTAATATCTTTGTCAGTTCTGCAAGTTCTTCGTTGAAAGTACCTGATGCAATCCATGTTGACCTCACTTCAGGACCCGTTTTCCCCTGTAAAGCGCCAAGAGCAGCGAAGAAGTCGTCTTCGTTTATTTCCCCTTTATCCGACGGTTCGCAATATCTAGCTTTCATGGCATCTGCCTGCGCTACATCAGGAAATACGGATCGAAACCACGGTACGGCGACTTCTGTAAAAAACACTCCGTAGAAGTCGAAAATAATCGCACGCACTGGCCGAGTCCCAGGGACAGCAAGTTTTATACCGCCTGTTGCGAACACTTTTGCAGCATCGGGGAGATTTGCCACACAAGCAACATAAGAAGCTTCGAGCGCTTTTGATTCAGCCCTGAGCCCATCGCGTTTTCCGCGAAGCATCTCCACAACCTCTTTGGTCTTCTGAATTTTTTTCTGTATATCCTCATACGTGTCAATTGCTTTCTCCGCAGTATCAAATACAGTGCGCGCATCAGAATCATTCTTCTTACCAAGAAGCACATCTTTTGCTACGCCCTCTACTTTTTTAACGACTTTATTTTTTTCTGCTTCAGCCTTCTCTTGTGCCTTTTCTTCTAAAACTCTAAGTGCTTCTTCGTAAAAAGAAACTTCGTTTTCAGCAAGCGAAAGTTCATACTTTTTTTGGTCAATTGATTCTTGTATGGCATCACAGGTGTTTCCAGATTGTGCTTCTTTTGGCTGACTTGCTTTCATATACGAATACGCGCCATATATACCTCCGCCTGCAATCGAAAGAAGTCCCAAAAGCCACACCCAGGGCGCCATGCCTGTTTCTTGAGAGGTTGTTGAAACACTTACTGGCGCTGGTGCAGATTCAGTTTCTGTTACAGGAAGTACGGGTACTACAGGCAAAGGCTTTGCAGGCTCTGCGGTCGGAACGGGCCGAGGATTTGAAGAACCAGCTGCGCTTGAGGTGGCCAATTCCGCAACAGGCATGCTTTCTGCCTGGGGTTCTGGTTTGATTTCAGCGGGCGCGCTTTGCGAGCCTGCATCGGCAGGTACTGGTGCGCCCCCTGTGCCCGCATCTGCGGGAACATCAGCGGCAAACGCAGAAGCACCAGAAGTTACTAGAAGTACGATTGCAAAGAAAAAAATAAAACGATTCATGGGCGACGCACTAAATATCGTATTGAAATCGGAAGAATGCCGCCACAGAAAATCACAATACCCCCGAAGAGCACAACCACATCAAAGCCAAAGTTGTCACCTACCAAGCCACCCAGTGCGAGTGCGATACCTTGGCAGAGGAACACCATCGTTTGATACGTACCTACGGTTTCCGTATATTCGTCTTTGCTTATCGTATTAAAGAAAAGTGTGCGCCACGACAAGAGGTTCACTGTGCTCATACAGCCGAGCACAAACATCACTGCATACAACTGCCACAACTCTGTAGCAAAACTGAGATAGATGTAGCCTGAGCCATATACAAAATTTGCAATCGCCAGTCCCCATACTTCGTCCAAATGTCCACGATGTTTATCAAAAAATCTTCCAATAGGAATAGAGATCAGCGCGGCAACGCCTTTGTACATGAGGTAGCCTAGACCAACGTGCGTTGCACTTCCACCCTCTATGTGTCCAATAACAAAGAGTGCGAGAACAACAGCGATGAACGCATCTGTAGCCCAGAACGTGACATCGTTTAAGGTCAACGCGCGAAGCATCTTCCCTTTCTTCGAGTCCTGATAAAAATCAAGCCTGTCGGGAGTTTCAAAACTTGCCATTTCAGGAATTGTACCGTACTTAGAAAAGCTCGGGTATGACAAACGGACCGTTGGTTTCTATCTTTACAAAGCGAACTTTTAGATTGTCTGCAAATTGCCTGTCGGTGTCCCTATCGCCAAACATAAGTGAGTTCTGAAAATCCACACCTTCCTCAACTGTACCCATATATGGATACAGTCCACCTATTGCTGGTTTTCTGCAAGTGCATCCGTCATCGGGACCATGCGGACAGACCATGATGAAATCAAAACTAAGACCGTGCATCGCAAGTTCGTTTTTTATTTTATTCATAACAGCGTCAAAAACATCCTGTGGGTGTTTTTCCGTTCCAAGAAACGTTTGATTTGTTGCCATCACAAGCGTGTAACCTGCCTCGCGAAGCTTTTTCATTCCTTCAATTGCACCTGGAAGAAACTGAACTTCCTCTGCGCCTTTCAACGGAAATGTTTCGCGGGGATCAACGCCTTCAGGTTTTTCAGGTTCCCAAATGAATGTCCCGTCGCGATCTAAAATTGCTAGTTTTTTCATTTTTTATTTCTACACTCCATCACGCTCATTGATAACTGATATGATATATCATATCAGTTATCTTCAGGGGTTTTTCTACTCTACGTACTAGTAAAGTAACTTTTATTTTAGGGCGCTTGGGTGGTGCACGCTCCACGCATACATAGCAACAGCGGCTGCGGATGCAACATTCAAAGATTCGCAATCAGGATGCATGGGGATAGAAAGAAATTGATCACACACTGCTTTTGCGTACCCTGGAATTCCTTCCCCTTCGTTTCCAAGAACAAGTATGGTAGGTGTATCAAATTTTTCAGCAGTTACAGGCTTTTTCCCGTCACCTGAAAGTCCGTGAACTTTCATACCTTTTTCTTTAAGTTCTGAAATCGCTTGCTGAGTATTTTCAAGAATCACGAACGGAACGCGAAATGCCATACCAGCGGAAGCGCGTATCGCGGCGGGCGTCAGATGCGCCTGTTTTTTTTGTGGTGCCAAAACCGCCGCTGCTCCAAATGCAGCCGCCGAACGCACGATAGCGCCCACATTGTGCGGATCGGTAACTTCGCCCATGAGTACAAGAAGTGTATCCGTATTCGGTTTGAAATCTCTTACAAACACGCCAAACGGCATGCCTAAGGATGAAACGGAAATTTGTGCGATAACGCCCTGGTGTGGCGCATTGCCCTCGACTTGCGAAGTAACTTTTCGAAGATCCAGGCGTTCCGTGGGTACACCTGAATCACGAATGAGTGTCCGTAATTTCGTGTCATCCATCGTAGCCGCGACAAAAATTTTCTTCACAATCTCGGGCATTGAAATCAACGCCTCTGCGACCGAGTGCCTTCCGTATATGAATGTTTTTGATTGCGCCATAATTTTGTTAGTGTGCGTTTTTTGAACCGAAAATTGTCTTCCCGCATACTACCCCATCCTCTCCGAATTCATAGCAATAGACTTCACCTGTTGCTATTTCGAGTTTGGGTATTTCTTCATCGCTTATATCCTCCAAATGCTTTACGAGGGCGCGAAGCGAATTGCCGTGCGCGACCAAGAGCACATTCTTGCCAGAGGCTACTTCAGGGAAGATAGACTCCTGGTAATACGGAACTGCACGCTCATAGACGTCTTTTAAGGTCTCGCCTTCTGGGAGTGGGTAATTCCAGCTTCGACGAATACGATGAAACTCTTCATCTCCAACTTCCTTCTGCATGTCCCACTTATTTTTTCCTGTGTAAATACCATAGTGACGCTCATTCAAGGCGGGGTGAACCACGGCGTCATGAGCGAGCCCAAGTGTTTCCTTTATTGCGTCAAATGTCTGTTGCGCGCGTTTTAATCCCGAAGTGAAGGTCTTATGAATATCAAATCCGCGAATTGATTCACCTGCCTTCTTTGCCTCCTCAACGCCCTGTTCAGTAAGACCTACATCGACATACCCTGTCCACTTACCAAGCTTATTCCACTCCGATTGACCGTGACGAACCAAAATTAGTTTAGCCATATTAAAAATCGATACTAAATTCGTGTATTGAACCGTTGCGTATAAATTCGTGAACCTCATTACCGTGAATGTGATGCAAAAGACGTATCACTCCACCGTGTGCAACAATCAAAACTGATTTTCCATTCTCTTTTTGCGCGATGTCTTTAAACGCAGCGAATACTCTATCTCTTACATCTTCTGCCGATTCACCTCCATACGGACGGTAGTCATATTCCTGCTGAGTATCTTTTTCGTGCAATGAACCATCTGGGTCAAAAGCAGACCATTCCTGTCCGTCTAAAGACCCAAAGCTCCGTTCTCTCAGTCGCGCATCATACGTTACAGGTAAATTCCGCTCTCTATTTAAAATATCGGTCGTCTGCTTTGTCCTCAGTAAGTCTGAGGAATAAATCCCGACGATGTCATTAGGAAGCTCTTTTATTGCTGTCTCAACTTGCCCTCTACCTTCTTCCGTAATTGGTATGTCCAGCTGACCCGTTGTACGACCTGAGCCATTTAACTCGGTTTTGCCGTGACGAATGATGTAAAACTTCATTCGTTCAGTCTAACGGTGGAATTGATTTCCCGCAAAAACTGCCTGCGCACCCAGTGATTCCTCAATGCGCAGAAGTTCGTTATATTTTGCCGTGCGATCAGTTCGGCTCGTCGAGCCTGTTTTTATTTGACCTGCAGCCAAGCCCACCGCAAGGTGTGTAATCGTAGTGTCCTCGGTTTCTCCCGAACGATGAGAAACGATTGTTTTCCAACCCGCATCTTTTGCGCGCTCAATAACATCAATAGTTTCCGTAAGTGTACCAATCTGATTCGGTTTTATTAAAATCGCATTCGCCGCCTTTTCAGAAATCCCTCGTTCTAAAAATTCTTTATTGGTGACCAAGAGGTCGTCGCCCACAAGTTGAGTACTGCTTCCCATTTTTTCCGTAAGCTTCTTCCAGCCATTCCAGTCGTTCTCAGAAAGCCCATCTTCAATCGACACAATCGGAAATTCTTTTACTAAAGATTCGTACATCGCAATCATACCCGAGGCATCTAATTTCTTGTCTTCTGTTTGAAGTGAGTATGTGCCGCCTGCAAAAAGTTCTGTTCCTGCAACATCAAGCGCGATGACAAAATCTTTTTCAAGCGCGTACCCTGCACCTGATACTGCTTCTGCAACCAATTCAAGTGCTTCACGATTTCCTCTACGAACAGTGGGAGCGAAACCACCTTCATCCCCAACGGTTGTTCCATACCCCCTCTGGGTTAACACTTTCTTCAGTGAATGAAAGACTTCCGCGGTCATACGAATACCTTCGGAGAACGTTGGGGCGCCGACAGGCATAATCATAAATTCCTGAATGTCAGTCGAGCCTGCGGCGTGCTTACCGCCATTAATGATGTTTGCCATCGGAAGCGGCAATACTGGTTCGGGTTTCGTCTGTGAAATGCTTCTCAGATGTTCGTATAACGGGACACGCTTTTCGTTCGCTGCGGCATGAGCAACCGCGAGCGACACCGCAAGTAGTGCGTTTGCACCGAGCCTGCTTTTGTTTTTTGTGCCATCGAGCGCGATTAATTTCTCATCAAGTACGTGTTGGTGATCGGCGTACATCCCGATAACTGCTGGGCGCACCTCTCCAAGCACATTGTGAATCGCCTTCTGCACACCTTTCCCGCCGTAGCGCACTCCACCATCCCTCAATTCGTGCGCCTCATGGCTTCCTGTTGAAGCACCTGAAGGAGACGCCGCACGGCCCGTTGTGCCACTTTCCAAAACAACATCCACCTCAACGGTTGGGTTCCCGCGGGAATCAAGAATTTCCCTCGCACGAACGTTAGCAATTTTCATGTTCGTATCCTACGGCTGATTATCTGAATACGGAAGTGCCACTATCAAACTTCAGGGCAAGAATCAGCTCGCCTTTTGACGTGAAGCTGTAGCCTGCAACATTTTGGAGCATCTGTGAAAATTCAGTTTCCTGGGAGCCCTCGCAGTACATCTTTGTTGAGAATATTTTACTAAACGTCAATTTTTCACCTTCAACAGAATAGCTCCCACCCATTTGATTGCAGTCGGTCTTGAGTGAAAACGTGCCGTCAGTGTTAAACGTCAGTACAAACGCTGAAGGAGTGTTTGGTAGCGTCTGTTTTCCATTCTCATACTGAGATGAGATCCATTCCCACGGTTTCATGGTGAGAGACATTTTTTTAGGATCTGCCTCACCTTCAAAATTCTGCACGACTTCGCCGAAGCTGTTTGATGTAGCGTCATACTTTAGATACAAACTTTTCCCTTCTGTAGGCTCATTGGTCATCGGTTCTCCAGGCTTTCTGTCCGCGTAATTTACAACTATCACTCCATTCTTGAATTCAGTTGTCTGAGGAGCGATTCGGTCACCAATGAAAACAGCGTTTGTACTGCGGTACCCGCCGTCTTCCTTTAAAGCGCTCACGAGATAGAAGAACGCCCCCGAGCCACCAGAATTTTGAGTAATCAAAAACGAAATGTCTTCGTTTCCGTCACCGTTTACATCACCGCGGACTTCGTTTCCAAAGTACTGCGTTACCACCTGTGCTGCAGAGCCTGGCACTATAGCGACCTCCGACTTCCCGTCTACAAACTCCACCTCCGTGCCACCAACGGTATACGTGCCATTTTTGTAGTCTGCAAAAAGACCATTTCCAGTGTCAGCAGTACTACTTGTTCTCTGGTAGTAACTAAATCCATACACGCCTGCTGAGACCAAAACTCCGAGGACGATAACCCAAATTAAAATATGCTTCATAGCTGTAGTGTACCAATAAGGACGAGACTCCTAGCCATTTCTTTCACCAGGAACAAACACGATACCCACAGGGGCCTTTGGGTACGAGGCGAGCCTCAGTCTATCTAGTATCCTTATGGGTGAGACATATTACTTAGTAATTTTTATATTTATGATGAAACTGCTTTATATGAAGTGCTCGGAGAAATGGGCTGATTTTGCCCCCCTCGTTCTCCGTCTTGCACTCGGTGCTGTGTTCTTCCTGCACGGATATGACAAAGTGTTCGTGAAGGGAATCCCAGCAATTACGGGATTTATGGCGAGCCTCAGCCTCCCTGCTCCTGAATTGATGGCGTACATCCTTTCTTACGGAGAACTCATCGGCGGTGCTCTTATTATCCTTGGCGCTCTCACCTACTGGGCGACACTCTTTGGTATCGTGGTTGCCGTAGTGGCTTGGGTAACCGTGCATTTGCCGAACGGTTTCTTCGTGGGTGATGGCGGATACGAATTCATCATGCTTATCCTTGCAGCATCAGTGTCGCTCATGATTTCGGGTGCCGGAAAATATTCCGTCGACGGAATGATGACAAAAAAGATGTAGCATCTACAGATTTCACTTCAACTTAAAAACGCCCAGCCCTCTCAGAGAGAGGCTGGGCGTTTTTATTTTGCATTTCTATTTTTGTTTTACGTCCCTATCCAACAATAACGTTAAATCCCGCGAAGGCTGTTCGCTTCATATCAAACGGCATGTCGCTCATTTTTGCATCCTTATACTTTTCTGACATGTGTGCATCAATTTTTTTATTGACTGCGTTGCGATGTTTTTTGTTTCGATACGTTATGTACGAAAACCACACATCTTCATTCTTTTTTACTTTAGTCATTTTCGCAAAGGTGAACGTTATGTGTTTCGGTTTTGCATCATCAATGAGGCATTCTTTGTAATCAAGAGCCCCGTACGAAAGCCAAATACCTTTGGCCTCAGTCGCCATTTTCTTGTACGCAGTACGATTCTTCTTCGGAACAACGAGGACGAATCCGTCTACGTATTGAGTTTTAGATTTAGCCATACAAATGTATTAGAATGAATAACTGATATGATATATCATATCAGTTATTGAGCGAAACAATAAAACAGACCGCCGCCGCCAGTTGACTTCAGGTTTTCTAAACTACATCCACGGCTTGCGTGGGAAGCATTCCAAGATTTCATTGGAGCCGAATCATCAATACCTACGCGATCATGGTGCCCTACAACTGCTGAACCGTCGGTGCTTGATGTCCAGTTATCGCACGTTGTGTCTTTACCCGAAGAATCGACAGCAAGCATGCCTTCCATAGTTGAACCTGTCAGAATATCGTGGACATTTACCTCATCGCCGCGTCCTGAAACAACCTCGCCTTTTTCGGTAAGCGCAGTGTTTTTGTTCAAATTATTTTGGTCGCTATGAAGACGAAATACATTTTCTGCAATGAGTTTGCCTTTTGCGTTATACCAAGGACCATTACCGATTCTATCTTTCGCATTCACTGCGGGATTTTCGTCCGTAAAGTATGAACTCAAATATGCGCGCCACGTTTTCCCCGTCACACCTACTGCTTCCGCAAGCTGTGCGCAGTACGCATCCGCGCCTTTTATTCCGCCTAGGTCACCGCCCTTCCCAGGATTCGCGCTCGTTATGAAAAACGACATTGAAGTGTCTTCCGCAGGAAGTTCTGGGGCTTCTGCGGGTTTTGGATTCATAAAGAAGTAAACACCCGCGCCGATAATGACGAGTGCGAGAACTATAAGAGGAATGCTGTATTTCATATACGTGTATTATAAACCACCCGTTATTGCCCTCGGTCGTCCGTCCTTCGTTCTACACCGCAGTGTTCTGCGACCTCAGTGCGCCACTCTTGCCAGTACCTAAGGGTGTCTTGCATTGCCTGAAGTACCTCGGCACGTCTTTCTTTCGGAATTCCTTTCAAAATCATACTCCACGCCGCCTTGCGGTGAGAACCAACGGCGCTATCTAGCTCATGGTGCGCTTCAATAAGGCCAAGAGAACGGAGCTGTACCTTTTTGTGAACATGAAGAGGGTGCTGTTCTAAGGGCAGTCCAAGCCACGGTTTAATTCCAAACTCTTTATGGAACACACTTCGCTCTCGCTTGTTTCCTTCGAGAAAAAGCGTGGAAACGGCGGCGCCCACTTCCCAACCGCGATTATGTGTCGCGTCCTCAAGAAAACTTCTGTACGCCTCTGCACGCGGCCCTAGAACCGCGGTATCAAAGTCACGCACATCAAACCCAAATGCGGGATCCCGAGGAATGTCGAGGAACAAATCGGCATGGGAACGCGCGGGTACAGGATGCCCATATTTCTCTGACAAAATTCTTTGCGCAATATGCCCATACTCTTCTTCTTCAATGTTTTCTTTCAAATCCTTGCGGATTTTTCTGAATTTGTCTTGCGTGCCTTTTATTTTCGGTGGTAACTGCCCTAAAACTCCTTGCAGATAATGCGGAAACGGTTTTACAAAGACCGCATATTCGTCGCGGAAGTGATATCGCATCTTTGCGGTTTCAACGAATTCAGGAAATGCAAAATCTGCCCAGTGGGTTTTTTGCTCCATGATGCCGATTAGGGCATCGCGGAATTCCTTTTTGTTCATCGGTTTTTTCTCTCTCCTTTCTCCTCTGTAGATAAACTGCAGATCTCCAAGCCCTCGTAAACCCTGCATTTTTTCTCTCTCACGTCTCATCTTTTTCTAGTCTATCACCACTCAACATATACGCACTGTGGGGCATTTTCATCCGTTTTTGAGAGGTATATGATGAAAACATATGAATACTCATACACAGGCGATAGCGGGTGGTGCGGTCGCCGTAGCAGTCGTTCTTGGTGTTATTTTTTATCTTCAAAATTTTAATGCACAAGAAGTTGCATGTAATGCAATAGGCGAAGCGCGTGCCGAACTGCAGGCACAGTACGAAGCAGGGGTAAACGCAAGTGTGCAAGTTTTTGCCGAAGAAAAAGCAGTGACTGATGAACGCTTAAACCAGTGTTTGCATGCAAAACCAACCGACCCGTGTGCGGACGCGCAAAAAGCACGAGATGCAGCGGTAGAGAAGTACAACGGAATCGCATCGCCTGCAGATAACGCTCCGTACGCTGAATTTCAAACATACTTCAACAAACGCGAAGACGCGTATCAAAACTACAAAAAAGCAAAAGATGCCCTCGACCAATGCAGGAGTGTGAATCCGCCGAAAGCCGAGGTCCCGTACGAACAGTCAGACACCAAAGCATGTTTTGACGCGTACGATGCATCAGTTCAAGTAGCTCGAGACACATTCGATCGCGACACCCGTACCATGCGAACTGCACTCACCTCTGCCCTTTCCGCTCTCGATGCACGTGAGAAAGCATGCAACCCTCCGAAAGGCAAAGAAAAATTTACGGATCCCCCGCCGACAGACGGTGGTGAAGGACAGACAGACGGCCCTGTTCCAGTTGAGATTGCAAACTGCAAAATGATTAACGAAAGTCTTGATACAGAGCTTTTTATGCTTCGTAAAAGAGCTGCCACCATTCCCGTGGAAATCCAAGGAGTTGAAGACAGTATAGAAAACATCCAGAAGCGTATGAGTCCACTACGACGCGACCTCGCGGACGTGGATACATACATCCCACCAGAGAGCGCGAAGACGCAGTTTGAAGGTGCGTTGAATGCGCTCCGCGCTGAACGGAAAGTAGCTATCGAGGCTTCGCTTGATTTTTACAACAAATTGCTCGCTCGACGAGAAGCAGAAAAAACTGCGCTCCAGGAAGAACTTGCTGACGTAAATGCAAAAATTCAGGCACGCCTAGAGCAGATTAGAAAAGAAAATGAAGCTCGCCAGCGTGCATTCCCTACGTCTTTGCGCCTTGCAAAACCTGATGAATGCGAGTACTACCACTGCCACGGACTCTTGTGTGGAAAGCCCGACCCTGCGCCCAACAAGTGTGGTCATGGCTCTACGGAAGAAAGTGACATTGATTGCAAGAAATTCTTTGACTCGTACTTACAATCGGCGGGAGGAAATTAGCCAGTTTCCGATTTTTGGTCGACGAGTTTGAGGCGAGAAGCGACAAATTTCCGAATTAAGGGTAACGGCAGCGGCTCATCGTGTGGGAACTGAAAGGTACCCTTGCCTACTCGATATTTTGAAAGTAGTTTTTGTACCTCTGCGCTTCCCGCTGACGCAGGATACATGCCAATGCGTTTCTCAAACGCTGCAAAATACACCAGCCTTCCCGAAAGTTTGGTGCCGAATCTGTACGCAGGAATGTTGTAGTTTATAGTTTCTTCCGCTTTCGGCGCAACTTTCTTTATCAAGCTTCGAAGCGCGCGAAGTCGCGTCTGCACGTCTTTTGGAAATCCTTGAATGTATTCGCTAACCGTCTCTACTTTTCTGCCGTATCTATCATTTTTCATATAGGCAGTGTAACGAATATTACTCGCCAGGCAAAGGAATTCGTTTATACGAACCCCAGGACTTCGTCCACGCGTCGGTTTTCCATCGGAAAATAAAATGGACCGCAATTGCTACTACCGTAAGAACAAAGAGTAATGCTCCTGCTCCGCCCCAACCGCTGAAAAAATACGTGACGGCAAAAATTACCGCCAACACGAGATATTTTTTTACTCGAAACTTCGCTGATTGCGCGTGCACCGCAACATGCAATTCCCTCTTCCAAAATTCCTTGAAAGTCATTTGTCGTCTTTTTTTGGTGGTCCCCACTGCCAGCGAGGTTTCTCGCCTTTTGCGTAGCAAATTCGTATGAGGGTAAACGTGAGTAGTGTAATCGGCAAAAGGAACGTAAACACAACTTCCCGTACGGGAGAACTTTCATCGATAGTAAATGCGAAGCATGAGACCGCTGCGATATACACCGCAATCACCGCCCACCCTTGCCACTTCACAGGAACCCAGCCCCAGCCGTAAAGCTTGGCTTTGAACCAGTACCCCTTTGGATTGTCTTTCAGGTACGCAATGTGTTCTTCAAACATCTATCAATTGTACCAAGAAGCACGCGAGCGCGGGTTAAATCGCCGCGCCGTCGCCAAGACCCATCTGCAGTTTGTACTGCTCAATGACTTCAGGATGTTTACCCTCCTTGCAGTCTGCGACAAACGCATGCGCGCTCGCACCGTCCGTGAATGTCATATAGGCTAGCGCGCCCTCGCATACAGCGTTTATGTTCAGTTTGCCTTGTACAGCGGGACCAGATTCGAGCATTTTCGTGACGGTAAAAATTCCTTTCATGTTGTAATTTGCCCACTGGTCGGTGCTCAGCGCTTCTTTAATCACTACAAAACCTTCTGCGGTTATGTGCTCACCACTTTGGAACTGATTCATGGCATCGGCAGACGCACCAAAATTCACCGCATACCAATCGCCGTTATCGGTCTGAATACCGAATGCGCATTCCATAGTTTGCGGACCCGAAGTGTCCATATGCGGAAGACAGCCGTACGTGCCTGAAAGTGTAACGTTTTGCGGAGTGGCATCTAAATCCGTAACAGGTGCCTGCACAAACGTACCTGCAAATATAAAATATGCGCCGACAAGGACGGCAAGAATTCCTATAGGAATTAGTGTGTTTTTTAGAGTCATATATGCGAATACAACAAAAAATTATTTTATATCGTCTAAGACGGGCTCTTGCTCAGTTTCTTACATTATCGGACGAAACCGAACATCCTTGAAGAGACCGCTAGCGTGTGCCCGTTTCTGTCACTGCGCCAGCGGAACCATTCGTACCTGCACCTGCATCAGTCTTAGCTACAACTTCCACAGCCCAAATGAAGTCGCACAAATATGGAGGCTTGCAGGGGCCCGTGTATATTCCGCTCACCGTTGCTTCGGTAACATTATCTACGTCTTTGGTTACGATAGGTTGATTTGTTTTCATTGCAGTTGTTCCATTTTGCCCTTGCATCAACTGCCACACCTTCAGGCGATACGTGACTGGCTCCTGAGGCTTCGGAACAACAGGGGTCCATCGAAACGTAACCGACTGTACTGCATCGAGTTTGAATTCTTTTTGCGAGTCCGTCAAAACCTTTGCTTGATATATGGGTTCCGACTTCACAACTGTATCGCCCGCCGTGTATTCCTTTGTTGGAGTATATTCTTTTTTTCCTGCAGGTGCGGCATCCCCGTCATCATTCATGTTAAGTGCAGAATCAATGGTGTCGCTAAATTGCGCTTCCGTGGGCTTATCTCCAGTTTGAAAAAAATCTTTTAAGATAGTGCGCGGTAAAACTGCATACAGGGCTCCGCCTACAACTGCAACAATTAGAATAATAACTAACGGGGCAATTCCTCTAGTGGATTTCATCTATTCACTATAATACTAAAAAGGCGCACCCCTATGCCCTGTGCGGGCACCCCGCCCAACAACACGGACGGCGCATTCCCCCTTTCATTTTTGAAAGCGCCTTTTGAATACGGATATTCCTCGTCTCGGCTTTCTTGCCTGAAATCACCCAGCAAATCCACTCATTCCGCGCCAAAGGCGTGATGTCTTCCCAAAGCGTTTTCACTTTCGGCAAAGAAACGACCGCTTTCTCTAGATCGCTCGGTATTTTGTGTATCGTACCTGAAGATATGCCCCTTTTAACCATAGAGATTTATTCTAGCAAATTGGATATGCTACCCCACTTGGTACAAATTCGGAATCTTTCTCAAAGATACGGCGTAATGTCTCTGAGAAATGTAGGAAAGTCTGAATACACAAAACCCTTGAATCCAGCAACTTTAGCGACATCTATATTCTTTTGCCCGTCATCAATGAAAAGAATTTCCCTCGGTTGAACGCCGCAACGTCGGACTGCTTCCTCAAATATTTCCTTGCTTGGCTTAATGAGTTTTAAGTCCGACGAAATCAGAAGAGGATTGAAAAGAGAAAATTTATCCGCCGCAATTCGTTCAAGTAAAGAGCGCGGGATATTGGTCAGTAGTCCTATTGTATATTTTCCTTTTAGTTTCTCTTCAATAAAACTGAAAAGTTCAGTATTGCGAACGGGCGCTGCATCTACGGCTCTGCGTATTTCAGTCTCAGCGACTTCTGCGTGTTCAGCAAGCTGTCGCACGAGTTCATCTTCCGACAAATCCCCTGAGTCCAGAAGGTCTAATTTTTTCATCCACTGAGGTCTTTCGGACTCCGAAATATACGTATCTATCACTTTCTTATAGACGGGCGTGGAGAGAACACCAAAAAAATCAAATAGAATGACTTTCATACACTCAGTATAACCGAGCCGCTGGAGGAAGTTTTTTGAAAGTATTATTAATTATTTGATGCGAACCAACTTCCCCTTTCGCTTCACGATGTTTTTGTAGTCCCACTGAATAAGCGTGGCCTTTTTAAGCCAACGCTTAACATCCTTTCCTACTACCTCTTTGGCATTCGTGTACATGATAGCGGAATCCTTGAACCTGCCTTTGCCAGGGGTCAGGTGAGGTTCGTCAAAACCTCTTCCGCTCCAAAACATGAGTTGCATTCCCGCTTTGAGTTTTGAATATCCGACAATAGGATTCCCGTCTAGAAACCACACAGGGTGGCGGTGCCATACTTTACTTTCTGCTTTTTTAAGACCTTTACTAATTTCCTTCATCAGAAGAACGGCAATTTTTTTGTCCTCTTTAGAAAGCTTTGAGTTGTAGAGAATTATGTCTTTCATACAGGAACTATAGCAAGAATGCGGACTTAGGCTTTTATAGAAATTGAGTAGTCGACGGTGTCTTCATGGTCAATTCCCTCCCTTCTTCGCACTTCTGCCTTCAACGGCAATAGATACGTTCCTGATTTCTTGTCGGGGAAAATTGAAGTTTTCCAAACCATTTTGCCAAGCTTGACCTCAACGGGGAGCGAGCCCCATCCGCGCGCTTTCTTTGCAAACGTTTCCTTTATTTCTTCCGAATGCTTTTTGGGAATCGTCAGAAAATGCCACCCTGCCATGCCAGGGTATAACCACACTTTCGAACGAATCTTGTATTGCGTTTTTGCTTTCACAGCACTATTCTTGGCTGCCCGTCTTTACGAGGTTTATCTTTTTTATATATCCCGAGTAGTTGCCCATTCCGTTAACTTCTCACGAAGCCCTTGCTCCATGGCTATTCTGTTGTCAGGAAAATTCCGCTCCATTTCAATATGATTATTCCTTCCAAGAACAATATGCCCAAGGGCAAGTGCGTCTTCTAGTTTGGTGCCTGACTCCATTGCAAGGCTTATATGGTAAAGCTCTCCAAGAATTATTCTACAGTCTCCTGTCACTAGAAACGCTAATTCGCGTCGTTTATCTTTTATTTCCCTTAGATTCGGTTTGCCCCACACCTTTATTAGAAATATATCCTTAAGAGATGCTTTAAGAATTTTCGGCTCACCGTCCATGTGCGTCAGTATACCTGTTGCCCGTTTGGTACCTGCCTACCGGCAGGCAGGCAGGCAGGCGAAGTTGGAACCTCAGGGTAAAGGGGGCTGACCCCATTTTCGGTCTTCTATACTTTGTATAATTCTGCGCTTGATTACCAAATTTATTCTTATGCTGGTCTATTTTCATAAAGTGCTGGCTGGGGAGCAGGGATTCGGTCACGAATCACTAAGTATTTTACTCCTAGTGCTCCTAAAATACTAAGTGTTCTCGACCCCGCCTCGCCTGCCTTTCGGCATGGCTCCGGCTTTCGAATCCTGACGGAAGCAAAACTATTTGCTTCCTCTCCCAGCAAAAAATCGCTCTACTATTTTTTGCTGGGGAGCAGGGATTCGAACCCCAATTAAAGGCTTCAAAGGCCTCTGTCCTACCATTAGACGACTCCCCAATTACGTGAGGTAATGTAACACGAAATACGTTTTCCGTGTTCAAATGCGAACGACAACGCCACCCAAAAAAAATTCCTTTAATGTCAGCGCGGTAATATGCTGAAATTAGAAACGCGGACGCATCAACCCACCTCTTCCTGGCTCAAAAGATATTTCAAGCCGCCTACAACCGCGGCTATCTGAGCATCAATGCAGACCTCAGGGCTAACCCTTGGACTATCGGGATACACCTCTGTGGTTGTGGTATATGCAGCGTTTGAAAAGCCTGCACACAGCTTGAGTTTCTTCACAGGATAGTTGACCACTCCTTCTTGCTCGAGTGCGGTTCCGATAAGATGGCCATGTTCATCAGGTTGAGCAATGTGAGTTACCTCGTTCACCGACTCTATGATAGCCCTCTGAAAATCTGCTTGCGGATTTTCAGAATCGCCGACAGCATAAAATCCATCGGGGATCTCCGACCACTCTTCGGCGACTCCATCTCGGTCGGCTTTTGCCGGTCGGAAAATGGTGTTGTCGGTATCGGTCGTTTCGTGAAGGTCAAAATGCGCGAAGGGCTGAACTTCTTTCATCGCATCCAAGAAAAGCCTGCACTCCTCCACCGGACTTTCCTCAGTAAACCAACGATTCGGGTCAAACGCACGTGAATTCCAACGGTTAACCGTCTCGTACGCCCATGGACTGATGCACGGCACGCACACAATATTAAACTTATCTTCAAACTGTGCAGCTGCGCGTTCCATAAAACCGAGTGCGCCTTGGACACCACTGGTTTCATAACCATGCACACCACCTGTGATTAAAACCGTTTTTTTGTCAGGAGAAAAATTCGGAGATGTTAATGCATAGAGGGGGTAACGCTCCGGATCTTGAGAGAGTGCTCCGTATTGCTGAACGTGGAACCTCTCACCAAGTTCTTTAATCTTACTGACGACTTCCTCGTCATAAGAGCGTTTGATAATTTGCTCTTTGGACCAGCGGTCGACGTCTTCCTCTCGCCACTTCCAATCTTCCATTCCAGTCAAATTGGATGCGGTGGCTTCCTTGGAAAATTGTGTTGCCATACTTACTCCAACCTACCATCTAGGCAGTTCTCAATCAAATTCCGTAATATTGGACTTCACGGCTTTGAATTATCCGAATGCAACCAAAGCCAGCAATCGAACGCAAGACATCCCCAGCTCATCCGTCTATACTGGTATGCATATGAGGCCGCTCCTTGCCATACTCCTGTTGGCACTATTCCCTTTTACATTCGCGTACGCTGAAACGCGTTCTATTTTGTTCCCCATCGACGGCGAATACAGTTTTCGAAACGACTTCTCCGAACCGCGGGACGGGGGTGCGCGCCAGCACTTAGGTATCGATATCATTGCAAGCAAAATGACTCCACTCGTTGCAGTTGCGGACGGCACGATTACATTCATCGCAATCCCGCAGGCTTCGTGGGGCTACGCCATCACCCTTGAAGACGCAGATGGTTATTCCTACCGTTACCTGCACATCAACAACGACACCCCTGGCACCGACGACGGTGTGGGGGGAACGCAATACGCATACGCGCCGAACCTCTACCGCGGAACGCGTGTGGTAAAAGGACAACTCTTAGGCTGGGTTGGAGATTCAGGAAATGCGGAATCCACAACGCCACACCTTCACTTTGAAATGCGCGATTCTTCGCGAACAGTATTCAATCCGTACGATTCTCTGTACGCAGCTTCAGGCGGAATCACTTCAGGAAAATTTGAAGGTCTCACCACAAACCCCGGGCCCGAGGCAACACCCGAGGAAGAAGCCCAGTTCATTGCCACCCGCCAGCTACAGGAAGGACTGGTGGATAGACAGGTAGGTGAACTGCATACCAGACTCAAAATATTGAAATACTACACTGGCGAAATAACGGAAACGTATACTGCAGCAACACGTGAAGCGGTTCGCAAATTCCAAAACACTGAAGGACTGGCGGCAACAGGTATTGCAGATTCTCTGACACAAAAACGCCTAGAAGAACGCGCGAAAGCAATCGCTCCTGTGCCCACACAGACCGCAACGAAAACAAGCACTGAGATGTCTCAAGGCTCATCAGGCGATGCAGTGAAAGCAGTTCAGGAACAACTGATTGCGCTTGGCTACTTAAAATCAACTGCAACAGGATATTTCGGCCCTTTGACGCACGACGCCGTGATTGCGTTTCAAAAAGCAATGGGTATAGACCCTATTGGCATCGTGGGACCAAAAACAAAAGCGGCACTTACAACCACTACTCCATCTACCGCTACTACCTCGGCAACTTCGGCTACGCCCGACCCGACAACCGCGTCCACATTTACATTTACAAAACGACTTGAAGTCGGCGTTGCTAACAGCGAAGTAAAAGAGCTTCAGAAATTACTTTCAACTCTTGGATATTTTAAAGAAGAAGCCACAGGCTATTTCGGTAACATCACAAAAACAGCGGTGATTGCATTCCAGAAAGCAGAAGGTATAGAACCTTTAGGATTTGTGGGGCCCGCCACCCGCGCTGCCCTCAACGCAAAATAAAAAGTGCTATACTAAGTATAGCACTTTAGGTGGTTGAGGAGAGCTCCATGACCGCGAGTTCAAGCGGAAGTTCGGGAATTGGGGAACGTACAGTTTCTATAGAAGCAAGGATAATTTTGCGAAGTGCGTCGGAGTTAATTTTTGAAGCGGTTTCTTTTGAAAGCGATGCCAAGAAGTCACGGTCGACGTCGGGTAAATCCGCGGAAAGCTCTTCTCCGAACGCAGGCGCGTAGCGCATGAGAAGCAAAATGCGCAACCGTTGAAGAAGAAGCATGGCAAACACATTCATGTCCACGTTTGCTTTGACCGCTTCCCCTATTGCGGAAAGGGCGCCATCAGCTTTTCCTTCATGAAGACCCGAAATTACGCGTTGAATGAGTTCGACTCTCGGCGCACCAGTGACTGAGGCGACTTCTTCGAGGGATACTTTTTTGTCGGATGAGGACGCAAGAATTTTTTGCAATATAGAAAGCGCATCGCGGAACGAGCCATCAGCAAGGAACGCAATCAATTCCCCCGACGCTTTCTCAAGGGTAAAACCCTCAGCCTTCGCCACTTTCGTCACCATTTCAGAAAGTACTTTTTGTGTTGGCTTCTTAAACGTGAACACCTGACAGCGCGACTGAATAGTGTCGGGTACTTTTTCCAATTCTGTGGTCGCCAAAATAAACGCGACATGCGAAGGCGGTTCTTCCAGTAATTTCAAAAAAGCATTAAAAGCGCCTTTCGAAAGCATGTGTACTTCGTCAATAATGTAGACCTTCCTCTTTGATTCGAACGGCATCACCGCAGCTTCTTCGCGAAGCTGGCGCATATTGTCGACACCTGTGTTTGAAGCGGCATCTATTTCATGAATATCGGCGTCTGACGCTTCAAGCTCGCGCGCCAGAATGCGCGCGATTGAAGTTTTCCCTGTACCGCGCGAACCAACAAACAAATACGCGTGTCCTGAATGTTTTTCCTTTAACGCTCCCTCAAGCGCTTTGATGATATGGTCCTGCCCCAAAACTTCTTTAAAAGAAGAAGGTCGGTATTTCTGATAGAGCGAAGACCCTTGCATGGGGCTAGTATAGCAGGCAGTTAAAAACTGCCTAAAAATTGGGATTCCTCGTGCGTGCATCCGCAAGCCACGCCTCGACCGCAGATTTTGCCTGTACAGGTTCACCTTCATCCATATCTCGTAAATCCCCACCAGAGTAGGCAAACCTACCCAAAGAGCTCAGTGTTTTATCTTCCTCAAGAAAGAACACATGTTCGCCTCCTGGCGCGTCAACTCGAAATTGCTTTCCACGATACACAACGCCAAAATTTCTTTCTGATTCTTGCATAGACTATTCTGCCTCCCGTGGTGCATCGGGGTGAGCGGCAAGCTCATGTTTGCGTCGATGGAGCGCACTTACTGCAAGATCGAGGTCTGTTGTTCCGCGCCCGCCACCCGCAAGTGGAGAAACGGTGTGCACATGATGTTCAGCCATTCGTACCGCTCGTTCATGCACGGCAAGCGGGCGGAAGTTTGTGGTGGGGTCATTACTTGTTGGAGAGTGAGTGGTGACAGGTGGCTCAAGCTCTCGCACTCTTCGGGAAAGCGCATAACTTTCAGCAATCAAAACCTCTGTTGCCCATCGGTCAGGATTATTACTACCTCGTGCGCGAATTTTTCTTTGCACCTCATCGCGACGCGCGCGTAATTTTTCTACATCACCCCACTCATCCACTGAAATTTCATTCGGTCGGACAAGAGGTTTTTCTATGTGCATACTCCCTTACTATATTCCCGTCCACCCCGTTGGCAAGGGTTGCCTATGCGGATATGAGGCCTGCCAATTTCATGGCTCGAATCATGCGCGTCACGCCGATGCCACCACCAAAGCGTGGAATGAACTTGTGCTTGAGAAATGCTTCTAACTCCGCCTCCACCCGTTCTTTTCCAAACTGGGCATACAGCGTGTTTGCATACCCGCCGTTTGAAATCGTATGGAACAAATCACGCATTTCCTCGGGGTTCGTACTGCGCTCCGCGGAACCAATCGTTTCGATGCCGTAGAGAATAACGTCAATTTTTCTTGCAATCGCTTCATTTCCTTTGCCCTCTTTTTTCATGTTCCAGAACGGTGAGGTGTACTGAGGAAAGTTTTTGAGCAGAGTGACGTTCCCATAATCCTCTCGCATCATTGCTTCCTCTTTTGCTTTTATCTCAGGAACACCGTACTTTTCCGCTGCCTCTTTGTAATTCACTTCCTTAAACGTTGCTATATCTCCGAATCCCATGTAGTGCAGAAGTTCTGTTTCTAACTTTTGCAAATCATCGAGTCCGCCGTGCGTTTCAAATTCAAACATCGGGAAGATGAGATTGTGTCTTCCCGCAATCGGATTGGCTTCGTTTCTGTAACTCGTGGTGATGCAGTAATACCCTTTTGCTTCGGGCTTCGTGAGAAGTTCATACTCGAGCCACATCTGGCCTGTTTGTGGTAAGGGCCACAACTGCCCTGCGTAGTTAAATGTCCCAATAGTGGTTGGATCTTCGCACGCTGCAAGAATGGATAGGCGGTGCTGAGTGGGTGTTTCTAAAAAACCTTTTGAGCGGAAAAATTCCCGCATTTTTGTAACCGCTGCGTCGTACTCTTTTGGTTCAATGAGATCTATTGTTGGAGGCATATGTTTTTTATTATTTTTTTAATATTAATAAGCAAAAAAAAAGCCCCTCTAGAGGGGCTTTGAAATCTTGTACTGACCGAGGCGGAGATTCCCCGGACCTCCGATAGAGGTCACTTCCTTAAGCGCGGCAACCAGATCTGGCACTTTCAAGTCAGCCAGGTTTTCCTTTACCTTTTGGTACGCATCTCTGAACGGCATGCCTTTCTTAACGAGTTTGTTTGCCTCCGAGGTTGCGAACAATTCAGGAGAAAGCGATTTCATCAAAACGTCCTTTTTCGGCGTTACTTCTGCCATAACCAAAGACATTATTTCCAAGGAGCGGCGTGCAATGCCCATTCCCTTTATCAGTGGTTCCTTTGTAAGCTGTGTATCACGGTTATAGCCTGAAATGACCCCCTTGCAGACCTCTTTTACCTGAGTTTGGAGGGCGATGATGACGCCTACGTTTCCGCGAACGATTTCGAACACATCCGGGTTTCTCTTTTGGGGCATGATGCTCGAGCCTGTTGTGAACTGATACGGAAGATCAAAGAAATCAAATTCGGGTGTCGTAAACCAAATCATTTCTGATGCAAGGCGACCCAACGTCATGGTGATTTTGGTCAATACCGAAAGAATGTAGGATTCCGTTGGTCCGCGGGAATTCACAGCGTAGAGTGAGTTGACCTGCAGGCGGTCAAATTTCAAAAGTTTTGTGGTCAATTCTCGATCCAACGGAAGGTTTACACCGAAACCTGCAGCGGCGCCCAAAGGATTCTGATCGTTCAGCTTGTATGCTGATTCCAAAATCATGTGGTCGTTAATCAATTCTTCAAGATACGCTGCGGCCCAGTGCCCGACTGACGATGGCATTGCGCGCCTGGTGTGCGTATAGCCTGGCATCGGCACAAATTCGTATTTCTTCGCCATCGCGAGAAACACTTTCTGCAATGCGATTAGTTCCTCGCTGATTTGTTTCAGCTTCTTTCTTGTATAGAGCCTAGTAGCAACCAACACTTGGTCATTCCTACTTCTTCCGGTGTGGATTTTCTTGCCGAGCGCACCGTATTTTTCAACCAAGTAATTTTCAATCGCGGTATGGCAGTCTTCGTCCGACTGCTTGATGACAAACTTCCCTGCCTTATGAAGAGTAAGAATGTCGTTCAATCCTTTGGTTAATTTCACAAGCTCGGCCTTCGTGATTATTTTTGCCTTGAGAAGTGCCTGTGCGTGTGCCTTGGATGCCTCAATGTCGTACGGCAACAGGCGCATGTCGAGAATATAGTCGTTCCCCACTGTGTATTGTTCCGCAAGCGGGTGAAGTGAGGTTGATTTTGTCTGCCAGAGTTTTGCCATGTTAGTTAGTGTTTAGTGTTTAGCGGTTAGCGGTTAGGAATAATTTAGTAATTTTTGCCCATTCGATGACGCGATGTTTACCAGTGCGTCAAAATCGTAAAATCTGCACGCTTCCATCAAGAACCGCAATTCCGTCCACATATCGCCGTCGACAAACGGTTCATAGAAGTCACACACGTTGTCGACGCCGAGGCCCACCGTCACTCCAGCCGCAAGCATTTCAGGAACATTGGCAATCGAGTTGTGAACGTTTGAGACTTTGTCATCCAACTGGCGCATGGAAAGTGCTGCCGTGGGGCACACCGCAACGGCAATTCCTAAGTCTGCGAATTTCTTATAGATTTCTGAACGGTACGCTTTTGGTTGTGCGGAAGTTGAGATTGCGTGAATCGCCACTGCCCTGCCTTCGTAGCCATGCTTTTTGACCGCATTCGCCAATTTTTCGGAATCGCGCTCATCGGGATTGTTTTCCTGATCGATGTGCACATGCACAGGCTTATTCAAATTTTTTGCGATTGCAAACAGGATGTCGAGGTTTTCATCATCATTTGGGCGGTCCTTTGATGGCAAGCCCCCTGCGATGTCCGCCTTTGCGGTAATTGCTTCATACAACTCACGAGCTTCAGGATTCACCAAGCCACCAAGTGGCTGAGTGATTATTTTGACCTCAATCTTTCCTTTATATTCAGCTTTCACTTTCACCGCAGCATCGATGGCTTTATGACCCACGGCGTCGTACGCGTCCACGAACGTGCAGGTGTACGTACACCCCTGTGCAATCAACATGTCCAAACCACGGCGAAGCCTTTCTTCAATCTGTTCCTGACTTGAGTTTCTCTTGATGTCGTCTGACATGAGCCACTTTTGCTCCATGTCGAGCATTGATTTATCCAAACCTTCCTTGGTGATGTAGTACGCTTTATCAAAGTGCGCGTGACAGTTTGCAAACCCGCCTTTCTCTTTGATGGCCGCGAGCATCTGCGTTTTCAAATCCCACGGGTTACCAGTGTTCATATATTTTGAGGATGTTCTTGTAAATATTTTGCTCCATGTCCAACATCTGTGCGTATGGGCATCGCTTTAAGCCAGTCTGGAACTTCGTCTTCTGCAAAACTCGGCATGGGAATAACGGCAAGCGAATTCAACGGGCATCCGAAGGTTTTTTCGTTCACATTGTCAGGGTCGCGGTTTACCAGAATTGAAACTTGTACCACTTCACCTCCTGCGGCGCGAACAGTATCAATTACTTTTTTTACCGAACCTCCCGTCGCGACCGTATCTTCAACAACAAGAACGCGTTTACCTTTTACCAACTGGTCGTACCCGCGTTTAAATATTTGCCCGTTTTCAGGCGTCTTTTCGGTAAATAGACCTAGAACTTCTTTACCCGTTATGAGAGACAAGTGGTATGAAGTCCACTGAGAAAAAGGAATTCCAGCGACTGCTGGAGAAACAACCACTTCTATATTTTTGTCTTTATTTAACTCCGCAAACATTCGTGAAAATTCGGAAACAATTTTTGCATGCGGAAGGAATTTGTCTTTATTCATGTAGCCGTGAAGGTGTCGACCTGATGTGCCGATAAAGTGCCCCTCAAGTACTGCACCAGTTTCCTTTAGTATTTTTACGACGTCATCCATAGAGTTCTGACGTCACTGCAGTTTTCTTAAAAAAATACACCCTGGGACGGGTGTTCGTTTTTTTAATAACCGCGTTGGTCATTAAAGTCCTAGTATATAGCACCATTCTTACTTTGTCAAAGCATCAAGGTATTTTTCCACAATGCCTGCCACTTCTTCGGCTGAATTGGTAGCCATAAGTTGCGCTCGCAATTCGGCAGCTCCGTCAAAACCGTTCACATAAGCCTTGTAGTGTTTCTTCATAATCGCAAAGCTCTTATGCGGAAGGAGCTCCTCGTAGAGCTCTGTGTGCTCCACCAATACCCTCAATTTCTCCTCAGTCGATATGGTCGACTTACGAAGTCGACCATTCTGTAATTCTTGAGAATTTGAGAATAACCACGGGTTGCCGAAAATCGCTTTACCGAGCATTGCGCCGTCCGCGCCTGTAGCCGCGACCCGCTCACGCGCGTCATCCATATTCTGAATATCGCCGTTGCCCATGATGAACACATTCGGATTTACCGCATCACGTATTTCAACCGCCCGCTTCACCCTCTCCCAGCGTGCAGGCACCAGAGACATTTCTTTTCTAGTTCGTGCGTGCAAGGTAATAACCGCGGGGTTGGCGGATAAAAGCTGCGGAAGCCACTCTTCCAATTCATCTTTGTTGTACCCGAGGCGGGTTTTCACTGACACAGGAAGTTCTTTTGCTCCAGCTTTTGCTGCAAAGATAATTTCTTTCGCCAATGCTGGGTCTTTTATCATCGCGGCGCCTGCTTTTTGTTTCTCAATTGATTTGTCAGGACATCCCATGTTTATGTCGATACCATCAAATCCAAGCTCACGCGCAAGCGCTGCAGCTTTCTCCATTGTTTCAGGGCGCGAGGTGAAAAATTGCGCAACTATCGGCCGTTCCGCTTCGGTGAATATCAAATCTGCGAGCAATTTCTTTCTCCCCTCCTCAGGTGCAAACGCCAGGCCATCGGCGGAGACGAACTCCGTCCACATCACCGAGGGGCCGTCGGGCTTAGAATATTTTGCAATCAGCCTTCGAAACGAAGCGTCGGTAACATCCGCCATCGGCGCCAACACAAAAAATGGTTTGGGGAGCGTGTCCCAGAATCCTCTATTCATGAGTCGTTACTATAGCAAAAACCCGCCACTGGCGGGTTTAAAAATTATTCACCACGTAACATTTCTCGACGTGCAGGACCGTCTCTGTGTATGTCCCACACTGCAATTCGAAGCCTCGTTATTGCGGCCCAAATGCGAGTATCACTCTCTTCTTGCCCATCACGCACAAATTCAGCGCGCGGAACGGTGTGTGCCGTCGCGGCGTACTGCTGCTGCTCGGGGGTCCACTTAAAATGATCCATGCATCTATGGTAACACAGGATGGGTAATTGTCAATATCCTCATTATTCCTTAAATTTCACGTATACCTTGTTCCCAAAGCGGAAATCAGCATACTCGAAATCGGTCCTTCCCTTGAGCTTTTGTGAGGCAAAAACAGAGGCAATATTCTCCAAGGTGCTGGTCGCGTCTTCGGTCATAACAAACTTTAACTCCCCGCCCCCGACAAACGAAAGCGCGACATCTGAATTCGGTTCTACAAAAACTGCGTCTGCCGTTCTGCCAAGAGTTTTGGCGGTCTCCGCCACAAACGCGTGGAGAGCAGGAAATTTTCCTGACAAGAATGATGAGCCTACTGGTTCAGACTCAATCCTGCCACTATAGCGAACATACGCGTCAGCGGAATCTGCAACCATATATATAAATCCTGTTTCATCGGCAAAGTAACAGGTACTAGAAATTTCTTCCGTACCCTGTGCACACCAGAGCGCCACGGGAGTTCTTTCCGAAACAGTAACGGAAATTGAAGTCAGACTGGTATGAGAAACTTTTGCCCCTTTCACGATCGGGAATGTGCCTGTTATCGCGCGCGCGATGTCACTGTTCGGCACGAACAGCGTATTGCGCTTTGGAATCACCAGCCCATACGAACCTGAAATTTCTTCCTCAACAATTCGCTGTATCAAAGAGGCATCGGCGACTGACGTGCCGATTACTTCTATTTTTGAAATCGTGACCTCAGAGAGGCGCACTACAAAAAACAAACCTCCGAGAAAAAGGAGTACTACAATAACTCCAGCGGCTATTTTAATCTGCAACATTTTCCTCCGTCTATCGCGTAGGCGGAGTTTTGGCTGAATCGGCTCTGGGCGCTTTCGAGCTTTCACTTCTTGATTATATCGCTGCCAAAATAAGGCTGGAGTGCGGGAGGTATTTTTACGGAACCGTCTTCCTGCTGATAGTTTTCAATAAGCGTAACCAAAATACGCGGCGTAGCGATTGCGGTGTTGTTTAAGGAGTGCGCGAAATGCATCTTCCCCTCTTTATCCTTGTAACGGATGTTCATGCGACGCGTTTGGAAATCATGGAAGTACGACGCGGAGCTGACTTCACGATACGTTTCTTCTCCTGGCACCCATGCTTCGATGTCGTATTTCTTTACCTGCCCAAGCCCGATGTCACCACCACAGTTCACGACAGTACGATACGGTATTCCCAATGACTCAATAAATTCTTCCGTGTTTCGAGTAAGCCACTCGTGCCACTTCACCGATTCTTCGTGCGAGGCTTCACACAAAAGCACCTGTTCCCATTTATAAAATTCGTGCACGCGGATCAACCCTTTTACGTCTTTGCTGTGGCTTCCCGCTTCGCGCCTAAAGCACGGAGAGAATCCTAAATATTTGAGCGGTAGTTCATCCATGTTGAGTACATCGTTCATGTGGTAGCCCATGAGTCCCACTTCTGCCGTACCTGCAAGGTAATCACCGTCCTGTGTCTTATATAAGTCATCCTCGCCCTGAGGTATGTAGCCCGTACCTAAAAAGTTCACACGACGCAACAAGGACGGCACGATAATCGGATTGAAACCTTTCTCTGTGAAAAAACGCTGGGCGTGCTGCCACACTGCCATGTTCAATAGCGCACCAGGGCCTTTGAGGAAATACCCGCGGAAGCCAGCCACTTTCGTACCCCGCTCGAAATCAACCATTTTCAGGTTTTCCATTATTTCGATATGGGATTTTGGTGTGAAAGAGAATTTTGTTTTCTCACCCCAATTCCGCACCTCTTTGTTGTCTTTGTCAGACTCGCCTTCAGGAACTGAAATATCGGGGATGTTCGGAACCTGCACCATCAGGGTCTGCCACTCCACCATCACACCTTTCAGCTCCTCCTCGCGCTCTGAGGAAGCGTCTTTCAAAATCTTCATCTCACGCAAAAGCTGTTCGCGCTCAACAGGGCTGGCGCCTGGGATTTTCTCGCTTGCCTGATTCTGCTTGGCGCGCGCGGCTTCAACCGCCGTCATGAGTTCACGGCGTTTGTCGTCAACGACCAAAAGTCGATCGAGGTCGACGGAGATATGCTTTTTTACAGCGCCCGCTTTGACGAGCTCCAGGTTGTCGCGGATAAATTTAATATCCAGCATAGTGGTACATTAGATACTAGCATATGGGCATTATCAGAACGCTTGCTCAGAATGAATATCCTGCGCTCCTTCGGGAAATCCCTTCGCCACCAAAGGAACTTTACGTGCGAGGCGCACTTCCGCCTCCCGAAACAAAACTTTTAACCGTAGTCGGCTCTAGAGCAATGAGCAGATACGGCAAAGACGCTTGTGAGGCACTCATTGCGGGACTTTCGGGTTACCCCGTTGCCATCGTCTCAGGACTTGCGCTCGGCATCGACACCATTGCTCACAAAGCTGCACTTTCGGCAGGACTTCCTACCATTGCGGTCCCAGGCTCAGGACTTGATGATTCGGTTCTCTACCCGCGAGCGAATTTTGCACTTGCGAAAGAAATTGAAAATAAAGGAGGCGCGCTGTTGTCCGAATTCGACCCACTATGGAAACCCCGACCTGAAAGTTTTCCGCAGAGAAACCGCATTATGGCAGGTATGAGTCATGCAACACTCGTCATTGAAGCAGGAGAAAAATCAGGAACACTGATTACCGCGCGTATGGCATCAGACTACGGCCGCGAGCTTTTGATTGTCCCGCATTCAATATTCGCGGACGGCGGTGCGGGCGGACATATATTTATGAAAATCGGCGCGACGCCCATTCGAACATCCGCCGATATTTTGGAAGCACTTGGTATTGAAGCGGGTGCGCCAACCGTCATGCCTGATTTAAATGAGGACGAAAAAATAGTTATCAACATGCTTATAGAACCTACTCCGCGGGACGAGCTCATCCGTTCACTTACATCAGATTTCTCCTTCGATGTCAGTCGTGCAAACGTGCTTTTAGCGTCGATGGAACTCAGAGGTTTGATTGCAGAATCGATGGGTGAAATTAGGAAAGGGATTTGACCCGTACACTACACTTTGGCATCACTGCTTCTTGTTTTTACTATTTTTTTATACAAACAAATACAGAAACTTAAAAATTATTTTTTGACAAACTAGTGAACGTTTTGCAACAAAAACATCATGCCAAAGTTAGTGTCAGGGTTGACACTATTCAATTCTTACCTTAGTACTGTCGGAATGATACTCGTTATCGTAGAGTCGCCCGCAAAGGCGAAGACAATAGAAAAATACCTTGGAAAAGAGTACAAGGTGCTTGCATCTGTGGGTCACATCCGCGACCTTCCGAAATCAAACAAAGACGCTGTAGATATAGAGGACGGCTTTACCCCTCGCTACGTGGTATCCCCTGGCAAGGCAGAGGTTATACATAGAATAGAAGAAGCAGCAAAAAAGGCCGACGAGGTACTCTTGGCAACAGACCCCGACCGCGAAGGCGAGGCTATCGCGTGGCACTTGGTAGAAGCTGCAGGCCTTAAAAAAGCAAAGCGCGTGGTCTTTAATGAAATCACCAAAGAAGCAGTTATTGAAGCTATCGGAAACCCGAGAAAAATTGACCAAGATTTGCGCAAGGCACAGGAAGCGAGGCGCGTGTTGGACCGCCTTGTCGGCTACGACCTTTCGGGTCTTATTTGGAAGAAAGTACGCTACGGGCTTTCTGCGGGTCGTGTGCAATCCCCTGCGCTTCGTATATTAGTGGAGAAGGAGCGCGAGATACGCGCATTTCAGCCAGATGAGTACTACGTTATTACGGCGGACTTCACCACACCACTTGGAGACCAGTTCACTGCCACGTGTTCCGTGGAACCAAAAACTGCGGGCGAAGCAAAAGAAATTGTCGACATTGGGAAAAAAGGAACGTGGAGAGTGGGTGACGTCACCACCTCCCCTGTAAAGCGCTCGCCGAAGGCCCCCTTCTCAACATCAACACTTCAGCAGGCTGCATCCACGCGTCTTGGTTTTTCTCCGTCGCGCACCATGCGTACTGCGCAGAAATTGTATGAAGCGGGATTGATTACCTACATGCGAACCGACTCCACAAACCTTGCTGCTGTGGCGGTTTCTGCAATCGCTGGCTACGTGAAAAAAGAATACGGTGAGAAGTATTTAGAGTTGCGCACCTACAAAACGAAATCAAAAAACGCGCAGGAAGCGCACGAAGCAGTCCGTCCCACTGATGTCACCAAAAAACGCGCTGGTTCGACTGATGAGGAAGAAAAACTCTATGAGCTTATTCATGCGCGCACCGTGGCAAGCCAAATGACAGACGCAATCATGACCCGTTCAAAAATCACTGCCGTCACCGAAGGTGCTCCTGAATTTTCAGTGACGGGTTCTGTAATCGCGTTTGACGGTTGGCTTGCGGCAGACCCAGATGCGAAAGGCGAAGAAACAATTCTTCCTGTTGCAACAAAGGACGACATTCTAGATTTGAAACAGATTGAGTCGTTCCAGAAATTCACTCAACCACCAGGGCGCTACACCGAAGCAGGTTTGATTAAAGAATTGGAGAAGCGCGGTATTGGTCGCCCGTCTACGTTCGCTTCAACCATCAAAACACTCGTCGACCGTGAGTACGTCCTCAAAGAAGGAAGAACACTTATCCCAACAGTGACTGGCGAAACGGTGTCTTCATTTTTGGAAGAAAATTTTGCTACCTACATCAGCGACTCATTCACCGCTGAAATGGAGAACGAGCTGGACCAAATTGCCTCGGGCGAACGCGAATACGCACAGACCCTGAAAGAATTTTATGGGCCGTTTTCAAAAGACGTAGCCTCGAAAGCAGATATTGCAAAACTAACCACACTTGGGGATGCACCAAAAGAATTTCCTTGCCCTGACTGTGGTGCTGCGATGGTTATGAAGCTCTCTCGCATGGGCGTTTTCATGAGCTGTTCGCGCTTCCCTGACTGCAAAGGATCGCGCACTGAGAAAGGAGAAATTATAAAAGAGGGCGACCCTATTGGAGAACATCCCAACACGGGGCATCCTATTTATGTAAAGTCAGGACGTTTTGGTCCATACGTTGAAATGCGCCCGCACGAAACCGCAGAAGAAAAAGAGGCTAAAAAAATAAAGAAGGGCAAGAAGAAAGTAATAGCGGATATGCGCCGCGCATCCATACCTGCAGGCGTTGAGCCTGCTTCGGTTACGGTTGAGATGGCAACGAAATATCTCTCTATCCCCCGCGAAACAGGTACTCACCCAGACACGGGCATGCCAATAACCGCAGGTACGGGTAGATTTGGACCATTCATTGTGCACAACGGCGATTTCCGTTCACTAAAGGGCGCAGACAGTCCGTACGACATCACGCATGAACGTGCGCTTGAGATACTCAAAGAACCTAAGAAAGGTCGTCCAGGAGTATCAATCGTTCGCGAGGTGGGCGAACACCCGAAAACGAAGAAGAAGATCTATCTCTATAAATCAAAGAGCGGATTCTTTTTGAAAAAGGGATTCAAGCACATTACGGTGGCTGAGAGCAAAGCAGACACGCTCACGCCAGCTGAAGCAGTAGAGCTTTTGAAGGGCCGTTAATTCTCCTCTCGGCTGTTTGATTGTTGCGAATACGCGAGGAGTGCAAGATGTCGTGCGAATAATGATTCTGTCTCATCTGTAGTGACTTGCGCAGTAGTGTCTACTTCGCTCGCGAGCGCAAGCCTCTCAACTACGTAATCCATCGCCTCCTGAAGTCCGCCGTGCGGACCCCCTCTTTTTTCATCTGCCATAGTGAAAGAGATTCTAGCACTACTCATTTCGTAGCGCTAGACCTGCGCTGACACGCGCTATACACTGAGGGTAATGGTCGGCACTAAATGCCACTTCTTGTTTTCTAATTCGCTTCCCTCATAATAAAACAATGGCGCACCCCACAGACGAAATAATTCGCGCGATGCATTCGCCAACAGCGAAAGATACAGAAATAATTCGTGACGCGTATGATTTTGCGGAAAAAGCGCATGGGGAGGAAAAACGAAAATCAGGCGAGCCGTACATCATCCACCCACGTGCAATCGCTATAACACTTGCAAAGCTCGGAATGGACCGTGACACTATTGTCGCTGGGATCCTGCACGACACCATAGAAGACACACCTGTAAAACTTGAAGAGATTGAGAAGCGCTACGGCACAAACGTCGCCACGATGGTTGAGGGCGTTACGAAACTTTCAAAGTTGAAATACCGCGGTGTTGAACGACACGTGGAGAGTATGCGTCGACTGTTGGTCGCGACCGCAAACGACGTGCGCGTCATCATCATCAAGCTTGCCGACCGCTTGCATAACATGGAAACACTGCAGTATGTTTCTGAAGAAAAAAGAGCACGTATTGCACTTGAAACTCGTGAGGTGTATGTACCAATTGCTGAGCGGTTGGGTATGGGACTTCTAAAAGCGCAGCTTGAAGATTTGGCATTTAAAAATCTTGAACCAGAAAAATACAAGGAAACGGCAACATTTCTCGAGGAACAGGGGCAGAAAGCAAAAGGAGCTCTTGATGAAAGTGTGAAAGATTTGCGAAAGGCGCTTGCGGAAACGGGAATAAAAAACTTCAGAACCGAATCTCGTATTAAAAACGTTCACAGCTTCTCAGCAAAACTTGAACGCAAAGACAACGATATCGACAAGGTGTACGACATATTTGCTGTCCGTATTATCGTGCCGACTTCAGACGACTGTTACAAAACCCTCGGCGTTGTGCATTCACTGTGGCGCCCTATCCCAGGACGTGTGAAAGACTACATAGCAAACCCAAAACCGAATGGCTATCGTTCAATTCACACCACTATTCTCACCCCGCAAAAGATTATCCTCGAGGTGCAGATTCGCTCGGAAGACATGCAGAAAGAAAGCAAGTTCGGCATTGCTTCTCACTTTGCATACAAGGACCAAAATGTGACAGAAAAAGCGGCTTCTCTTGGTTGGGCATTGCAGTTTATTCCTTCCCTGATGCGTGTCGTTCGCGGTGCTGGCGCTCAAACCGCAGCGCCCTTGCCTCGCTGGCTATCCGAGTTAAACGAGGCGGCAAATGTGTTTCGTGAACAAAAAAGTTTTCAGAAGGCACTGAAGGAAGATTTTTTTGCAGAGCGCATGTTCGTCTTTACCCCAAAAGGAGACGTCATTGACCTCCCTGTCGGTGCAACGCCTGTAGATTTTGCCTATGCCATTCACTCGGATATCGGCAACACGATGGTGGGCGCAAAAGTGAACAGTAAACTAGTACAACTCTCAACTCCGCTCAAAAATGGTGACATTGTAGAAATAAACACGAAGAAAAATGCGCATCCAAACAAGAAATGGATAGACTTCGCGAAAACATCTTCCGCAAAACATCACATCAGAAATACGATAAGTAGAATCGAATCGGGTCAGAAACCGTAACTCTGCGTACGACCACCTCACACTCCCTGATATGATATATCATATCAGGGAGTGGTGCGGGTACGTTTATATAGAGAATTTCTCAACGGAAAACGTATCGTCATCCTCTTTTGGTAACGGCGCAGGGGCTTGCAGTTCTTCAGGTACAGAAAGTGAATTTTCGGTTTTTTCAGCTTCAGGAGCGTTTGAAACGCGCGCGAGTATTGCTTCCAAATCTTCAGGCGAGAAGAAGTTAATAATCAATTTTCCTCCTTTTGCATCTTCCCTAATTTCCACTTGTGTCCCCAAAGATTCTGCGAGTGCTTTCTCCATCGCCTGTATTTCAGGTTTTACTTCCTTCTTTCGAGCGCGATCCCAGGCAATTTCCCTGGTCAGTTTTTCAACTTCACGAACGGAAAGCTTTCTGGTTTGGATATCGCGAAACAAGGTCATCATCTCATCTTTGCGGTCCTCGAGCATAAGAAGCGCTCGTGCGTGCCCCTCGTAAATCAAGCCTGATTTCAACGCTCCCTGAATTTCGTCTGGCAATGAGAGGAGGCGCAAACTGTTTGAAACGTATTCACGGCTTTTACCTACTTTTTTTCCTATCTCAACGTTATTGAGATTAAATTCTTTTGCCAAACGTTCAAACGCACGCGCTCTGTCGATTGCATTCAGGTCTTCACGTTGCAAGTTTTCAATAATCGCAATTTCAAGCTTGGTACGCTCGTTTTCTTCAGCAGAACGAATAATGACGGGAACCTGCGAAAGGCCTGCCATTTTCGATGCGCGCAATCGGCGTTCACCCGCAATCAGTTCGTAGTACGTAGCAATTCCGCCGTCTTCCTTGGTTTCTTCATGACGCGTAACCGTCATTGGTTGCAAAACACCGTACTGGCGAATAGATTCCGAAAGATCCTTGAGACGTGCCTCATCGAACTCGGTTCTGGGCTGGTACGGGTTCGGGCGGACTTTTTCAACCTCTACCCAGAAAATTGCATCGCTTTGAAACTGGCTCATTGCAAGATTTTAGCATGGAGATTTTTTACGAAATGCGCTACGATAACCGAACGCAAAAGCGTACCCTGCCCGGGTGGCGGAATTGGTAGACGCGCACGACTCAAAATCGTGTTACGAAAGTAGTGTGGGTTCGATTCCCACCCCGGGCACTGAAACGAAGACCGCGACAACGCTTGCTTTGGCAACGGTTGAGTGAATTGAACGAGTATGTACTCATACCACGGGCACACAATCAAAAAAGCTCCCTAGGGAGCTTTTTTGATTGTTTTCTCGTAAGGTCGGTTTTCAATTATTCTGCGAGCGGTTTCGTTACTGAGTATGAATGTTGTAACACCATCAGTCAGCTTTACTTGTTCTCTATCGCCAAACTGACCGTAATATAAAGACTGCGCTTTATCACAAAGAGCACGGTCGTACGCTGACATATTCGTTCCTGAGCCTCGTAAATCTTTTGCAAAATATCGTATGTCGTTCACATGTAGCCCTGATGCAACCCCTCTAATTACATCAATCTGCACTCCTATATCAGAAATAGGAAAGCCAGAAAGTTCAGGATTCAAAGAAACGATTTCTTCATATAATGCTTTTATTCTTTCGTGACTGTCGACGGGAGGCTGTTCTCCCTTTATAGGGTAAAAATAATTTGCGAGATAATTAAGTTCAGCTGGGGAAAGACCTCCTAGATTCCACGACTGACCGAATAGACGATCGATCATGTAGTTGTCCCTCTCTACCCTGCCTTTCATGGCAACCGATAACTCTGTAACAAAACGACCACGCAAAGAATCACTTGGAACTGCTGATTCAAGCGAAGAATCTCTTCTCATGACGACTTATTTTTTCCCACGGCTTCGGAAATGCTTTTATATCCGTCTCGTTTCAGAAACACCGCAAGCCCCTCGTTTATCGCTCGTGCAATCAAAGGGCCTTCGTAAATAAAGCCTGTATAGACCTGCAGAAGCGACGCTCCTGCCTTTATTTTTTCGTACGCATCTTCAGCGGTGAAAATACCCCCCACCCCAATAATCGGCATATTCGGTTTCTTCGAGTGAATGTACGAAATAATTTCAGTTGCCCGTTTCTTAATCGGTTCTCCTGAAAGCCCGCCTGCGGTTTCTGTTGCAGCGCGCGAAACACCAAGGCGTGCCACAGTAGTGTTGACTGCAATAATCCCGTCAATCTTTCCGTCTTCGCATACTTTGAGCACTTCATCTATTGCTTCATAGGAAAGATCGGGTGCGATTTTGACGAGCAACGGTTTTCGCACTTTCTGTGCATCGCGAAATTCGTTCATCATAGACACAATCTCAACAAGAAATTTTTTATCCTGTAACTCGCGTAACCCTGGGGTGTTGGGAGAACTGACATTAATTGCAAAGTAATCCCCGTGATCGTACAAACGCTCGAGTGAAAAGCGATAGTCTGCCGCGGCGTCCTCCAGCTCTGTTCGTTTTGATTTGCCTATTGAAATACCTACCGGAATATTCATTTTGAGATGTGCCAAACGTCGGGACAGCGCCCCCGCCCCCTTGTTATTAAACCCCATTCGGTTCACTAGTGCGCGGTCACTGTCGAAACGGAAAATTCGCTGTCGTGGGTTGCCGTCTTGAGGATATTTTGTCACCGTCCCCAGTTCAAGAAAACCGAATCCTAAAGATTCCAAGCCTTTCGCAGAGCCGCCGTCTTTGTCGAGCCCTGCAGCAAGACCTACAGGATTTGGAAAATTAACCCCAAAAACCCTCTGTTGCAGTTCAAGCTTTTGTGTTTTTGCAACAAACGCAGTGAGTTGGGAAAACGGGAAAAGGCCTACAATTTTCAAAAAGAAAAGCGCGAGTTTGTGGGCCGTTTCAGGGTCTTTAATAAATAGAAACAATACCGATACAAAAAAGCGGTACATTAGCGATACAAGTTAATCTCGTCCCGTAATTTCTTTGCCTCGCGCGCAGGACTATCAGAAAAAATAATCGCCTTCGTGGAATTGATTATAAGCCCCATACCTTTACTGTTTTTGCCCGCCTGCATCACTGCCTGCACACTTCCGCCTTGCGTTCCGATACCAGGCACCAAAAGCGTCATGTCGCCCACTACAGAACGGATGATTTTCATCTCTTCAGGGTATGTTGCGCCGACAACCAACATGCAGTTTCCGTTTTCGTTCCAGCCCGAAGCGACTTTCTCTGCAACTATCTGCCACATTTTTTTCCCGTTTGATTCGACATCTTGGAATTCTCCTGCCCCAGGATTTGATGTCCTACAGAGAACAATGGAGACTTTGTCTTTGCGCGAAAGAAACGGCTGTACGCCGTCTTTGCCTAAGTACGGGTGGAGTGTGATTGCGTCAAAGCCAAGCACATCAAGTATGGCGCGCGCATACAGCTCGCTTGAGTAGCCTATATCTGCGCGCTTTGCATCACAGATGGTAAGGACGTCGGGAAATGCCTTCTCCAGATAATTTATGGTCATCTCCAACTCCAGCATCCCCTGCGCGCCAGCACCCTCATAAGACGCCATGTTTGGCTTAAACGCAGCTGCAAACTCTGCGGTCTGATCAATAATGTATTTATTGAACTCAAACTGCGGAAATTTCTGCGACCTAAATGCCGAAGGAATTTTTTCGAGATCAGGATCAAGCCCAACGGATACTAATGAGCCTACTTTTTGAGCGCGTGTTTCGTACTTCAAAAGTGCGTTCATAGGCAAATCACTCTAACTACGTAGACTGTAACACACTGGGGCGCACCCCAGGAGTACTTCCAATTTCTAATCGCTGTGCTCAAGAAATTTAGGGCGAGCGCCCGTTTCTATGACTTCAAAACCGTTCGGGCGCTTCACCAAAAGCACGTCGACAGGCTGATCCCATGCCTTTCTCACGAGAGGTTCAGCAGAAAGTAAGTCTGGCGAAAGCACTCCTACTCGAAGCCACGTTTCAGGTACATGTGTCAGTAGCCTGTCGTACCATCCATGACCTCTGCCATGACGAGTACCTGAGAGGTCGAACTGACGGCCAGGCATGAATACCGCAACATCATTCTGTGGGTATGTGTCACGCAGTTCTTGTCCTACGTCCTCAGGTAATATTTCTTTTGAAGCGGGAATTAGAAATTCAGTGGGAGCAAGTCCGTGTGCGGAAAGAAATGATTCATAGGAAGGCTCATCCTGCATCGGCTCAAAACCGACCACAGACGCGTTTCGTAAGTATGATTCGAAAGTCGAGCTCATACTGCTACACCCTTTCAGGTTCTATATTTTACCAACGAGGTTCATGTCCCCGCCTTTCAAAGTGTCGTCGCCTGGATTCCATTCTGCAGGACATACCTGACCACCGTGTGCGCGCACAAACTGCGCCGCCTGAAGTTTTCTCAAAAGTTCTTTTGCCGAGCGGCCAATTGCGTTGTCGTGAATTTCCATCGTGCGCAATATGCCGTCGGGGTCCATGACAAACGTCCCGCGAAGCGCGAGGCCTTCGTCTTCTACATGATCAAGCCCGCCTGGTGCGATGTAGACACCGAATGCTTTTGCCAGTCTTCCTGCAGGGTCTGCAGCCATCGGGTACTGAATTTTTTTGATTGCGGGCGAGGTGTCGTGCCATGCCTTGTGTGTGAACACCGTATCTGCGGAAACGCTAATTACTTCTGCCTCAAGCTCCTGGAAACCTTTGTAGTGAACTGCAAGCTCTTCAAGCTCAGTGGGGCATACGAACGTAAAATCTGCAGGATAAAAAACCAAAATCACCCATTTGCCACGGTAATCCGAAAAACGAACTTCTTTTACTTTCTCATCATGAAATACCTCAAACTCGTAGTCGGGCACCACATGCCCTACTTTTACCTGGCTTACGAAGCCCGCAGAATCATTCAAATCAGCTGGTTCTTTAGACATAGCTTTAATTACAGTAGTAACTCACGTAGTATAACATTATCGTCTATGCAGAAAATTATTGTCATTGTAGGTCCGACCGCGTCAGGAAAGACCGCGCTTTCTATAGAGCTCGCACGCGCACTTGGACGCCTGCCTGCCGGTAGGCAGGGCGAGGTTATTTCAGCTGATTCGCGACAGGTGTACCGAGGGCTTGATGTGGGAAGTGGCAAAGTGACAAAGAAGGAAATGCGAGGTGTCCCCCACCACCTCTTGGATGTCGCGAACCCGAAAAAAGTGTACAGCGCATCAGATTTTGTCCGTGACGGGCGGGCCGCGATTTCTGAAATCGCGGCCCGTGGAAAAATTCCGATTATCGCGGGCGGAACTGGTTTTTACATCGACGCACTTCTCGGCACTATCCCGCTCACTGACGTCCCACCAAACCCTGCCTTGCGAAAAAAACTTGCGAAGTACTCATTGAAACAGTTGCAAACGAGGTTGAAAAAAGTAGACCCAAAACGCTTTAAAACGATAGATACGAATAACCCTGTCCGCCTCGTGCGTGCGATAGAGATAGCCGCCGCGCTTGGAAAAGTACCAACGACGACTGGCAAAAAAATATATGACGCTTTTTTTATAGGCATTGGCATTTCTCATGAAAAACTAAAGGAAAAAATCCGTATTCGTCTATTCGCACGAATAAGGGGTATAGAGAAGGAGGCAAAAAAACTGCACACACAGGGATTAAGCTGGAAGCGCATGGAAGAATTGGGGCTTGAGTATCGATACATGGCGCGGTATCTGCAAAAGAAAATATCGCGTGATGAACTGATGGTGGAACTTGAAAAAGGAATTGTGAAGTACGCAAAACGCCAAATGACGTGGTTCAAGCGGAATACAGGTATTGTGTGGCTCAAACCACAAGATACAAAGCGCGCAATTCGAATGTCCCGTCAATTTCTGAACACATAACTGATATGATATATCATATCAGTTATTACGTATTAGGTTACTCTTCTTTAGAGCACGGTGGTTGCGAAACGACACTGTATAATGCAGAATTCGCAAGAACGGGCGATTAGTTTAATGGTAGAACGGAGGTCTCCAAAACCTCTGGCGGGGGTTCGATTCCCTCATCGCCCGCAATGATTCATGAGCACAGCTGGGGGCTGTGTGAATGAAACATCATTGCGAGGATGATGCGGAATCGAAGCCCGGAGCGCTGGCGCGAGGGCGGGCTGTCTGATTTTTCAGCAGGAAAATACAGATAGCCGATTCCCTCATCGCCCGCATTCGAGTTTTAAAAAAGCCCCTCTTCGGGGCTTTTTGTTATTTCTTCGTTTCTTTGAAGACTTCGCGTTTCCGAGTCTTCGGATTGTATTTCTTGAGAGAAAGTTTCGCATTCGCAAGCTTCTTCTTATTCTTTCTCGACCACACAATATGGCCCGAGGCAGACTTCAGTTTTACGAGATTATCCTGTGACATAGTGAATGACTATAGCTGAAAACGTGAATAGGGTCAAATCTCTCGTAATACAACACTTCCAGTGCAAAAACTAAACCCAAGATTTTGACCAAAATAATCTGCATCAACACTCATCGGCACCGTAACGGAATATATAAGGTCGCACGCCTCTTCCTTGCTGATTTTAAAGCGCGCAAGTAAGTCATCTTCAGCCATACGCCTCGTTTTTCCTATAGGCTGTTCAAACAGTGTGACGGTCAAACTCTTGTCGGTGTCGAGGTAATACATGCTGTACGGCGTAGAACTGCCGACGTCCCCATTTTGCGTAAGCTCATAATATCCAGGAGCGACGCTCGTATCGACAGATGCAACCTTGCGCACTTCGCCAGAGAACTTCTTCATCGCTTCGTTTTCTACAACCGCAACTGGCTTTGTTCCTCCTCCGCCTGATGTACCTGAAGTTCCGAACGGGTCAACAATAGTAGAAGGTGTTTGCCCTTCTCCTCCGCTATCGCTACTCAAAAGCGGTAAAAAGAAATAGAGGAAAACGCCACCACCTACTATGAGGGCGATAACGATTCCGAGCATGGTGTATCTTAAATCCATATTTTTATTTTACTATCGAATACCGCATGTTCGAGCTGCAGTCCAATCGGTGCTGAAGTTTCTACCTGCTGCGCCCCAAATCTGCTGGGCGGTTGCGATGTTGCATGCAGCAACTTCAAGTGACTGTTTACACCTATTGTACACATCTTCGTTAACAATTAACTTTTGGTTCGAATTGCACCTCTCGGCATTGTTCGGGCATGCAAACGCACTTGGGCATTCATGAACTCCTCGGCCGCTCGGCGTACATTCGGGTGCAGTTAAGCGGTGCACTGTTGCATTTATCTGAAATAACCCAAAGCTAAATAGTCTTCTTTGTGGGTCATTCACGAGTATGTCAGTACGGCGCGTTGGTCTATTCGCAGCACCGCTTTCTGCCAAACAAACCGCAGCCGCTTGGTTTGCTTGGTCTCCGAAACCACCCATACTGCTTACGCTGCAAAGCCCATTTGTTGGTGAATTGCATTGGCGTGTTCCCGTCCCAGTTGCTCCAGCCCCTCCCTGTACGGGCCTCGGCGGAAGACTGGCACCTCGCGGATAGCTCAGACACTGAATATCCCTGGATAATGCCCACGTACCTCCTGTAATGGTTTGCATCAAAATATCAACCACGAGCCACGCTGCAAGAATAAGCACAATACCGCCCAAAGTTTTAGTGAAAATGCCGTGCGCTTTCTTTATGTTTTCAGGCGAAGAGGCTGCGGTGTAATACATGAACCCCGCATACGCAAACAGAAGTGTTGCCGCTATGACGGAGAAGGCAATCGAGAAGTTTATAAGGTTCCTTGCGAGCGACACCAAATCGCATAACTGACACGCACCAATAAAGCCGCCGTTCTGAGAGGCAAAACATGTAGGAACTAACGGCCCATCTAAAGGTCCTGCGAGCGCGGGCTCTGGAAGTGCGAAGCTGAAAACAAAGGCGAGAAACAGCGCGGAGAGAACCGCCACCTGTACTAACTTCATTCCTGGATTATACCCTAGCGAAATGTTGGGCGTGTGCAAAGCGGGGTATATTTGATAGATGTCTGAGCAGTACGACGACCTTACCCCAGAAGAACGGGGAGCAAAACGCCGAGAAATAGCGGACAACCGCCAGGCAAGAGCCCAGGGTGGGAATGAACTAGCGCACCTAGCACCGCGCTCTTCTGATGTTACATACCGCGTGGATGATTCAAGTGGTGTTTCGATACTCCTGTTGGCAGCCTTCTTTGATATTCTCTCGTTTTTGCCAGTTTTGAACATGGTTGTAACTCCCGTCTCGCAGATTTTTATTTTTCCTCTTGTTTTCTTTTTTCACAATATTTCCGTCGTCGGGAAAAAAAATTGGATATGGTATTTGCTCGCCTGGGTGATTGAAATGATTCCGTTTGTCAGCATGTTCCCTACCATTACTCTTATGGCATTTCGCATCATCGCGATCTCGCGTATAGAGGACAAGCTCGGAGCATTAAACCTCGTCGCAAATACTCGGCAAGCAAAAGCAGCTGCACGGCTAACGATGCAAAAAGGAAGGCAAGCAATTGCAGATCAAGAAAGGCGTGCAGTTGAAAAAGCTGGGCAAAGAAAAGATGGTACGAAAGATGCAGATAAATCTAAAGAAAAACAAGGAAGGATTACCGACCGACGAGCTGATTTGAACAAATCACTCTCAGGAATGAAATCAGGTAAGAATGATGAGTATATGAACTACGCAACAGGAGAAGATGCGAAAAAACCAAGGTGGCAAGGCACGCCTGGCAACAGAGGAATGTTTCAAGGTGATCAAAAAATGCGCGGAGCACCACCGCAAAGCGCTCCCGCGAGCGACAATTTTTCAGGCGTCGACAGAGACGAGTAAGGTAGCTGTCTATTTTCTAGGCAGGCTCTACTAAGAACGTACGTGATTTGCGGTTGTACGACGGAATGGGCTCTGCCTTCAGATGCGGATTCGCTCTCAAGAATTCATTAAACGACTTGTATTCGCCTTCGCCCTGCAAGTCGAGATCGTTCAACTTCCAATCGTCAAAACAGATAATGGTCGGCTTGGTTATAAATGGACCCACGAAATCCAATACGCTTTTGGATGAGCTGTATGTGTCACAATCCACGAATACGATTCCAGGATTGTCGATTCCGCACACCTCTGCCGTTTCGGGCGTTAATGTTTCTTGGAAAAGCCCTTTTACCCACTGAATTTTGTGCGGGTCAATGCCGCGCCGTATAAGACTTTGTTCCATTTCCTCGAACGAACACTTATAGTCTCCGCGCCTCCACACACCACCATCCTCGTTTTCTGAACCTTCAGGAAGGCCTTCAAAAGAATCGAAGCCAATAAGAGGCATGCCGACGCCAGCCTTCTCCCGCGCAAGATACATGCTTCCTATAGAACTTCCGTTAAAAACTCCAAACTCCAGATATTGACCTACATCGCCATCGCGCAAAGCACCCAGAGTTTCGATGCAGTTTCCAAAGAAAGAGATAAGTTTCTCGGGCGGAACAAGATGCACCTCTGAAACACTTTCAACAGGCAGAGGCCCTTGCGTCCACGGTGAGCGCGGTACGGGACGCACAGCTCGATAGACTTTCTTCAATGCTCTTTGAATCGGACTATATTCAAACGGTGATTTTTCTCTCATAATTTATTCGGGCTTTCTCGACATTGATGCTTCGTTTACGTGGTCCCAGACACCATCTTGCTGAAGGTCGGTAAATAAATCGCCTATAGCGATCCCGTGTTCTTTGAGTACAGAATTTGAGTGGAAACGTATTTGCTTTCTGGTCTGCATATGTAACCTCACGAAATCAGCTTCTTTTGTAATCACCACGTCAACCGAGGGACTATAACGACCGAAAGCTTCAGGGAAAAATGGACTTCGTACGATACCAAAAGAGTTTCGGTTTCCTCTTGTTTTTAAGACCTCTGGACGACGGTCTGCGTAAAATATTGCACTCCCCGCAGTCAATTTCACAAGCGGTACTATTTCAGTTGGAGAAATAGGATGCACCAACATTATTTGTGGGCTTTTTGCACCTGCTTTTTTGAATGTACGAATACTTTTTTCTATCCATTCGGCTACATGCGTAGCCTCACGAGGAAAGGAAGTTCCGCTCTCTTCCATTGAAGCAGCCAAACTTTTACCCGTTAACAGACTCCCAGCATTTTCACCTGTCATTTCATCAATCATTGCCGCTCGTTGTTCTGGCTTGAGACGAGCAAAATTGTATGGCATGAAACTGCCCAGACGAAACTCCAATTCGCCCGTAAGAATATCCGCCTGATACGGAATCATTAGGTCCTTCAAATCTTTGTTGGACTTCGCTTTCTTGAGGACTTCGGGAGGCATGCGCAACTCGAGCGCGGTCGCTCTGCTGTCGGCGTGAAAATCTGCAAAACCATTTTTTATAAGCCGAATCCTCTCTCGGCGGTCTTTTGGCAAATCAATATGCAAAATAGAACCCTCTTTACGGCCTTTGGTCTCAAATGGACATCTAAAGCGTTTCTCGTCAGCCACAGAAAGTGAAAATACAACAGAAAATTGACCTTGTCAAAATTGGGTGCGCCCCGCCCGCCGCGAAAGGCCAAAAGGATTCGCGGCGGGACTCCCGCAAAATCAAATCTTCTGATACTTCACGGACTTTCCAGTTTTTCCGACTTGCACAATTTTTCCTTCTTTCTCTAACTGCGATAGATATCGCGTTGCTGTGGCATCCGAAACGCGGAGCAACTTTTCAACTTGGTTATTCGTTATAGAGCCCTTCTTCGTGATTTCAGTGAGAATCTTGTCTAGTTTTACTCGCTTGCGGTTTTGTATCACCACCCGCGCCCTCAGTGCCAAATCCCGCGCAAGGTTTACTATTGGCGTGATGATTGAAACTGGAGGCGGCGGAGCAGTTTGTGGCATCGGCTCAGGAGCGGGAGTCGACTTGTCCTGAGCGGAGTCGAAGGGCCCATTTGCTGGTATTTGAGCCGTTAGTGGTTCTGGCTGAGCCGTTTGGACTCCTGCAGGAATAGGGATCGGTTCAGATACAGGCGCGGAAGAACTTGAATCTGAAACGGGTGAATCGTCAGGCATGGCTCAATTCTAATATGCCAAACGGCTCACATAGTCAGTGCATATATTCTTGCAAAAACTTGACAGATGTGGTATACTAGAAACTAGTTGAACTTTAGGGAAAAATTGTACATTCCCATCGCGCATAACCCTTGTACTGTTGCGCCTACTTTTTGAGGAGGAATTTCTATATCGGTTGTTCCTGACGGAGGCAGGTTTTCTCTATAGCCGACAGCAGGAATAGTAAGTGCAGATGAACAGTCAAATGTTCCGTTTGTAGCTACACGAAGGATAGTTGGAATCCCCGCTTTCGCTTGTGTTTGTTGCGGTGCGTAACCGCCTTTCGCATCAATCTCAATAACCTGTTTCCCATTCTCCATGGTGACGTTGTTGTTTGAGAGTGGTTGGTTTGAAGCAGGACTGTTAGACAGGAAAACTGCTCCGGCTATCAAAATTCCTGCAAAAACAATAGAAATAACTGTGGCATTCATTTTCATACTGTACTAGAAATTAAACATAGGTGGGATTAAACCAATAATTACAAGGCTGTTTATGAGATTAAACAGAGCGAAGAAGATGACGACAAGCCCCGCGGTTTTGAAGAAAACGCCAGACTTTGCTTTATTCTGAATGCCGAGTGAGCTAAAACTAAGAAGCGCGAGTACGGGCAACGTGCCGAGAGCGAACACGAACATAGTCGTTGCGCCTCCCCAGAAGCTTCCCGTTGTGAGCGAATAAATCTGCATGGACTGCGTAAATCCGCATGGAAGAAAGAAGGTCAAAACTCCCAAAAGAACCGGGGTGAGCGTATGGTTAAGTTTTTTTACTTCAAGCAAATGGTTTGATATGAATTTGGGCAAGGTTGGTTGCAGTTTTTTCGCCCACGGAAATACATCGAGAAGATTAATACCTAAGATAAGCATCACAAACGCAACAACGAAGCTCATCACAAAGGTTCCAGTTGCTCCAAGCTGAAATGCAGACCCAAGAGTGCCGATCAGGCCTCCAAGGATAAAGAACGAAACAAGCCGTCCGATATGGAACAAGATTTGCGGCTTCACTGCGTCGCCTTCCTTCGCGAAATTCGCTGACACCGAAAGCACCAAACTTCCTACAACAGCCATGCATGTAGATACTGATGCAATTGCTCCTATCAAAAATGCTGTTCCGTAACTAACGTTCCCGCTTGAAATTAGATTCACAAGTCCCAATTTTTGAAGAATCACAAAAAGCGCCATGAAGCCCAGAGCGACGGGAAGTGCGATTTTAAAGTCCGACCATTGCACGCCCTTTTGTTCTTTTACAGTGGAAAGCTTATAGCCATGTGGCTCCATTACTTTTGAAAGCTCGGCGGCTACGTCCTCTGCCTCTCTTTCGCCAAAGTTCCCCTGTACCTCAACGCAACAGGTTTTTAAATCGGCGGCCGCACTCTCCACAAGAGCGTGATCCTTGAGTTCAGTTTCAGTTAAAACCACACATGCGTTGCAGTGCATCCCGTGGACATGAAATGTGTATGTTTTCATATGCTATGTCGTTTTTATGGAAATCGTCTGCCAAGATTGCCATGCGATTCTCATGATAAGCGCCGTGATTATTAAACCAATAAATGGGTCTGCGATAGATATACCTAAAGCCACGAGAATAGCACTCGCGACGACACCGAGGCTCGTAAGCGCATCAACGCGCGCGTGACTGCCGTCTGCGATAAGTGCGGGACTATTTAATTTTTTACCTGCTCTGGTGCGGATAATGGCAGCCAACTCATTCCCCAGAAAACCAATAACCCCTGCAACGCCAAGCACCCACAAATGCGTCGGAGTTTCAGGAAGAAAAAACCGCTGGATAGATTCATAGCCTGCAACGAGTGCGCTCACGAGTACCAAAAATACAACAAAGTACCCAGCCCACTTTTCCCCTCGTACACTTCGGAAGAAAAATGCCAACCCCAGGGGAATGGCAGTCAATGCATCACCAAAGTTATGAATTAAGTCCGCCAGAAGCGCGACACTATTGCTATACATAAAAATGCCGAACTGGAGTCCTGCCGTTATGAAAAGTACGAGCAAGCTCAGGGCCACCGCCCTTACTCCCTCTTGCGACCGAACAATACTTGCGTCAACGAGACCATGCGTGTGACCGTGCCCCTCCACATGTTCGTGATGATGATGTTCTGCTTCAGGTTTGTGATTGTGCATACTTATTTTGATTTCATCAACTTCAGCCATTCTTTCCAGAAAAAGAATCCGAGTATGTAAAGGGGTATCGCCGTAACCAAACCGGGGTAATAACCGCCCATTGCGATTGCTTTATATGCATGATGCAACTCGTACACAAATATAATTCCAGGAATGAGCATTAAACGAAACTGCCATTTTGGTCCTAGCAAAAGTAAATAACTGATTATGAGCGTCAGCCATAACATAATCTGAAAAAGTACGAACAAACCTTGCAGGGTTGGGAGATTCGCGAGCCATCCAAAGGCAAATGCGACATGCGAATCAATGGCATAGAAGCCGGTATATATTTCTTCCAAGCCGTGAGCTATAAAGAGTGGGGCTGAGAAAACGAAAAGTATCTTTAACCTATTTGAAATCATACTCAAAGTTTTGCATTCTTTAGTCTCAATGAGTTAAGAACTACCGTGATACTTTCAAATGCCATGATTGACCCAGCGATAGCAGGGCTCAACATCCATCCAAACCATGGAAACAGGACACCTGCAGCAATCGGAATACCAACCGAATTGTAGCCGAAGGACCAAATCAGGTTTTGCCACACCGTTCTATTTGTTTTTTTGGCAAGGTTTACTGCTTCAGCCACTTTTCCGATATCCCCCTTCAAGAGCACGATGTCAGAGCTTTCAATCGCTATGTCAGACCCGTCGCTCATGGAAATTGCAACATCAGCCTGAGCAAGCGCGGGGGCGTCATTGACTCCATCACCAATCATCGCAACTATAAGACCTTCTTTTTGCAAGGACGTGATTATGGCAAGTTTGTCTCCCGGCTGTACATCCGTAAATACTTCACTAATACCAAGACTCTTCGCGACTGCTTCTCCGGTTTTTTTATGATCTCCAGTAGCCATGATTACCCGCAGTCCAAGTGACTTCAGTTTTGCAATTTCTTTACCAGCAGTTTGCTTTATCGTGTCATGAATCTTTATGAGCGAGAGCACATTTTGTGAATCAGCAAGGTACAGTTCTCGTCCATCCGTAAAACGCATCTCATCAAAATGACTTCTAATGACTTCAGAGGAACGGTTTAAAACTTCTCCGATGTAATCAATTGAGCCGAGATAATATTTATTCTCTCCGATGCGTGCGGAAATGCCCTTACCGGGTATTTCTCGTATGTCTGACATAGAAAGTTCTTCAGCGTTTAACTCTTTGAGCCACCTCGCTACGCTTTCCGACACGGGGTGTTTGGAGGACTTGGTCATTGAATACGCAACGGATCTTTTGAAAGCTGTATCTGCGTCGTTGCACGTATGATTCTTATCCTCACAAAAGATGCCCTCAATAGAAAGTTTGTTTTCAGTAAGCGTGCCTGTCTTGTCAAAAACGATTGCTTGAACTTTTGAGAGTTTCTCAAGGCTCTCTGCGTTCTTTATGAGAATGCCGCGGCGCGCACCCACACCAACGCCGGTAATGATCGCTGTTGGGGTTGCAAGACCCAAGGCGCAAGGACACGCAACTACGAGAACTGCCATGGTAGTTGAGAGCGCGAACGCAAAGGCTTGCGTAAGCCCCAAGGAGCCAGATGCGAATATAAGCCATGAGGCAAAGGTAACGACCGATACTCCAATCACGACATAGACGAATATCCCCGAAATCTTGTCGGCGGCGCGTTCTATAGGAGCCTTCGAGTTCTGCGCGTTTTCAACAATACTAATGATGTGGGCGAGCGCTGTGTCTTTGCTGTCTTTTTCTACACTGATTTTAATCAAACCCTGGAAATTTTGTGTTCCAGAAAATACCATATCCCCGACACCTTTATCGACGGGGATTGATTCTCCTGTTAAATTCGACTCGTCAATACTCGAGCCTCCGGCCGTGATTCTCCCGTCAATCGGTATGCGCTCGTTCGGTTTCACAACAACAATATCGCCGACCCTTACCTCGCCGACGGGTATTTCAATTTCCTTACCATCTCGCTCCACCAATGCAAATTTGCTCGCCAGTTCTGCAAGTTTTGTCAGAGCTTCATTTGTTTTTCGTTTCGCTCGTTGCTCTAAAAATTGACCAAGTGCAATGAGGCCAATGACCACAATAACTACATCGTAATAATTTGAACTCACATCAATGAATGCCGAGAGTGGCTTTTCGAATGCTGTTACCGCAAAGGAATACAGAAACGCCACAATGGTCGAAATACCGACAAGGGTATCCATGCTTGCAACGCCCGTTCTTAAAAAGACCCACGTCGCACGGATGTACCTGCGTCCAATACCAAAAAGGACAATAGTGGCAAAAACCGGCATCAAATGGTGAGCAACCTCGTACAGCGTTTCCGACAGTGGAGGCACAATGCCGCTACTTTGAAGTACATCCCAGAGCATCATTGCAAACGAGAAAACAACCATCGGAATGACAAACATTAATTCAAACGAGGTATTTTTTTCGCTCTCACCAGTGCCTGTGCTCATATTCATGTGGTCGTGTTCCTTCTGTGGCATACCCATTTCAGCAGCCGTCTTCGGGACATCGACAAATGAATAGCCGAAAGGCACTATCGTTGAATTCAGCGTTTCAACAGAGAGAGGTTCTTTTGAAAAATTTACCTTTACCTTTTCAGTAGAAAGATTCACCGAGACTGCGTCAACGCCGGAGACTTTGGAAACGGTATTTTGAATGAGAGACACGCAACTCGCGCAGTGCATTCCCTGAACTTTGTATACGCGTTCTGTTGCCATGAATTATTTTCGTTTTAGTTTATAGACTTTAAGGATTTCACTCTTCGCCTTTGCGGTTTCTCCGGAATGCATCTGATGATGCACGCAATGGTCGAGGTGATTTTCAAGGAGTATGTCCTCGACATTTGAGAGTCCCTGTTTGACTGCAGATGTTTGCGTAATCACGTCAATGCAATAGGTGTCGCTTTCAACCATTCTTTGCAGGCCACGTATTTGTCCTTCAATGAGTTTGAGTCGACGAATAACCTTTGCCTTGCCCTTGGCATCCATGTACTTCATATGGATGTAGTATATACCCCCTAGGGGGTATATACTAAAACACAGCATGAGAACCGCCTTGTCTTTTTATATTTCGTCCCTTCTTTTGAGCATCAGTGGCAATCCAACAACCACAAGAGCAAACGTCCCCCCTAACAACCCGACCCAAAACTCCACGCCGAAAGTAAACTGCTCCTCGTCTGAACTCCGCAAAACATTGAGCTCAAATTCTGCTTCTCCTGCGTTAGTGGCCATCAACTCGTTCTTACTCGCATCATTAAATCGCACACTTAACGTATAAGCACCTCCCTCAGGAAATACATACGCGAACCTATTCCCGCCAAATTCCTGCTTTGCAATAGGTCCCGCAAAAAGTGTCTCACCACTTTTATTTTCGTTCTTGAGTGTTATACGAACCCATATGTCGCTAAAATTAACCGACTTATTTCGTGCTTCGTCAGTAAAAAGATCCATAATAAATACCCCCATACGTCCGGCTTCAATATAGGCATCTCCATAATCCACGTCCACAATATGTCCTTCGGTTGTTGTGCTGGTAAACGTCATGCCTACTTCTCCGTGTGCGTACGCAACTCCCGGTGTCACACATAACACTGTTGTCAAAAATAAAATGAAAACTGACTTTCGTGTAAAGTTTTTCATATTATCCGGCGGCTACAATAGGTTGTGCCATGATCCACAAACTTAAAACGCTGTAGAAAATCATAAGAATAAGCATCGGGTATTGACTGATAAGTGTTTTGCGACTGTCTTTGAAATACCGCTCCGCTAGTGCATGAGAGATAATAACTGCAATTACATGCCCTATAACAATAAGCCCCACCTGCACATTCCATAGCATCTTGAGATTCAGCACGGTGTAGCTGATTTCATAATTCGCAGTGCCGAAAAGATTCCATCCTCTCCCGAAAGGGTCAGAGACAAGATACAGAATACGTTGGCCTTCAACGACGAGAATGGAGAGGTAGTGCGCAATCTCGTAAGCGATGGATATTGGCAGAAGCGAGTAGATAAAGCGTCGAGCCACCTCCAGTGTTGCCGAACCGTCTGAAGAAATCCACTTGGTAAGAAAAGAAAAGATTGCGTAGACGGAAGCGAAAACAACAAAGAGTCCCGCAAGGCCAACTGTTCCTACAATTGCCCACGGCAAGCCGAGGGCAAGCAAAGATGAAAATAGATTCTGAAAGAACGGAGTTCCCAGCATACCGTCGGCCGCGACACTTGAGAGCATGAGGAGCACAAAGGCCGTTTGCGATACATTCGCTTCACCTTGCAATAACCCCACTGCCGGTGGACGCAAATGGACTTCGATTTTTTCACCAACCTTTTTTGTTTCGGTTATTGAAAACCGTGAAAGAAAGGAAAAGAAAACCGAGAACGGATCACCGTGTTTAAGCCAGACTTCTTTCCCGAAGAATGCCATTCCTGTGAACGTAACGACTGCGTACAAAAGTACGAGCATCGCAAGCGGTTGTGGTGTCGCTGAATCGAGGAAAACATTTTCAACCCAGCGAAACGCAAAGAAGAGAGCAAATGCAGGCCATACGCCCCAAGCGATTGGCCACGGGTGCTCATTAACAGTCACGCGCCCGCGTCTTAGTAGGGCTTCTACATACTCAAACAGCGTTCTGAAGGGATTGATAACCCGCCATATATTTCCGACAGCAGCACTTGCGAACGGCACCCCGACCGCAAACAAAACCCACACGACTGTCGGTAGCATATTGAATGCCGGGTTCTGGTCGCCCCAAATACCGCTCGCCACAGCGGTGAACAGCACGAGAATGAAGAAGAGCTTTAGCGACTGGACCACCCACGACGACGAAAGTATTTTAAACCAACCTCTGCGAGAAAGGCTGATATTGGGGTATTCATAAAGCGCCTTCGTAAATTTTTTAGGAACAACCGAGAGAAGAATAAACGAGAGCGCGACCACCACACCTGCACCAAAAAGATACAAGTAGAGCGGGACAGGCAAGTCAATGCGCTGGCCAAATCCGTGCGCAAAGGCGAGCCCGGGAACGAGCGTAAAGACGAGGACAGCAAGTGTGAGGGCGCTTTTCATACTAGTTAACGCGGATTGACGACAAACGCGCCGATCACAATATCTTCTTCGGCTTCCGCCGCAGGCGTGTCCTCTGTTGTCTCAGTTGCCTCGTGTTCTTCGTCGGCACCTGCCGCTTTCGGGTGCAATTCAAAATTGTATCGTCCTGCCTTGTCTGCAGTAAACGAAAACGACAGCTCTGTCCCTACTGTCATATCGTTCTCAATTTCATATCCCGATATGTGGAATTCTCCCGATTCGTCAGACATGACCCGTATGGTCACTTTCTCGCCTTCCGTAACTGTCACAATTTCAGGAGAGAGTTTACGATTCGTCACCTGAACGGTAAGTGTTTGCTCTTTTTGAGCTTGCACTTGTTGGGTTGGTGTTTGCTCTTTCGACCCGGAGGTCAGATATACAATTCCTCCAGCAAGAATAATCACACCGACGATTAACAAAATTATTTTCTGCATATTTTATTATTATCTAATAATCATTAGTAACGCTAACTCATCCCGCCAGGAACAGAACTGCAGGTTGCTCCTGGTTCGGGTGTCTGCGGTCCTTGGCGGAATTTATTTATGAAGAGATCAATGCGCGGGTCTTTTTCTGATTCTAGAAAAAGTTGGTTATTCCACGCAGTAAGCACGATGGGAGTATTTTGCTCGGCAAGCGGACTCAAGAAAGTGTACCCACGTACTTTCTTCTTGAGCATCTCAATCTGCTCTGTCGAAAGTGTGGGTTGGTATGTAATCCACACTGCACCATGCTCAAGTGCATGTACCGCTTGTTCTTTAATTACCGGTTTGTCATATACGTTGCCATTGCACGCCACCCATACTTGCGCATGTTTACCACCTACTGGTGGATTTTCCGCATACGCAACTTCACCCTGTACATGTTCTCGTTCCGTTAGGGTGTATTGTTTGAGACCTTCTATAACTCCTGAGGTCTGCTCCTTTTTAAAGCCGTTCGACAACCATATCCCCCCGACGAGCAATACGAATACCGCGATGATAGCGTAGGACGTTTTGATATTTTTCATATCGTTATTTCACATACTGTTTTACTAATTTGTTTTGACAAGAGATACGTTGAATATCCCAAGAGAAGAACGCCTAAAATCCCGAATTCTTCACCTCCAAGTGGGAAGAGAGCGAGCGCGCTCGTCCCGAATACTGTTCCCGCAAGAGCGGTCAGTATCAATGAGCCACATGCCGCACATCCGATGCCGAGTGCTCCTGCCACTATTCCCGATGCGCTTATTGTCGCGCTTCCTGCAAACATCTGCCTTGCACGAATAAGCTCGATGATAAGCGCCACATTTATGCCCACGAGAATTGCTATTGCAATCGTATAGAGAGCCGAAAGCGGGGTGAAGTTCGTCGTGATTGAGAGAAGTAGATTTGTAGGCAAAATGATTTTGTCTCCAAGCGATACTGCTGTATCCGTCCATACCGAGAGCAGGAGGCGCAGATTCGGAAGCCACAACGCAAACGCAAATACAAGTACACTAACGCCAATCGAGATCAGCTTGGAGTGTGTCGATTTCAACGTGTTGAGGATGGCCTGCATAATCGGTTATTTCTCTTTCAGGGCAAGTTCAATGAGTTGCTTCACTGCCTCATACGGCTGAGCGCCGGATAACGGGTATTTCTTTCCATTCTTTGCAACTACAATGCTCCACGGCGTGCCGTTGCCGCCAGTTGCGACGGCATTCTGCACGTGTTCTTCAATTTTTTGAGCATATTTACCACTTGTCAGGCAGATGTTAAATTTATTTTCATCAAGTCCAACATACCCTGCAATTTTGGGAAGTTCTGCGGGGTCGAGGCCGTTGTTGGCAGGAGTGACTTCCATAAGGCGATCCAAATACGCCCAGAATTTGTCGTTGCCCCCTAACTCTGCAGCGCATTCTGTAGCTTCCGCTTCTTTCCGTGCCCTCGAGTGTAGTTGATCAAGAGGAAAATGCCGATAAACCCACGCTACTTTATCGCTGTCGCCGTATTCGGTCATAATCTGTTGCATAGTGGAGTGGAATCGCTTGCAGAACGGACATTCGGTATCCGAGTATTCAACGATTTTCACTGCAGCATTCGCATCACCTCGAATATGGTCTTCCCTCCCAACTGATTTCATTGCTTCAAGGTTGCCTGTCGGTTGTTGTACATCTTGCGGCTGTGGCACCACTGCAGCCCCTGCTCCATTACCGCCAAAGTAGAGCGCGAGAGCAATGAAAGCTCCTGCAATGACAATCGCGATAGGTGTTGATAGATTGTTTTGTTTTGATTCAGTTTCCATGTAATGACACTTACCAATTAAAGTAATAAACACTGCACGACTGAGTCGTGCAGCCGTTAGGAAAGCCGCCGTTAGAAAACCTTTCGATTTAAAATACCATTTGAAAAAAGCTCTTGTAGCAGTGTGGGCGGCAGATAATTTTCTCTGCGTGCAACACAGAAGATAGGTACGAGTGTCCTCCTCGGCTTTGGCCACCGCGCTTTAGTTCGAATCAACACAAGTGCGAACATGGCCAAAAGTAACAAAATCAAGGCCAAACCATCCTGCTGAGACATAGTCGTAAACATGCTCTGCCAGGCGGCAATATGCTGCAGTGGGGTCATGTTGCACACGACAGTTTTGCTGGTCATAAAAAGACAAGGCGACATGGTCATATCTCCGTCCGGGCCCATCGTCACACTCAAGTGTTGCACTCCAAAAAACCCGAGAATAAGAAAGGCTATGAAGCCTAGAACGAGAGCCGTTTTCGCAATTTTTGCAATCAGGACGACCATTTAGTTTATTATAGCTTGTTTCGGACTATAGAAAAAACTATACTTCAAACGAGGCCGACGACCGAAACGATGCTAAACCACAACATAAGGATTTTTAAATTCATAAATTCATCATATCAAAGCCACTTTTTGCACTCATTTTTTGCAATCACGCATGAATCTCTGCTGAGATTCTGCGCGACCCCGCCTCAGTCGCCTCCGCTCCTTCCGGCTTTCCGAAGCTCCATGCATTCTCTTCGGAACCCCCGCGAAAAAAGAAAGGATGGGCAGGGCGAGGAAGCGCCGAGCGACTTTGTTTTGTTATGAGCAAAGCGAATTAAAAAACAAGAAGTGCCCTTTGTGGTGCGGAGCGAGGCGCGAATGGGCTTCCTAACAATTTTGCTTGAAATAGGTTCGGACTTTTTCGTAAAGAAGCACCACAGGAAGACTTCCAAAATTTCGGGCTTCGCCCGTAGTTTGTGTGTGGAGATAAGACCAAGGAGTTAAGGCATTTCCGCGCGCAAGGCGCGCGGTGAGGGTGAGGTTGGAGCCGAAGATTTTCTGGAGGGAGGATTTTTGCACTAATTAGTTAAGAGTGCTTGCCCCACCCACCCAGTGCGCGCACAACATCCCTTCGCTAAAAACTAAGTAATTAGCGAAGGCTCCCGATATATTTTATTCACCAAAATATCTACCACCGTTTATGTGGAATGTTTGCCCCGTTATAAAATCAGCACTTGAGGATGCAAGATAAGAAACAAGGCGTCCAACCTCTTCGGATTTACCAAACCTGCCTAACATTGTACGTGATTTCCTTGCTTCGTTTTCTTCATCAGAAGCTTCCCCAAGTAGCATATCTGTTTCGATATAGGCAGGAGCGACGGAGTTAACAAGTATTTTTGGCGCAAGCTCTGTTGCAAGTCCGCGCGTAACGCCTCCAAGAGCTGCTTTTGAAACTGCGTAAGAGAATATCTCACTTTCTTTCGTGTAGTTATGCGCACTTGCTGAAGAAACGAATATAACTTTTCCTTTCGGGGCACGTTCGAGTAATGGTAATACTTTTCGCGTTACCATAACGGCTCCTTTAAGATTTGTAGCAATATGGTCGTCAAAATTTTTCTCGGTCAATTTTCTGAATGGCTGTTTGACAAGTATGCCCGCATTATTGACCAAGACATCCACGCGCCCGTGACGTTCTTTGACAATGCGAACCATTCTTTCTATTGCGGCTCGTTTTGTAACATCAGCGCGAATAAAAAGTGCCGAAACACCGCACGTATCAGCTTCATCTTTGAGTCGATCAACCTCTTCCTTGGAGGTTTCCTTATAGTTAATTACTAAGTCGCATCCATCGCGAGCCAGACTTCTTGCGATTGCCTGACCTATACCCCGTGTACCGCCGGTAATTAGAGCGACTCGACGAGTTTTTTCCTTCTCTTGAGCGACTGCCATAAACAGGTAGTTAAGATACTATAGGTTCAATGTTTTGGTCAAATAGCTTCGAAGCTCGTGCGCAATACTCGGCAATATGTTCTTTGAAGTATGGCGGATGCTGCTTTTGAATCTCGCCAATCAGAAAGTAGCTGATTGCTACTAATAATCCGTACCCTGCATCATCAGGAAGAGGGATAGTGAGATTTCTATCAAGTGGGGCAACTGGTGTTGGTTTGCCAAAGGAAATGAAAAACTCAGTCGGACTTGGAACAACTGTGGTTGCGTGTTTGGCTTGCTCATGCGTATATGTACGCCCCGATACGCGCGATCCGAAAAGCTCATCAAACTTTGTTAGTAGCATCGGCGCAATGAGACGCAAAGAGGTGGGGATAGTAATAAAAAAAGCATCAAACTTTTCAAAATCTTTTCTTACTTTCGGGATAACCGCGTTTTCGATAAAAGTGCGGATTTGTAGGGGACTTTCTTGAGTAACCGAAAGAATAATCCCTAAATATGTGGATGTATTGTATGTGTACGGCTCTCGGTTTTTAGGAAGCAGGAATATATCTTTTTTCTCAACATATTCTCCAGCAAGAGGGGCGGGGTTGTGGGTTACGAGTATTGTTCGTAGCTTAAGTTTTTGAAAATCTTGGGCAATTCGTACCGCATGTTTCCCGCCGGAAGCAGAAATTAAAAGCGCCAGAATAATGTCTGGGTTTTCGGATACGACTTTTTCATAGTCGCTTTCATCTGCACAAACTGCGTTTTTCAAATACGTTGCCAAGATTCTGCCTGTGGCAGCCGCATTTACGCTTCCAACAATCAGTATTTTGCCCGAGGAGAGTTGCGGCAACTTAGGGATTCCATCACGTTCAAAACGCTCAAGAGTGGCAAGAACGCACACGTCAAGGGTTGGTAGTGTGTCTAAGCCGAACGCTTCAAGAATTTGCAGATAAGATTGCATGAGATTTATTTTTGGGGACGTAGTGTGTGCATAGCAGCTAATAAGATACTCGTTTCTTTTACGCAATTACCACGAAAGTTGTCTTTCTCGAAAAACAGTGCCATGCGAGTCAAAAAATGCTCAAATACGCGAGGTTTAACCCAGTCCGGATTTAGAGCGAGAATTTTAGCTATGGTTGGCAGTGCTCGGTAACGGCCTGCGCATAGCGTATGATACACCACACCCGCAAGTTCAAATTCTTTCGTGAATTTTCCGTAAATTTCTAAATCGAAGTCGATGTGTACCAGCCCTGTTTCGGGAGCAATCAACATGTTTGGCGTCCAGCGGTCGCCGTAGACGATACTTTTTTTGTGCGCAGAACGAAGGTCAGAGAAAAGGTCGTACACAGTTCTGTCGATATCCGCATCTGATGCCTCTTGCATAAATTTATCTATGGTTTTTGCATTGTTTAAAAACCGATAGTACGGAACATCTTTTTCATCCACATATGCCGGCGGGATCACTCGCAGACCTTGACGTGCCGCATTGGTTGCGAATTGAACTTGCTCGGCGGAAGTACGTCTCCGGAAGCGGCCACCTAAGTCGGTAAAACCAATAAAGTGGTATTCGTGAGCGTTTTTGCGAATAATCTCTTTTGTAGTGTCTTTTGGGTTTCTCGTTAAAAACTCTCGTCCTAATTCATCGACTACAAACTCGTGCACGTTGAGCGCACCTTCCAAAGGTTCCCTAAATAGCTTTCTGAATTCCATTGTTGACTAATGACCATAGCAAGGAATAATTTTTGAGTCAAAAGCGGAGTTACAATATACCTATGTTGTATTTCCTCTACGCCCGCAAAAGCACCGACAACGAAGACATGCAGGTGTTATCCATCGAGGCACAACTTTCAGAGTTGCGCTCACTCGCCAAAAAGGAAGGACTAGAAATTGCTGCCGAATTCATAGAAAAACAATCCGCCAAAATGCCCGGGCGTCCACACTTCAACGAAATGATTGAACGTGTTCGCAAAGGCGAAGCAGAAGGAATCCTGTGTTGGAAATTAGATCGTCTTGCAAGGAATCCCGTTGATAGCGGGCAAGTGTCGTGGCTTTTGCAGAGTGAAATTTTGAAACACATCCGCACACCAGAACGCTCCTATTTTTCAGAAGATAGCGTTTTGCTTATGTCTGTTGAATTCGGCATGGCAAACCAGTACATTCGTGATTTGGCATACAACACCAAGCGTGGACTAAGAGAAAAAGCACGTCGTGGTGAGTTTCCAAGCGTTGCGCCTCTTGGGTATCAAAATAATCCGCGAACGAAAAGAATTTATGTTGATAAAAAGAAATCACTTCTCATTCGGAAAGCGTTTGAGTTGTATGCCGAAGGCAACAAACGATTAGAAGATATTTCACAATTCCTTTTTGAGAACGGCATCAAAACCAAGGCGCAAAAACATTGGGGCAAGAGCGCGGGCGGAAAGCGCCTTGCCAAAGACGGGGCTAAGAAAATCCTCACCACAACCTTTTACTACGGCGATTTCTACTATTCCGGCGAGTGGTACAAGGGTACGCACACACCGATAATCACGAAACAGCTTTTTGACCAAGTGCAAAAAGTCATTGAGGCGCGCGGACATGTGCGCAAGAGCGCAAAGAACGACCCGCAAGCATTGTGTGGGTTACTGCGTTGCGGTTCGTGCGGCTGTTCCATAACCGCCGAAGTCATAACCAAGAAAAAGCAGAAGAATGGAATCGTACATCGGTACACCTATTACCGGTGTACGAAAAAGAGAGGTGCATGCGCCGAACCATACATCCGTGAGGAAGAACTGACGGCTCAACTTTCTCTAACACTTTCCAGTTTTGCTTTGCCCGAAAAATGGGCAAAGGAGATGTTTGCCTTGGCTGAAAAAGACGAGAGGGATTCGGGCATTTCCGCGACGGGCGCCCTGCAGGGACTGCGCGACCGAATTAGCGACATAGATTCCAAACTCGCCCGCCTTACCGACCTCTATGTTGAACAGGATATTGAGCGCGATGCATACCTTGAACGCAAACGCTCTCTGATGTCGGAAAGGCGGTCATTGGACGAGCAAATCGTGCGTTTAGAGAAGGACGCGACAGCGTGGCTCCAACCACTCCGTATGTGGATAAAAGACGCTGAAAACCTTAACCAAATTGCAAAATCCACGGACAAAGCCGTGCAAAAATCCTCCCTCCAAAAAATCTTCGGCTCCAACCTGCATCTTTCCGCGCGCGAAGTTTCAGGAAATGCCTTAATGCCTTGGTCATATCTGCACGGGGGAACAGCGGGCGAAGCCCGAAATTTTGGAAGTCTTCCTGTGGTGCGCCGGGTTGGATTCGAACCAACGGAGACCGAAGTCAGCAGATTTACAGTCTGCCCTCGTTGACCACTTGAGTACCGACGCAAACGGGTATGCAGGAGCATACCCGTTTCGGGAGTGTATCACTTTTATCTAGTTTTTTGAACCCGAAGCAATAGTCGCTCTGTGTGCCTTGGTCGCACGAGCGCTCTTCTTTACATCAAACACAAACTCCTTGCCCTTGAGCCCCACCGTCACTGTTCCCCCTTCCATAACGCCCTGAGACACCATAAAAGATGCAACGGGGGTCAGAATCTTTGACTGAATCAGGCGCTTCAATGGTCGTGCACCATACTGCGGGTTATAGCCTTCCGTAGAAAGAAATTCATACACCTCGGGCTTAATCTCAAGTGTGATGTCTTTTGTTTTCAAGCGTTCCTCCACAATCTTGACCTGCATGTCTACGATATTCTTGATAGCAGCAGGCGAAAGAATATCGAAGATAATAATTTCGTCCAAGCGGTTCAGGAACTCTGGTCGGAAGAAATCCTTCAGGCGCTCCGTCACTTTATCCTTAATCAATCCATACTGGCCTTTATCGTCGCCCTGTGTTTTCGAGAATCCGAATGTCGACATTTTGTCGATAAATTCCGCTCCGATGTTTGAAGTCAGAATAACAATCGTGTTCTTGAAGTTCACCTTTCTTCCCTTTGCATCCGTCAGGTGTCCGTTGTCTAAAACCTGCAGAAGAATGTTAAACACCTCAGGGTGTGCTTTCTCAATTTCGTCGAACAAAACAACCGCATACGGACGGTGACGCACTTTCTCAGTCAGCGTGCCTCCTTCTTCGTGACCCACATACCCTGGCGGAGAACCAATGATTTTCGAGACGGAATGCTTCTCCATGAACTCAGACATGTCGACACGGATAATCGCACCATCATCGTCGAACATAAATTTCGCAAGTGCTTTTGAAAGTTCTGTTTTACCAACACCTGTTGGACCTAAGAATAGGAATGAGCCTATCGGGCGGTTCGGGTCTGCAATACCCACACGTGAGCGTTTTACCGCATCTGACACGGATCTCACTGCGTCGTCCTGCCCTACCACCTGACCTTTCAATTCTTCTTCCATTCGCGCGAGCTTTTTCGCTTCCGCTTCGAGCATGCGCGACACAGGAACTCCCGTCCACTTCGAAACCACCTGAGCAATATCAACGTCAGTTACTTCTTCTTTCAACACACGACGCGAACGCTGGAAGCGTTTCAGCTTGTTCATTTCATTCTCAAGCTCTTTCGCCAACGACGGAAGTTTGCCGTAGCGAATTTCTGCCGCGCGACCCAAATCTGCACGCGCTTCTGCTGATTCTGCTTCGCTCTTCAGCTGGTCTACCTCTTTCTTTATCTTACCGATTGCGGCAAGCACTTCTTTCTCATTCTTCCACTTCACCTCCAAATCAGCGGTCGTTTCGCGCAATTCTGCTACATCTTTTTCAATCGCCTTGATGCGCGTTTTGGTGTTTTTGCCTACGTTATCCGCTTCGTCTTTTTTGAGTGCCGCAAGTTCAATCTCAAGACGGCGAATCTTTCTGTCAGTCTCTTCGAGAAGTGGGGGCTTATTCTCAAGTGCGATTTTCATCGCAGACGCCGCCTCATCGATGAGGTCAACGGCTTTGTCAGGCAAGAAGCGGTCGGTGATGTAACGGCTGGAAAGTTCTACCGCCGCAACGATAGCGTCGTCAGTGATGCGCACGCCGTGATACAGCTCGTACTTATCGCGCAGACCGCGCAAAATAGCAACCGCATCTTCCGTTGACGGCTCATTTACATACACAGGCTGAAAGCGGCGCGTAAGTGCGGGGTCACGTTCAATGTGTTGCTGGTACTCCTTCAGGGTCGTGGCACCGATGATGCGCATGTCGCCGCGAGCCAAGGCGGGCTTCAGCATGTTGCTAGCGTCCATTGCACCTTCTGCGGCTCCTGCGCCCACGAGCGTGTGAATTTCGTCGACGAAGAGAATAACTTTCCCTTCGGCCTTCTCCACTTCTTTCATGATTGTCTTCAATCGCTCCTCAAACTCTCCGCGGTATTTCGTGCCCGCAATCAGAAGTCCAAGGTCGAGTGTCAAAAGTTCTTTATTTTTCAGAGATTCAGGAACGTCGCTCACCGCCATTCTCTGCGCGAGCCCTTCCGCAATTGCGGTTTTACCCACGCCCGCTTCACCGATTAAAATCGGGTTGTTTTTTGTACGACGGGAAAGTATCTGAATCACGCGGCTGATTTCTGAATCGCGACCAATGACAGGGTCCAGCTTGTTGTCCTGCGCGAGCTTGGTGAGGTTTCTGGTGTATTTGGTAAGTGTGCGCATTTTTTTCGGTTCTTGTGGCTGTGTGTCCCTGCCCTGCTTGAATTCTTGAATGACCGATACCACCGCGTTTCTGTCGACGCGAAAACGATTGAAAATTTCCGCTGACGGTCCTGGGTGCTGAAGCACGCCGAGGAACAAATGTTCAACAGACACAAATGACTCACCGAATGTGCCTGCAATTTTGACTGCCGCTTCAAGTGCCTGTGCCAAATCTGGCGTGAGGTACAACTGGTAGCTTGCTGAAAGCACTGAACCCGCAGGAGGTGCTTCAAGTAAATCAATAACGGAATCGGTGAAAAGAACGGTGTCGACATCCAAACGCTCGAGTATCGCAACCACGGGCGATTCTTCCTGCATCAAAAGAGCGGCAATCAGGTGCAATGAAGAAACGTGATTCTGTCCACGTTCGATCGCAAGCTCGTGCGCTTTACGCACTGCTTCTTTTGCCTTCGTTGTGAAATTTCCAAATGGAGGTGGCATACCTCTAGTATACCAAAAAGCCTGAAAAAAGTTTCAAGTGCAGATATACGTACAAACTACCGTGCAGGAGTTGATGTCGCCGCGGGCGCTGTAAACAGAAGGGCTATGTCGGAAGCGGATACAAAAGAGCCTGCGGGAGTCATGTATGTTGAAATACCGATAAAATCCCCAAAGATATTTACGAGGGGTGTACCAGGAACTAGTGTTCCAGCGATATTGGTATCAATAGTCCGCACACCTACAACTGTTTTGTCTTTCTTTGTAACATCCACAAGCGGGGTTCGAGAAGAGACCGCACCTATTTGCACACGCTCATTTGTCACCGACAAAAGCCCTATAGCCGTCTGCCCCAGCTTCAGAGAATCAGTTGCCCCAACCATAAAGCCACCTTTCAAAGATTCTTTTGTGTCTTTCGGTACCAAAAGCGCAACACCAATTTCAGGATACTCCGCTTGTACCGAATAGACAGCAGAAACGCCACCGACAGTTATCAAGTGATCGCCGTCAACCACCGAAGAATCTGAAATGACACCCAGCGAAGTTACCGCGGCAAGACCAACGATTGAGGAAGATGTTGCGACACCGCCATATACTCGAGCCGTTTTTGCAAACGATTCAGAAATCGACTTCGTGATAAGGTCTTCTTCTTTTACCACCACGGTCGTTTCTTTAATCGTGACGGACGGCTTGGAATCGGTAGCTGGCAATACCGTTTCTACGGTTCTTTCAACAATCTGATTCACCGTGTTCGTAACCGAAGCAGGCGCCTGCGCCAAGAGTGAGACCGTCACAATACCTGTTGCAATAGATGTGACGAACGACACCAAGAGCGCCAACAGAATGATTTGCGTTGTCGAGAGATCCTCTATATCCATGCAGGAATTGTACACCTTCCGTGAACGTGCGCCATGCATGCCGTTCATATAATAAAAAACGCGCACCACGCGCGCGCAAAAACACTTTCAAGAACACATTTTAAAATTGAACCGTCCTAATTTCTTACTTTAAAAACGCGAGTATCAAAAATAGGACGATTGCACTTTGTATTACAGTTGGAATCGTCATATCGGAATGGTACCACGCTTGTCAAGTCCTGTCAACCAGCACCCTGTGAATTTCGAAGGACTTTCTTCAAGGCCCTAACCGCCTCAGCCAATTCCCACTCTTCGGTTTCGGGTCCTAGAGAAAATCGTATAGTTCCCTTCGAAAGCCCTGAATCCCCCGTCAATTCTTGCACCACATGTGAATATCCGCCCCCCGAGCCACCACACGCCGAGCGGGGTGTTACTGAAATGCCCTCCTTATCCATAAGGACGGCGAGGTATTCCCCATCAACATTGGGAATAGTAAACAACGCGTTGTTGGCAATTCTCCGTTTTGGATGCCCAACCAGTTTTGCCTCAGGAATTTCTTTCAAAAGCTTTTCAATAAACCAGTCACGAAGCGCTCGCACGCGCTCCTCACGTCGCACCCGATGTTCTTTTGCAGTTTTAAACGCAAGCGCGGCGCCAATAATCCCAGGCACGTTTTCCGTGCCTGGGCGCACACCCCGCTCCTGAGTACCTCCGCCCATAATCGCTGCAATCGGAACTGAAAAATCTCGATATAACACACCAATTCCTTTCGGTCCTTGTATTTTCTGTGCATCATACGAAACTAAATCCGCATGAAGTGTGTGAGGAGCAGCGTCGAGGTAGAGCGGTGATTGTGCGGCGTCAGTGTGCAAAACGGGCAAAGAAAATTCGGGCACGCTTTCTTTGTGTTTCGAGACGTTGCGGTCTTTGTACCTTTGCAGTGTATGTGCGATTTCTCCTATGGGTGACACTGAACCTGTTTCAGAATTCACATGCGCGATACTGACGAGTACTGTTTCGGGCGTGAGAACATCAAGTACTGAATCAGGTGTAATGATTCCGTCGAACGCAGGCTTGATATAGGTCGCACGAACTCCTAATTCCTCTGCAAGTGCACAGGCTTCAAGAATAGATGCGTGCTCAATAGTTGATGTCACGATGTGCATATCAGCGTATGCAATTCCCCGATTTTTAAGTGCACGCAACACGCCACGGATGGCAAGGTTATTTGATTCAGTTCCGCCAGAAGTAAACACCAGCTCTTCAGGTTTTACAGAAAGCGCGCGGGCGGTTTCTGTACGTGCGCTTTGAAGTGCGTCATGCGCGCGCCGCCCCTCTTCATGGGTTGCACTCGGATTTCCACTCACTTCTTCAAGTGCGGTATAGACGGCGCGCGCCACAGCGGGCAGAACGGGCGTTGCGGACGCAAAATCTAAATAAATTCTCCTCATGTACCTGTGGAGTACATTGAAACACACTTGCTATACTTCAGCGATGGAGAACATCGGGTTTATTCAGTTTTTTCTTGCAGATGTCGTCGCACATCCACTTACCACCATACTCGCAGTCTTTTCATTTATTTTACTTATTGCTGTTGTATGGCTCGCCCACCGCATAGATGTACTTACTCGCGGTGGCGATGGAAAATCAATTGAAAGCACGCTTACTGCACTTTCTCTACGCGTAGAAAAATTAGAGCGCCATGCGAGCGCAGCAACTGAGGGTTTGAAAAATCACGAAGAGCGAATACAGCGCGCAGTCTCGGGCGTTTCAGTAAAACGCTTTGATCCATTCCAAAATGCAGGTGGCCAGCAGAGCTTCGCATCTGCACTTTTGAACGAAAACGGCGACGGTGTGGTGTTGTCTGGTATCCATTCAAGAGACGGCGTCCGTGTGTACGCAAAGGAAGTGAAAAAGTTTGCGTCTGAACGCGAACTTTCGGAAGAAGAAACTGGTGCAATCGCCGACACGAAAGCAAAACTCGGCTAATCTTCACGAGATTGACGGGGAGCGGATTTCTTTTTGCGCGATCGATAGAGACGCATATAATCCCGATGCCCTTCAGGTCCGAGTGTTGAGACTTTCCCTGGACTCAAATCTCCCCATTTTTCACGAAACGCTTCCTCCTCTCTCCCTTCCCACGGGTTCCTAATTACTTTAGGCATAACCTCCTCAATGCCGTGGTAGCGACAATAATTTACAAAGTTCGGATCAACTCTCTGCACCTGACCTATTGTTTTACCGTTATGTACAAGCCGATAATATTCCTCAGGATCTCCATACGGTCGGTAATGCTCCACAATTGAGAGAAGGCCGTTTTTCTTAAAAAAATTGTACATTTCTCTTTCTTCCTGATCTCCATATCGAAGTTGTTTAGGAGTTGGCCGTTTTCCAGACTCTAATGCGTTGTATGCGCGAACTAATCGGACAATCTCCTTCAACTCTCCGTAGACACCCCCTTCGCGTGCGGTTGCAATAAGTCTTGGATTTATTCTCTCGAGTGTAGCTATGTCCATACCTAAGTATTTCCGTTTGTAGACACCGAGAACTTGAGTCCCAGACTTTCTCGTATTTAACTCGCGTGTTCCTCTTTCAACCATTCTTTTAGTATAGGGTCTTGAAAAATTATTTGCTAACAACGTCAATTCGTGGTTTTCTGCTGTGTAATGGCTGAAAACGGCAACATCTGCAAACAACCTGTAGTCGCTATCGTTGGACACATTGACCACGGCAAGACGACGTTGTTGGACTACATCAGAAAATCATCTGTAGCCGCAAAAGAAACAGGCGGTATTACTCAGCGCGTATCTGCATACGAAGTCACTCACACAGGTGCTGAAGGCACTCGCATGATGACCTTTATAGACACTCCAGGCCACGAAGCGTTCCAAAAGATGCGAGTGCGCGCAGGCTCTGCGGCTGATATCGCCATTCTTATAGTTGCAGCTGACGACGGTGTAAAACCACAGACACAGGAAGCATACAAAGCAATTCAGAATGCAAAGATTCCTTTTATTGTCGCTTTCACAAAAATAGACAAAGACACCGCAAACGTCGAGAAGGCAAAAGAATCGGTCATGCGCGAGGGAATTTACCTTGAAGGCTTGGGTGGCGAAATTCCTTTTGCACAAATCTCAGGTAAGACAGGCGCAGGCGTACCAGAACTCCTCGACCTCATCGCACTTGTTTCAGATGTGAACGCGATAACCTGCGACTCTGAAAAACCCGTAGAAGCAATTGTTATTGAGTCATCACGTGATCCGAAAATCGGCATTGCCGCAACGGTTATTATCCGCCAAGGAACTATTGAAACAGGCGGATTTGCCGTTACTGGAAAAGCATTCGCCCCACTTCGTGTTCTTGAAGATTTCGCAGGTAACAAAGTAACTTCTATCCGTTGCGGAAAACCTGCACGCATCACTGGTTTTACAGAAGAGCCGAAAGTGGGTTCCTTGGTCACAACGGTGAAGACAAAGAAAGACGCAGAAAATGCAGTTTCGGATGCACTGAGAAATGCTTCGGTAAAACAAGGGGCGTACGCAGATGAATCAAAATTCGTAGTGCGGTTAATTCTAAAAGCAGATACCGCGGGCTCGCTTGAAGCACTTGAACATGAAGTGGCGAAAATATCTCACGAACGTGTTTCAATTCTCACCGTCCTCTCTGGTGTTGGTTCAATTACCGAAAGCGACATAAAACCCGTCATCGGTTTTTCTCCTTCCCTGATTTTAGGCTTCAACGTGAAAGCTGAAGGAAGCGCGAAAGACCTTGCAGAACGTCAGCACATCACTCTTGAAACCCGCTCTATCATTTACGAACTTGCTGACTGGCTCAAAGAAAAAATACTCGAACTCGCACCACCTGAAGAAACAAAACCTGGAGTAGCGCAAATTATTAAGCACTTCTCAACCTCGGGCTCAAAGCAGGTCATCGGCGGTCGCGTAACGGAAGGAATACTTTACCGCGACGACCGCGTAACAATTATGAGAAGAGGTATCGAGGTGGGCCCAGGAAAAATAATTAACCTCCAATCGCACAAAGCGGATGTGGGAAGCGTACCTGAAGGAGAAGAATTTGGTGCACAGATAGAAACGAAAGCAGACATTATCGCCAACGACGTAATTGTCGCCCAGAAGAAAAACATCAATGATAAAAGATGATCGCATTCTCTCGGCTATTCATACCGCCGCAGCGGAGTTTATAAACCGCGAGTCAAATCGCCGTTCATTAGTCACCGTAACGAGAGTTGGTTTCCTCGATGAGAAAAACGTACAGATTTTTATTTCTGTATTTCCCCAGAAAGACTTACATGCCGTGATGGATTTTCTAGGGAGACAGGAAAAAGAATTCCTCGTGTATCTGAAAAAAACCGTCAAACTGCATTTTGTGCCCAGAATGCGCTTTCTCCCTGACCCTGACATGGGACTACCACCCCCAGCGCCCGTTGAGGAAAAGTAGTTTCACCTGCAATCTAGATCTGATAAGGATTTAATACGTCATCCGTACCCTTGAGAAATTGCAGTACACATTGTTACCACCTATAATTTTAGCGTGGGTGTACGCTATTCATTCAATGAGCATTTCTTTGATAATTGGAATAAAGAAATGGCATACGTATTAGGATATATCTTCGCAGACGGAAGCCTTGAATGCTCGCCGCGTATACGAGCACACTACCTACGGATTACCAGTATTGATTTAGAAAGAATTGTTGCCTTTAAGAAACTCCTTGCGTCTAGCCACACCATTACCAAAACGAAACCTCCCGTTGGGGAAACACAATACATGCTCCGCATTGGTAGTAAGAGGCTGTATAAAAGCCTTCTTAGGTATAGACTCCGCCCTAGAAAATCCTTATCCGTAAAAATGCCTGAGATACCCAATCGGTTTCTGAATGATTTTGTAAGGGGATATTTTGATGGCGATGGTTGTGTATATATTGAAAAAGCGAGGGGTGAAAAAGGAGGTAAAATTTTGAAAGGAATGCGTGTAATTTTTACAAGTGGAAGTAAAAAATTTCTTGAAGCTTTGGAGAAAAAAATTTGTGAACGGGCGGGTATAAAAAAGAAAAAAGTCACAGTAGCGCGAAGAAGTTTTCAGTTACGATACAGCACCGACGACGGAGTTACGTTATTCAAGTTTTTATATAGAGATGTTAGTGGTATGTGCTATATGAAAAGGAAGTTGGCAAAGTTTAATGAATACTTTAAGCTTCGCCCAAAGCGCATTGATTCCGAAGTGAAATACGTATTAGAATGCGTAAACGGCACGGTACATTAATTTTGTCTTGCCTACTCTGTCCATGGCCTGGTGGCGAAGAAGCTAACGCGGCGGTCTGCAAAACCGCTATACAGGGGTGCGAATCCCCTCCAGGCCTCCACAAACTTTTTAGAAAGAATAAGGAATGCGTCTAGAGTTTTTTGGTATAATGCGTGTACCATTATGTCGCGCAAACGTTCTTGGACGGTGGAGGAACTGAAAAAAGCTGCTGCAAGTTCAACTAGTTACCGCCAGGTCATGAAAAAACTGAATCTGCGTGCTGCGGGTGAAAATTACGCTCAACTTCAAAAGTATTTAAAAGAGAACGACATAGACACTCAACATTTCAAAGGTATTGCCTGGAATAAAGGTTTGCGAGGAATCGGCAAACCTCAGATACCACTTGAAAAAATCCTTGTTGAGTACAGTACATATCAAAGTTTTAAACTTAAAAAGCGTTTATTTAATGCAAAGTTGAAGAAACCATCTTGTGAGGAATGTGGCTGGGCGAAAATTGCCGAAGGAGGTTATTTACCTTTAGAGCTTGACCATATCAACGGTAACAGACATGATAATCGATTAGAGAACTTGCGAGTTCTTTGCCCGAACTGCCATAGCTTAAAACCTACACATCGTGGCAGAATGGGGAGAGGAAAAACGAAAAAACCTCTAAGTCGGGATGGTGAAATTGGTAGACACGCAACACTTAAGATGTTGTGACCGAAAGGTCGTGTGGGTTCGATTCCCACTCCCGGCACCACTATAGATTATCTATCATTCCCTATCCGAAACTGATACAACGTCGGCGGTAAGAAAAAATAGATAGGATTAAATTTTGCCTTAAATGTTGAAAAACCTTTCCACGAGGAATCTTCTCCCTGCTTCCAAAAATTTCCAAGATCGATAAAACGTACTCCTGATGCAAAAGATTCCTTAAACCATTTATCAAAAAGCCCCGTCATCAAAGGCTCGTCGCGCACTTCAGGTAAGAAAAAACCACCTTGATAGTAGGACAGCGGAAGCGCGGATGAGCGTAAATGTGCCACGCCAGCGAGAATTTTTCCGTCGCGCTTTCGACGAGCGACGAGGAATGTCATTTTGGTTTTTGGGTTTTTGCGTCGAAAATCCATTTCATACAGCATTCCGTCTTTCAGTGTGAGCGGTAATGTGCTTTTGCTGTAGGCTTTTCTAAATTCGTCAAAATCAGTTTCTTCAAGTGAATACGTATCGGCGCATTCAGATGCAAAACGCTTTCGGTCTCGCTTTCCTGTTTCTGACCACTCTCGCCAATACTCTGCGGTAAGCGGTATAAACCCAATTTTATACGCAGGCTTATCTGAAAACGCAATCCATTTTTTCGGAACGTCCAAGCGTCCCATTCTCTGCCACATCACCAGCCGTACGGGCTTTTTTTTGTCGTGAGACAACGGCAGCACCTCGGGCTCATGATCTCCTTCGTATTGCTCAAAAGAAAACGGCCACAAATTCCAATAACTTCCTCGCGGTTTCTCGCCTATGCGTGCAGGATGAAAATAACGAGGAATGCTTTCAAACGTGTTCAAGTCAGGCCACTGCCGAAGTGGGCGGTACCCGTCAGTGGCACATTTCTCAACGGTACCCCTTTGAAAGAGACCGACATAATTCCAGCTAAACAGCCACTCCCTCAGTGAGTGGAAAACAGTTCGTATCGGGATAAATAATTCTTTGTTCTTATAGACGTTTGCCAGCAGATACCCCTGCGGAGAAAGTCTCTGATGAACAACAGTAAGAAATTCCACGTCAGCAGACAATAATGATGGTTGCTGTCCGCGAAACAAATCAATAACAATGAGGTCAAATTCTTCTTGTATTTTTTGTACCGCGTTCTTTGCGTCGTCGCAGATCATCGTGGGAAACGGATACGGCGCATAGAGTTTTAATTCTTTCGCGAGTGCAATCATTTCGGGGTCATGCTCAACAACAGTAAGCGTGGCTTCGGGAAATACACGCGAAATCATTTTCAATTCCCCACCACCACCAAGGCCGAGAAGCAGTATTTTTTTAATTCGCTGAGTACCTCGGTACCGAGTAAGCACCTCAAGCGCATACTTCCACATAGCGTGAACCTCAGACCCCGTCTGCTCAATTCCATCAACACTTACCTGCCACGAACCGAATTTTCGAATCGCAGTAATCGTTCCGTTTTTCTCCGACTGTCGGACAATAGATTCTGAAAACCAAGACATTAATGAGCATTGTACCCGAAGCGAGTATCGATAAAGCATTGCCTCAAACGAAAAATTAGTTACTATACACAAATCCCGCCCACAGCTGCAGTTGGTAAGCCGCCTACGGCGTCTTGCTCCAGCTGCGCTCGGACGTCATGAGAGCAAGCTCTCGCGACGCTCCTCGCTGGCTGGAGTAGAGCAGTTTTTTAAAGTACAGATATCCGCCCTTAGCTCAGTTGGTAGAGCAGCTCCCTCTTAAGGAGACGGTCGTAGGTTCGAATCCTACAGGGCGGACTCGCGAAGCGAGTCCTGTAAAGAGAGCGCTGGTGGGCGCATCCTTACCCTGAAAGCCTGCCCGGTGCGCGTAGCGCCAGGCTTACAGGGCGGACTGAAGCGTAGCGTAAGGACGCCCTAGCAAGTTCGGGGAACTTGCGTGTAGGATTCGAAGACCTTGTGAGCATTTTTTCAGAGCATGCGAATGAAAAAATCCACAAGGTGTACTGCTCCCGTAGGGAGAGAATCCTTCCCTATGTACAGGGCGGACCATGACAAAAACGCCTCCCATGCGGGAGGTTTTTTGCTTGGTCCGCGGGCGCAGGTATATTTTTGTTTACCGAAGGTAAGGCAAAAATACCGAGCCGGGGATCGCGGAAAATCTCCGTCAGGAGATTTATCCGTGTCCGGACCGCGACGAGAGCTGTGACGACGGAGGTCCTGCCTACAGAGCGGACTTATAGTAAAGTTCCTGATATTGTATAGAACAGTCGCTGGGGTAAGCAAAGCTTTCCTCAGCTCGTTCGAAGAACATAGAAATGCTAACATCTCTATGTTCCTTCTCACTCGCTGGGGTGGTGAAATTGGTAGACACGCCTGCCTTAGGAGCAGGTCCGCAAGGGTTGGAGGTTCGAGTCCTCTCCCCAGCACAAAACAGCTAATTCCCAACAAATGTGCTACACTTAGTATAGCACAAGGTGGGTTAATTCCCTCCTGGAAGCCCGACGCCAGGGAAAATGGTATTCGTCGCGATACGAAGGATGGTAAAGACGGAGACCATGATAAAGAACCCAATAACTCCCCAAATCATGTGTGTTCTTCCTGTTTCGCGTGCTTTCGGGTCGTCAGATTTACTGATAAACGTAATCATACCGTTCACGAAATACCACATCGCGAGCGCGAATAACAAAAGAATTATTGGCTGTATTATGAGCCCCGTTACTTTTCCGATAAATACCGTGAGTGCGTCGTTGGGTGGATTCATGCAGAAGATGAGGAATTAGCGACCAGGACAACTGAGCCTTGTAGGGCCTGTGGTCATTTCAGCACCTGCAATTCTTGGTGGGTTGATTGCACCGCCACCGACGCCAAAAGTAACTTGCAGAACGTTTACAATTCCCCAAATGGAAAGCATAACGAAGAGCACTAAAATACCGTAAATCATTATGGTGCGACCCGCATTTTTACTTTGCGGTGTTGCTGGCTGACCGTACGCAGAATGAGCACCAGTGTCTCCACCAGTACTCAAGCTGAACATATACATTGCCAAGCCCCAGAAGAAACCAAAGAGCGCGAGCGCAACAACAATTGGTGTTGCAAGTCCTACAAGACCTCCCAACGTACACAAAACGTCTATGAGTGTATCAGCCGCAAACACAAACTGTGGGGTCAAGAGTAACGCGAGAAGTGAAAACACAAAGCCAGAAGCGAGCGCGTTTTTCATATTTTTTAGTATATCATCACAGAAATCGAAGAAAGATTACCCCTGACATTCTGTAGTGTTCATGTTGTCTACATCAAGACAGGGATCCTGCGCGGGTCTGCTGGGTGTCGGCTCATCAAGAATACTCCTTCCAGTACCCGCTGGATTTTCTTGTAACTGCTGATTTGTACCTGCACTGCCGAAGAAAGTCATCTGTAGTATCGTCAAGATGCCCGCAAGAGAGAACACGACAAACATCCCCACAACAGACCAAAAAACGCGAGCGCGCGCCTGCTTCATTTTTTCTGGATTTGCTGAATCAAACGTCAGCATCGCCAAATTCCAGAAGAACACAAATAACACCAATGCTATTGGTGTACCCACAACCACGACAGAAGTCATGTTGTTAATTATTTGTGTAAGCGTCAGATCCATATACTACGCAGTATCGGAAGCCGGCCCCTTGAAGGGGCCGGCTAGTAAAAACGTCTATACGTTATGGTTGCACTTGCGGTACGTCAACTCTTGGAATGTCACTCCCCTGTAGCCGTGAGTCAGAATCGTTAATGCTGAACGTCTGCTGAAGGATGTTTACGATACCCCATACCGACACCATGACGAAAAGCACCAAAAGACCATACACCATCATGTCGCGTCCTTTCTTCTTGTCTTTATCTTCACCACTGAAGTTGAGGACGTACATTGCCAAGCCCCAGAAGAACGCCATCAGGGCAAGCGCAACGATAATAGGAGTGAGTGTGCCAATCAGTTCACCAACTGTAGTGAAAACCTGGGTAAGTGTTTGAGCCGCAAATACAGAAACTGGCAGGGCCAAAAGTGCTGCAATGCTGGAAACTTTAATAAAATTCTTCATAGAAATACTATAAATTAAGCTATATAAAACTGATTAAGCTCTGTCTTTCAATTATACCACTTTCGCATCATCGCTGGGGCACCTGCATGCCCCGTGTGGATAGTACTTTCTTAGGGATTTGTTGCACCGAGCTGTTCAACTGTCAGGCGTATCGCTGTAGCAAGCGCACTTGCGCCAAGGAGTATTACCCCGCCCACAAGTGCCCAAAAAAAGTTTGAACGTACCTGTTTCAATTTATCAGGATTGCCTTCAGCCTGAACGAACTGAAAACCAATATAGACGATATACACCACAAGAATCGGAAATCCTATCTGTATGGCAAGCTGAAGCACGCGCTCCAAAAGGACGGTGAGTGTCGTGTTTTGACCAAGAGGATTTTCTAACCTCTCTGCGCCTACGATGAGAGGAACCGCGAGTACCAAAAGTGGAAGCAGGAACGCAAAGGATTTTTTTAAAAGTCGCATGAGTGTGTTGCCTAGCACGTGCTAAAAACTTCCCCCCTATTGTAACCTAAAGAGAGCGCCGAGCTCTGATGATGCTTGAATAACAGATTGGCTGACCTCAGCTTCACCAGATGCCACCCGCTCCACCATCCTTTGAAACACTGAATCGGAGTTCGCGGGATCAGGATCGAGAAACACGAACGAGGAAAGCGCGGATTGGCGGAAAATCGATGTATACGAATTATCCGAAGCGCTTTGTGCTTGGTCTCTGCGCACCGACGGCGTGCGTAGACTTTGAGTAAGCGCGCGATCGATTTCTGGTGTGGCCAAAGCGCGTATAACTAACAGTGCGCCGTCAGAATTTCTTGATCCGCGAGGAATGGAGAGTGAGAGCATAGTAGCCTCAGTGGCTTGGGTACCGCCACGCACCGAAGGAAGTACGCTGACGTCAAAGTTTAGATTCGGATTTGAGGCGCGTATCGGAAAAAGCTCGCTTGCTCTGCCCACATAGAGCGCCAGCCTGCCTGAAACAAATGCATTCAATGATTCTGGTTGAGAACTATTCCACGAGTAAGAAGTTTTTACGGGGTCAGCAAAATCCGTATAAAAACGCAACGCGGAAGGCGCGGAAGGTTGCTGTCCAGCGCCTGCATCTTTCAAGACAGATACATATCCTCCTCTTTCACTTTTTGCGACGACGGGATTTCCTAACTGTCTGATGAGGCTCACCATGAGTCCTTTCGCGTGAGTAACGTTCTCCCATGTTCCCATTGCTATTCCGCTTCTTGTCAGCGTTCCCCGACTGTCAGATTTTGAAAGTGCTTCGGTTTGTGTAGTAACCTCGTCCCAATATTTCGGCGCTTGTGCGAGCCCTGCTTCCGTGAAAAACGTGCGGTTCCAGTAGAGCACTAAGGGATCTAAGCTAAACGGGACACCGTACATGCCACTACCCGTTAAGAGCACTTCTCCTGCTTCAAGAAACGTATCCTGAAATTCACGGCGACTGTACTCTGAATATGGAATTTGTACTAATTTATCTCCCTGAGACAGGAGGTAGGATGTCGGAAACAAGACGACGTCGGGACCGCGCCCAGCTGCAATTGCAGCGACCAATTTCGGAATAAAATCGCTCTCACCCATCGGTTGGTACGTAACTCCTGTGTACTCATCTGAACCTCCCTGAAGCACATCGAGTGCAGGTTGCATTTCTTGTGCGGAAAGAGTGCCCCAAATGAGCACTTCCCCAACGCGCGCGCTACTGCTTGACGAGAAAGTCGCAAAGAGAAGAAGCGCGCCGAGCCCAAACGCAACAAATACGCCGATAACCACCGTCTGAAACAGACTCATGTTCATGTACTCAAGTATACCGCCACATCGGCCGCATCCGCCGATGTATTCAGTGCATAATCAAAACCTATGCCGAGTTAGACGTTGTCGGCGATAAACGCGTAGTGATGCGTACCAGCAGGAAGCATGGGACTCACCGAAAAACCAGCGGTGCGAAACAGGTTCACCGCATCTCCTGGGAGCACCACCGCATCTTCATGCGGGCCCATATTTCGAAATGAAGAAACCCAATCAACCACAAGCACTTTGCCTTTCGGTTCTATAACACGCGAAAGTTCTTTCACGAACTGCGCGCGATTTTTTAAATGATGAAGTGTGTTCGCTACAATTCCTGCTGAAAGCAGATTATCGCGAAGTGGGATGTGTGTGTCTAAATCAGCCGAGAGTGCGTGCACGCGCAAACCTCTTCGAGTGGCTTCAGTAAGAATCGCGTCAACAGACGGGCGAAATGCTTCAAGTGCATACACTGCCCCCCGATCTCCCAAACGTTTTGCTACTTCAAAGGTGAAATGCCCTGCTCCTGCACCGAAATCTCCAACTGTTGCATGGCGCGCAAACGGAAGATGTTCAAGTACTGACGCGGGCTGTAAAAACATACACACATCATAACAAAAAACCGCGCCCGTACGGGCGCGGTTCGGAAAACTTTTTAGAAAGATGTAAATGCAGCTATCTTGTCCCCATCGTACAACTTCATGATTCGTACGCCCTGTGTCACCCGAGAAAGCGAAGGTACCTGCTTTAACTCCGTGCGAATCACCTGCCCCTTTTGAGACGCAACGATAATTTCAGTCATCCCTTCCGTTATCACACGCCCCGCAATCACCTGACCTGTTTTTGGTGTTACGTTCGCGGTCTTAATACCTGAACCGCCACGTTTTTGTATTTTGTATTCTTTGACGTTGGTCCGCTTTCCGTAGCCGAGGTTCGTCACGACCAGGAAATCGCTTGCCTTCTCGTCGTTGACCACATCAGCTCCCACAATGACATCCTTAGCGCTTATTTTCATCGCTCGCACGCCACCCGCAGTCCTGCCCATCTCGCGAATATCAGATTCTTTGTAGCGAATAGCCTGACCGAGAGCTGTTGCAAGCATAACCGTGTCTCCTTTCATCACAGGGAGTGCGGCAATCAAACTATCACCCTTCTGCAAATTCATCGCAATAATTCCGCTCTTTCTCACGTCAGTAAACTGTTCCGCTTTTACTTTCTTTGCTACACCCTTCTCAGTTACGAGCATAAACGCCGTCGCCTCTCCCTTACTTTTCATATCTTTCGGCATCGCAACAATTGAGGTCACACGCTCTTCGGTCGACAACGGGAGCACATTCATAATTGATTTCCCTTTCGTTGCACGTTTTCCTTCAGGTACGTCAAACATGCGCGTCTGATACACCTTGCCTTTATCGGTAAAGAACAGAATGTGGTCATGAGTTGAGGCTTCCAAAAAGCGTGTCACAAAATCCTCTTCTTTGGTATTCAAATCGATAACACCCACTCCGCCGCGATTCTGCTTCTTATATTCAGTAGGATTCGTACGCTTCACGTAGCCAGATGACGTCAAGGTCAGCATTGCGGCCTCATTAGGAATCATGTCTTCTTCAGACATGTTTTTTATTCCTCCTTTCACAATGCGAGTTCTTCGTTCATCGCCGAATTTTTCTTTAATAGCCAGGAGTTCTTTCTTCACCACTGCCATCACTTTCTTCGTCGTCGAAAGAATATCCTCCAAGAATGTAATCAAGGCCTGCACTTCTGTAAGCTCGTCTTCAATTTTCTTTCGCTCCAGTCCTGCAAGTTTTGATAGGCGCATCTCCAAAATCGCGGTCGCCTGACGGTCCGAAAACTTAAACTGCTTCATGAGGGCTGCGTGTGCCAAAGGAATATCCTTTGCAGCCTTGATGGTCTTGATGATTTGATCAATGTGGTCGAGTGCTTTTGAAAGACCGAGAAGAATATGTTCGCGGTCTTTTGCCTTAGCCAAATCAAACGCTGTTCTTTTCTTGACGACATCCTTTCTGTGCTCAATAAAGTGCGAAAGTATACCTGCGAGTGAAAGCGTTTCAGGTACGCCGTCAACCAAAAGCACCATATTGTAATGGAAGGCCTCCTCAAGCTGAGTGTGTTTATAGAGGTAGTTCAAAACCGCCTGTGGCTGTGCGTTGTTCTTCAGTTCAATCACGACGCGAATGTCTTTCGTTGATTCGTCTCGAATATCACGAACGCCTTCCAATTTTTTATCGCGCACCAAATCGGCAATCGCTACAATCAAATCCGATTTGTTTACACGGTACGGAATCGAGGTAATAACAATGATGTTGTTCCCTTTCTTGTCTTCAGTAATTTCGGCAACACCGCGCACCACCACTGGACCTCTACCGTTTGCGTACGCATGCGCAATATCCTTTGCGTTGTACGCCACTCCGCCTACGGGGAAATCGGGACCTTGCACGAATTCAAGCAAATCTTCAGTCGATGCGTCGGGGTTATCAATGAGGTGTACCGTTGCGTCGACCACTTCATTCAAGTTATGCGGAGGAACATTCGTCGCCATACCGACGGCGATACCTAATGTTCCGTTCAAAAGAATGTTCGGCACTCCAGCGGGAAGCACATCAGGTTCTTTCTGCGTACCGTCGTAGTTGGGGCGCCACTCTACTGTTTCTTTTTCCAAGTCCGCAAGAAGGTCTGCAGAAAGTTTCGACATTTTCGCTTCGGTATACCTCATTGCTGCTGCAGAATCGCCGTCAATTGAACCAAAGTTACCTTGCCCGATTATGAGTGGGTAACGCATGGTGAAATCCTGCGCCATTTTTACAAGTGCGTCATACACCGCGGTGTCGCCGTGCGGGTGGAATTTTCCCAAGACATCTCCGACTACCGCTGCAGATTTCCTTGGCTTCGAGCTTGAGGTCAAACCCATGCGGTGCATGGTGTAGAGAATTCTTCGGTGTACTGGCTTCAAACCGTCCCGCACATCAGGAAGTGCGCGTGAAGTAATAACCGACATCGCGTAATCGAGGTACGACTCGCGCATCTCGTCCGTTATCGAACGCGAAACGACGCGAACCTGCCCGCCGGCAGACGGGGACCCATTTTTTGAACTAGAATCGGCGGGTTCTTCCCCGCCACTTCGTGCCTTTTTCGGTAGTTTATTTTTCGCCATTTGGTCGTTACAGTATACCCTTTACCACTTTCAAGAGAAAGCTACTCCGCTCTATTTTTGACTCCTGAAAAATCAGGCATTTCAGGGAACGGCGGTAATTCGGGAAGTTGTATATTCACGGGGGTTGCAGTGTTTTCCACTTCGCTATCATCTTTCAGTTTCAATGGCCCGACCGACACAAGTAACACAAGCCATACCGCAGTCACACACGCGGTAATAATAATCGTAAAAACCGCCACAAAACGGCGTCGCTCCTCAATGGGCTTTTTTCTCATTGAAAGGAGCCAATCGAAAAAGCTCATACTCTATTTATTCAAGCACCACAACGTCACCGTCCATAGCATCCAGCTCTTTTTTTCTCACCGTAAATTTATCAGTCGGTTTTACGCCAGTCTCTCCTGCCGCTTTCAAAAACGCTGTGATGTCTTTATCGGAAGATATGGCATACGGAATAACCGCGTTCGGCTCAATCCCAGTCACCAGTTCATGCGCCGCTTTTGGCTCGAGTGTTCCTTCACCAACAGGCACAAGCACGATGCCGACGCCGTCTAATTCAGCGCGCACATCAGCAGGAAGTTTTGACGAGGAGAGCGCGCCCAAGACCAGCACCTTCATACCGTCCATTTCAATTATATATATCGTGTTACCGACATCAGAAAGCACGTCGCCATAATCAGAGCGCGAAGAAAAACCTGTCACCCGCACATCTCCTACTTCATACGCGCCTGGACCTGAAATAACGAACGGTTCTTTTTCGCCATGCGTTGCGGTGTCAGCGCCATTCCAATCAACATCAGGAACGGATATCAAAACAACGTCTGACCCGAATTTTGAAACTTTATGTTTTTTTGAACGCTGGGACGGCGGATTGACTGCAACCGTCACGGGCCCCGCTGAAATTTTAAACCCGTATCCTCCGACTTTCTGAATTACCATTGAGCGATTATATCACTACCCCCTGCAGAAACTTAATCCTTTCTCCGAGTAGCGCGCTTGCGGGAATCGGCTCGATCTCGGGCACCTTGTTCTTTTTTCAGCTGAGCGTAATCTTCCTCTACTTCAATTGCGAGAGCTTCTCCGATTACCAAAAGTGCATTTACTTCTCTTTGAGAACGTCCTTGTGTCGGAGTATTCACCAGACCGATCATAAGGCCGAGCGTTTCTTGCCGCTCTTCACGGTTTCTTCCGCTCGCTGGAACCATCCTTCCGCGGGGAGAGCAATAGAGTTTCTGACCAAAACGACCGTTTGCTTCCCGAGGTTGTTTTTCTGTCGGTGATACCATACGTACCTTTGTATCCCCCTACCGAGCCTTCGTCAAACGGCATGAGGCTCAAGAAAATGCGCAAGTACTAAAACCAAAATGTGCTATACTTAGTATAGCACATTTGCGTGTTCCACCTTCCTCTGCTATTGTTCCCCGACAAAGCCTTTAGGGGCTTTTGTCACTTCGGAGCGGCTTAACCCTTTGTACGGCAACGTACAAACACCCGCCCTGATTACTGCAAAAATGGCTAAAGCTAAAAAAGAAGTTGTTGTGTTGCCCGAAAACGAGGCAATGGAGAAACTCTTGCAAGAGAGTGCCATTCCCCCTGTCGGAGGCGACACCATTGAAGGACCAGTGGTCTACATCGGTTCAGGTAAGGTGTACATTGATCTCGCACCGTTCGGTACGGGAATTATTTACGGGCGCGAATACCTTTCGGCTCGCGACGTTCTCCGCAAAGTCGCTTTGGGCGATACCGTTTCCGCGAAAGTAATTGGTTCGTACAGCAAGGAAGGCTACATCGAGCTTTCACTCAAAGAGGCACGTCAGGCGATGATTTGGTCTGATGCTGAGCGCGCAATCGCTGGTGGCACCGTATTCGAACTCCCTGTCAAAGACGCAAACAAAGGTGGGCTCATTATTCAGTGGCAAGGTATTCAGGGCTTTTTGCCCGCTTCTCAGTTGAAGCCTGAACACTACCCACGTGTGAAGGAAGGTGACAAACAGCTTATTCTCGACGAGCTCAAGAAATTCATTGGACAAAATCTTTCAGTTTCAATCATTACCGCAGATCCGCGCGAAGGAAAACTCATCTTCTCTGAACGTGGTGGCGCGAAGGAAAATAAAGGTGCACTCGCTGACCGCTATGCTGTGGGCGATGTTGTAGAAGGAATGGTAACGGGCATCGTCGACTTCGGTATCTTCGTGAAAATCGAAGAAGGTCTTGAAGGGTTGGTACACATTTCAGAAATCGACTGGGGATTGGTGGAAGACCCTCGCCTATTCGCAAAAGTAAATGAACCCATCAAGGTCCGTGTCATCGACATCAAAGACGGAAAGATTTCTCTTTCTCTCAAACAAATGTCGGAAGACCCATGGGTTTCTGCAGCAAAGAAATACAGCAAGGACGACACAGTTGAAGCTGCGGTCATCAAGTACAACAAGTACGGTGCCCTGGCATCAATTGAAGAAGGCGTTGCGGGATTGGTACACGTTTCAGAATTTGAATCTGAAGCAAAACTCCGCGAGGCGCTGTCACTCGGCAAGACCTACAAGTTCAAAATTTCTTTGTTTGAACCAAAGGATCACCGCATGACCCTCTCGTTGAACAAATAAGATCTTTACAACAAAAAATCCCCGCACTCGCGGGGATTTTTTGTTAATTAAATCGGTTCATCGCCACTGTGTGGCCCTCGACAGCAATTGTCTCCACCGCTTCTATCACTTTCTTCATTACCTTTTTATATTCGGTTAAATTATCGGGTGAAAATTTGCCCAAGAGAAATTTCAACACTTTCTCCTCCCCTGTTGGCTTCTTTGCAATACCTTTTGGAGTCTTTGGAGAAACACCAACCCTGATGCGTATGAAATTTTTCGTCTTCACCGCTTTTATAACTGACTCGACGCCGTTATGCCCCCCAGAACTCTTACCGCGCGAAATTTTGAACGTCCCCAACGGCATATCAAGCTCGTCGTGAATAACAATGAGGTTATCGACGTCCTTTTTTGACTTCACAAAGCGTAAAACCGCGACCCCAGATTTGTTCATAAAGGTATCTGGTATGAGCAAGGTTACTTTTTTGCTACTCAAAGTACCTGTTGATGATTGAAATGGCGGTTTCTTCTCAATTTTCCATTCTGAAAAGTCATGCGTAGCGTGAATTCTCTCTACAACCATGCGTCCCGCATTGTGTCGCGTGTTTTCGTACTCACTTCCTGGGTTTCCTAGTCCAACTATCACAAACATAGGAATAAGCATACACCGTATTAATCAGATTCTTAAACACCTAAGCGGAGAGAAGCGTTTTTGCAACACTAAGACTCGGGCAAACGCCCCGGAGTGGTGTTGCAAAAACGCTTCGCGGAGCGAGAAAGCATTGCGACACGTTTTGACCCTTGTGTGCAAATGAACTCAAGCGTACAATTTCACACATGACTCCCGATAAGAGTGCAATCTTGGACGACGTCATAAAATTTGCACTCATCGCACTCCTTATTGTCGTACCGCTTCGATGGTTCGTCGCACAGCCGTTCATTGTGCGTGGCGCATCCATGGAGCCAGTATTCGAAAACGGCGAATATCTGATTGTTGACCAGCTCACCTACCGTTTCGAAGAGCCTGAACGTGGAGATGTCATTATCATGCGCTATCCGAAAGACCCTGACGTCTTCTTTATTAAGCGAATCGTAGGGCTACCAAGCGAAACGGTCGAACTCCAAGGGAAACAAGTCATCATCCGTCGCGGAGTAAATGAAGAATCAATCACGCTCGACCAATCATTCATCGAGCCAGAGCGGATGCGCGACGAATACGGAACCTATGCCTTAGGCGATGATGAATACTTTGTGATGGGCGACAACAGAAATGAAAGTTCCGATTCGCGCTCATGGGGTTCACTGCCACGCGACAACATTATCGGCCGTCCGTTTATCCGCCTTTTCCCGCCAACACGAATTGATCTTTTCCCCGGTCACATTACAACTCAACCACAATAAAAAAATTCTATGCGTTCACTTGAGCGAGGCACACGAAGAGAGACACTTGAGAAAGCGATAGCGCGTATTGCGTTCGCCTACGGATTCACCTCGCAACCTGTTGCGATTTCACGAAAGACTGCGAGCGCTACGCACGCCGACACAAAAACCGCTGCATCACTTTCACTTTTGAAATCTGCAACTACCACGGTGTCTGCAGGACCACTGCAACTCTGGGGCGCATTGAAAACAACACATGGCACCGCACTCTCACTCGCGGTCGTCGGCACCAAACAGGCAATCGGCAACGCACTCGTGGTGAAAACAGCGCTCTCGATTGTTGAACTTTCAGGTTTTGAAAATCCTTCGGTCATGGTGTCTTCTGTTGGTGACGCAGAATCAAAACGTCGCTTCACGCGCGAGCTAGGAAACTTCTTTAAGAAAAACGCTGAACATATACCCACTGACCTGAAAGCGAAAGTCGCGCATGATCCTGATGGTGCGTACCGCGAACTTTTGACACGAAAAGATCCAATGATGGAAAAAGCACCTCGCACTATTGATTACCTTTCTGAGAACTCAAGAAAAGCTATGCTTGAAACGCTTTCGTTCTTTGAAGCAGTTGGCATTGGCTATACCATCGACGCACGCCTCCACGGCGAAGCAGGAGTTGCGGGCGATTTGGTATTCGCAATAGACGCGCAAGACAAATCGGGCGAACGCATCCGTATCGCAACAGGCGGACGTTTTGAAAATGAAACAAAGAAAGCGGGACTTCCTGAAGGTCGCACTGCAACCGCGCTTACCCTCTCCCTCTCAAAGGCTCTGCGATTGGACGAAATGCAACAGGCACCGAACTGTTTCGTGGTTCACGTCGGCGATGCAGCAAAATTGAAGGCATTCACTCTTCTTGAATCACTCTGGAAGGCACACGTTGCGGTGACCCAAACCCTTATGTCTGACAACTTTCGCGACCAAATAGAGAAAGGCAGGCTTTCAGGCGCAAAATATCTTGCCATCATCGGTCAACGAGAAGCTCTCGACAGTACGATCATTGTGAGAAATGTAGCGACCCAAATGCAGACCACGCTCCCTATGGAAAAACTTGAAGGATACGTCCTTCGCGGTGCACGTGCATAGAAGTTGAAACATGCCAAGACGGCAAGAACAAAAACCATACACCCCTGAAATTCTAGCGCGCGCCGAGGCACTTCATAGTTCTGGTCTTATGTGGAAGACAGTCGCGGAGAGAATCGGACACTCGTTTGGTTCCCTCATGACAACTCGTTCTCAAATAAAAAAGAACACAACTCGTGTGACGGCTGGAGAAATGCGTGCAGAGTCTGCGCGAAAAATGGCGTACGTAGAAACATTGATTTCACTTGGAATGAAGCCGAAGGAAATGCAGCACGTCTTGAAACTATCAGGCAGCGCGTTGTCTATGCGATTTCTGAGCTGGGGCTTAGATCGCGAAGAACGCGTGGCGCTACGCCTCGCGGATGAAATATTTGCAGGCACACTACAAAAAGCGCGAGCGATTGTCCGCGAATATAGTGGCTCATCTCTACCAGCAAGGAAAAGTGCCGAGTTACGTGAACTAAAGCGAGAACTTCATCGCCGCTCTGAGCTGAGACTCGCTGAAATCGAAGCCCTTGTCCATAATTCCCAAGACGCGTCTATTTCAGAAACTCACTCGGAAGCGTGAATTGCAAAAACCCCCCCTGTGTGCTTAAATAACGCGCTATGGCAGTAAACGTATCAGTCGTTAAACACGGCACGGAGAACTCAATGAGCCTTATTCGAAGGTTCACGAAGCGCATGCAAGGCGCAGGTATTGTCCGCAAGGTAAAGGGTATGCGCTACAAGTTGCGCAGTCAGTCAAAAAACCGCCGCAAAACTTCAGCATTGGTACGCGTTGAAAAGCACGCAAAAAAGACCGAAATGGAGAAATTGGGTCTCCTTGAGGCTCGCCCAGAACGCCCTCGCAGATAACAGCACGTGGCTTCCTTCTCTCTCGTCAATGAAACCCGAAACCCTCTCCTGAGGGTTTCTTTTCGTAAAATCGCAAAGGAAGTTATGGGCGAGAAGTATTCCCTGTCGGTTATTTTCACTACACCGAAAAAAATAGCTAAGTTGAATGGAAGCTACCGCGGGAAGCCTACTTCAACAGACATCCTTTCGTTCGGGCTCTCAAAAACAGAGGGCGAACTCTACATTTCAATGCCTGATGTTGTAAAAAAAGCCCCACTTTTCTACCTTTCAACTAAAAAATATCTCGAGTACCTGTACATTCACGGCCTCATACACCTCAAAGGTTTTGATCACGGACGAAAAATGGAAGCGGTAGAGAAAAAATACTGCAAACGGTTCGGGTTCACGCATCCCTCGTAAATCAGCGTGATAATATAACGGAAAGGTTGGCTTTAAGGAGTGTGCTTTTTGGTTTCCCTATACCCTAAACGCTGAACCCTAACCACTTCTCACAATGGCATCACGCATCGCAGTCGGCATAGATATAGGCACCTACCAGGTTCGGGTTGTTATTGCTCGCGAATCCAGTGACCGCTCTTCTTTGTACCCGAAAATTATCGGCACAGGCTACGCGGAATCAAAGGGACTTCGTCACGGCTACATCGTGAACCACGACGACGTCGCTGCTGCTATTCGCGTTGCCGCACACCAGGCGGAAAAACTGGCTGGAGTAAGAATAAAAACAGCATTCCTTTCAATTGGCGGTATTGGTATCGATGAAGTACGCGGTGTCGGCGAAGCGGTTGTCTCGCGTGCGGACAACGAAGTTACCGACTTGGATATCGACAAAGCAATCGAAACATCGCGGGCAAACATCGCGGGCAAACTCATCAACCGCAGAGTCCTGCACACCATCCCCCTCTCCTACACGATTGACGGCGCGGAAGTTTTGGGGCGCCCTCAAGGCATGCGCGGTGCGAAAATTTCTGTTGAAACTCTTTTTGTTACCTGTCTCAAACAACACGTTGAAGATTTAATTGAATCGGTGGAAGGCGCGGAAATTGCAGTCTCCGACATCATGGCGTCGCCCTTGGCAGGTTCGCTCGTCACCGTATCGAATGCTGAAAAAAAAGCAGGATGCGTGTTAGCAAACATCGGCGCAGAAACTGTTTCGATTGTTGTCTTCGACAACGGTCTCCCGATGTCGATGAAAGTGTTCAAAATCGGCTCGATGGATATCACCAAAGACATCGCGCTCGGACTTCGCATCTCACTTGATGAGGCAGAGCAACTCAAACTTGGCGCTGTCACACACGCACAGTACTCAAAGAAAAAATTTGATGACATTCTCTCGGCGCGTCTTGCGGATATCTTTGAACTAATTGATGGACACTTAAAAAAACTCGGGAAAGACCAAATGCTTCCTGCAGGAATTATTTTGACAGGTGGTGGCTCGGGTATCGGGCCGATAAAAGAAATTGCGGAATCTTCCCTAAAGCTTCACTCAAAAATTGCACAGATTAATATTCCTGCGGATGCAAAAATAAAAGATTCAACGTGGGCAGTTGCCTACGGCATGACCATTTGGGGCCTGACGGGCGATTCATTTGCACGTCCCGCTGCAGGAGAAGCGATTTCTGATATCGGCAAATCAATAGGGGGCTTTTTCAAACAGTTCCTCCCGTAAAAAATAGCTGTCAAAAAACTCACTTTTGTTAAAATTATTCTTTTCGTTTTTTTGATTTATCTTCTAAAGCCTTAGAATATAACGCGTCACAAAGTAAATACGAACCTCCAAGAGCGTTAGCGAACACGAGCCCACTGATGAGAATCAGCTCTTCTGTGGATTCTGGGTCAAAGACAAATGGTGATACCGCGGCCGCACCTAATCCGACTACGCCACACAGTGCGTTCGCTCGACGATTGTTTCGCTCGCGTAAATGGCGCGCTACGCGATCCCCTGGTGAAGGTTTTGGAGTGTGGTCGGGAGATTCCGTCATAATAAGCACTTTAACTCGTGGAAAAATTAACACAATGTCAGTAAAAGTCAAACATTGCAACGGCTATGTCTTTTCACTATGATATGAACACTAATTAAAAAGCCCGCCACCCTTACAAAAACCTATGCCACAAGTACATTCAGAGTTGGAGTCAGCTGCACGAATCCGCGTCATCGGCGTCGGAGGCTCAGGCAAAAACGCCTTGAACCACATGGTCACCTCAAAGGTGAAAGGGGTTGATTTCGTTGTCGTAAACACCGATGCGCAGGACTTACAGCAGTCACTGTCACGCACGAAGATTCACATCGGCAAGAATTTGACGAGAGGTTTGGGTGCAGGAATGAATCCTGCAGTCGGTAAGCGAGCTGCAGAAGAAACACAGTCTGAAATTCAGGACGCGCTTCGCGGGAGCGACATGGTGTTTATCGCGGGAGGTATGGGCGGAGGAACATGCACGGGTGCCGCGCCGATTGTTGCGCGCATCGCAAAAGAAACAGGAGCTTTGACTGTGGCCGTTGTTACCAAACCATTCTCGTTTGAAGGTCAGCAAAGAATGCGCCTCGCAGAACAGGGCTTGGAAGATTTGAGAAAAGAAGTGGACGCACTCATTGTCATTCCGAACGATCGCTTGTTGGCAGTTGTTGACTCAAACACAACCGTGAGAAGCGCATTCGCGATGTGTGACGAAGTGTTGCGACAAGCTGTTGAAGGCGTTTCAGATTTGATTACGACTCCAGGCAACATCAACTTGGACTTCGCAGACATCAAGGCAATCATGGAAGACGCTGGTTCAGCACTCATGGGCGTTGGTCTTGCGCAAGGCGAGAAGCGCGCGGAAGAAGCAGCGCGTGCAGCTATCAATTCCCCACTCTTGGATATTTCAATCAATGGTGCGAAGGGCGTCTTGCTCTCAATTGCAGGTGGTGAAGACTTGGGACTTTTGGAAGTACAGGCAGCAGCGCAGATTGTTACGGAATCTATCGATAAGAACGCAAAAGTTATCTTTGGTACCTCTAAAGATGAACGCCTGAAGAAAGGCGAAGTACGCGTGACCGTTATCGCAACGGGCTTCCCAGAAGAATTAACGGCGCGCGGTGGTACTCCTCTCTTCCAGGCAACACCGAAGAAAGAGAAGAAGGAAGACGAGGGTAAGATTTTCAACACCATCATGCCAGTAGCTAAGGATGAAGAAATCGTCGCTCCTGCTCGCAAAGAACCTGAACCAAAACCCGCTGATGACGACGATGATTGGGGTGCGGTTCCAGCGTTTCTCCGAAGAAACAAGAAAAACTAATGACCAATCAAGAAAAACAACGCGCCCCGAACGGCCACGGCAGACGGGGTGTTGTTATGCGTACTCGCGTAGAACATATCTTTCACGCTCTTGCAACAATTGAATCAGCTGATTCCTACACTGGAATGAGCGGACCACTTGCTGTAGCAGCATTTCGTAGATTACAAGACAAAAGTGCCGAGGTTTCATTGGCTAGCTCCATCATAGACGGTTCGGATTTAGTTCCAGAGACACTCAAAGCGCGAGCGCGTTCGATAGCCCACGCAATTCAGATAACAGTAGGCCGGTGCCGGACAATTGATAGACGTCGTCATGAACCGATTGAAACCGACTCGGAAGGCGTTACGCCTGGAATGAGAGACTTTCTTAAAAGAAGCGCGCAAGAGGCGGCGCGTATAGCAGCAAAAAGAATTCATATTATAAGGGGGGAGTAAAAAAAATTACCCATACAACATGTTAGTGGCCCGAGAACTCGTTGAACAATATCTCCGCAGTGAAGCTGAAGAGATTGCCACGATAGCCGCTCGAGAGGTGTCCAGAGCGATGCAACCAGGCTCGAATATCGGTTTTAATCCCGAACTGCATCCTATTCAAATAGAAAACGCTACTGCGCATATTCATGCGTATCCCGCCCATCGGCAAGATTCGGAAGCATCAGACGCAATGATGAAACGTGCACTTCACAACTGGGGCGTGATGTATCGCGCTCACGGTGCCCGCACAAGGAGATCTGACTAACACTATAACTCGTTTGTACACTTCCATTCTTGTCTAGTCCGCTATACACTGTGTAGCTAATGTACGACCTAGCGATTATCGGAGGAGGACCAGCGGCTTCAGCGGCGGCAGTCTACGCAGCACGTAAACTACTTAAAACGGTCATGGTTGCCGATTCTTTCGGTGGACAATCAGTGGTTTCGGAGGAAATTCAAAATTGGATAGGCACGGAAAAAATTTCAGGAAACGATCTTGCAAAAAATCTTGAAGCACACGTGCGCGCATACGCGGGCGACGTTGTTGATATTAATAAGGGAGAGTGGGTAACCGCGATTACCGCAAAAGACGGAGGCTTTTCAGTTGCAACAAAAAGCGGGAAAGCGTTTGATGCAAAGACGGTACTGGTTGCAACGGGCGGTTCACGCAGAAAACTTGAAGTGCCTGGCGCAGCTGAATTTGATAACAAAGGCCTTACCTACTGCGCATCCTGCGATGGCCCCCTATTCTCAGACATGGACGTCACGGTTGTCGGTGGCGGCAACGCGGGCTTTGAAACGGCCGCGCAGCTTCTCGCCTACTGTAAAAGCGTCACGCTTTTACACAGAAGCCCTGCATACAGCGCAGACCCAGTGACGGTTGCAAAAGTGCTCCAGCATCCAAACATGAAAGGTATTTTGAATGCGGAACCAACAGAAGTGTTTGGAGAAAAATTCGTAAAAGGCATAAAGTATAAAGACAAGACAACGGGCGAAATTCACACCCTCAACACGCCAGGCATTTTCGTTGAAATCGGATTGGTGCCATCAACAGATTTTGTAAAAGAGTTGGTTACTCTGAATAAAGTTGGAAAAATTGAAGTTGATCCGAAAACACAAATGACGAGCCGCGAAGGCGTGTGGGCTGCAGGTGACTGTACTGACGGGCTCTACCACCAAAACAACATTGCTGTCGGAGACGCAGTAAAAGCGATTGAAGACATCTACATCTTCCTCAAAACCCGTTAACGCCTATGTCCATTCTCATATCGGGCTCTCTTGCCTATGACCGCATACTAAATTTCGCTGGGAAATTTGCCGAACACATTCTTCCCGATAAAATTCACACACTCAATGTCAGCTTCTTCTCTCCAGAAATGGAAGAATCATTTGGCGGGACTGCGGGTAACATAGCGTACAACTTACAGCTACTCGAGGAATCCCCCATTCTTCTTGCTCGAGGAGGCAGTGATTTTCGAGATTACACTAAATGGTTTGAGAAAAACCGCATACCGACAGAGAGTGTTGAAATTGATACCGAACTGAAAACAGCCGTCGCCACTATCATTACCGATGAGGCAAACAATCAAATTGCTGCTTTTTACCCTGGCGCAATGCTTGAGCCATACAAAAAACCGATTCCCGAGGGACGTGTAGGAATTGTAGCTGCAGGAAATCCTGATGACATGAAACATATGCCTAACGCTTTTAAAGAGCGTCACATTCCCTATATCTACGACCCCGCGCAGGGGATACCTATTCTTTCGGGAGAGGATTTGAAAGCGGGTATGACAGGCGCAGAGATTGTTATTTCAAACGATTATGAGCTTTCACTCATGAAAGAAAAAACGGACTGGGATGAGGCGGAAATTCTGAAACATGCGAAAGTGCTTGTCACTACGCTTGGCGAGCAAGGTTCGCGCATTATGAGCTCCTCAGAGACACTCATAATCGCTCCCGCTGAGGCCGAGAGTGCAGAAGACCCCACAGGCGCGGGCGACGCGTACCGTGCAGGCTTTATTGCAGGGTACGTACGCGAATTTCCTCTGAAAACGTGCGGTCAGCTGGGTGCAATCGTCGCCTGTTATACTGTCGAACGGCACGGAACGCAGACGCACCGATTTACGCTTGCGGAATTGCGGGAACGCTATCATAAAAATTTTAATGAAACAGTGAATATATGAGTGATGTTAAAGATGTAACCCTCGCTGCGGAAGGTAAGAAGAGAATTGAATGGGCAGAGCGTGACATGCCAGTATTGCGCTCGGTACGCGAAGAGTTTGCAAGAACACAAATTTTTAAGGACATGAATTTTTCTGCGTGCCTCCACGTAACGGCGGAAACGGCGAACCTCATGCGCACACTAAAAGCAGGTGGCGCGAATGTACTTTTGGTTGCCTCAAATCCGCTCTCAACGCAGGACGACGTCGCTGCTTCCCTCTCTGTTGATTACGGCATCGAGGTGCATGCAATCCGCGGCGAAGACAAAGACACATTCTTTAAACACATCGAGGCAGCACTCGCACACAAGCCCGTTATCACTATGGATGATGGTGCGGATTTGATAACAACGTTGCACCAAAAATATCCTGACCAAGTAAAGGAAATTATGGGCTCAATGGAGGAAACAACAACGGGTGTTATTCGCCTTCGTGCGATGGAAAAAGACGGCGCACTAAAGCTCCCTGTTGTTGCCGTAAACGATGCAAAAACAAAGAACCTCTTCGATAACCGCTACGGTACAGGCCAGTCCACTTTGGACGGTATTATCCGTGCAACCGACAGTTTGATTGCAGGAAAAGTGGTTGTGGTCGGCGGCTACGGCTGGTGCGGTAAGGGTTTTGCCATGCGTGCCCGCGGTATGGGTGCCCACGTTATCGTGACCGAAATCGACTCTATAAAGGCCTTAGAAGCCGTTATGGACGGCTTTGAAGTCATGCCTATGGAAGCGGCGGCTAAGAAAGGAGACATATTTTGCACTCTTACGGGCGACATAAACGTTATAGATAAGGACGATTTCCCACTTATGAAAGACGGGGCAATTCTCTGCAATTCAGGCCATTTTGACGTCGAAATTAACCTCAAGGCGCTCGAGGCAATGGCTGAGAAAGTCACGAAAAATGTGCGTAAAAACGTTGATGAATTCTTGGTCAAAGGGAAAAGAATTTACGTTATCGGCGAAGGACGCTTGGTAAACCTTGCCGCGGCAGAAGGTCACCCTGCATCCGTTATGGATATGAGCTTTGCCACGCAAGCCCTCGCCTCTTCATGGGTTGTTGAGAACCGCGGGAAACTTTCCGCACGCGTATACGACATCGACGAAGCAATTGAGAAGCGTGTCGCTGACTTCAAACTCAACTCCATGGGCGTTTCAATCGACACACTTACAGAAGAGCAAAAACACTACCTCGACAGCTGGCAACACGGCACATAAACAAAAACGCCCCATTCGGGGCGTTTTTTATTTCTTAAGAAGTTCCTTTACTGCGTCTATTTGATTCGCTGAGCCGAAGACTTCGTTTTTGTGCGCGATGAAGTTCGCATACTCTTCCATGTACTGTTTGCCCGGGTCTCGCAAATCGATACCAGCAGGTTTATCGCGTAAATATTCGCGGTGAACAGAGGTCCAGATTAATCGCCCGTCGGTATCAATGTTAATTTTTACAACGCCGTACTTATGCACGTCACGCAAATCATTTTCATTAACACCTTTTGCTCCCGACAATTTTCCTCCCGCCGCTTCAATGCGTTGCACCTCCTCCTGCGGAACTGACGACGAACCGTGCATGACCATTGGCAATCCAGGCAATGCTTTATTCAACTCTTGCAGGCGGTCAAAATGAATCTTCTGGGAGCCAGAGAATTTGTACGCGCCGTGGCTGGTGCCGACCGCAACGGCAAGGCTGTCGCATCCCGTCATTTCCACAAACTTCTTTGCTTCTTCAACATCAGTCAGGTGTGCGTTCGCTTCATCGACGGCAATATGTTCCTCAACTCCTCCCAATTGCCCTATTTCCGCTTCCACACGAATTCCCTTTTCGTGCGCATGGTCTACGACACGTTTAGTGATTTCAACATTCTTTTCAAACGACTCCATCGAGGCATCAATCATGATGCTCGAATAAAAGCCTGAATCAATTGAATCATGCGCTGAATCCTCATCACCATGGTCCAGGTGCACCGCAAAAATCACATCAGGGAACATTTTGTCGCATTCCCGAATCAGCGCTTCCAAGATTTGTTTTCCTGCGTATTTTCTTGCGCCTCGCGATATCTGGAGTATGAATGGAGCTTTTGACTGCTGATTCCCGCGGAACAGACCGAGAATCTGCTCCATGTTGTTGATGTTATACGCACCGATTGAAAACTTTCCGTATGCCGCTGCAAACAATTCTTTTGTGGTAACAATCATAAATAGTCTTTAATGTTATTAAGATTTCACGGGCGACACCTTATTTAAAAGTGCCATAATCTCGCCATGAAGAACAGTGCTTGAACATAACTGCCCTTCCTGATCGCGGTCAAAGCGTTCAGGCACGTTTCCGAAAAGATCGGTCGCCTTTCCTCCCGCCTCTTCAACCAGCAATTTCGACGGGGTCATGTCATACACGGAGCGACCACCAAAGAGAGACGCAGAAAATTCCCCCGCCGCAACCAAGGCACTCATGTAATGAATAGAAAGACCGACAATTGAAGTTCCGCCGTGCGCTTTTATTGCTTCCAAAAGCGGGTGCAAATTCCTAACCTCTTTCAGTTTCCCCATACCAACCACCGTCCGCTGAAGGGTCGCGGATTCCGTTACGTGTATCTTCTTTCCGTTCATGAAGGCCCCCTTGCCTTTTTCTGCCGTAAACATACGGTCAAGAAACGGATCGTATACAACACTAAGTATAGGTGTACCTGATTGTGTCAATGCAAGCGCAAACGTTGCAGTGGGAATACCGTGTGAGAAATTGTGTGTGCCGTCGACAGGATCGCAAATCCATACATATTCGCTTTTTTCAGAGAAATCATCGCCTTCTTCGGAAAGAACGCTGTGCTCAGGGTAGGCATCCTTGAGTGCCTTGAGTACCAAATCATTAATAGCGAGGTCGGTTGCGGTAACAGGCGTGTTGTTATCTTTCCACTCCTGGTTGCAGTTCAGAGTGAAATTCTTCTTTATTATCTCGCCAGCCTGTTTTGCTAAATCTTTCGCTACATCACTATGCGCCATATATGTATCTGAATGCGCCTAGTATACCCTTCAGGACTGTTACTTGGCTAGCGGAAGGGTAACAATGAAATGCGAACCAACGCCCTGAATTGATTCTACGGAAACCGTACCTTTCATTGCTTCCACAATCTGTTTGGTGATCCATAAACCTAAGCCCGTGCCCACCTCTTTTCTTACGCGGTCGCCTGGCACACGGTAAAACTTTCCGAAAAGTTTTTTCACATCTTCCGCACTCATACCAATACCCGTGTCGGATACACGCAAGACAAAATTCTTGCCATCACTCTTCCCACTGATAGTTATTTCTCCTTTGTCGGAATACTTTACGGCGTTTGAAACAAAGTTCGTCACTACCTGACGCAATCGTCCCTCATCCGCCGTAATCAGAACGCCTGACGGCACCTGAACCGCTACGGCAAGCCCTTTCGCGCTTGCAGCAGGAGTCAGGCCTTCGGCTACGGACTGTATAACTGATGCGGGATCAAAATCTTTTATTGCGTACTCCAGTCTTCCCTGCTCAATGCGTGCGACGTCTAGAATGTCTGCAATCAGCATGTTTTGCGCCTGCGCAGCGTCGTCAATGCGTTTCAAGAGCTCAGGTGCATTTTCTGCATGGACACCTTTTTCTTTTAGTTCCGCTACATACCCACGAATAATTGTGAGCGGAGAACGAAGCTCATGCGACACCATACCAACGAAATCGTCTTTCAATTGGTCAACTTCTTTCAAACGGCGATAGAGCTCTGTGTAGTCAATAATGCGTGCGTGATGAAAAAAGAGAAACAGGAGCAATAAGAGAATTCCAAATAAAATGAAAAAGCTCGTTTGAATATTGCCTGCTATCTGTCGGTCGGCCTCAGAGAGGCTTTGGCGTGTGAGAAGGACCCCGAGCGTCTGTTTATCTTCAGAAAGAATGGCGCGCGCGGTTCTAAAAAAACGCTTTCCACCAAGAACCTCTTCAACGGTAAACGATTGCTCTGGCTCGGCAACCGCAAGCGAAAGTACGAAGTCATATCCCACTAAATTAGTCCCTCGCTGAGCCTCATTCAGTGCCGATGTAATTATCCATGCGTCCCCTATTTTTTCGACTGCAAGAAATTCGACGATGGTGGGATTTCTATCCGCCATGTCGCGCATGTAGAGAGAAAGTTTCTCAGGGTCGCGTATGTAGAGGGCCGACAGCGGTGCGAATGCATCTTGCAGAGATCCCACGCGCACATTTACCAGCCTGTCCTGCGCATCTTGTGCAATCGTTGAAAAACGATTTGCAATATATATAAATGAAACAAAAATCGCTACTGCGACAAAAACGGTGAGCCACAGTTGTGGATTTGCAAATATTTTTGCTAAACCGCGCGAAAGTGTTCGGGTATCAAAAAGAGACATTCCGTTATACAGCTACAGTCGGATCTTTGGGACCTGCACGAAGCACTCCGAGAATAATGAGGGCAATCAAGGCAAATACGACAAACGCCACGACACCGACAAGGGTTAAGTTACTTTGCAAAAGCGAAAGCGGAGTGACTTCAGGAGTTTCGGGTATCAAAAGCGGAGTAAATTCGGCAGCTTCCGCACGCTTTACGAACGGCACTGCAGGGCTTTTTGCCAAAATACGTCCACCTGCGTCAACGGTGGCAACATACAACTCGTGATTGCCATCCTCAAGCTCGGTGTCTAAGGTGTAACTCCATGCACCACTTGCATCTGCTTTCACTGTAACAACTACGGGCGTTGAAAACACATACAATGTGACGAAACTGTTTGGAAGCGCGCGTCCTGAAAACGTAACTTCTTCCTTAAACGCAGGTAACGAGGATATGTCGGATTTTACAGCCCCACTCGTGTCAGGTTCAGAATCAAAAGGTTTCAATGTGACATTAATCGTGTGAACCTCGAACACATTTTCTGCTACTTCCCCTGCAACTTTTGGAGATTCAACAGGAACCTGTATAACATCCGTCGTAAGCACGTTAAAGCCAAGAAGCACGCGTTCGCCGTCCGTCAGGAAACTTCCTGAAGTATACGCATTCTGGGGATCCGTGTTGTATATGTTTTGCTCGTCGTAATTTGAAATACCGTCCCTGTCTACGTCTTCGTACAAACCAAGACCGCCACGACCCAAAAGTTCTTCCCGTGCCTTTGACACTTGCTCGGTGTTTTCCGAAACCACCTCCAGGACCGTGCGTGCGGACGGTGAGAGGTCCACATCAACACCCGTGTCAGCTTTAATGAGCAAGCGGAGCTCATCAAGTGACGACTTCAACACTGGTTGCAGTTCGTTTGCTCCTACACGTTCGTCGCCTGAAGCGATGGTGGAGCGTACATCTTGAGAAAGTTTTGCAGTCAGCGTTTCAATACGCCTCCGACGCTCGTCCACATCAAACGCGCGCGTTGATGGTTCTTTTGGCTCTCGAGTAGAAAGTTGCGCTTTGTCGAATGCGTTTTCTACTTCTCGCGTCACACGGTCGCGTACGGCATTTTCTACTCTTCTCACCTCGCGCTGGAATTGTCGAAGTGATGCACCGATATCACTTATCATCTCCTGCGCGCCTGTATTCTCTGGAGTACGCTCTACACCAGGGAGTGCTCCCGTACTCGTTGCGGGAGTATCCCGTGGCACAGGAACAGGCGTGGGCACAGGAACAGGCTGCGTAATCAAAACGCGTGGCGCGGAGTCGTTTGGCTGAACGGGTGGTTGCACGACCGTAGTTCCAGTTGGTGGTGTCGACGTTGGAATAACTATCGGAACATACCAATCAGGAAGCTGAATCTGAATGTTACTAAGGTCTATGGTTGTCGTGGCAACGTCTTCGTCATCAGTGTCAGAACCCATCGGTTCATTCGTCCTCTCACCACCGTCTTCACCTACTTGCCGACTCGGATCCCATCCTGCAGGTCGAGTTGACGAGGAAACACCAAGCGCACCGACAGTGTTTGCGGTTAACGCATCTCCTGAGGTCAGGGCGTTCATACCACCTATAAGGCCGACACAGAGGAGTGCGAACAACGAAAGCATGCCCAAAAGCGGTGCGGGCTTCATTAGGAGTATCGTACCACCACACTACAGCACCCTTAGGTCGCCCGAACGTTCGTGTGGAAATCAGTTCTTATGGAAAAAACTGAACTTCGTATCGTGGTCGTAATGGTCAACTCCTTCTTTGTTTTTCAGAAACGCGACGGCTTGATACGTAACTGGAGTGGCAAGAATTTCAATTGCCAACTTGAAGACGTAGTTTGAAACTGCGATAGAGATCAGGAGTTCGTTCGGCAAAATACCCCAAAACGCAATTGCAACGAACAAGGTTGTATCAAGAGCCTGCGCTACCACAGATGAACCAATGGTGCGCGCCCACAGATGTCTTCCTGAGGTCATTACTTTCATTTTTGCCAGTATGATCGCGTTCACGAAGGAGCCAAGAAAATATGCGACAAGACTTGCAAGAACAATACGAGGTGTCATGCCAAGAATTGCTTCATATGCCGCTTGATGCGCCCAATCAGCTGCTGGCGGGAGCACACCAACAATTGACGTCATTAGCGCGAGGAGGAACGTTGAGAAAAAGCCCATCCAGATAACCGCACGCGCTTTTTTGAATCCATAGACCTCGGTCAGCACGTCTCCGAGGATGTACGCCAACGGAAACAGAAGAGTGCCCGCATCAAATACAAACCAGGTGAGGTCGGTAATTTTTGTCGAAACAATATTTGATATCAAAAGGACCGTAACAAAAAATACGGAAATGACTGTGAAGTATTTGTACGAGTGCGACATAATTTTTAAAGTTTATGAGTAAGATCTCCAACTGGAACGAGTGTAATACGATTTAGATTAGGGCTAAGTACTTTTACTAATCTGTGAAGACGTGCCATTTCGACATCTAACTCTTCCTTGGATCTAATTCTTTGCTCCGAAAAGACGAAAAGCTTGCTTTCGACAAGCTCTATATCATGCCTCCATTCGTCCACATCTAATACTGCAAGCACATCTGGGGTCAGAATTTCAAATGCTTCTCGTTCGTACCCTTTTGGAGCATATAATCTGAATTTTTGATTGAATCCTGGGGGTGGTGAAACACGAGGAAGGAAAAACTCTTTTATTCCCGAAAGGCTTTTGTTGTGCGTGTTATTAAGATAGAAGTGTGGGAAGGTACCCGAAAACACTACTTCGAACACGGAGTAGAACCTATATTCGGCAGATTTACCAAAACCGTTTTGGTAGCTGTATTGAAAAAATCGAAAAGCGCGGTCCTCAATCGTTCCCATAAGTCCGTGTGTGGTTGATTTATTGTGACCTTCACGGAACATCAATGCATCATTTTGAAAGTACGGCTTCCAAACATACGTGTACCCGTATTCAGCTGCCAACTCTTTCCAAAAACGTTCAGCGAGCTTTGAGAGATGAGAAACGTACAGCACCACGACTACCGACGCCAAAAATGCCGCGAGGACAAACACTCCTGCTACCACCTCTACGGGAATGAGGGAAAAATAAATACTCGTAACGCCGAAAATTATAAGTAATACGTCAAGCAACGCAAAACCTAAGAGTATATACACGAATTGCTGTTCCGATACTTTTTGTTCGTTTTGAATCATAGAGCGGAGAGGGAGGGATTCGAACCCTCGGTACAGTTTCCCATACGCCACATTTCGAGTGTGGTGCCTTCGACCACTCAGCCACCTCTCCTTGGATGCAACTTCGCGATTCTAGCATTTTTCAATCAAAATGCTATATTTCAAGCCACGGCTTCATGCAATGAAGCCGCTCGGCTCATAAAGAGCGCCTTCTGCGATAGCAGAAGGATCGGCCCGCCAAACGTGCAGCTCTGCTCACGTTTGAGTGGCCTTCTTGAAACAGTTTTGCTCACGCAAAACCTCGGCTTAGAAAAAGCCCTTATCTGCTAAAGCAGATAACTCAGCCCGCCAAACGTGCAGCTCTGCTCACGTTTGAGTGGCCTCGCTCGAAGAAAATGAATTCGTACACGATTCATTTTCCTTCTCGCTCGGCCCCATCGTCTAACGGCTAGGACGCATCCCTTTCACGGATGAAATCGGAGTTCGATTCTCCGTGGGGTCATGATTCATAAAACCGCCTTGTGGCGGTTTTTGTATACATGAACTCAAGCGAGCAAACTGCTTTGCTCGCGTCTGGAGAATCGAAGGTGGTTGAGCATATGAGTGAGCAATACGAATGCGAAACCCGTACTGCTTCTGTAAGAAGCGATTCTCCGTGGGGTCACAAAGTACAAAAAGCCGCCAAGCAGTTGGCGGCTTTTTGTACTTTGTGACGGACGGAGGCATGTTTTGTCAGCAGACAAAACAGCTGAGGCGGGGCAGAGAACACTTAGTATTTTACTCCCCCTGGGAGTAGAATACTTAGTGATTCGTGACCACTTTTTCTGCAATTGAAGAATGAAAACCGCCTCAAAAAACCATCGAATCTACACAATGAGCGTCGCGCGCGTATACCCTTTGTACATTACAAAAGTAAAGAAAAAAGGACGCACAAAAGCTGAAGTTGATGAAGTCACTCGCTGGCTTACGGGGTATACGCAAAAACAACTCGAGGTGCATTTAAAAAAACAAACTGATTTCAAAACCTTCTTTGCGAAAGCGAAAATAAACCCCTCGCGAAAATTAATTAACGGCGTTGTGTGCGGCGTTCGCGTCGAAGACATCAAAGAGCCCACTATGCAGGCTATACGCTATTTGGATAAACTTGTCGACGAACTAGCCAAAGGCAGACCGATAGAAAAAATCCTTCGAAAGTAAACTTTACACTTTGAGCTAAGGGTATCCGAAAACACTCGAACGTAATTGCCAATTAGTTATTTACACCTTATCAAAGAAAAGAAAAGAAAAGAAATAATTTTAGCCTACTGTTCAGAGCGGGCAGATTGAAGCCATGTGCGGAACAAATCAATCTTTCCCTGCTCTAGAGATAACACCTTCCCTGGCGTAAACGATTTTGCATATACAACATCTTGTGAGGCGCCTACAAACACCCCCTGGACGGCATCAAATATATGTTTGCCGAATTGAAAGGCACGTATTCCTTGAATATCAGACACTCGAATATACTCACCCGCCATACACCCATTTAACTACTTTTCGGCAATCACGCAACAATTTCAGTAGTATTACAAACCGACGATTTTAACACTAGAAGAAATTTGCCTGCCCATAAGTGATACCATAATGCATATGAACGAGACCGACTGGCAGACCCCTGATTTTATGAAGAAAAAGAATATCCCTCACTATTATGGTGATTCGGTGCGCAACATGTTTATTGCGTCCGCCGTAATCTACGCAATCGCGCTTCCCCTGTTTGGCAGCCTCTTACCCCTTAGTGTGTACGTCGGTATCGGTATCGTGCTTCTTCTGGTATTCCTTGCGGGTATCACGAACCCACACTCGCAGATACTCATGTTCATAAACGCGGGCGTTGCAGGGATTGGAGTCTATCTCATGCAGACTGCCGCAATTTCTGGGTTCGGAGTAGATTCCACTGCTCTTTTCGTACTTCGCCAAATGGTCGTTATTCTATTATTGATAGCTTTCTACGACGCCGTCAAAACCGCTCGAAACATGCTCATAGGAAAAATCGGAACCGCCCCACAACCAGGAGAGTTCAGTAAATAAAACGCGAAACGCGCGCGTTACTCTATTTAGAAAACCTGTCTTTTACGTACTGAAGAATTTGCTGTTTTGCATAGTCGCGAACCAATCCTGCAAGCTCTGCGCTGTCTATCATCTTTCCTCCGTCGTTTCGACGTAGTCGTAAATTACCTCGGGACCAGGATTCTATTACAAAACGAAACGTTATGTATTTTTGTTTATAGACAAACGTGACTACACACGCAATTTCGCTTGCGTCGTGTTCAATATGACTTTCTTACACGTTCAAAACTGGTGTTGGGCGTCGGCGCTCCCTTCTTTCTGCCATTTATATATTATAGCAGAAAAAGTATAATTGTCAAAGATTCCCTAGTACGGCTTCGGCGGGCACTGCTCCTTCTCTTAGAATAATAGGTTGAATTCCGCGCGCATCAACAACTGTTGAGGGTAGAGAGTCGGGCAACACACCCTCATCGATTACCTCCGTAATCATCCCCGCGCGCTCTGCAAATTGCGCACGTATTTCTTTCGGTGACGAAAGTGTCGGTTGGTCTGCAACATTTGCTGAAGTTGCTGTTATCGGCTTCCCCAACTCACGCACGAGGCGCAGCGGCACGGGATGATTCGGAATACGAACACCCACAGTCCCCGTCCCCGCAGTCAGATTGTCAGGAAGATTTTTTGCTTTCAAAACAATAGTGAGTCTCCCAGGAAGAAATTTCACCGTAAGCTTCTCAGCAAGAGGTGTAACTTCAGCGTACTGACGCATCATTTCTATACCAGAAACAACAATAGAAATTGGCTTGTTCTCATTGCGTCCCTTTAATTCAAAAAGACGCGAAACAGCCTCGGCGTCGGTTGCATCAACACCAAGACCGTAGATCGTGTCGGTTGGATAAAGAACAATCACTGAAGTTAGTGCTTACGCGGTTCGTTGGGTGTGAATGACGCTGGAATTGCGTGTGTTCCAGATTTCCATGTTTTCACTATTTCCCGCATCCTGGCATTCCACACACCGCGTCCACCTTTTCTGTGGCTTATGCCCTTTTGCTCCCCATGGTCAGTCCTCAAATAACTTCCACCCTGCCGTTCTTTTCCGATAGAGGAAGCTGTTGCCATACCTCTATAAAGTGTACGCCCATCATTTGGGACGTCAAGAAAGGCGCAGTAGAACTGTGGGTTAATCTTCAGAAAGCCCATCTGACCAGATGTACGCAGGGTCCTTGCCCTCTCGGGGACCGAGTTCACGCGGCGTACACCTAGGGAAGGAAAAAGCGTCTGTGATTGGAATTTGAAATGCAGCTTCTTCGATTAGAATTTTTGAAGCTGCCACGGGAGTGATTTTCGGCTCTCTTTGATCAGCAGTTTTCCTCGTGCGTGTTCTTTTTCTATCGCGCTCTGTAGACATAAGTTTCGAATTCTAACCAAATACCACTGGGGTTGCAAGGAATTTTGTTGCACGATATTGTACAAACTTCGGGCGGTTAGCTCAGTTGGTAGAGCATTCCCTTGACGTGGGAAGGGTCACAGGTTCGAATCCTGTATCGCCCACTCGATATGAATCTTGAAGAAATTGAAAAAGAGATCTCGGCAATTCAAGAACGTAATAAAAAAGTCGAGACTGATAAAGCGTGGGAGGTGAGCCTAGCACGCAAGATCCTTATTGCGGTCATGACGTACGTAGTCGTGCTTCTCGCACTATTTGTAGTAGAGGCACCGAATCCTTACTTGAATGCGTTTGTGCCGAGCACGGGTTTTCTTCTTTCAACGCTTTCGCTACCCTGGTTTAAAAAGAAGTGGATAGAATCGCGTAAACAAAAATAGCGGGTGTAGGATTTCTCCTATACCTGTGGATCTCGAAAAACAAAAACTCCTGGTTCCACGCGTCCCACGAAGAGCAGTACTTGCAGGTCTGTTATTGCCGCTTGTGAAAACGGTTCCTGCGACGCGTGAAGAACGACAACGACTTGCTGAGCAAAATATTTCACACCTTCCTGAAATAGTGCTTGCCGATTTGCGCGCGCGAACTTCGGGGGTCGGAGAAACCCATTTCGGCGACGAGCTTGCTGCAGGCAGATTCCTGGCGAGTGAAAACGAGCTCGGGAGAGAAGTGAGCGCTGCCATACTTGAGCTCCAGGGCGAGGGCGACCAAAAGATAGCCCCTGATCTTGCAGAAGCACAGGTGTATTGGCTACTCAGAAATTCTGGGCATGGTCAAAGGCTGTCGCGTACAGAACGTGAAGCTATTGTTGCTCTTTCAAATTGGTGGCCTGAGATCTTTGAGCCGTATTACGACGACGGAGATGGTTCGCGCCGCACGCTTGTTGAAGAAATGCGAAACTACCCCTCGCTTCAAAGAGCTTTTGAAAGAAGCGGGCGTCAAGACATAGAAGTTGCCGACGCGAAATCCCGCTCATCCGACTAAAGTGCTATACTAAGTATAGCACTTTGCGTGGGCACTTAGAGGGAAAGGAGTTTGGTGCGGTAGTATTTCAACTCCTCAATAGAGCGAAGAATATCTTCTTTCGCGCGATGCGCTTTCTCCCCTTTCATGTTTTGCCACTCGTCATACAGCTCAGGTTTCCACCTGCGTGCAAGTTCTTTCAGAGTTGAAACATCAATGTTTCTATAAAACAGGTGGTCATACACCGTCGGCATTTGTGCTTTCAAAAACATTCTATCCATGTGTACAGAATTTCCGCACAGTGGGGCTGTTCCTGCTTCTGCGTGTTCAGAAATGAATGAGAACAATTCTTTTTCTGCTTCAGCGAGGGTCACGACGCTTGCAACAGACGCTTCTAAAACTCCGCTCTTTTCATGAAGCGCTTTCACTTCGGGAGTGATACGGTCAAATGCGCTTCTGTCCGCGTGGATTGTAATTTCAGGGCCTTCAGCAACAATGTTCAATTCTTTGTCGGTAATCACCGTTGCAACCTGAATAATTTGATCCGTATTCACATCTGCCAAGGACGTCATTTCAACATCCATCCATACCCACAGGTCGCTTCGTGTATGCATATTCATATCAGGAAACAGTGTAGCGTACCTCGCCGTTTTTTACACAACAACTACCAATACCATATCACACCTATGTCACTATGTTACCATGGTAACATAGTGACATATATACACGCCACACATTCCGCATGTAAATACTAGACAATTTAAATACTGTGTAATTTAAATAATATGCAAAAGCTCGGGAAGCACACTCACCTGCTTCCATGCAGCCCCCCTCAATTCCTCTGTGCCATTACCAACAAGCACCCCGCGTCCCGTATACCGAAAACCCTCAATATCATTAATTGAATCTCCTACAAACAGTATTTCTTCTGGCTTCGCACCCACTTTATCGCCGAAGTCCTTGAGAGCTCTTACTTTCGCCTGAAGCTCGTCAGAATCTTCGTTATACGCAATTCCAGAAAACACACCGTCCGTATACACAAACGATGTGTATGAATACGCATGCTGTATGCCAAGCGCTTCGGCTACAGAACGTACGTAATCTGTGAGTCCTGAAGAAATGACGGCGAGAGGGTATTTTTTTAGAAGAACATCGGCGACCTCTTTCGCACCTGGAAGCAGTCGGAAGTTTTTAAAAACACTGTCTGCCTGCTCTTTCGTAATGCCTGGTGTTTTTTTAAGATACAAATCCGCCATCATGTCGGTTACTGCACGAAAAGAAAGTGCGCCATCGACATACAGTCTGTGCAACCGCACATTGTCTTCGCGGGACAAACCGAAAAGCACGTGCAATTCCTCCCACACATAAGAATCAATAAGAGTGCCGTCAACGTCAAACGCGACGGCTTTGATAGCAGGCATTTCTCCCATAAAAATTAATCGTCCTCTTCTTCAGCGTAACGTCCTCGCAATACATCGTGTGCAGTAGCGCGCCATGCTTGCCTTCCAGCCCTTGTCGCAGCACGACCGTCAGCAGCTTTCCACTTTGCTTCCGCTTTCTTCCCTATCTTCCTTTTTCGCGGACTCACCTCTCCATCCTTCGGTGCCTCGCCTTCCCCTGCCTCTAAATGCGTGAAGTCTGCCATGATGATTCAAAAGTTACTGAATGATATAGTACCCACTGAAACCACTGATTGCAATGAAAATCCTAGCTATAGAAACCAGCTGCGACGAAACTGCAGCAACCATCCTTGAAGGCTCGGGGGACGTCAAAAACGCACACTTTAAAATCCTCGGAAATGCTCTTCTCTCACAGGCTGATCTTCACGCTGCATACGGGGGCGTATACCCTAACCTCGCGAAACGCGAGCATCAGTTAAACCTTGTTCCGCTCACACTTCGCGCGCTCACTGAAGCGGGGTTGTACGAAAAAGAAGAAGGCATTACCCCGTCGCAAGAAGAAGCGTTGAATGAAGTGCGCGAACAAGGTTTTAAAGATGCAATAAAAAACTTCCTGTACGAAGTAAAAACCCCTGAGATAGATTTAATTGCGGTTACACATGGTCCAGGCCTTGAGCCTGCGTTGTGGACAGGTATCAGTTTCGCATCAGCTATCGGGAAAGCGTGGAACATTCCTGTGATGGGAATCGACCACATGGAAGGACATATTGTTTCTGCGCTTTTAGAACCCGTCGACAAAGGTTATTCGCTTCGCCCACCGAAATTGCCTCTCCTCTCGCTTTTGATTTCAGGCGGACACACTGAATTCGTCCTTATGGAAGAGTGGTTTGTGTATGAAAGAATTGGCGAAACCAAAGACGACGCTGTGGGCGAAGCATTTGATAAAGTCGCTCGCCTCTTGAATCTTGCCTATCCAGGCGGGCCGCAAATCGCGGCGCTTGCGGCCCGCTCGCGAGCACGCGACAAAAACGACATTATTTTTCCTCGCCCCATGGCGACTGACGCGACCTGTGATTTTTCTTTCTCTGGGTTGAAAACAGCAGTGATGTACAAACTTCAAAAGATGGACAAAATTAGCGAAGAAGACAAAGAGCACATCGCGCACGCATTTGAAGACGCGGTGCGCGATGTGCTCGTCATCAAAACCCGCCGTGCACTCACCGAAAAAATGCCTGGCTCATTCCTAATCGGTGGCGGTGTGTCGGCAAACGACCTCGTTCGTCGTGGACTGGTGGATTTAGTACAAAAGGATTTCACGGACACCGAAGTATTTCTCCCTGAAAAAGAATTGACGGGCGACAACGCCATTATGATAGGTGTAGCTGCATACCTCCGCGCCTCTTCAGGCAGGAAACCACAAGGACCGCTTTTTGCATCGGGCTCCCTGCGACTCTCTTAAAATTTATACAACCAAAAGTGCTCCTGGGAACAGCATTTGCCCGAGCGCTAAAACGCCGACCATCAAAAAGAGTAAAAGAAAACCAAGCGCTACATTTGCAGGGTGCTGGCGTTTCATTTCTATAAAAATCATCAACACGAGCCCAATCGCAATAATCGTTGCAAGTACTATGTACACCGACTGCGCCACAGATTTAGGCGACGTAACAAGCTTCTGAATAAAAGGCATACCTGCGTCCGTTGTAGCAAGAGCAATCAAATCTGAAGTCGTCGCTGCTTCAGCTCTCACGGCTATGAACGTGTCGTCATTTAACACAATAGACGGTTCTTCTTGTTCAATGTGATCATGGTCAACGCCGTGTTTTTCTTCACCAGCGACTTCTGCACCATGTGCGTCTTCAACTGTAGCCCCCTTCACAGCAACAGGCGCGCTCGGAAGCGTGCTTGATGCAGTTTTTGGCAGGGTTGGAGTTGGTTTCGGAATCGTGGTCGCCTTCGTTACGCTCGTCGGAAATGTACTGAAAGTAGATGCGGGTGAGCCGAACATTTGCACCACGAAAACAGTTGGACGCCCTTCAAACACTCCCTCGGCAACGCCGATACCGATTTCGGTAAAGTGCGAGTTCAGAATGTTTGCGCGATGCCCTGGCGAATCCATCCATGCCTTAACGACGTCCACGGAATCGTAGAAACGAACTGCAAGATTTTCACCTGCATACACAAAGTTGTAGCCCGCGGTTTTAAACCAGTGCCAGGGCGTAAGTCCTTCGGGTGAATTGTGTGCAAAATACCCTTTCGACGCCATGTCTTCTGCTTTCAGTTGTGCTGCGCGCTCCAACACAGGATTTACTCTCAAAGAAAGGAGTTCGTTTTGTGCACGGTCAATGTTCGTCAATTCAACCACTGCGGAAGAAATAACTGCCGCTAGGTAATCAGTATTTTCAAGAATCGCGCGTTGCAAAAGCAGCGTTCCTAAACCGACGATTGCAATGAGTGCGCCGACCGCGAGAACCGCTTTCACGCGGAAAAAATGCGGCTTGTATTCGTTATCCGAATGCGGGATGAAAGAATCGCGTATTTCGCTGACTATTCTTTCTAAAAAGTTCATACTTTATTATACCACGGGAAAATCTATTTTGCAAGTGCTCCCACTACTTCTAGGGTATCACGAAAAAAACCGCCTAGAATGGCGGTTTTTCTGTCATCTGGAAGATATTTATTCGCCTCTCTCTCCAAGGAGGTCAACCTGTGCGCCTTCTAGTGGTGCCGTGGAAACAGTAGTCACTTCAACGCGGCGCGGACGTGCAGGGAGCCTGAATTCACCGACAACACGTCTGCGAGAAACTCCATCACCACCTACTACGTTTTCGTAACGCGCAGTAACGGAACGTGGAAGTGTTGCAAAGGGGTCTGAAGAGTGGACAGGGTTTGCAGCAAGAGCACGTGCCTCGGCGTCGCGTTCAGCCTGCATTTCTACAAAACCCTGAATAATTCGCGCGTCAACTTGAGCTGCGGTTTCGACAGGAATTGCTGGCGTTACTTCGCGAATAATACCTGCTTTCTCTCGTGGTGCGCGCGCTGCATCAACCATCCGAGATACTGAAAAACCTTCTACAAAATTGCGATATATAGGATTCTGCTGAATTGCATATCCGGTCGCCAACAGCAAGAGCGCTGACGCAGTAAGCATGCTTCTCGAGTGTGGACGTGAAGCGGTGACGATAGTTGCTTCCATCATGTTTTTTGACATGCTTCGTATTATAACCCCTTTTTTAGAATATGCAAGCCCTCGGATATTCCAACAAAAAACCGCCCTTCGACAAGCTCAGGGCGGTTTTTGAATCGAGTGGAATCGATTAACGAGTGACCTGGATGTCTGCTCCGCCGAGTTCAGTCTCGGTAGCAACTACAGTTACGCGATTATTTCCATCTTTCACTATTGAGTAAAGCGTCGTGTACGCTGAACTACAATCTGAAACAGCGCCCGCCGTAACGGTCGGATCAACAGGGAGAGAAGGGAGATAAGTCGGGACCAATGTTGCACAGAGGTCAATACCACCAGTCTTTGCAATAGTTGTCGTAGAAGTGGTTATTACAGACGGTAGTGCACCTTTATTGTCTGCAATGTACTGACCCACGGCATTCAATATCGCATTCACATTTGAAGTTCTCTGACTGTTATTTGCCTGTGCAAACTGGCGAGCCGGGTTGATAGCAACCAAAACGACACCTGCGAGAATCGCGATAATACCGATAACGATGAGGATTTCAATCAAAGTGAAACCTCGAACAGTTTTTTTCTTCATAAATACATATTATAAATAACTAAATAATGGCTTATCTAAAGAGCTTTTCTCGGAATACCATAGCATGCCCTGCTACTTGAAATCAATCAACTTTTGTTTTCTAATTTAAAGAGCATAGAGCTCCTCCCAAGCGGTTACGTCGCCCGTATCAGAGTCAATAATCGCTTCAATATTCGTCGTGGCACCGTTTACTACCCCTTGCGCACGCACTCTACTCTCCCCTGACGCTGGAGTATTGGGTGTAAGAGAAACGACCGTGCAGGTTTGTGTCCCGACCGCAACCGAAAGGTTACTGATTGCACGCTGAGGATCATTCACGGTCGCAATCCGCGACGCCTGCACGCAAGCTTCCGCCAGACCTTCGCTTTTCAGTTTATTTTCTACATCAAGAAGCATGAACCTGCCCATAATTCCCTGCTGTGCGAGCGTCAACACCGCAAAAAGAAACACCAAGCCGAGAATGGTGATGGTGATAAGAGCGAAAAACCCACGCTCTGTTCTGTTTTTCTGCATCTTAGTTTTTGACATAACGGGTAACAGCAGATATCGGAACTCCGTTTGCGGAAAAGACAAAAACCAGAGAGTCGGGTTCACCTACACCTCCTGCAATGCGCGAAAAATTCAGTCCTGTCATTGCGACGCGGTCGGAATGCACTGGAATCGCTCCCGAACCACGGTTTACTGTTATTTCATTCCCTGTATTGGTAACCGTTACTGTCCCCAACGGGGTAACGGTGGTGAGCGAGGATCCCTGAGCGCCGACAACTGGAGCACTGATTGAAGTGGCGGAATTTAAAATGTTCAGAATTTTCTGCGTCACGTTTGCTGCCTCCATTTCTTGGACAGTAGATTTACTCTGTCGTTCAGTATTCGTGAACAGCGGGTAGCTGGCAACAACCACTCCCGTCACCAAAAATGTCGCCAACGCGAGATATACAACCGCTTCAATGAGCGAAATTCCGCGGAGCGACTTATGGCGTGCAGGCTGAAGGTAAATCATAAATGATACGCAATATATCGTTTGAGCGGTTTACCGCAAACACGTAGTTGTCGAGGTACGCAAGACCGCGAGTTACCTGCGAGAAATTCAGGCCGCAGGTGCTCTGCACAACAGGATTTGCGGAATCTTCGATATTCAGCACGAAAAACGGTTCGTTACTATCGGTAGTTGAAAGATAGGCAAAGCGACCACGAACCTTGGTATCCGAAACTTCACTGTTCGGCCCAAGTCCCATCTTCAAAGAGCCCAGCAGTGCGACGGATGAGGGGGTAGAAACATCAAGGACGTAGTAGTCCCTCTCTGTTGAACCGTTTACCCGTGCCCGACCCAAATACGCAATCCCACCAGCAACATCAACCGACCACCCGTCTTCAGTGCTCTCTGCAGGAGTCGCAGCGTGTGTGCGAGCATTAAATTTCATATTCATCGTTCCTGGGGTCGAAAAATTAGGCGGGAGGGATAGTGAAGCGGGATTAGAAATATCGATGATAACTAATTCGCCGTAATCTGCAGAGGTCGCGAGGTACGCGTAATTACCCGATACAACAATGTCGTTAATGTTATGCGTAACTTCAAGAGACCCGAGCTGAACTGGCACCTGAGGATTTGAAACATCGATAACATGAAACTCGGGACCTGCAGTTTCTCTGAGCCCGATGTACACGCGCTCGTCGTAGTAAGCAATACTCCAACCTTCGGGATATGAGCCTGAGCCATCGACACCTGCAAGTGTCAGCTCGGCCGCTACGCTAGGATTCGCAGGATCGGAAATATCGATGACCTGTAGCTGGTCTTCGTTGTCGTTTTGAATGACGTACGCATACTGCCCAGCAACATCAATGCCATAGAGGCCGTTCCCCGTGTTCAACTCTCCCACAGCAGGATCAGTCGGATTTTCAGGGTCGTCAACGCCGAACACATAAAAGTCTTCATTTCCTCCTGAAGAAGGGTCTGCTGTTACAAACGCGTAGCGATGGCCGTTAAACCATTGCGCGTCGACACCGGTGCCGTCTGCGCCGGAAACATCAACAGAGCCCAAAGAATCAGGGTTATCCCATTCCGTGCTCGGAGGAAACGGGTCGCACCCGCCCCCCAAGGCAAGTGCGTTTTGAATGCTAGCCACTGCCGACACTATCCCCGCGGAAAGCGCTCTGTTTTTTTCCGTAGATGTGCTGAAGGAAGTGTCGGTGATTTTCAGACACGGGGAAGAATTGGTTACCGTACGCGTATAGCCTGCGTTTACGTTCACCGTCGAGGAAAGTGCATTGAACCCTGTAGCAACGGAAGCAAGCTGGAGATCAGTTTGGGACGATGATTGTGCTTGGTATACGGTTTCCTTCGTGAGTTCAGTATCCAAACCAGCAGTCTGACCGTTAAACGAAAGCAAAACGGCGCTCGACATAATAATCGTAAAAACCGCAAGGGCGATGACGACTTCGACTGTAAGAAATCCTCTTTTCATAATTACCACTCTACTCTTCCTTCGGTATTAACTGAAATCGTCGCGGTCTTTGCACCATCAGTCACAGCCATGGCTGCCGCGGTTGATGTGCCAGAAAGCTGTCCAAATACAAACTCGGTGTCACCGCCAGTCGTCACTCCCGCGCCTTTTGCTATCGAACGCTTATTCGTCCCCGCAACAAAAGAAACCCCCTCAAACAAGGTGTACTGAGCTGCTTCAACCTTTAGGCCATGCGAAGTCTGATTAATATTTGAAAGCGCTTTCGTACGCTGCCCCATCAGCAGAGTTGCTATCAGGTTCTGCTCATTGAGCGCCACGGAACGGCCAATCGCGTCCGTCATAAAAACCGCTCCGGTACCTAGAATGACCGAAAGAATCCCAATGACGACAATCACTTCGATCATCGAAAATGCGCGTACCGTGTTACCGCTGGAGGCTTTGTGTAATTTCATATATAGGAGCAATAACGGAAACGGCAACAAATCCCACAACGAGACCCATAACAAGCATCAAAATAGGCTCGAGAATCGAAGAAAGATTTTTCGTCAAATCGTTCAGCTCGGCTTCATACATATCAGAAAGATACAAAAGCGTGTCAGACAACGACCCTGTTTTCTCGCCGATTGCTATCATGTGTGTCGTCATCGCGGGGAAGAACGGTGCGCGCTTTGAAAGCGTTTTAGAAATCTGCTCCCCTCGCTCAGCAGATTTTGCAAGTGCCAGATATTCTTTTCGGTACACAAGATTCTCTGTCGTTTCCGCGACAATCAAGAGTGCGTCGGTAATTTTCAAACCGCTTTTCAGGAGAAGTCCGAGCGTGCGGTTAAAGTTCGACATGTTGTATGCGGCCATGATGGTGCCGACAATCGGCATTTTCAGAAACGCGTAGTCGAATACAAAACGGACCTTCTCGCTTGCACGGATGATCATCGCCAGAGCGAACCAGCACGCAGCAAGGACGAAGAACGTTAGGATGCCATGTTTCTGCAAGAACGTACTCATCGCCAAAAGCATCTTCGTGGTGAACGGGAGTTCAACTGCAAGAGATGCAAAAATCGGCATTATTTTTGGGAATATAAACACCGTCAAAAGCCCAGTGATTCCCAAGGTCGCAAGCGTAATAACGATAGGATACACGAGAGCGCCAGTAATACGTCGCTTCAACTCATACCGCTTTTCAAGCTCATTCGCGAGATATATAAGGTTCTGAGAAAGAATGCCTGACAGTTCCCCAACCTTGATGATGTTCAAAGCAAAGTGGCCGAATGTATTCCCAAAACGCTTCATTGAAACGTGCAAATACTGCCCGCTTGAAATGTCGGTTATAAGGCGTTCATACACGCGCTGGGCGCCTCCCCCTTTCGACTGCTCTTTCAATATGTGGAGACTTTCAAGAATTGGTACGTTTGACTTGATAAGAAACGAAAGGCGCTTCGCAAAAAGCATTTGGTCTTTCACTGAAAAACGTACTGACATAGAAAACAGCGGTGCCGTCTTTTTTTTCGGAGAAGCGTTCACTGTGGCTTTTATTTTTTCACGCGCAAAATACGCTTTAACTGATTCAAGAAATTTATTCATGGATGACACGAAGTATTTCTGCAACAGTCGTCTGCCCCTGTAGAGCCTTGGCAAGCCCGTCCTCAAACATCGTCGTCATGCCGTTTTTCACGCCGATTGCACGAATGTCGGTAGAAGATGCTTTTCTTAAAATCGCATCTCGAACTTCGGGATCCATGACCAGCACTTCGTTGACACCAATTCTTCCTGAAAATCCCGTCATATTGCACTTCTCGCATCCTTTGTGACGGTAGAGCGTGCCTAATTTCCCTTTCAGATGCTCAGGGAGAATCGAAAGCAAGTTTTCTTTCTCCGCCTCCGTTGGTTTATACGCTTCACGACAGGTGTGACAAATACGGCGCACCAGACGCTGACCGATAGCGATCGAAACGGTAGAGGCCACAAGGTATGGCTCGATTTTCATATCCAGAAGGCGTGGGAGTGTCGTCGCCGCATCATTCGTGTGAAGTGTGGAAAGTACCAAGTGTCCCGTGAGTGCGGTATTCACCGCAATCGCTGCAGTTTCTACGTCACGAATTTCACCGACCATGATGATGTCAGGGTCCTGACGGAGCATGGAGCGCAAACCGTTTGCAAACGTCAAATCACTCCTCGGATTGACCTGTATCTGCTCGATACCCTCAATCGCATACTCAATAGGGTCTTCAAGTGTGACAATTGAAACTTCTTTTGAATTCAACATTTTAATGAGCGTGTACAGGGTTGTTGTTTTTCCACTTCCGGTCGGACCTGTAGAAAGAATCATACCGCTCGGTTTTTTCGCCGCTTTTACAATCTTCGCCGCATCGGACTCAGAAAATCCGAGCATCTCCAATGTGTAATTCGCTGCCTTGTCTGACAAAAGACGCATAACGACATTTTCTCCGTGATACGTGGGCGCGATTGAGACGCGCACATCAACAAATTCCTCCATGTTCGGAAATACAAGGCGGAATCGACCGTCCTGCGTTGCCTGATGCTCGTCAGTGCGGAGTCCTGAAATAATTTTAATTCTCGAAACCACTTCTCCGTGAATTTCTTTTGGAAATATATATACCTCCTGCAAAACACCGTCGATACGAAATCGGATTTTTACCCCAGAAGGGGTTGGGTCGACATGTATGTCAGAGGCTCGACTTTCCTGCGCTTTTTCAATAAGCGCGTCAACAAGGGAAATAATTGAAAGATGAGCCCCCTTTGCAAGTTCCTGTTCTACTGAGGTCGGCATAGAAAATAAGCCACTCGAATTCCCTGCGGGAAAAGAGCGGCTTACGCCACTATACGCCTGTTTTGCCAAGGGGGCAAGACAAAAAAACCGCCCAACTGGGCGGTTTTTTACCAAATTTGTAACCATTATTCGTGGTCTTCTCCTTCCCCAGGAAGCCAAAAGACGTGTGTGATAAGGGTCAAATCGCCGTCCTTTTTTGCAAACTCGTTTGCGCGCCCCTGTGCGTCGCGCCCGATAGCGACACCGAATTCAGGATGCTCCGCATTCCCTGCCTGAAGAGCAGCGTGTGCCGCGCCCAAGGCTTTGCCTGCCAACTGCCCTACCGTAGTGGAAGAATCCGTATGCGCGTACATTAATTCAAGCTGAGCGAAGTCGTGCGCATTCGGATGTTCGTTTGCAGGATCGGTTGCGCTTGCCCCACCCGCTCCGCCGTCAGGGTCGTTCGTGTAATCCACACAGGAGCCGAGGTTCGCGTTGTTGAATGCCTCATCCTGGTGCGCGAGTCCGAATGCGTGCGCAACTTCCTGACACATCACCAGACGGCGCCATGCAGGAGCATTATAGGAAGCAGTATTGAAGTACGAATCATTCATCTTCGCAGTTCCTTTGGTGATATGACCGTTACTGTCCGCCCAGATTGAGGCAATGCCAAGCCAGCCGTTGTTTCCATACGCAGCATTGCAGACCTCAATTCTTCCCGTTGTTCCTTTGCACTGTCGCGGACTCACGAGCCCCGCAACAATAGTGGTGTCCAATACTGATGATGCGCTCCAATCGGAAGATGCTTCCGCAAGATACGCATCCCAGACACTTGTTACGTTGTCGCCTAATTTCAGCGTGAACGGATTTGAGGTCCGCGCCCAATGATAATTCCCCCATGAGTGGGAAGCGTATGCCACTCCCGCAACAGAGAACGCGAGAAGAAGTGCGAACGCAAGCAATGATTTTCTAAGCATCTTTGTATAGTTAGTAGAATGAGTAAATCTGTATACAGCGTACACCTTTCTCTTCTAGCGTCTACTACATATAAAGGAAAACCCCGCCCTTTTATTTTAGGGCGGGGTTTTCGTAGGAAGACTGTTTAGTTATCAGTCCAAGGTACAAGTGTCGGTAATTCGAGGCTCAAAGCAGGACACTCAATAAGATTCATCTGGCGCAGAGTGGTGATGTACACCAAGCCTGTTGCCGACGTCAAATTCCACGGCTTCAAGATTGAATCAGGGTTTGATGCCTGGAATGCCTTCACTGCCTCTTCGGTCATCGGACCAAAGAAACCTGTAATCGGAAGGTTTGCACCAACCCATTTGTTGAGGAATGCCTGAAGTTTCTTCACTTGTTCAAGGTCGTTCTTTGACCAAGCGCGCTTCAAGAATTTATCCATGTACAAACCGCAGGTTTCTCCAAGCACTCCCCCTGCACCGTCGGTGTTGCTGGGGCCGATTGAAGCACCGAGAACGAACGGACCGTTACTGCCGTTCGAGAACAACTGAGGGTCTGCGCCACCTGAACCGCCGCCTCCGCCACCGCCGTTACCTGGATTATTTACTTCAGTTAACGATGTTGGTGAATACGAATTCGGATTGTTTGGGTCATTGTCCAAGTGACAGCCTGGGTCGCCAGCGTCTGAAAGACCGTCGCCGTCGTTATCCAAACCGTCTGAACAATCGAAGTCAGGATTCCAGACGTTTGTGAAGGTACAAGTGACTACATCACCTGCATCAACAAGTATCTGATGACCATTTGTGATTGATTCGCCTGCTGATTGACCGTCATAGAGGCAGGACACGGAACCGAAATCCCAGTTTGACGGAATTCCCGTTTCAACAATCGTGTGCGTTCCTTCCGTGTTCAGAGTGAGTGTGTTCATTCCGTCTTCGGAATCAAAGTTTTGGGCTTCGCCTCCGTTAAGAGAGAAGCTGAACTGATTGAAGAAGGTCGGAGGAATTTCCCCATCGTACGAAAGTACTTTCTTCACAATCAAGACAGGCTTGAAAGGTGCGCAATCAGGGTCCGCAAGGTCTATAAGGTTGTCACCGTCGTTGTCTGATTCATCAGTACACATAGCGAGCGTAGTTTCATTTCCTTCGCTCTGTCCGTTTGGATCATATACCGTACCGCCGTCACCGTTATCGACGAAACAACCTGGATCATTTTGGTCAATCAAACCATCTGACGGGACATCGTTTTCAATACCGTCTGCACACGCTGGCTTATCATTGTTTGTGATTGTACAGGTTGCAGTTTGTCCGAGAAGCAAACTTCCTGAGCATGACTCAGAGTGCGTAACGGTGTAACCAGCGTTCGTGCTCGAATCTTCAAGTACAGAGTAACTTCCAGGAAGGATTGAGAGGAGCACTTCTCCAACCGTGTCGAAGAAGTATGAAGAGCCTGTATTGTTCAACTTGAATGAGAACGTCGAGGTTGCATTCGTCTTGCCGTTGTCATTCACGAGTACTTTCTTCACCAAGACCGTCGTTGCTTGATCGTTATTCGCGAAGTAACACTGCTTCGTCTCGCCGATTGCAATAGAACCGCTGCATGCACCTGTCATCGTTGCTGTGTATCCCTGTACAGGATCTTCAGTAACAGTGAATGTGCCAGGGAGAACAAAAATCGTGTTTTGCCCTGTACCTGAACTGATTGGCGTAAACGCGGTGTCGAGGAACGAAGTCGTTCCGCTGTTTGTCGTGTATGAGAGGTCGAATGTAAAGTCTGCAGGACCTTTCGTGCCACCAAGGTTGTCATTAATTACCGTTTTGTGAACAATTACTTTCGGAATGTATCCACTGCAACCAGAATCATTCAGGTCAACAAATGTATCTCCATCGTTATCCTGTCCGTCAGAGCAGGTAGCGAGCGTTGATTCGTTTCCTTCTGAAGTTGCATTGGCGTTGTATGAATCAGGATTATTTGCCTGAAGGTCAGTGTGACAACCAGGGTCTGCTGAATCCGTCAAACCGTCGCCATCATCGTCTGTACCGTTTGAGCATGCAGGGAGCGGAATATCGTTGTTCGTAATTGTACAGATAACATTCTGACCCAGGCCGACAGTAACGGTGTCAGCGTCTACCTGCGTTCCGCCTGTACATACCCATGCGGATGCCGCATATCCTGCAGGTCCTGATTCAGAAAGATTGTAATCACCTGCGTCGAATGAAACAACGCCTGAGCTGTTGACTGAAGGACCTACACCTGAAAATCCTGTTGCACCAGTTGCTGTAAGAGTAAACGCTGAAGCGGGAGTGGTGCCGTTGTTGTCGTTGTCATCAATCACTACCTTATTAAGCGTGAGTGAAGAAGTGTTGTCATCGTTTACAATCGTACAATTTTTGTTTTCACCGATAGCAAGCGTGATTGTGCCGTTTGAAGCACAGTCACCGCCGATGGTACCTGTGTATCCCGCTGCCGCTTCTTCGCTCACCGTGTACGTGCCTGCGTTCAATGTGTTCGCAACACCCGATGTAACAATTGAGCTTGCAATCTTCAAGATAAAGTCAGCGATAACCTTCACGCCGCCGTTGTCGTTCGTTACAGTCTTTGTGACGCTAAGGGTCGGTGCAATATCATTGTTTACAATCGTACAGGTCTTGTTCTGACCTGCAGACAAAGTGACGGTGCCGTTTGCTGCACAATCGCCACCAAACGTTGCCGCGTATCCTGCTACATTCGTTTCGGAAACTGTGTGCGCACCGATAGAAACTGTAGCGGGAGTTCCTGATGTCGTAGGATTGCCGTCGATAAAGAGTGGGAAATCGCCAACACCAAGCGTTCCGCCGTTGTCGTTCGTAACCGTCTTCACCACAGTCAATTTCGGAGCAGGAAGCGCGTTGAATGCGACGCAGTGATAAGTTGTCGCAAATGCTGGAGAAGAAATGCTGTCGTAGTTGTCGTAGTTTTCTACGTCAGAGGAGCAGTAAATTTCTGCTGATACGTTTCCACCAGAAACTCCCGTGAACGGAACATAGTTAGCCTGCATCTGCTCGCGAACCCAAACGGATGAACCTGCTGGTACTTGTGCAGTTGCTACACCACTTCCATTTGTTGCAGGGAACGGCGTCCATGAGCCACCAGCTGCACCGACGTTGTCTCCTGGGTTTGCTGCTGCACTTGGTGCCCATTCAAAATTCCATCCTGATTGAAGGCGGCAGTTCGGATGTGTGCTGAGGAATGTAGAAGCGGTTGACGCGGTAATGTTTGCTCCACCGCTCATGTTCGGAAGGTCTGCTTCTGAATCACAGACAATCTTCGTTGCTGAAATAGTTGCTGGAACTGGGTCATCGTTGTTCGTAATCGTACAGGTTGAAGTACCACCTGCAGTCACAGTCAAAACACAGCTGTTAGATGTGTTTGGAGAATAGCTGACCGCGTACCCAACAGGAGTAACTTCAGTAATCGTGTACGTACCAGGAGCTACTGAAAGTGAGTTTGAACCGTCTGCCTCAAACTGAATCGGGGAACCGTTGTTTACCTTGAATGAGAAGTTAGAAGCCGTTGCTGTTCCTCCGCTGTTGTTGGTAACAGTCTTATTTACGACAATCGTTCCTGGCATTGCGTCTCCCGTAAGGAGAACGTCATCAAGTCGGAATTTATCACTTGAAGAGAGGCTGGAGCCGTAAAATCTGATTCTGAAGTTCGCATTGTTATTTGCACCTGAAGGAAGCGAGTGGGAAGCCTGAAGCCAGTTTGATTGTGTGGGTGAATCATCGTAGTTAACGATAGTGGTCCACGTACTCCCCCCGTTTGACGACCACTGAACCTCAAGTTCGTCGTCGGCAGAAAGACCGCCAGGAATTTTATACCAATACGAGAGCACAATATTTTGAGAACCGACAGTCGATATATTTTTCCTCAACTCGTCACCATTCGCATCCTTTACTTCGGCTGCGCTAGAACCGCCGTGTGTATCGTTGATGATGTCCCAATCGTTATCAGCAGCCGACCACTGAGAAAAATTTCCTGTTTCAAATCCATCTGAAAAAAGCGTCGCTGCCTGCGCATTCTGCGGAAACGCGAGAAGCGCACCTGCCGATGTAATAAGGAGAGCCAAAATCGTAAGAGAGCTTACGAGGTTTTTTGCCCAGCCCGAAATCCCATAAAACTTAGTAATGTTGATCATAAAATAAATACTCAATTTATTAATTATTGATATATAAAGCCAGAGATACTAAGGGCGGAAAAGAGCGGGCCAGAAGACATTTCTTCCAGATTAGTCTTCCCTTGTAATACATCAAATGCCCCTGTGGGTCAATACTTGACTCGTGTTGTAACAATGAGTATTTCTCTTCGCAAGAGGCAAGAAAACAAAGGTGTCTTTTGCATACCCACAAGTGTCTTATTGTCCTTTAAAAAGGACACTACATTTGACTGTCCTTTATAAAGGACATAGGTAAAAGACAGCAGGAAGTACTGTAAATAAACGGCTAATCTAAAGAATGTTTCCCAGAAAAGATATCCACCTGTGATAGTATTCAAAAATCATGCACGACAAGTTTCTTAAGCCCTACGATTTCAAAGGAACTGAAACTGAAATCTATAAACGATGGGAAGAAGCGGGCTACTTCAATCCCGACAAACTCCCCCTTCGGCTAAACGCTCAGGGCAAGCTGGAAGACCGCAAAGAGCCGTTCACGATTGTCCTCCCTCCTCCGAATGTAACAGGCACCCTTCACATGGGTCACGCGGCAATGCTCGCGGTTGAGGATATTTTGGTCCGTACCGCCCGCATGCAGGGCAAGCGGGCGCTCTGGATTCCAGGCACCGATTCCGCAGCTATCGCCACACAATCAAAGGTTGAGGGTGAGATATATAAGAAGGAGAAGAAAACTCGCTACGACATCGGCCGCGAAGAGCTTCTAAAACGAATTGACGCATTCACCAAGGAAAGCGAATCAACCATCATTAGTCAGGTAAAGCGCATGGGCTCATCTTTGGATTGGAGCAGATACGCATACACGTTGGACTCCAAACGCTACAGCGCCGTGATGACAGCATTCGTTCGCATGTTTGATGCAGGGCTGATCTACCGTGGAGATAGAATTGTGAATTGGGATCCGAAACTCCAAACAACTGTGTCTGACGACGAAATTGAATACGTCGAAGAATCAGTTCCCTTCTACTATTTCAAATACGGCCCGTTCACTATCGGTACCGTACGCCCCGAAACAAAGTTCGGCGACAAATACGTCGTTATGCATCCAGACGATGCGCGATATAGGGAATGGAAGCACGGCCAGCAAATAGAGGTGGAGTGGATTAATGGACCGATAACCGCAACGGTGATTAAAGATGAAGCAGCAGACATGGAGGTGGGTTCGGGTGTCATGACCATCACTCCCGCACACTCCGTCATAGACTTTGAAATAGCCAAGCGCCACAACCTAGACATTGAGCGTGTTATCGACGACCGCGGAATACTTTTGGACATCGCAGGTGAATTCAAAGGTCAGCACATCAAGAAAGCTCGACCAATGATTGTGGAAAAACTTCAGGCAAAAGGTCTGATTGAGAAAGTTGACGAGAAATACGTTCACAACATTGCCACCAACAGCCGAGGCGGCGGAATTATCGAGCCACAGATAAAACTTCAGTGGTTTATTGCGGTTAATAAAGAATTCGTCATCCCCCATTCTGAAATCCCTGGAATCGCTTCGGGCTCAACGACTACACTGAAGGCGCTCATGCGAGCTGCAGTTGAAAGTCACGCGACCACGATTCTGCCCGAGCGTTTCGAACGCGTGTACATGCACTGGATTGATAACTTGCGCGACTGGTGTATCTCGCGCCAGATTTGGTTCGGACACCGTATTCCTGCTTGGTACCGTTCGACTGACGCTCACGGCAAGTCGAACGGTACCCCGAGCGAAAGTCGAGGGGTAGAAATAAAAGTGTCAGTTGATTCCCCTGGCGCAGGCTGGGAACAGGACCCCGACACTTTGGACACGTGGTTCTCTTCGGGTTTGTGGACATTCTCAACGTTGGGCTGGCCTGAAAAAACTGAAGACTTGAAACGCTTTCACCCGACGTCAGTTCTTGAAACGGGATACGACATTATTTTCTTCTGGGTTGCCCGCATGGTGTTGATGAGTGCATTCCACTTAGGGCAAGTGCCATTCAAAACAGTGTACCTCCACGGCTTGGTGCGCGATGCGAAAGGAAAGAAAATGTCTAAATCCCTCGGGAACATCATCGACCCCGTCGATATGATTGAAAAATACGGCGCCGACGCCGCTCGCCTCTCCCTCATCATAGGCGCGGCACCTGGAAACGATATCAAGCTTTCTGAAGACCGCGTGCGCGGATACAAAAACTTTGCCAACAAAATCTGGAATATTGCGCGTTTCGTTCTCGAAAGCACTGAGGGGCTTGATGTAACTACGAAGCCGACACTCAGTGTCGAAGACACAGCTGACATTGAAGAATTGAATAAAACAATCGCCGAAGTCACCAAGCAAATGAACGATTACCGTTTGGATTTAGCCGCGGACGCTACGTACCACTACATCTGGCACACATTCGCTGACGTCGTGATTGAAAAGAGTAAAGCAGCTCTCAAAGGCGACGACCTCGCAGCAAAACAGAGAACCGCGTGGAAGTTGTACACAATTCTCACCACATCATTGAAACTCATCCATCCGTTCATGCCGTTTGTGACGGAAGAAATTTGGACACACCTTCCAAAGAAAGATTCAGACATGCTGATCGTGGCCCCCTGGCCCACCATCTCCTAAACCCACGCTGCCACCCTTACCCGTTGGCGTCCCTGTCCTCTGTTGCCCACCTCCAAATCTTCCCATATATGGGAAGATTTTCTCGAGAAATGGAGTACACTTATAACAATATGAAAATCCGCCCTGGAAAACTGACGAGGCAACAAACCATAGAGACACTCGACGCGCTTTACACTGCAGCGAGTGCAATCAAGGGTAGGGATGCTGTAAAAATGTTTCTTCGTGATCTACTCACAAAAAGCGAGCGCGTTATGCTCGGTAGAAGAATACTTATCGCGCAAAAGCTTTTAGCAGGAGAAACTCAAACAGCCATTAAACAGTCTCTCGGGGTTGGAAACGACACAATTGCCAGAGTTGAACAGTGGCTTCAAGACCAAATTCCAGGATACGAACAAGCGCTGAAGAAAATGGAAGAAGTGTACGACGCGCGCGCGATGCGGAGAGCTCCGCTTGGTACGTTTGGATATTTAAAAAGAAAATACCCTCTCCACTTCCTATTCTTTCCTATTCCGAAACGACCCACGAGTAGAAAATAGTTTTCAACCAATCTTCCCATATATGGGAAGATTGCACATTACGTTACTCACGAAATCACCCCAAGAATACTTAATGGATTGGGTATGAAATTTTATACGTTAGAATAAAGCAATGTTTTCCCTCTTCGGTATAGAGGCTTCTGCTGCATTGATTGCACTTGCTGCAGGATTTATACCTGCACTCATTTGGATGGTTTTCTGGATGTACGAGGACAAGCGCCGTCCTGAACCGCGCCACATGGTGATTCGCACCTTCCTTCTCGGCATGCTGTGCGTGATTCTGGTTTTGCCGTTGGAGAAAATGGCGGTTGATGCGGGTATCCCCGTGTCGTTCTTTCTCTTTTTTGTGTGGGCAGGCATAGAAGAAATAGTGAAATTCGCGCTTGCGCTTTTGTTTGTGCTTCGCAATTCTGCCGTTGATGAACCGATTGATATTCCGATTTATATGATTTCAATCGCTCTTGGCTTTGCAGCGCTCGAAAACACACTTTTCCTTTTAACACCGATTACAGACGGAAAACTTTTGGAGAGCATCGTCACGGGAAATTTGCGCTTCGTGGGTGCGTCACTGATTCACGTGCTTTCATCGGCGGTTATCGGTGGTGCGCTTGCATTCGCCTTCTATCGCGATTTTTGGGACAAAGTGTGGTATGCCGTCGTGGGAGTTATCCTCGCAATTTCATTGCATGCAGTGTTTAACTTCCTTATAATCACTACAGGCGCAGGCAACATACTGACCGTTTTCTTGGGCGTGTGGGTCGGCATCATTTTCCTTCTCCTCACACTTGAACGAGTCAAAGCGCTCCGACGTCCAGCCTGGTGGCAAAAAACATTTATGAAACGCTAATCATTCTCATATGGCAAAAAAACCATCTTTCTTCGACAGACTGACAGGCGCTTCAAACTACGAAACCGATTTCGATTCTTTTGAGGATGAAGCTCCGCAGGCAAAACCCGTGCGTGGCCAGCAAGCACAAACAGCGCAACCAGTTGCAATGCAAAGCGAAGAGGTAGGCGTAGCGCAGTTGACTGTTGATGTATATCAGACGGATGCCGACATTATCATTCGCGCATTGGTTGCAGGTGTACGCCCTGAAGATTTGGATATCGCTATTACGCGCGACATGGTGACTATCAAAGGAAAGCGCGTGGAGCAGAAAGAAGTACAGGAAAACAATTACGTGTATCAGGAATTGTATTGGGGTGCATTTGAAAGAACCGTAGTCCTTCCTGCCGAGGTAGATGTTGATATGGCTGAAGCTTCAGAAAAGCATGGACTTTTGACCGTACGACTTCCAAAGATAAACAAAGACCGTCAAACGAAACTTAAAGTCCGCGGGTAAAGGTACCTCAGGAACAAGCCTCACGGCTTTCACCTTTCTGGCTCCTCGGCTCGGAAATAAAAAGCGGAGCTTTTCATTTCTCTCGCTCTACGTCACCAGTGATTGCCTGAACTTCCGTCCAGCCAATACTTTTCCCCCATACGCCGTTCTCTTTTCGCACTGGCCACCTACCTTCACGCACAATACGTAATCCAATCGGATTTCGATTTGGTGTGTGCTCTACTTCCTGAATTGAATTAATCGTGAGTGGAAACCTGAGTGGAACCTGAACACCATCAAGGTACAAGCCTGCATCTCCACCATCAGCAACAACTTTTTCAAAAAGACCCACTGCACTCAAAGCGCTTCCCTCTTCGGACACCTGAAGTATTTTTGGTTCAACTGTTTCCATCGCGGAATTCATGACGCCTTGCATCCGAAGATGCGCAAGCGCGTACATGGGAGAAGGACAGTACAACTCTTTCGACATATAGCGCTAGTTACTAACGGGAAGTCCACCAAGATCTTCGCTCTGAATTTCTTTGTAGAGTGGGTTTTTCTTAAGTGCTGGTTTGCCATCTTTCTCCACTACGTAGTATGCAAAACCGCGCATGCGCTTTACTGGCTCATAGTCAGCGTGCCCAGGCATCGATACAGGGTTTGCTTCATCAAAATTCACAGGGCTATCGTCTGCCGTTACGAAATATGTGTTCCCCGTGTTAACCACCAAATGCCCTTCTTCAGGAGGCATGTAGACGTGATCTCCTGCCTTTACGGGGATTGCTTTGAACGATTCAATAACGTCGTCCAATGGTTCTCCATTCGCATCCTTTGCACGCTTCTGTAAAAGCGCTACACCTTCACCGAGAAGAATGTAATAGTTTTCATCCAGCTGACCTACGTGATAATGGCCGTACGTTTTTATGTATTCGCCTGAGATCATCCCTGGCTCCCACACAGTGACGTTCCGCTGGTCTTTGCCTCCGCGAATCATGTAGTAGTGGATAGACGGCCCGCCCGCGTTTGGGTCCATCAAAACCTCCTGCATCTTTTCGTGCGTGCGTGCTGCGTAGTGTTTTCCGACAAATTGAAAGTCCATATGTATTTACAGGGTAGCAAAAAATAGTACCACAAAAACTTTCTAGAGGTTTCTCTCAGGGTAAAGACTCCTATTTAGAAATTCGATATACGAATCCCAATCACGCGAAACGGTGTGCCCTCCTACTCGATGTGTTTTGAATTCGAGAGTTGGAACCTGACCTCTCCTCATTCGAATCTTATTTGCGGATGCGACTGTTTTTTCCTGTAACTCAGGTGCTGACCACCAATCAGTTTCATCAACAGAAACGAGGACGGGCACATCCGACATCGCTAAGAGATGTTTTTGGCCGTACGGTATTTTTCTAACCTGAGCAATGAGATTCAAAAATCCGGGACGATACCAATGCGAAAAAAGATACGCCATCAACGCGGAAGGCTCGCCTGCTCCGCTTTTGAGTGGTGTTGCTCCCGCTTTACCCGAGGCAACAGCAATGCCTGCCTTAAATGGGTGTTCGTGCGCTAACGCAACATGAACCGATTTTCCAAGGCGTGAAAAACCCATGACCGCCATGCGTGCAGCGTCTATCATCGGTTCATCTTGGATAGCGTGTGCAATGTGCGACATACTCCACGCCCACATTGCAATAGCGCCAGGCCTTTGGTGTGCTTCTAAAAGTTCGGGATATAAACCGTATCCACCGATATCAGACGGTTTCGGATGCGTGTCGGGAACGATGTCATCATATGAATACGTAACTGCAGCATAGCCTCGCGATATAATTTCGTTTACATCAAAACGATCTTTTTTCGATCCACGGTGTTCCTCTCTGAAAGCAATTTCGTACCGAGGACTTATGGAATGCACGGTTCTGGACAGGACATTCGGATCTGAAGTTACGGAATGATTACCGTATATATTTGGAGATACCAAGACTGGAAAGTTTCCTTCCTTTGCAGGAGTATTAAGCAACACAATCACCTTGATTGATTTCCCCGCTCTCGATAATGTCACTGCAAATTGTTTTCTATATCCTATTTCATTCCCTGTAGTGGAATCAAAAATAGGACCTTCTTCAAGGAGTTCTTTTTCAAGATGGGGCGATTCCTTTGGTACCTTCCCGTACACTTTGTCGGTAAAAAAGTGACGTGCTCCCGATATCCTTTCAGGGTAAATTTCTTCGTCGCGAAACTCACCGTCCGCGTATCTAAATGCCCGAATATCGGACTCCAAAGAACTCATGATGCTTGGGGTATGAATACATACTCAAGCACCTCATTCAACAATGCCGAAGCGAGCTTTGTCGTTGTATTCATTTCGGTGCTTGGGGTGAGATTCGAACTCACGACCCCTCCCTCTTCAGGGGAGTGCTCTAACCAACTGAGCTACCCAAGCGAACGAGAAGGAAAATAAGGAACTTGTTCACTTATTTTCTTCGAGTGAGCTTGGGAAAGCTTGGCTTACCCATAGCAAACTCGCTTAGGATAATAGCGCGAAGTGCGTCTTTTTGCGAGTGAAAGAAAAAAGAAAGCTCACTCTCTTTTTTCGCGAACCGAGCAAAAAGAATCCTAAGCGAATTAGCTTAGGAAGCTTGGACAAGGCTTCCTAATCTACCCTTCCTGTGCGCGATACCAACCCCGTCGTAGGAGTAGCTCTGGGAGTAACGTCCTTCAGAACAACCTCCCGAGCACTGTCCTCACTCATAACGTCTACTATTCGGTATAACTGAGCGTAATCAGCAAGCGTTTTTCTTTCAAGCCAGTTCGCAAGTTTACTAGCACCCAAACAAATTCCATACGAAATTGGCACACTGCCCAAAACGCTGGAAACCGCTAACTCGGGAGAGCGCGTTAAAATACCAATAAAAAGAGGCGCGGCAGCGGGTATGTAGGAAGCGAATTGAATTGGTACTTCGTTATTTCTTAAAAAATTTACTGCGGGGAAACGCCATTCCAATTCATCAAAACGTCCACGCACCCCCTCTACCGTCAAAGCCTCACTTTTTTGCATAGCGAGTAAAAACTAGCACAAAACGATTTTTGGGTCTACTGCCCCACCGCCGCCTTTGCTTGCTCTATGAGTTTTGCAAAGTCAAAACCTGCGCCTGCCTCCTGAAGCTTGCTGAGCGCGTCAGACATCTGTGCAGACTGCCCTTGTGCGGTTTGGTAGGCAGTCATAATTCCCTCGAGGTACGGTTGAAGGTAGAGCCACGTGAGGTATGGCAGTACAACTACGAGAACGACCCACCAGACGAAGTGAATGATGCCGCCAATCATGGCGTCGCGTCGCATGTCTTTCAGCATGCGGTTATTCTCTTTGGTGAGAGCGTATAAGTCTTTCAACTGATCTTCAGGAATGATGACTCCCATATTGAAAAAGTATACATCAAATTTTGTGCCATCGTCAGGAGTCGAACCTGAATCAGCTCGTTAGGAGTGAGCCGTTCTATCCATTGAACTACGACGGCGAGTGAGAAAGAACATAGAAATGCTAGCATTTCTATACTTTTCGAACGAGCCGTCGAAAGCTTTTGTTTCAAAAGCTTACTGCGGGGCGTTCTCGACTTCAACCCTTGCAAGACTTACACGCGAGGCCGTGCAAAGAGCTTATCACGCTCAGTATGACGAAAAAACCGCCCTTTCGGGCGGCTTTGCTTAAGCCTTGAGGCCTAGAAGTTCTGCAATTTTCTCGCGGTCAAAGCCAATAATGACGTCGTCACCAATAACAATAACTGGTACGCCCATTTGGCTGGTGATATCAAACATTTCCTGACGGCGTTCCAAATCTTTTGAAACGTCGTAATTTACGAACTGAATGTTGTTTTCAGCAAAATACTCCTTTGCCATCTGGCAGAAGTGGCAGGTGGGGGTCGAATAAATCGCTACTGTTTTTTGCTGTGTGGTTGATTCCATATATCTTTTAGTTAACTTGGATGACAAGTGTACCATACTTGTCTTTTGGGTGTGGAAAAGAGTATTTTCTCTCGCTCACATATAGATTTTTATTCCCCCCTTTGTTCTTTAAAGAAGGCTGTGCGTCTCTCCATGCACCCGTATCCTCCCTCAGGAAAACCGCCGCTACACACGAGAGGCTGATCGGTACCATGGATGCCGCATTTCAACATCCCTGTTGCAGGGTCTTTTTCTAAATGCCCGCATTTCCCCTCCATTTTGTAATACCCTCGTACATCCCGCCCTGTATCTGGTCGCCCCACAAATTTCAATACCGTTCCAGCAGTCTTGAGAATACTCACCTCATCATCATTCAAAGGTAGGATGATGTTTTGACAGCACGCTGCCTCGCAGTTCGCGCAATTTGGCCTCGACAACAGTTTAGGTGCTTCTTTGTTCATATTTATTCTTCCCCGCGCAAGAAAGCGTCTTTATCAAATCCTGATGGTGCAACACCCTGCATCTCACGCTGAAGCCTGCAACTCAACGATCCTGGTACAAAAGTTTTGCATGCATGAGGTCTGTCTGGATTCTCGTGTTGCGTACATATTGAATTCCCTGTGAGAGGGTCTTTTCCTATGTGTCCACAATCGCTGCGAAATTCATACAACGCTATTGCATGCATAACGTCTAAGTCTCTCAGCGGAGCTAAGTCTGTGCCACCACGCCTCAGAAACGCTGCTTCTTTCGGAGTAAATACACCTTCAATCCCTGCCTTACAACACGCCGAACAATTTGCGCAGGTTATCTCTCCGCGATTTTCTATACTCATCAAAATACTAAACAACAATTTAGAACAAAAAACAAGTTATCGCCCAAACCAACTCATAACTGTTTCCCAAAAACTTTTTTTCTCAGGAGTTACATCTTGTGCGTTTTGCACCTGACTTGCCACAAGCACGATCTGTTCTTCTCCAGGTTTTGCTAGCTGATACCGAAGCCGTATCTCCTCTTCAATCCCCCGTTCGGTTCCCAGCTTCGAAAGCGAGCTCTCCACGGCAGATTTCCTTGAACGAAGCTCTTCAAGTGCCTGTGCAGCCCCCTGGTGCGTCAGGCGTGCTTCCTCTGCCTTTCCGTACAATCGCCACGCCGCAGCCCCTAGTGTTGCTATAAGGAGTGCGAGGACAACCAAAGCCACCCAGCCGATAGCCCGTATAAAAAACCTTTTCCATTGGAGGGGCGTCATACTTACGTTATACTAACCTGAAATAAACAAACCGTATGTTGTTTCATAAAAAGACCAAAGGGATTATCAAGATTGTGTGGATTGTACTCGCAGTACTCATCATACTGAGTATGATTCTCCTTTCCTTCCCTATTTTTAACGCTTAAAAGGCTTTTTATCGGCCTTCGTCGGGTTTGACCATTTTGAGGAATACATCTGGGGGGATGTGCATTTTCTTATGCTCGCCACGACGTTCTTTTCCTTTCTTCTGCTTCTCTAGAAGCTTTTTCTTTCGGGAAACGTCTCCTCCGTATAGGTATCCCGTTACGTCTTTGCGCATCGCCGATATTGATTCCGACGCCACAATGCGCCCGCCTGCCTTCGCCTGAATTTTGACCACGAACATTTGGCGCGGGAGTGTTTTCTTCAGCTTCTCAACAGTCGCGCGGGCTTCTTCGTCAATACGCCGAGTAGAAACAACTCGTGAAAAGGCTGGTATGAGTTCATCCGCAACGAGAACGTCCATTCGCATGACGTCCGCCACGCGCATATCACCGAATTCATACGACAAAGATGCGAAACCTGAAGAAACACTTTTCAGCTTATCGAAAAAGCCTCGCATCAACTCTCGAAGTGGCATCTCGGCCTCTATCACCATACGGTCATCGGCAAACAAATTCGCAGCACCCACAATTGATTCGTGTTCGTACAGAAGTTGTGTGATGGGCGAAAGAAATCGTGGTGGCGTAATGATGTTCAAAGAAACCCACTGCTCTTTTATCTGCTGAATCATGCCGTATTCGGGAAATTGTACGGGAGTAAAGACAGAGACTTCGTTCCCTTTTGTATCAACAATCTGGTACAGAATGGACGGCGTTGTAATAACGGGTTCAAGATTAAACTCACGCCGTAGTCTTTCGGTGACAATCTCGAGGTGAAGCATGCCCAAAAATCCACAGCGGAATCCTTTACCTAAAATAGAAGAACCGTCTTCTTCAAAGGAAAGTGCCGCATCCGACAGCCTGAGCCTCGTCAGCGCCTGCTTTAAAAGAACAAACTCATCCTGTGTCTCTGGGTACAGGGATGCCCACACCACTGGCCGTGGCGTTGCGTACCCTGAAAACGCAGGTAATGAGCACGTGCTGGTTTTTAACGTGTCACCGACTATCGCAACACCAGGCTCCTTGATTCCCGTTACTACATAGCCAATCTCGCCAGCCTTCAATGAATCCGCTGATTTTTCGGCGGGAATAAACCACCCTGTTTCTAGAGCAATCATTTTCTTTCCAACTGCAGAGAAAAGTATCGTGTCTTTTGCGCGTATCTCCCCGTCTAACACTCGAACGAATGCCACTACGCCTCTATGTTCCGAATAAGAAAAATCAAACACTAACGCCCTCCCGCCCTGTCCCGTATATTCTGTTTTTGGTGCGGGAACCCTGACAACGATTGCCTCCAAAAGTTCCTGCACCCCCTCGCCTGTTTTTCCCGAAACACTCAAGATTGATTCGGGGTCAACTGAAAGGTTTTTTGAAAGTTCTTCACGAATTTCAGGAACGCGCGCCGCAGGCGCATCTATTTTTGAAATGACAGGAATAATAGTGCATCCTGCTGCTTTTGCCATACCCAATGTTGCCAATGTCTGCGCCTGTATGCCCTGTGTTGCATCGACCAAAAGAATGACACCTTCAACTGCGGTGAGCGCACGTGAGACTTCGTACCCGAAATCGATGTGACCAGGAGTGTCGATAAGATTCAAAATGTACTCCTGCCCTTTATCTCTAAATGACATCCTGACGGGCTGCATTTTTATCGTGATCCCGCGCTCGCGCTCTAAGTCCATTGCGTCCAGCACCTGCTCACGCATCTTGCGTACCTCGATAGTCTTGGTGACCTCAAGCATGCGGTCGGCCAACGTGCTTTTGCCGTGGTCAATGTGAGCTATGATGCTGAAATTTCTTATATGAGAAAGCATTTATGCGTTCGGTCTTCCCTTCAGTTTCTGCGAAACAATCGCCACGACCTCTTTGAACTCCCGACTCTCTAGAAGATACAGAGTAGCAGCCCATGCCGCAAGCCCTGCAACAAAGGCAGAGACCGCCTGAGTCAAAACCCCCATGAACGTTGAGAGTGGTACGCCAGGGCCAATTAGGGTAAGTGTTGCATACGCTGCCGCCCCGCCGATAACAGACGCAGAAAACGATGTCATGAGCGTATCAACAGTGCGTCCTTCCCAACCGAAACGACGAGCAAACAAATACCCAAAGAGAAGTGCGGCGAGCATAATCGTGATGGAGTATGAAAGCGGAATCATCAAAACTTCTGTACCAGGGACATTCTCGACACGAAACAGTGACTCAAGAAAATTTCGAGCAAAATCTGCCTGCGTCAGCCACCACACGCCATACGAAGCGGAAGCTGCAGCCACAAATGTACCGCCGACGTTGACGATAATAGGAACAAGAGACGACTGCGCAGCATAGTACGCACGAGAGAAAATAAGAATCACTGATTGCGCAATTAAGGAAAGTGCAAACAGTGCAAGTATGGCGGCAGTAAGCCGTGTGTCAGACCAAGAAAACTCTCCCGACCCGAGAATGATACGAACTATATGTGCACGCAAGACAATCATCAGCGTAATCGCGGGCATCGTCCAGAAAATGATATGCCGTACTGACGCCCATACTTCTTTTGTAAATCCCACGATATCCTTTTTTGCCATCATCGCGGCCAAAGCGGGGAAAAGCGCTGCAGCGTATGAAATGCCAATCACCGTAAGCGGTACCGACTGTAAGTTGGAGGCAAATGAAAGTGCGGAAATAGTGCCCGCAACGGTCATCGAGGCAATCGATGCAAATACCAAGAGAAGTACTTGTTGGGAAGAAAGAGCAAGAGCGCGAGGCACTGAGGGAAGCGCAACTTCAATAACTGATTCACGCAGCGACGTAAGCGTCGGTAGTTGGATGTGTTTTGCGTGGCCGATAATCGGAATCACCTGCGCAAGAAGGTGTAGTACAGCCCCGAAAACCACTCCCCACCCCAACCCCGCAACACCCATTTCAGGTACAAGAAATATCGCGCCGAAAATAATCCCACAGTTGTAGAGAACTGGTGCGAGTGCGTAAATAACAAAGCGTCGCATGACCTGAATCACCGACGTCGCGATTGATGAAAGTCCGAGAAGAATTGGTTGCACGAGCATTATTTGCGACAAGAGAATAGTGTCTGCTTGTGCGGAAAGCGTAAACCCAGGAAACATAAAAGGTACGAGTGTGGGAATGAAAAACCACAAAATTGCCGAAGCGAGAACAGAAACGACACCGAATGCAAAAAGCACATTCCCTACGAGTGCCCCCTGCGCTTTTTCTTCCCGCGCAGACAAAAGCGGAACAAGCGCAAACGAAGAAACAAAGAGAGTGAGGAACGCAAATATCAAATCGGGAATACGGAACGCGGCAAAATATGCGTCGAGTGTTGGGCCTGCACCATAGAGATGCGCAAACGTTCTATCGCGGACTAGAGCTAGTACTTGCGAAAGTACAGAAAAACCCGCAAGCACGTATGCAGCTTCGTGGAGGCCCCGAATGGGACGGGTCATCGCCTCAAGTACCCTACCGACCATATTCTTCTAGTTCGTCGGTGTTTTTACGTCGTCTGGCGACTCAACCGGAACATCAAAAGGATTCTCGCCTGCTTCAAGCGCCGAAATAACGCTCGTCAGTGTTGTGTTGTCTGGATTTTCTTCCTGTAAAGATTTGAACTGTATGAGGGCGTCCGTGAGGCGATTCAAAAATACATATGCCTGCCCCAAAAAGAACGAGGCATTCGCGTACTCAGGATTTATAGCAAGCGCTTGCTCAAACGAAGTCTTTGCATCTGTGTATCGTTTTGCCTGAAGTTGAAGAAGACCAAGCTGGTAGATAAGTTGCGCATTGTTTGGCTCCAGTACGACAGCGGAAGTGACTGAGTCGATAGCATCTGAAAGCCTTCCTTCGTTAAAGGATACCTGTGCCAAAAGAAGAATTGCGGGAGTGTAATCTGCCTTTTTCTTGAGTGCTGCTTGCGCAAAATCGGTCGCGCCGTCTGCGTCATTTATGGCAAGTCGTATCTGCGCCATTCGGTAATCAACTTCTGGTGTTTGTGGATTGTACTTCCGCGCCTCTTTGAGTGCCTCTTCTGCGGTTTCGCCAGAGCCTTCAATCCCCAACGGAACGACAGAGGCGTAGACTGACGCGCGTGAAAGCCAGTTTTGGTAATTTTTCGAATCTAAATCTGTAGCACGCTGTCCTGCGTTTATTGCATTGCTTAGAAGTTCGCGGAACTTCACCTGCGCTACTTCGTCGGACGATCCCTCCGTAACAAGCGCACTCAAGCGAGACAATTCGATGGCAACGAGTGTGCGATAGTACCTATCCTGTTCTGAAAGGCTGAGCGCCGAAAGTATTGATGTGCGAGCACCTTCAAAATCTCCTTGTAATGAACGGTTCACTGCGTCTTGACTGCGCATTGTTGATGCAAAAACTGTAGAGCCACCATAGAGCGACACCAGTGAAGCAACTGAGAGAAGCAGTATGACCAAAACGGCAAAGAAGCCAGCGCGGGGGCTTTTAGCAAACGTTATGTGTAGCTCGTTTGAAAGACGAGTGCCACGCAAAGACGCAAGGAAAAGACCGATAAAGAGATACATCAGGAGTGTGAGGCCTTGATCGGGCACATAGAACAGATGAACCAAAAGCAGATAGAGTGTTCCAACTGCGGTCGTTACGATTACAAAATACGCCTGTTCATTGCCTTCGGGTGCTGAAAGAAGTGCTTTCGTGACGAGTGATAGTAAGGTGCCGATAACCAAAAGCCACATCAACGCGAGCACTGCTCCCCCTGTTGCTACTGATGACGGAATTGCACCAAAGCCTGCTGAGAAGGCTATATCCCAAAACGGTGTAGCAACGATTGATTCAGGGCGCGACTCAAACCATTCAAAGGCGAATGTATTTGGTCCAGTGCCAAAAACAGGGCTTTTTGCAAATACACTTTGCATAACAGCCACTGTTCCCTCTACTGAAGGGCGAACTTCAAGCGATTGAATATTGAGAGCGTTCTGCAACGAAAGTGCTACTCCGTTTCCTGCAAAAAGGAAAAAAAGTGAAATGATGACCACTAATCCCGCTGCTGCACCTTTCATGCCGATGTCCGCTCCGTGCCCACCTCGCCCAAACGAGCGAGTGAGTGCGTGAACAAAAACCGCAAATGAAATCAAGGCAACTAGCGACCACACAACGTTAAAGTTGATGATCGCAAGCATACCTATTGAGATTGCGAGAGCCGCATTCACCACAAATCCGCTTACTCTTGTGAAAGAAAGTGACTCGAGGGAAACGAGTGCAAGTGTTGCGAGAAGCCCGAAAAAGACCGCGAGCCCATTCCATCCGCCAATGAGGTTCGAGATTGGAGAGTCAAAATATGCAACGGGTACGCCACCAAAGAAAAACTGTACTGCCTGGAAGAGGATAACCACCACGCCCGCCGCAAGAACGCCTAAGAGCACGGCAAACACTTGCTTTGCATGCTGTATCGAAAGAAGTACAACGACGGTGAGTGAAACACAGAGTGCAATAAAACCAAATGTATCTGAATCAATCTGGTAGCCAAACAGTGACGCCTGCGGATGCCCTGAAAAAAATGCAGAGGCCAGAAACGCAAACGGGAGTGCAAGGAGCGTAAAGAGTGTGAACGAAACAGGAATCGAAAGGGAGCGCGTTTTAAATGTGTTGAGTGCGAAAAGGATAAAAAGAACAGTGACGGCAAGTAAGGCGAGCATGACTTTCGAGAACTGGAACACTGCCCCATCAATGGGGAGGAAGAAAATCGGAATTAAAAATGCGAGGCCAGCAACCAAAAGTGCAGGAAAGCCTGCCGATCGTTTTTTCGACGAAAGCTCTTCGCTAAATGTAGGTTCTTCCATACGTTATATACGTCTTACTATGAGTACGAGTATACCACGCACCACGTAATAGAATTTTTAAGAGTTGGTGAAAAAAGAAACACCCCTCGATTTTATTCGAGGGGTGAATCATATTTTTACGCGTCGCACCGATAAGCCGAGTTCTGTCTTCGTTTTGGAAACCAAAACGGAGGCAATCATGTATCTGGGATTTTCGTTACCGAAAACCTCGAGCGGCACTCCCGCACACCAACTTTGCCATCGTCGTTCTTGTGCCAACCATGGCTCACTGAACTGGCGATATTCACTGTTCTGGCGTTTACCCGAGGTATATTTTCTCGGAACGACAGAGGCACAATGACAAAGTTGGTGTGCGGGCACGGCCTTGCACTCAGGTATGTATTTAGCCGTTTCATTCTTACCTTTCAGTAAGACTCGCCCCGCCGTCACCGAAGTGACATCGGGGCGTCCTCGGCCTTTCGGCCTCGGACGTTTCTGCTCGCAACACGCGCTCGGGCGTAACCGAGCGGACGGGCGTTACCCGCTACCTTGCTCCGTATCATTTCTGATGCGGGAGTGTTCGGACTTTCCTCTCCTTTGAAAGAGCGACTGCCTGGTGCTCGCTTAATTATACCACGTTTTCAACTATTTTGCAGCTCGCCTCGCGACTACACTTTGATTTTCTACTGCAGAGTACCGCAAAGAAAATCTAGGCGGAAATTATCAGCACCGAACGCTTGATAGCAACAAACGCGTACCCCCACAAAATCGGGAGCCAAATCGGCATAAGCCCTAGAAGAGTTCTTGAGGTGAATGTTTCGACACCAGTTGAAACAAATAGTGATTCCCCTATCGTGAGCACCACGAGACCAAACACAAATACTAGGAAATCTTTTTCTTCTTTTCTAATTAAAAAAGAAATAAGGATGATAAAGAGGTACGTTGTCGCCAAAAGGTAATCATTTTTCACAATCGGAATTAACCCAATCATGATAAGAATTGGTATCGCGTTCAGAAATATGCTTCTGACTTTTTTATGCATACTGCCCGAAGGGTGCTTACTGCCGAGAACACAAACTATTTTGATTTGTCATTTTTCCGTAAAAACCTGAGGCATTCGCAAGATACGCTAGCGGGCACGCTGCGAAATTTGTTTTTACGGGATATGAGGAAGCGTTAGATAGACCGCGGTTCGTTCGAAGATCAATGACGCCAAAGCCAAAAGAACCTTCAATTCTCCCCACGCGCCCGAGAAGTGTCCCACGCGCTATAAGTTCAAGTTTTTTGATAAGGCACGCATTCTCTCCCACATGCGGTTTCCCGAGACACACAGAATCTGTAACCATTTTGTATATCGAATTTGAAAGTTCTTTCACGTGCGTTACATACCCAATGACGTCCTTGCAGAGCGCGAAATAAATTGTGTTGTCTTCGGGATCCGCGGAGAGCCCGTATTCCTGAGTGATGTGCGTAATGTACACATCACCTGGTGCGACAATATCGTACTTATTCAATTCCCCACTTCCGACAACTTTCACAACCGCATAGTCAGGCACACCACTTGCGTTCATGCTTCCCGTTGGAGCTATAGAAGTGACAATTGAAAGTTGAACGGGATCAATCGTAAACGTTTTTCCTTCGCAGGACGGAAGCGTAGCGCGTTCATTCTCGCTTGGAATTTCAGGAGTGATCCTTTCAGAAGCCAGAAAACCAGGGTCGTAGGGCTTTGAAACAATAACGTCGGGCTTCGGTTCACTCTGAGGCGTCGTGGGCTGTGCCGATTCCGTTTGGTTTCCTAAAGCATTTGTCTTTGGTGGTACGGGTTTAGATTCTGGCGCTGACGAAGGTTTCGAAACAATAGGCGTTGCAGGTATCTCGTCCGACACCACGTCACTTTGCGCTTGCTCAACCACGGGCAACATCTGTACCTCATTCTCAGTCGAACTTCCAGGATTCATGTATAACCCGTAGGCAAACGCACCAACAAGAAATATTCCTACGACACTTAATACGAGCGTTTGAGGTTTTATACCTAGCATATGGTTAATATGGTACCGCACTAAATGTACGCGCATGCCATACCTGGTCTATGGAGTGAACTTTTTTGTTCGGTACAAAGCTCCGCCGTTTACCTCGAGTGTTTTTTTCAGTTCCGCCGTCTTTAGTTTCACATCGTCAAACCCTATATTTTCAACATTCACGACGGTAATGACCACACTTCCGCCTTGAAGAAAAATGAGAGTGTCCGTATAGCCTGGAAATTCGACCCCTTTAAATATGTCGTACATGTTCATATCGCCCACGAGATTAATAGTGTCTTCTCCGCCAGCCCCATCAAAAAACACACCTTTTCCAGTCCAATACGAACGAGCAAGCGGGGTGTTGGCTGCGTACTTCGTTGTATCGGACGTATACGTGGAACCCGAACCAATACGAAATAATTTGGTAAGCCCGCTCACGCGGCCCGTCGCTACGTCAACAACTGCAATCTGGTAGTGTCCTTCTCTCAGTCGGACGACTGCCTCTGTACCCGCCTCAGTAATATATTTCTCCTCCAAGTACCATTCAAATACTTTTGCATCTGCACGCGGAGAGGTTTCTGCGGTTATACGTGCTTCATGTATACCGTTTATGCGCCCCAATAAATCCTTGTGAATAACAAACATACGGTACTGTGGCGTCACCGCAGTGGGATCACGCACCTCAATGTGATATTGCAAACCGAAAGTAAGCGGACCTTCGTCGGGCGAGAGTGAAACTGAAAAAGCGCCAGCGGCAACCTTCTCTTCAAGAGAAGAACTTTGCGTTACTATCTCGCCCCCCCATGCGCACGTCCCTGCGCCTGCCGAAATCGCACACACGTCGCGCGCGGATGCTTTGGTCACATTCGGAAACATCGCGACGACTTTCAATTCATAGCTCACCGTTAGGTCGCGTCTTTCGTTTGAAGTACCCGCATCAGTTTTTGGATCGTATGCAGTTGCGCCTGATACATCGGAAGCAGTAGGAACAACATCAACAACTGTTTCACTTTCAGATATAGGTTTAGTCTGCTTGATGTATTGCGATGTAAAAAAGACGTACGCCAACCCTCCTAACATTCCAAGCGCTAACGCAACAATGGCTATTTTGACCATAGGATGCGTACAGTGTACGACAATCTGCACATCATTGCGGTGAAATTATATCCTTTGCGCGAACCCATTTCGAGCAGAACCCCTGACCTATCGCGCCTCGCGGACTCGGCGCTCCCCGCGCGAGGACGCGCGGGCGACCGAAGCCCTGCCGCTTCCTATGCATTTCTGTTTTGGCGGGGGAAGTGCATTGAAGAATTGGAATGGAGCGGCAGGGCTTCGGTCGAAATGCATTGTGCTTGCCCCTCCCTCCCAGTGCGCGCACATCAGTTTTGCCGTTTTTAGGAAAAATTATAAAACGGCAAAACTGACTCCCTTAAATGCTACCGGAAAATCCAAGCGGAATTTCTTTCGCGAGACTTTCCAAATGTTCGGTCATAAATTGGTCTTTTTCATAATACGGGACAATTTTCCGAACCATTTCGTACAAACTCTTTGTCTTGGAACTAAGTTGTTCTTTGCCACGAATTTCTGCAGCTTGACACGCGCACATCAATTCAAAGGCAATAATATATTTTGCGTTTTCAAAAATAGTTTTTGCTCGTCGCGCCGCGATTAGTCCCATAGAAACTATGTCTTGAAAATCCTCGGTTGAGGTTAGTGTTTGAATGGAAAGCGGAACACAAAGCGACCTATTCTCGGCAGTAAGAGAGGTTGCCATAAATTGACCTCCCATCAAACCAAACTGCAATCCGGGTACAGGAGAAAGAAAAGGCGGCAATCCATTGCTGTGATGGCTGTCCAAAAATCTATCTATTCGTCTGTCGGACAAATTTGAAAGCGTCGTGAGACTTATGGCGAGTTGGTCCATCGCCATCGCAATATATTGGCCGTGAAAATGCCCATTGTGAAAGACATCTTGCTCGCTTTCTATAACTAATGGATTATCGTTAGAAGAATTTAATTCGTCCTCTACTACCTGACTAATAACTTCTAGATTGTCGCGAATTGGTCCGATAATTTGCGGAGTGCATCGCAAAGAATATGCGTCTTCAATTTGAATGGGATTTCCTTGCGGATTATCCTTTCTATTTTTTTGTAATGTACTGCCGACCGAATCTTCATCGGCAATCATTTTACTATCAGCGAGAATGGCAAAAATATTTTCTGCTGTGATTTGCTGCCCTTTGTGAGGTTTAAGAGCGTGGACTCTGGGGTCAAATGGTTTTCGAGTTGCTTTCAGTGTTTCAAGTGTAATAGCCGAGACGACATCGTAAGTCGCGAGCAAACTTTTTACTTCGTCAATCAAAACAGAAGCCATACCAACCATCGCTGAAGTTCCGTTTATCATTGCCAAACCCTCTTTAAAACCAAGTGTCATTGGCTCAATTTTTGCCGCCTTTAGTGCGTCCGCACCCGATATAATTTTTCCATCAAATTTTGCTTTCCATTGGCCGATTCCGACCAACGCAATGCAAGCAAGCGGCGCAAGGTCGCCACTTGCGCCCAACGAACCCTTTTCAGGAATACAAGGAATAATCCCTGCGTTGAAAATCGCAATAAACTTTCTGAAATTTTCTTCGGAAATTGCAGAATTACCTCTCGCTAAAGAGTGTATGCGAGCGAGCATAGTTGCCCGCACGATTTCATCGGGCAGAAAATTTCCTACATTGGTCGCGACACCATTGAGCAAATTTACTTGCAACTCACCGAGTTTGTTTTCCGGAATAAGCCAACTCACAAAACCTCCCATTCCGGTATTTACTCCGTAAATAGTTCTTCCGTCTTTTACAAGTTTTTCGAGTGTTTGGCGGCACTTGGCAACTCGCTCGAAAACCTCATTATCAAAATCAATAGTCGCCTTTGGATTACGCGCAACCGCAACAAGCCCTGCGAGGGTAAGTTGTTCCGAATCCATTTTAAATACGGTTTCCATAGGTCTTAGTTGATAAAGTAGTTTAAAGGTTTTTTATAGATTTTCGCCAACTCTGCTAATTCTACCGCGTCCACACTACGCTCGCCTCGTTCTATTTTGGACAAGTACGCCTGTGGCTTCTTCAGCTTTTTACCTGCCTCCACCTGCGTCAAATTTGCCGCTAGGCGAGCGGAACGGAGTTTTGCTGCAAATTTTCTATATTGAGCCGAATATTTCTTCCTCGTCATTATTTTAACATGGTATAACCCATTGTGGAATATACCAGTTTGGTATATTCTTTTGTGAGAGCGGAACGCCCTCACTTCTGCCGCTCCATTCCAATTCTTCAATGCACTTCCCCCGCCAAAACAGAAATGCATAGGAAGCGGCAGGGCTTCGGTCGCCCGCGCGTCCTCGCGCGGGGAGCGCCGAGTCCGCGAGGCGCGATAGGTCAGGGGTTCTGCTCGAAATGGGTTCGCGCAAAGGATATAATTTCACCGCAACTTGATACTTCCATCGGATTTAATTCCGAATCTGCGCCCGAGGCGGGCGGGCGCAGATGCATTTTCGCGCGCAGACGCGCGGTATTCTCTGACGGCGGGGAGAATCCGAAATGCGGGGATTTGCCCTTGTTTCAATCCAAAACCACTTATGGATAACAAACCAAAATATTTTCTATACGCGCGTAAGTCGTCAGAGGATGATGACCGCCAAGTGATGAGCATTGAGGCGCAACTGTTTGAACTGCGTGAATACGCGTGTAAAGAAAACCTTGAAATTCTTGAGGAATTTCAAGAGTCGAAAAGCGCAAAGACACCCGGCCGTGATATTTTCGGCCTCCTCATGGCGAAAATTGAGCGTATGGACGGCGTAGGCATACTCGCGTGGCATCCCGATAGGTTGGCGCGTAATAGCGTGGACGGAGGCAGAGTTATTTATGCCGTAGACACGCGCAAACTGGTGTCTATGCGCTTTCCGACATTTTGGTTTGAACCCACCCCGCAGGGGCTGTTTATGTTGCAAGTGGCGTTCGGCCAATCGAAATATTATTCCGATAATTTGAGTGAGAATATCAAACGGGGTATCCGCCAAAAATTGCGACGAGGCGAGTGGTTGAACTGCGCTCCCTTTGGCTATCAGAATAATTTGCGTATCAGGAATATCGAACCGCACCTAACCGAAGCGCGTATCGTGAAATTAGCGTACGAAGAATACGCCAAAGGGTCGCACACTCTCGTTTCGCTCGCGCAATTTTTGGCGGAGCTGGGCGTACTTACGAAAAACCGAACGCCACTTGCCAAAGTTTCCATCAAACGGCTTCTAACGCACCGCGTCTATATCGGCTTTGTGAAGCACGCAGGCGAATGGTTTGACGGAAACTTTGAGCCAATTCTTTCACCGCAATTATTTGAAGCCGTACAGAAAATCGTCGTGAGCAAGGAACGGCCGCGCAAAAGGAAAATCAAGCACGATTTTCCTTTTACCGGACTTTTTCGATGTGGCGAGTGCGGAAGCATGATTAGCGCACAATGGGCAACTGGAAAATCCGGCGGTCGCTACCGCTATTATCGGTGTTCGAAAAAGCGCGGCCGTTGCTCTCAACCGTATGTGCAGGAAAGTGAGTTAGCGGACAAAATCACGGCACGGCTTCAAACAATCTCACTCCCCGATAGGTATACCGGCTGGATGCTGAACAAAGTGGACGAATGGGAGCGCGAAGAAACCGCCTCAACGGGGAGCGAGGTTCAAAATCTTTCCGAGCAAATCAAAGCGAACGAGGCACGCATGGAGAAACTCGTTTCTGCGTACTTAGATAACGATGTACCGAAAGAAATGTACTTGAAGCGAAAAGACGCGCTCATGCGTGTCCTCGCCGCTTTGAAAGTCGAAAAGAAAAATTTTGAACGCGGAAGAAAGAATTGGGTCGAACCCCTGCAGAAGTGGATTTTGGATATGAAACAAGCCGATTTTTTGTCCTCATCCAGCAATTTCGGAGAAATTGCCTCCTTCGTCAAAAAAGTCGGAACGAACCCTATGGTTCGTGGCAAATCCCCGCATTTCGGATTCTCCCCGCCGTCAGAGAATACCGCGCGTCTGCGCGCGAAAATGCATCTGCGCCCGCCCGCCTCGGGCGCAGATTCGGAATTAAATCCGATGGAAGTATCAAGTTGCGGAGACGGCGAGATTCGAACTCGCGGAGGTTTGACCCTCACTCGCTTTCCAAGCGAGCGCACTAGACCACTATGCGACGTCTCCGTTGCCTTCTTGTATACCATATATGTAACCTCCCTACAGCTTCCGTAGTACTACATACAGACATATCGGAGCGCGGCCACAAGCCGCGCTTTTGGTTTTCTACTTAAACAAAATCACCAGCTACCGCTTGCACCCCCGCCACCCGAAGAACCACCTCCGAACCCGCCGAAACTTCCTCCACTCGAACCACCCCATGTACTTCCCCCTGTCCACCACGGCGGAGTCGAACCTGAAGAGCGCGCTTCACGGTATGCGCTTGAAACCGCGAAATCAACAATCAGCCCGATAACAATCAGCGGGATCGCGCTTATCAAAGCCACGCTTACACCTGCAAAAAGTGCAACCACACCTGCTCCTACTGCACCAAAAACACCTCCCAACCACCAGTCCTTTGTACGCGACATAATCGACACAACCCATGCGCCGACAAAGAAAATCATGTAGCCGATAAATCCGATATCTTCAAAAGAAAAATTCGCGCTTTCTTCAATCGGCGGAACCGCGCTCGGATCGCGAATTAATAACAACAGAGAAGCAACGCCATTTTTTATTCCGCTGTCGTAATCTCCGTCACGAAACGACGGCAGAATATCATCGCGAATTATCCGAGATGCATACGCGTCAGGTACTGTGCCTTCATATCCATACCCTACTTCAACGCGCACGTCTCTGTCCTCAATTGCTACAAGAAGCAAAATTCCTGTATTTGTGTCTGCCCCGCCCACACCCCATTCTCGAAACAACGTGTTCGCGTACGATTCAATATCATCACCATCTAGCGACGGGACAACTGCAACTGCGATTTCTCCGCCAGTTTCTTTCGTAAACGTCTCGAGTTCCGTGTTAAGTGTAGTAACGGTTTCAAACGAGAGTACGCCAGCAAAATCATTTACATACCCCGTAGGTTCTCCTGGAGATACGTAGGCAAACGCCGACGATGCGGCGAATGCAAAGACAAGAATAAAAAAACTAGAACGCAACATCAGGTGCGGCTTCCGCTCCTTCTTCAGCAGTAAAGTATCCTTTCTCCGCAAAACCAAACATCGATGCGATAAACGAACCTGGAACCTGTTTGACTGCTGTGTTGTATGCAAGAACGGCCTGATTCAAATCACGACGCGCAACCGCTACGCGGTTTTCAGTTCCTTCCAGTTGCGCCTGCAAATCACGAAAGTTTTCGGTTGCGGTCAAGTTCGGATAATTCTCAGCGACCGCTAGAAGCCTACCCAAAGCCTGAGAAAGTTCGCCCTGCGCACTCTGGTATGCGGCGATCATCTGTGGATTAAGCTTCGTAGGGTCAACAGTGATTGCCGTTGCTTTCGCGCGCGCTTCAACAACCGCGGTAAGTGTCTCCTGCTGAAAATTAGCTGCACCCTTTACGGTCTCAACAAGATTCGGAATTAAATCCGCGCGACGCTGATATTGCGTCTGTACATCTGCCCAAGCCGATTCTGTTTTCTGGCTCAATGAAACAAAACTGTTATACATCCCGCCCACAAAAATAGCGACAAGAATACCAAAACCTATAACGCCGAGGAAAATAGGATTTTTCATATGTTTTTTATTATATCATCCGCCTCACTTGTGCTATACTAAGTATAGCACTTTCGCGTGTTACGCGAAGCTACTCCCCTTTTCCGAGAAGCGCTTTCACGCGCTCTTCCACGGGTGGGTGGGTGGCAAATAATTTATTAATAAATTGCCCTGCAGTCCTACCAAAAGGATTCGCAATAAAAAGGTGCGCCGTTGCATGGCTCGCACTCTTCATCGGAGCACCATATCCAGAAATCTTCTGAAGCGCAGATGCCAATCCTTCGGGGTAGCGTGTAAGGAGTGCACCTGAAGCATCTGCCAAAAATTCGCGTTTACGTGAAATAGCAAGCTGTATCAGCTGTGCTGCAATCGGCGCAAGTATAGCGGCAACGATGGCGAGCACTGCGAGAATCGCGCCCGCTTTTCCGTTATCGTCGCGGTTTCCACCAAACAGCGACATACGCAAAAAGATATCTGCAATAATCGCCACAAATCCCGCAAGAACTACAGCAACAGTCATCACGAGCATGTCGCGGTTTTTAACGTGTGAAAGTTCGTGCGCAATCACACCCTCAAGCTCTGTGCGGTTCAGCATTGAAAGCAGGCCCGTCGTTGCAGCAACGACCGCATGTTTTTCGTCACGTCCTGTGGCAAACGCATTCGGTGCAGGGTCGTCAATAACGTAGAGTTTCGGCATTGGAAGCCCCGCGGTGATAGAAAGGTTTTCCGTTACTGTATAGAGGTCAAAATGCGCTTCACGAGTTGCAGGCTTTGCATGGGTCATCGAAAGTACCACTTTGTCTGAGAACCAAAAACTACCAACATTCATGAGAACGGAAAAGATAACTGCGCCATACAAAATCCCAGGATTACCGTAGTACGCAGAAATCACCCAGCCAATCGCGATAACTACGATAAAAAACCCCGCCATCAAGGCCCAGGTCTTGGTGAGGTTGCTTGAACGTTCTTGGTAGAGATCAGCCATTACTAGAACGAAACTTTCACAGGGTCTTTTGCTGCCTGTTCGTTGTCTGCGAGTTCAAAGAATTCACGCTTCTCAAACTTAAACATTCCGCCAACAATATTTCCTGGGAACTGCTCGAGACCTGTGTTCAATGCCATCACGGTCGTGTTATAGAAGCGGCGTGATGCTTGAATTTTGTTTTCAGTGTCGGAAAGTTCGCGCTGTAATTCCAAGAAGTTCTGGTTTGCTTTCAAGTCTGGGTACGCTTCCGCAATCGCGAATATTGATTTCAAAGCGCCCGTCAGCATGTTTTCCGCCTGTGCGTGCCCCTCCACACCCTGCGCTCCCATAGCGGCTGCGCGTGCGTTTGAGACGTTTTCGAATGCCTGCTTTTCGTGCGCAGCATAGCCTTTGACCGTTTCAATAAGATTCGGAATCAAATCATATCGACGCTTCATCTGAACCTCGATGTCAGACCACGCTTCTTTTGCGCGATTAACAAGTGCGATAAAACCGTTATACGAAGCGATGAGCCATGCGGCAACAACCGCAACAATACCAAGAACTATATATAGTGGTGTCATATCCCTTAATTATACCAAAAAACAGAAAACCCCGCACGAGCGGGGTTTCTTTCTACTCACCTCTCGACAAGCCTTCGGTCTTCAACACCATAAGCCTCCGTGAACCGCGAACGGCTTTCGCAGCTTCCCTTCTGCGCGCCGCATATTCCACGTGCGGACGATGCGTGGCCCCCTTCGCGTTTTCGATAAGTGAATGCCACATCGCGCGCATCGCTTCAGGGCTACCCAGCCCGTTGACGTATTCAGCACCTAATCTTTTACGAGTATCCACAGTCCGAATTTCTAACATGTTTCTCTTAAATTTTCCTATCCTCTTTCGCTTTTAGTTTTGTGCGCACCGTTTGGACCGCTTGCTCGTCGGTCATTCCTTCAGCCTGAAGTCGATGGACTCTTAACTCTCTAGCGATTCCACGACGGTGATGAGTGTCGTAAGTGCTGTATGCAATGGTTCTTGTGATATTCCCTTCTTGGTCGAACATACGACCGTGAGGATGTCTATCTTGAATCGCATGTATCCACTCCCAAAGATATTTCCTTAATTTCGGACTATGCAGACCTTTATCGTGCTCTAAACTCACAGGCTTATCGCGTCTCAACATACGTTGAATTAATAATCCATCCCGCCCATTCCTGGCGCTCCTCCTGCTGATGCTTTTTCTTCGGGCTCATCTGCAATTGCTGCTTCAGTTGTCAAAAGAATCGCAGCTGCGGAAACCGCATGCTGTACTCCGCCTCGAGTTACCTTCACAGGATCAATAATTCCCGCCTCAAGCATGTCAGCAACTATCTCATCGTTCACCGCGTCATACCCTGCCATACCTTTTGCGTTTTTGACCGCCTCGACAACAACATCGCCAGAATCTTTTCCTGCATTTATTGCAATCTGCTTCAACGGGCGCACGAGCGCTGAAAGTACGATGCGGTAGCCGATTTCCTCTTCCTTCGTCATCTTGCCCCAATTCGCACCTGCCTCTACTTTCTGTGAAGCCTTTACGAGCGCCGTACCGCCACCAGGAACAATACCTTCGGCAATTGCAGCTTTCGTTGCATTCACTGCGTCCTCAATTTTGTCTTTGAGGTACTTCATTTCAGTTTCCGTAGCAGCACCTACCTTAATAACAGCAACACCGCCTGAAAGTTTTGCAATACGTTCATCGAATTTTTCTTTGTCGAATTTTGAATCAGTTGCTTCGCGCTGTTTCTTCAACGTCGAAACACGAGCTTCAATATCTGATTTCTTACCCTTTCCGCCAACAATCACTGTTGAATCTTTCGACGCAATTACTTTCGACGCCCTTCCGAACATCGAGAGCTCAACTGCATCAAATTTTAGACCCACGTCGTCCGAAATCACCGTGGCTCCAATCGTGATAGCAATATCCTGAAGCATATCTTTCTTTCTGTCGCCGTATCCAGGAGCTTTGACCGCAAGCACACTGAACGCACCGCGAAGCTTGTTCAACACAAACGTTGGAAGCGCATCACCCTCAACATCATCCGCAATAATTACCAACTCTTTTTTGCCTGTTTTTGCAACCAATTCAAGCGCGGGCAATATTTCCTGAATTGAAGCGATCTTTTTATCAGTCACCAACACCAGTGCGTCTTTGTATTCTGCTTCCATGCGTTCCGTGTTCGTCACCATGTAGGGTGATACGTAGCCACGATCAAATTCCATTCCTTCAACAATTTCTTTATCAATGCCAAATGCCTGTGACTCCTCAACAGTTACGACGCCGTTTTGCCCTACCTTCGCAATAACATCGGCAATCGTTTCTCCTATTTCGGCTGATTCTGCTGAAATAGTTGCTACCTGCTTAATGTCTTTTGCTCCTGCTACGGGTTTTGCGAGTGCTTTCAACGCCTTCACTGTTGCCTCAGCTGCGTCTTCCATTCCTTTTCTAATTCCCATTGCATTTAAGCCCATTGCGGTGTGCTTCATACCTTCATCCACAAGGGCCTGGAAGATAACAACTGAGGTCGTAGTGCCGTCGCCCGCCAAATCATTTGTTTTGTTTGCAACCTCTTTCACAATTTCAGCGCCCATGTTCTGGAATTTATCCTTGAGGGAAATTTCTTTCGCAATCGTCACACCGTCGTTCGTCATGTGCGGACCACCGTACCCCTTGTCGATAATGACGTTTCTGCCTCGCGGACCAAGCGTTACCTTCACCGCCTTTGCTGCAATATCAATGCCTGCCTTAATTGCACTTCGTGCGTCTGCCTCAAAAAGAATTTTCTTTGCCATAGTTATTTCGAATTAATGACTGCCAAAATATTTTTCTCTTCAACTACGTAATACTCAACACCAGCAACCTTGATCGTGTCGTAGCCGTATTTTGAGAACAACACGCGATCACCAACTGAGACCGAAACGGGAATACGGGCATCACCGTCTTCGTTCCATTTACCAGGACCTACTGCAATGACCGTTCCCTGCTCTGGTTTTTCCTGCGCAGAATCAGGAATAATAATTCCACTCGCAGTCGTGGTACCCATTTCCTCCGCGGACAGCGGCTTCAAAATGACCCGATCGTGTAAGGGCTCAACAGGACTTTTTGAAGGCGCTTTCTTTGCTACCGTCTTTGCTTTCTTTGCTTTTGCCATAGAAAAAATTCTTATTGATTAATTATTGGTAACCCTTTATAAGACCACGGGGAACCCCGTGAAGTTACAGAATTATAGAGAGAGTGCCCGCAACAGTCAAACCAGCCTTGCCACCTCATGAAGCTGTGCTAACATTCTCGGAAAGGCACTATGGCACTCATTGCATCCTTTCTTCCGGGAATCCAGGTAGTGATTTCAATTCTCCTTATAGGAGCAATTCTCCTTCAACAGCGAGGGGCGGGCATGGGAGGTGCGTTCGGTGACAGTTCACAGGGCACGTACTACAAACGCAGAGGAGCAGAACTCTTCCTCTTCCGCGCATCCATCGTCCTGTCGGTTCTGTTCGCCCTCACTGCACTTCTTCAGCTATTGGTGAGTTGAGATACGTGTCTTTCTAAAAACCGTACCTATGGAATTCTTTCGCGCATTCATGCGCGCCTTACAGAGGCGGCGCACGCTTCCTTTTTTTGAAACATTCCGTTCATACACGGCGCGTTTTACACCGCTCGATTGGTTTGTGGTATCTGTCTTAAGCATCGTGATGGCGCTTTCCGCAGCGACAATGGTTGCAGGAGTTTCACTTGCGCTCACCACTGAAATCCCCTCCCGAGGAGGTTCGTATTCGGAAGGTATCGTGGGATCTCCGCGATTCGTCAATCCCGTATTGGCTGTATCAGAAACCGACCGCGACCTCACCATGCTTATTTTCTCTGGGCTCATGCGAATGAACCCCGACGGCACGCTCGTACCCGATCTCGCTGAGAGCTACAAAATTTCTGAGGATTTGCTCACCTACACTTTTGTATTAAAAGAAGATGCTCGCTTCCATGACGGTTCGAACGTGACACCAGAAGATGTAGTCTTCACCGTCCGCGCGGCGCAAAACCCTGACATCAAAAGCCCGCGCCGCGCGGACTGGGAAGGAGTTGCTGTGGTTGCAACTGACAACCGCACTATCGTATTTACGCTCGGAGAGCCATACGCACTTTTTCTTGAAAATACTTCCTTGGGCATATTGCCGAAAAAGCTGTGGGGGAACATTACTCCAGAAGAATTTCCATTTACCACACTCAACACCAATCCTGTGGGTTCGGGCCCGTACGATGTTACTTCTGTTCGAGAAAACAGTTCAGGTATTCCTGTTGAATTCACACTCCGTGCGTTTGAGGGTGGGGTGCGTGTACCGTACATCACCAACTTCACTGTTCGCTTTTACACTAATGAAGAAGAACTTGTGGGTGCGTTGAACAGAGGAGAGGTCCGCGCAGGAAGTTCTATAAATCCTGCGGCTATCACGAGAGACGTCGAAATCCATGAGGCAATTTTTGGTCGCGTATTCGGAGTATTTTTAAATCAAAATCAAAATACACTTTTTGCTGAAAGCGCCGTCCGCGAAGCCTTGCAGGTGTCTCTTGACAAAAAACAAATAATTGATACCGTATTGGGAGGTTACGGGTCAGCCATCGACGGCCCTCTTCCCCCACAGACGAAAGACGCATCTTCGGAAACTTCTTCGTCAAGCCGTATCGAGGAAGCGCGAGAGATACTGCGCGACAGTGGCTGGAAAGAAGGAGAAGACGGCATATTCGAAAAAACAAAGACAGTCAAAAATAAGAAAGAGACGACACGCTTAGCTTTCTCTTTGACTACGTCGAATAATCCCGAACTCAAGCAAGCAGCGGAATTGACAGCGGAAGCCTGGAAAAATTTGGGCGCTGAAGTAACGCTGAAGTTCTTTGAACAAAACGACCTCACCATCGAGGTCATACGGCCACGAGAATATGATGCACTTCTGTTTGGAGAAGTCGTCGGCAGAAACCCAGACCTTTTCGCATTTTGGCATTCATCGCAAAAGAACGATCCTGGTCTCAACATCGCCCTCTACGCGAACTCTGACGTCGACAAAAAACTTGAAAAAGCACGCACCGAACACGACAGTAAATTGCGCAGAAAAAATCTCGAGGAAGCAGCTGAAGAAATTCGCGCCGACTTCGGAGCACTGTTTCTCTATGCACCACACTTCGTCTACCTTGCACCGCGTGAAGTTGCGGGAGTTACCTTCGGCACTATCGCAGTTCCTTCAGACAGATTCGATTCCGTACACGAGTGGTATCTCTCGACAGAACGCGTGTGGCCAATCTTTATGTTTGATATTAAAAATTTATTCAAATAATGTAATTACTTTATAAAATACATTCCATATGAACTCATTAGCACAACCACCATCAGGCGGAGCACCGCGCCCTCGTCGCTCACGGCCTTTTTCTGCTTCAGGCAGACCACTGGGAGGCGCAGGCGGTAAACGCCCGTTTCGAAGCGGCCCGCGTGGTCCATCACATGGAGCTTCACGTGCTCCCGCATCACACGGCTCTTCTCACGGGCCTTCACGCGGTCCCGCACGCGGTCCTTCGCGAAGCGGTGGGCATGGCTCGCGCCGTGGTGGCCCTCACTCGCGCATGCCTCAGCAACGTGCTGAGCATCGCCACATCCGTGAAGCGAATGCGGAGACAGTCACCCTTCCCCCACTCGGCCCCGACACTGTTCGTATTATTCCTTTGGGCGGAGTTGAAGAAGTTGGACGCAACATGACCTTGGTCGAAACTGACGCAGGCATTATTGTTGTTGACGCAGGATTTCAATTCGTATCCGAAGAATCAGCGCCAGGCGTTGATTACATTTTGCCGAACGTTCGGTACCTTGAAGACAACAAAGACAGAATCATAGGTCTTTTCATAACGCACGGACACCTCGACCACATCGGTGGTATTCCCTACGTTATTGACCACATGGGCAATCCGCCAATTTACACGCAGTACCTCACCTCCTTGATGATTAAGAAACGCCAGGAGGAATTTGCTCACCTCCCCGCACTCGACCTCAAGGTCGTTGAACCAGGAGGTACGGTTTTGGCAGGGCGCCCTGACGGCCCGAAAGTAACGGTGAAAACATTCCCCGTGACTCACTCAATTCCCGATTCCATGGGTGTTTCTATCGTCACCAAACACGGCAACATTGTCATTTCAGGCGACTTGAAGCTTGAACACGTTGACGGTATTGCAACCCCAAAAGAAAAAGAAAACTGGGGCAATTTGGGCAAAGACAAAAACATCATGTTTATCGCCGACTCTACGAATGCGGAGAAAGACGGTTTCTCTATTCCTGAATCACGCGTCTACGAAACCATTGAAGGCATTATCAAGAACGTAAAAGGCCGTCTTATTATCGGTACATTCGCCTCTCAGTTTGAGCGCATGGTGCACATAATCCGCATGGCGGAAAAGTACGGAAAGAAAATCGTCACCGAAGGACGCTCAATTAAAACAAACATTGAAATCGCCCAGCGTGCAAATATCTTCACTCCTCAGCCTGGAACGTTTATCGATGCGCAGGATATCGGCGACTACCCAGCGGATAAAATTGTGGTCATCGCAACGGGCGCGCAAGGTGAAGAATCTGCAGCACTCATGCGCATTGCAACCAAAAAACATAAATACATCACCTTTACCGAGCGCGACACCATTGTGTTGTCATCATCAGTGATTCCAGGAAATGAAATATCAGTACAAAAACTAAAAGACAACCTTTTGCGTTACGGATTGAACTTAATGCACTACCGCTCATCCGACGTGCACTCAACAGGTCACGGCAACACAGGTGAGCTCATCTGGATGCGTGAGCAGGTTAATCCGAACTTCTTCATGCCTGCCTACGGTTACCACTCAATGCTTCGCTATCACGCAACAGCACAAAATAACGCGGGCTTTCCAAAAGAACGCACCATTATTTCGGATAACGGCATGGTGATTGAAGTAACGAACGGCACGGAGCTCAATATCCGCAAGGAAAAGCTTCCATCAGGACCAATGATGGTCGACGGATTCACTATCGGTGATATGCAGGAGGTCGTGATTCGTGATCGCCAGGCGCTCGCGTCCGACGGTATGTTCGTCATCATTGCAACTGTAAATCTGCGCACGGGCACGTTGAAAAAATCACCCGACATTATTTCTCGAGGATTCATTTATCTGAGAGAATCGCAAACACTTCTCTCTGAAGCACGCCTCTTGGTAAAAAAGAATGTCGAAGATATGGCGTCAGGAATGAATCCTGTTGATCTTGAATACATCAAAGCGAACCTCACCGACACAGTGGAACGCTACCTATTCCAGAAAACAAACAAGCGTCCAATGGTTATTCCGGTGCTCATTGGGGTCTAAAAAGCCATCTAAAAAACCGCCCGACGCCGAAGATGTGGTGTCGGGCGGTTTTTGCTACACTGGCCTTCCCATGAAAGTAGAGCGCGAGCGCGACTATCGCCCCTCCGACCACCGAGGTATTCCTAAGTGTCATTTTCACGATACCGTTTGGGCAAGCCATAAAGCTATTGTGGACGGCGTCACCCTGTATCTATGCGCGCACTGCGATCGGCGACCATGGCCTAAAAGCGTTGAGAGGAAGAAACTGATACCGTTAGCCGAATTTAACCAAGCCGAACTCGCCCGCCAGAATAAGAAATAAGTCCTTCCGAAAGGAGCTTTGTATATTGCACCTCAACCGCTGAACGCGGAAACGGCAATTCAAAAAGGTTCTCCTTACGCCTCGTTTTCTCCGCAAGCAATTTCAAAATCGCTCCGCGCACTTCCCTGTTTGAACCTTTAAACGGTTTTTGCCGTACGTGGTGTGCACTTCTTCGCGATGCATTCCCTGCGGTTTGTTTTAAGTGTGAACCGTAGTCCATAAGTGCCGAATACCACTCTCGCGCCTGCCTGCTGGTGGGCAGAGTTTTTTTAATGAGCGGAAGCAAAGAGGCATCATGCACCTTTTTCTTTTTCGTAAAGAAGTGGTGAATAAACACAGAACGCACGTTTGTCTCAATCAAAACTTCTGGTTCGTTGAACGCGAACACTCGCACCGCGGAGGCAGTGTATGGGCCGATGCCAGGAAGTTTCATAAGCGCTTCTTTTGAAGTAGGAAACCGCCCACTGTATTCACGTGCAATCGCGCGCGCAGTTTCATGCAACATTTTTGCCCTTCGGTTGTAGCCTAACCCTTGCCATTCTTTGAGAACAGCCGAAAGAGGAGTTTTCGCAAGCGCGGAAAGTGTCGGGAATTTTTTTAGAAAGTTTTTATACTTTGGTACCACTCGGTCAACTTGCGTCTGTTGCAACATAATTTCTGACACCAATATCTGATACGGATTATGTGTGCTCCTCCATGGTAAGTGGTGCCGACCGTGCGTTTGGTAGTACGCCAGAACAGTTTTCCGAAATTTCCGAATGTCAGAGCTCGTAAATAACATCTTTTCGTTCAACAACCGTACGCCAGCCGTTCTTTTTTGCTCGCTTATACAAACCACTCGCGGGATTGAAACAAATCGGCTCGTCGACCAATTTTAAAAACGGCACATCGGTTTCTGAATCACCTACCCCTATCGATTTTGTATAGCTCAGGTTCTGATTCGTCACGGCACGCTTTAAAATTGCCGCCTTATCGAGAATAATGTGTGGATCAACGACGCGCGCAGTCAGCTTGTTTTTTGGGTCAGTTTCATACATAAGCCCATACCACTTATCAAAGCCTAGTGACGGGCAAAAGTAATCTAGGATCACTTTTGGCGAGTGCGAAACGGCGAGAAGAAAATAATCACGCTTCTTCAGTGTTTTTATCAAATCACGTGTAAACCGATACACGTGCTTTGATTGCGTCTCAACCACCGTACGCGACGCACGTTTGAAATCAACCATATCAATGCCACGGAAATATTCATACGAAGCACGCACCATCGCCTTTACGTATGCGTCATACGTTCCCTCACGATTCATCCACTCCTCTTTCTCATCAGCATACGCCTTTTTCATCGAAGCAGGCAAATGCTTCTGACGGATAAGTTCTTCCACCAGTTCAATGAAGAGGCTTGAGCGAAAAATAGTACCGTCCACATCAAACACCGCAACAGGCCGTTTCTTTTTCATACCTCTCATTCTACCATCCCTCAAAATGTGCTATACTTAGTATAGCACATCACTTTATTTTGCTTTTGGCCATACCGTGGCCGCCTTTGGGTAGATTTTTGTCAAAGGATGGCTCATGCAGTCATGCCGCCGCGCCTTACATACGTACCGCCCGTAGAGCACAAAGCCGTTGTTCACGTATTTCCAGTCTTTCTCGGGAATAAGCGCTTCTAAATCTTTCGATATCTTTTTCAGGTCAGTATGTTTCGTCAATCCACATCGAAGCGCGAAACGCTTTACGTGTGTATCAGTTGGAATGCCTTCCCACTTTTGGTATAGCTCACCAAGTATGACGTGGGCAGTTTTATATCCAATACCGTGAAGCGCTACAAGCTCCCTCTCCGTTTTTGGAATTATGCCACCGTGCCTCGCCACTATCTCAGTAGCCGCCAAAAGAATTGCTTTCGTTTTATTTCGATAAAACGGTATCGAGGAAATCTCTTTCTCGAAAACGGAGGGGCGCGCTTTTGCAAAATCAGCAGGAGTTTTATATTTTTGAAAAAGTTTCTCGGTTGTTTTATTAACCGCTTTATCTGTACATTGCGCTGAGAGAATGACAGCAGATACAAATTGAAACGGCGTCGTGTGTTTCAACTCGCTCTCAGGCTTCGGGTACGCCTTCTTCAGATACGCGACAATACGCCGCGCCCTCTGTTTAAGCAGCGAATTCTTTGAGGTCTGCGAGGACTTCTTCGGCATGTACTTCAGGCTTAACGTGTTCGTATACTTTCCGCACTATCCCTTCAGGGTCAATAAGGTACGACATTCGTTTGATACCCATGTATGTTCTTCCCATCATTTTCTTCTCTCCCCACGCACCGTACGCAGATATCATTTTTTTCTCTGGATCAGCGAGGAGTGGGAACGGGAGTTGATACTCGTCTCTGAATTTTTTATGACTTTCTACGGAATCGGCCGACACGCCGAACACATGTGCGTGCACCTGCTCAAATCTGGGGAACGCATCCCGAATCATGCAGGCTTCTTTCGTACAACCCGACGTCATGTCTTTCGGATAAAAATACAGAAGCACCCAGCGACCGATGTAATTTCCGAGCACATGTTCCTTTCCATCTTGGTCAGGTAACGTAAAATCAGGAGCTTTTTGTCCAACTGCAATCATATGCTTATGACATCTTCGCCTTCGCGTCTCTGTACAAACTGGTAAGCGCTGCACCGAGTGAGGCGAAGTAGAGAAACAGTACCGCAATCCAGCCCAAAAGCGGTATAAACGAAGCGGCAAATACCGCAATCGTCCCGAGAAGACCCCATTTCCAATTGACGATTATTTCTTTCTTCGCGAGCTTTGAAATAAGGGCGCCCGCAGTGACACACATCAAAACGCCTGCTGCCAAAACCGCAAGAAGATAGAGCGTGCCAACAAGAAAACCTACATACATGCCGACAACTGATAGGAGTAGTGTGACAATTAAAACGGGAGCAACCACGGTTGCGATGAACCCAACAAACACCATGTGCCAGAACCTATCGAGTGTCTCTACGGCAACTTTTTTCCCAAACGAATTGAAGAAAGAAACGGTGAACACAACCGCAAGCGCCATAGCGAGGAACTTAATAATGAAAAGCACACTGACAATCGCAAAAAGTGCCTTTGCCACATTCTCTTTCATTTCTTTTTTTGGCAGTGCTGTTGCAGTGAACGCGAGATCTTCGGGCATTTTCGCACCTTCAGCAATAACTGCCTCTTCGGGAGCTTTGTAAATGACTGATTTTTCTATGATTGCTTTTGGACCGAACGAAAGAGATTCTTGTACGTTTACGTAGAGCGGGCCTTTCACCGTGCCATTTATCGTTGCAGTTCGCCCATAGATTCGTGTCGTACCCGTTATGATGCCGTCCATAACCACGTGATCCCCCGCGAGGACAGCGTCGCCTGCTACCTGGGCGCCTGGCAAAACAGAAACCGCCCCGCCTGCCAAAAGTGCATCTCCATTTACGACATGCGCGAGAGTTACCTGACCACCCGCTGCCCGTACGTCGCCCTGCACTAGCTCGAGGACATCAACACTTCCTCCTGCAAGAAGCGCATCGCCCCATATCTGTCCGTTCAAAATTACCTTACCTCCCGCAATAATCACATCTCGCAAAACCGACGTCGAAACAGTCACTTGCCCGCCTGCAATGTATGCATTCTCTGAAATGACTTCGTCTTTCGGAACGGTAACAGATTCGCCTGCTTTAAAATATGCAGCGTCAACAGAAAATGGAGAGAGGGCTACGGTGAGGATAACAAGCGCCAAAAAGATGTGGGTCTTCATTACCTGGTATTGTACTCCTATGGGAAGCGCTATTCTATGTTAAGTAGGCTTTACATCTATGCTATACTGCATATATAAATAAAAGTATGGATAAACAAAACATGCCGACAGAGGCAGAATTAAGGTCCCGCCTTTCCTCTGAGGAGTACGCGGTCTTGCGCGAAGGAGCAACGGAAGCGCCGTTTTCTGGCGATTTACTGCATGTTGACGCAGACGGTATGTTCCGCTGTAAAGTCTGCAACACACCCCTGTTCGGTTCAGATGCAAAATTCGATTCAGGTACTGGCTGGCCGTCATTTGATCAAGCGCTCCCTGGCTCGGTTGAACATACAATCGACACTAGTCACGGAATGACTCGCACTGAAGTGGTGTGCGCTACCTGCGGTTCGCACTTGGGACACGTATTTGATGACGGACCGACTTCGACAGGCAAAAGATATTGTATAAATTCAGTGTGCCTAGGTTTTGAAGAAAAATAGTATGGCTACCAAACGTCCTTTTTTGCATGAATTTTTATTGGACCACCTCAATCCCGTCATACGGTGGCTGATTATTGGCGACGTTCTCTATTACGCGGGCGTTGGATTGTTGGGACCTATATTTGCGCTTTTCATCGTCGACTTCATTGAGGGCGGGAACATTGAAGTTGCTGGTATCGCAATTGCAATCTACCTCGTCACCAAAAGCGTATTTCAAATACCAGCAGCAATGATAATAGACAAAATCTGCGGAGAGAAAGATGACTTTTGGTTTATGTTTTTCTCCCTACTCATCGCAGCTATTGTTCCGCTGTCGTACTTGTTCGTCTCAAGCCCCTTGGAACTCTACTTCGCACAGTTTATTCTGGGTATCGCACTTGCGTTTAACTTTCCCTCGTTCCTTGCGCTTTTCACAAAACACATCAGCCAGGCAAAAGAAGCTACTACATGGAGCGTGTATTACACACTGGTTGACCTTTTCTCTGCAATCGCGGCCGCGCTCGGAGGTGTGATGGCAACGATTTTTGGATTCGCGCCTGTCATTGTTACCGTTTCAGCAATCGGCGTTATTGGCGCACTCCTCCTTCTCCCTATGCGCCCGTACTTACGAAAACTAAACTGCTAATACTGATATGAACAACATTGCAGTATTTGGAGGTGGATGTTTTTGGTGCACTGAAGCGGTTTTTAAAATGCTCCGCGGTGTTAACTCTGTTCTACCAGGATACGCTGGTGGAAAAACTGAAAACCCGACGTATTACAAAGTGACGAACGGCGACACAGGGCATGCGGAAGTAATTCACATTGAATACGATCCCGCGCTAGTGTCGTATAACGCTCTTTTGACAGTCTTTTTTGGGAGTCACGACGCAACACAGATAAATCGTCAAGGAAACGACATCGGCACGCAGTACCGTTCAATAGTGCTCTATACGGACGAGGCGCAGAAAAAAGAAGCTGAAAATTTTATCCGCGAACTAAATAATTCTTCAAAGGAAGGTAAGCCAATAGCGACCGAAGTAGCACCGCTCACGAAATTTTATCCAGCTGAAAAGGAACATTTGGACTACTACGCACGAAATAAAAACCAAGGCTACTGCCAAATAATCATTGAGCCGAAACTTCAGAAAGTGCAGGAAAAATTTGCGGCACTGCTTGCCGCCCAGAGCCGTTAGGAAGAAATATTTTCTTTCCAGCGCCGCATCTCGGACGGAAGTTCAGAGACAACGAACGAGCGCGGATTCTTTACAAGCTGAAAGGACTTGAACACCTCAAGAATTCTCTGCTGGGTATGGAATATAACGTTCATTTCGCCGCCCATCTGTGTCGGCGGCAAAAGGATGGGCGGCTCAAATCCGAGCTCTGAAGAAACTATGTCACTCAATGAAACGACTGACAGCGGGTAGTCGCTATCAAAAAGTCCGAAAGTTTCTTTATCCGCTCTCCTGTCATTCCCTCCTATGATAACCGCATCTATCGTTCCTTTCTCTGAAGCACCGCGTAAATCCGACAACGAAGCGCGGAGGGCATTTGTAAACCTGGTCTTTTTCGCCTCGTCCGCAAAAACAAATTCATCAGGAGAGTGATGCGTCAAAAAAGCCGTGTGCTTCTTCCCTGTTTTCTTCTTGCCTACGGCGACGATGCCGTGACAATTCCTAAAGCCGAGCGAAACGATATCGCTCGTACCAGGCTTTCCTGGAAGCGACTCCGCCGCAACGGAACCATTTCTTAATTCTTCGAGTGTTGCGGCCTCAAAGCGAAGATTGCGCTCCCCATTCAGACGCAGCAACCGCGCAACCGAAAGAGAAAATTCAGGTTGAGTCAACGTATCAGAAACGTCAATGATAGAGGCACGTATCGGGCGGACACCGCGTTTCAAGTGCTCGTTCCTAAGCGCTCGCACATGAGAGACCTCAGAGCCGGCGTGTTCTTCAGGACGCACTCCTGATACGCGGTATCGGATTCGCTGACCTATCCCAAATAAAGAAGGCCCGGAAGCCTCGCGTGCTGACATCCGAGCATTAGAGCACATTAAATACAGAAATCAACCTTACGGCTTGAACTCGTTCGTGCCTGCTTCTTCGCGTTCTTCAATATCAAATTCGTCCATGCCGAAGTAGTGCGCGATTTCATGCCACATGGTGTCGCGAATAATGCGCTTAATTCTTTTCTTCATCGGCTCCGTCGGCTCTTCTCCCCATGCGATCAATTCGCCGACACCCGATTCCTCTGCCGCCATTCTGACAATAGGTCCACGAAAGATGGTAATAGTGTCAGGAAGTGTTGCCCCAATGCCGTATCCATCACCACGTTCAGTTACAGGAATGCCCTTGTAAAGCCCGAGAAGTGTATTTCCTGGTGAAACATCCCCCGCACGCAAATCGTCCGCGCTTGGCTCATCCTCAATCAAAAGCGCAACATTCTTCACCATAAGGCGAAATTTATCGGGCACGTGGTCAAACGCATCTGCAACCATTGCTTCAAAATCTTTTTTTGTCATAGTTTGTTCACTGCCTACGTAAGGCGAGCGAAATAGGATTATGGCATACCATATTCTTATTTCCGAGCCGAGGACGGCAGAAAATAAAATGAGTGCATTTAATTTATTTTATTTACAATAGCAATATCTGGACTCTTCCCCTCCTGAATATACACGGCAAAGTACCCAATACGATAATCAGCTTCTCCTTTTTTGGGTTGAAGCGCGTCAAACATTGCTTGCGCGGCTTTTTTAGCTGAACCGAAATTGAAAGTCACAGGAAGCGGGTCACCTCTAAACGAAGGTGTTGGTTTTACGTCTGCACCTATGTACGTTGAGATGTACATTCCTTTTCCGGACTCCAAAGGCACATTCCAGCTTGAGCGGTCGATACCGTCAGGCGCAATGCGCGCAATATGAATCGCTGCGTCCATACCCTGAGAAGTTTTCACCAAACAGCCAGTAATTCGAGGTGTTTTATATTCATCAGGTTCATACGCCTCCTCCGAAAGTGCGTACGAAAGTTGTTTCTTTGCTTCCCGATTTTGGAGATCAGTGATCTTTTCAATCTGCCTACCATTCGCAACCGTAAGGCCGTTATCAAAAAACACGAGTGCGGGATACTCTAAAAGTTCAGGATTTCCTTCACGCCTCACCGTGTCATCAATCGCAGACGCATAAATTGCGTTCCCGTCCTGCACGTATTTTCTAGCCAAGCTCGACGGACTTCTGCCTGTTGCCCCGTAGAGAGCAACGTAGGCTGAACCATCCATCCCGAGTGCAAGAAATCTGCCTGGATAGCGCATTGTCTTAAGTAAATCAATCATTCTTATTTTGCATTATGTTTTCGTATAGTATCTAAAATTACATCAACCTGCATCTTCAAATCGTCGATTGAACCGTCGTTCGTCACATGATAATCGGCAAGTTTAACCGTGTGACGCAAGTTCTGCTTGCCTGGGTCATCGCCCTCAGACTCGCGGAGTTCATGTTCCATAAATGTTTCAAACGACACGTGATCAGTTTCGGTCTTTCTGAACTGCACCCGAGAGTAGCGAATCTGCGGGTCAGCATCTACTGACAAAAGGAGCATTCCTTTTTTTCGTAGTTCCTGCACCTCGCCTACTGTGCGAATTGATTCAATAACTGCATCTTTCCCTTGAAATTCAGCGCGTGCGTACAACTCATCCAATATGTAGCTTGGCCCGTGCTGTTTCCTGAGGTCATTTCCCACTTGAACCATTGAATCTCGATTCACAGGCATTCCACGCCTCACAATCTCCTCAGTCAGAAATTGACGAACAGAATAATAGCCAAAACCTTTCTCCTGTAGGTATTCAGCAACAGTGCCCTTCCCTGCGCCCAAAGTTCCCGTTATGCCAAGAATTACCATGCGCCCAAGTGTACCCTATTCACCTCCTTCGCGCTCTAAAATAAATCCGCCTGCCTGTAGTTCCCACAGTTTGCGATACAAGCTCTCATGATTCTTCAGAAGCTCTTCATGCGAACCATCTTCCTCAATCACACCACCATTTACTACAATAATTCTGTCCATTTTTCGGATGGTTGAGAGTCGGTGCGCAACTAATATTGCGGTTTTCCCTTTCATAAGTGAATCAAGTGCGTCTTGAATCAAAAACTCAGAGCGCGAATCCAAAGACGATGTTGCCTCGTCGAGTATCAGTATCGGTGCATTCTTTAGAATCGCACGCGCGATTGCCACTCGCTGACGCTCACCACCTGAAAGTTTCACCCCGCGCTCTCCGACATACGTCTCGTATTTTTCTGGCAGTCCTTCAATAAATTCGTCGCAGTGCGCTAGTTTCGCCGCATGCTTTACCTCCTCATCCGTAGCGTCGGGTCTGCCGAAGCGGATATTTTCAAGAAGCGTGCGGTGAAAAAGGACAGGGTCTTGTGGAACCATCGAAATATTTTTGTGTAAACTTTCAAGCGTCACTTCTTGTATGTTTTGACCGTCAACAGAAATTGAGCCTAGTTCCACGTTAAACAAGCGCAACAACAGTCGTATGAATGTTGTCTTTCCTGCGCCCGATGGCCCCACGAGCGCCACTTTTTGTCCGCCGGGGATTGAGAGCGTCACGTCGTCTAAGACCTTCCTTTCTTCGCCATCAAACGAAAACGTAACGCGATCAAAAACTATTGCACCACGAGGAACCGAAAGCGTGCGTGCACCTGGAGCATCCTGTATTTCATGCGGGAGTTCAAGAATTTCCACCATTTCTTTTGAGTCTGCATAAATTTCATACAGCGTGCGGATAATGCGCCCGAAATCCCAGAGTTGCGTCGTAAGTGCAATGACGTACACCTGCACCAATACGAACGTACCTGCAGTAATTCCGTTCTCTGCCCACAGTTGAATCGCAAAATAGAAGATAAGAAATTCAGCAGCGAAAATGAGTGCAGCTTGCACACCATCGAATATGTTGGTGATGTGCCATGTAAATTTAGTGATTTTTGCCTGCGCGTGAGTCACGTCACGAAACCGTTCCGTTTCATCGGGATACGCAGCAAAGAGCTGGACAGCGTTTTGATTTGTAATGATGTCTGCCAGGACACCTGTCGTTTTTGAGTCTGCCTCAGATACCTTGATGTTGTACTTTACTCGCCAAATAGAGAAAATAAGATTGACGAGGAAAAAGACCGCAATCCACCCAATAATCACGTATGCCAAAATCCGCTCGGTGTGCCACGTGACCACAATCGCAGCGACAACCGTCACTACAAGTGGGATGAGGTTGAACATGAGCGTGTCTACCAAGCGTTCCAACGAGCGCGCAAAGCGGTTCACGCGTTGTATCAATGTTCCCGTAAAGCTCGAGGTGAAGAAACTGTGTGAGTGGCGGATGAGGTACTCAAATGCACGCTGGCGCAGGCGTGCCATGGTGTCTGCCTCCATGGTGGCAATACTAAAATCGCCAATACGCCGCAACGCCCACCGCATGGCGTTTAACATTCCGACCGCAACCACAATCGCAATGAGCGCGGGGACAGCAATGTTTCGATCAGGCGCTACGGTGAGTACGTCGAAAAAATCTTTGTAATAGAGCGGGACCACCACTGCCCCAATAACAGCCGCAGCAAAAAAAGTAACGCCCGTCAGTGTAAAAAGCCCCCATTGCGGTTTCAAGCCTCTCCAAATTTCTTTCAGAACTTCAGGTATGCCGACGTTAGGATACTCTACACGCTTCATCAGCGCATTTTCGCATACCAAACGCTCTCATGCCTATGTGTGCAATACTCAGTGTTGCACAAACGAATACACGACGAATTTAGAACCCGAGAGCCTCTTTCACGAATATCACGTGAAATTTCCTTCCCATGGCAGGATGTTCACCCCTGAAAATTAATGTCTTTGATTGAAACGTTCCTGGATACCCCACACTCTTCATGCGCTCATCTTCAAGTGGGACAACGTGCTTTTCAAGTCGCTCAAGCGCATCCGCCAATGTTGGCATAATTTTCTGCGTACTCACAACAAAAATGACGTTCGGCGATGTGAAAACTACATGAGGCAACTGGCTCCCTGAATTTGACGCAATAACGATTTCACCGTTTTCTGAAAGTGCATGCACACTGCCGACGTAGTAATCAGAAATAACAGATTGTTTTCGTAGTGTCGCTTGTTTTTCTGGATCTTTCTCGGCAAGTATCGCGTCTTTCGGATTAATCCACGCATGTGTGCCTGACTTTAAAAGTTCTATGTAGCCGATTTCTTCAAGTGTACGCGAGCTCCCGTTCATTATCGAAGCGGAAGCGGGCACTAATTCATGAATTTTCTCAAGTGCCTGCGCACGATTCAAAACGACCGAGACAGATATATGCCGTTCTGTAAGTGCGGCGCTTGTTTTGGTAATAACTTCATCTGGAGCAAGTGTGGTGTAGTTCATAGCTCTAGAGTATACCCTGATATGACTTTTCATACAAGTAGGAAAAGTATGATTTCCCCATATTCCCCCACTTCTGGTCGGACAATAAACCTTGTATACTAGGGAAACTATAAGTTAGTTGAATACATATATGAAGAATACCGTTATCGTTTTGGTCGTTGTAGCAGTTCTTGCTGCTGGCGGCTGGTATTACATGAACATGAGTCAAACTTCCACAGACTCAGCCCAGGTGGAAATCGGAATGCCCGCTCCTGGCTCTGAGGGAGTAAATGAAATGGAGGTAGTTTCGGAAACGGGAGGGACAGTAAAAGAATTTACCGTTGACGGTAAAAACTTTTCGTTTACGCCCGAGCTAGTTTCAGTTAAAAAGGGCGACACCGTCAGAATAAAGTTTGTAAACTCACAAGGTTTCCATGACTTCGTTATCGATGAATTTAAGGTTGCCACTCCCCAGATTAAAGAAGGGGAAGCTGTTGTTGAATTCGTAGCCGACAAAGCAGGCTCATTCGAATACTACTGCTCGGTGGGTTCTCACCGCGCAATGGGAATGAAAGGAACGCTTCAAGTTACTGAGTAACCCTAAGCAATTCCCGTTTAAAAACGCCCCACAAGGGGCGTTTTTTATTATCTCAGCGTGCCTTCAACGGTATCCCCGCGAAGCAGAATGACTTGCGTAATGGCTGAGAGAAACATCCCACGAGCATCTATCGGTTCCGTATCGGAAATGTCGGTTGCATCAATTGATGCGTTAATATCGCGCGCTAATCCCTCCTTCGACACGAACTTCTGCATGAAAAAACTGTACCAGGGGAATTTCACCACCACACGCGCGTCGGAAGTGTTTGCATACGGGTTCACGGTAACCGTAATCGGAAACGCCATAGGGAAAACCGCAAATAGTCTTCCTTGTGAGCGGTATGTAAGCTCGACAGTATTCAAAGACAAAATAACATCTTCGATATTTTCATTTTCAAGAATGTCGGAAACAGCCATCAGTGCAAAATCCTTTTTTGTGAGAAATTTTGACGTAAATCGGTTCACGATTGAAAGCTTTGTGATGCCCCGTGCTTTCAATGCTTCTCTCGCCTTCTTGCCATTTAAACGCACGGTATGTTCTCCGCCATGTGCACTTCCCGAAATAGAGAGTGCCTGATTTCCGAAAAGAGATGCGAGTATATCCTCTCCATCAAGCACTTCCGAAGAAGATTCTGAATCGCCTTCGGCGTCTCCTCCTGTGCCTGTAGTCGAACTACCTTGAGTAGAAACGGTTACCGTCACGTTATTTGCATCCCACAAATTTCCTGGAGTAACAGGCGCATCACTGCCAGCACCCCCACCATCACTTCCCCCTCCCCCTTCAGGAGCATTACTGTCAGGCATACCTATCGGCGCAGGTCCCAGGTAATCAATATCAACTGAGTTCGTGTCGTTACTGTATGAAACTGCATGCGCAGTAAAAGCGGCTAGACAAAGAATTGAAAGTGCAATCGCAATCCGCATGCTGTATACCGTAGCACGCAAAATATGGAAACTAGTTCTGAATTACCACAGGAAACCGAACCGATGCATCATTTTCTGGCTCTCCAGAAGGATTGTCTTTTTTAAGAACAACGAAAAGGTCACCATAATACGGGTTCGAAAGCTCCATGCGCGCTTTAAACGGTACAAATTCTTCAGTCATCCAATCCCCCTCTGCTTGTGCGATACCCTGTCCGATTACTGCACCTTCGTTGTCTAAAAGTTCAATCGGGAATGACGCTTCAAAAAACCAGTATCCGCGGGCAGAGCCTGAAACTGAAATTACTTGACCTACCGTTTGTCCAGGCTTCGGAGAATCAACAACAATCAAATCACTTGAGGCGTTGATATAAGAAAACGTACCACCTGAAGGAGCTCCTTCCTCTACGGTCGGTGCCTGTGCATTTCCACTGTACAAAAAATACCCACCGATAAGAATGATCAGAACTACAAGAGCGGCCCAGACGTAATTCTTTTCCATGTATCTATTGTACTAAACAAAAAGGGTGGTTACCCACCCCTCTCTGTTATTTCTGCTCTTCTTTCTTAACCCCTGGTATATCGCCAAGCATTTTCTCGGGGTCTTTTTCTAATGTCTTCATCACTTCGTCTAAGGCAGGATCAGTGCCCGCAGGGGCAGGCTGAGTCTGCTCTTCTGGTTCTGTGTCGAACATCATATGCATACAGTATACAAGCGCTCTATGAGCCTGCAAATGTTACCCCCGACGGCAGTTCAAACTTTGAACTGTCTGCCACCCACGCAGTGCAATTGTAGTTATACTGCTGGTCGATATTTATCCCCTGCCCCTGAAACGCCGTTGTGCCGTCTGGCGTGCCAATAGTGGTCTTTGCCTTAAAACCTTGCGGTGCCAAAGACGTCCACACATACACATAGCCCTCGCTTTGAATCATATGGCTATCGATGGTCTGATTTAACTGCGGAACGACGCTTGCAAAATCACCGCGCAGTTTCTCTCCTGAGATAAACACCGTACCTGAAGAATTTGCTACCCCACTTTCAACGTTAAAGGTGCATTGCCAATTTCCTCCGCGACCTATCAAATCGGCAAGCGAACCTGAGAACGTCCCCTCAGAAGGCATGTCCTTCGCGTCTGACTCCGCAGTAGGAGTATTCGCGCTCATCCCCGACACTCCAGGATTCATTACAAAATATGCTCCCGCGCCTCCGAGGACGACGACCGCAAGCACGATACCTATCAATTTCATTGACATGCTGTTTATTTTTTAAAGTTTAATAACTCAAGAATATCACGCCACTAGTCTAGAGACAGGGGTCTCGCGGGGCGCATAACTGCTGATGGGTCCTTCTTCCACTCATCGGAAACATCTGCATACAGCTCGAGCTCATTGCCGTCAGGGTCAAGTATGTAAAGCGAGTGCGTCACTGAATGATCCGACATCCCGACAATCGTGACGTCGTGTGACTTCAGTTCCCTATATGCCGCTTGTAAGTCTTCGGGGGAATCACCTATCTTAAATCCAATGTGGTAAAGGCCAGGCTCCATTCCCTTTTGTCGCGGTTCACGCCCTACTTCTAAGAGAAGTAACTCGTGATGTGTGCGGCCAGAAGAAAAAGCAGCAAGACCGACTGAGCGTGCTATCTCACGAAAACCGAGTGTATCGCGATAAAAATTTGCGGAACGCTCAAGATTTGAAACATACAGCACAACATGACCGAGTTCTTGTATGTTCATTTCGTTGTGCGTTGACGATGCAGAACAAGCAGCATGAGTATAATCACGAACGCGAGCATCGAGAACGCAACCAAGGGGAATGTAATGTAATCAAACTCATAGATAAACCGTTTTCCGCAGTCCCCACCTGAAGCGGGGCACGGAAGTGCGCTGCCTTCGCTTATCTGAATGTAGTGGTGATAGAGAGAAACGACAGCACCGAAGATAGAAAGCCAAATTGCATACCACGCTGCGCGCACATCCTTCAAAAACAGTGCGACACCAAAGACCACGACTTGCGAATAGATAAACACTCTCTGCATCCAGCAGAGCCCGCACGGAATAACACCGTACATTTCCGAATACACAAGACTCATAACAGCAGACGCGAGTGTTAAAAGAAAGCCGAGTAGGAGCCCCCACTTCCCTAAAAGATCCGCAATCGGAGCGACAGTAGGATTATTTCTAAAAAGAAACACGCCCAAAAGTACCACTGCGCCTATTTGAAGCGCAATCGTGCCCAAAGCAACGAGGTAATTGAGCTCAAATACAGTCATACAAAATTACTCAGGAAGCGCGCACTTGGTTTTTTCAGCGAGAACCGCCAACTGTTGCTCTCCCGTAACGCGCGTGCCGTCTGGGAAATCCCACGTTGGATAATTGGTGACGTCTTTTGCTCGGCACTGCTCCAACTGACCGTTACCATCAGGCGTTGAGCATTCAACGTATGGTAGAAGTTTTACTGATGAACCGAACATTTTCTTTTGCGCTTGGCAGTGAGGACACCAGAACGCCCCGTAGAAGATAGCTCCGCTGTCTTTGATGCACTGGGTAAATGAATCAAGCTTACCAGGTGACCCAGGAGCGCCATTTGAAGAGCCAAAAATCACTACGCCTCCCGCAACAAGGGCGAGAACAACGGTACCAATGATAATCGCGGGGGTGTTATTTTGCATCCGTTTAGTATATCGCGCCAGCGTTTACACGGAAAGACTGAATTATTCAATCGGTGCGCGGGCAATGCTACCCATGAGGCGCGACACGCGATACATAGCAAAAAGCAAAACTGCGCCTGCAATATACTGCGAAACTTCAAGGACAGTGCCGTAGAGGAAGTAATCCAAAACCACGGCGGTCATCGGAAACGCGAGCTCTACGATTGTGGCAACAGATGCAGGCGTTTTCTTAAGCCCACGATAATACACCCACAAAGCAAACATTCCCGTTGAGAGCGCAATGACGAGAAGCGTACCCAATTGCCCCACTGTCACTGCCGTCAAAGATGGAGCGGAGTTTAGTGCAACAACGAAGAGGAGTGCAATAGGCACCGTCAAGAGAAAGCGAAGTCCTGTGATAAAAGTGTTTGAGTGTGAAAGAAGCGTAAAGCGGGAAAAAGCTGTAGAGGAACCCCACGCAATAGCCGCAAGCAAGGCATACATAGCCGCGGACACATACGCACCCCCCTCTCCAAAATTCACAATACCGTTCGGGAACGTAACGAAATAGCCTGCAACCAGTGCAAGACCTGCCCATACCGCATACGCCTTTGTTGGCCGTTCTTTCAAAACGAGCCACGCGGTGAGAACGGTAAACAAAGGCTGAAGCTTTTGAATAAGAAAAACAACCGAAAAAGGAATGAAGCTTATTTTGAGAAGCGCGGTCGTAAAGAAAAGCGTGCCCAAAACTCCAGAAAGTAACGACACGAGGCCGATTGCGCCCCACTCTTTCTTGGTCAACTTCTCTTTCTTCCAGTTCATGAAAATGAACGGGAGAAGAATGATGAGCCCAATAAGATGTTCATAGAACACAATCGTCGCAGGAGGCAGATCGTATAGCGTACGGCGCAACACACCGTCGATTCCCCACAAAACGGCTGCGAAGAAAATCAGAAGCGGTCCGATGCCAAGAAATGTATCTTTCATAAAAAATTTTTATGCTAAACGTGCTTTACATAAAATTAAAATACCCCCGTTTCTTCGGGGGTTTGATTTTACGTTTACGATAACTGATATGATATATCATATCAAAATCACAGACGTATACATACCTCAATGTTTTTGAAGTATGTTCCCCCTTTCATCCCGACTATACGGTCGGTCGCAGAATCTAACTGCAGTCGTGTGTCCATCTCTGAACACTCGCGGACTCGTCTCACCCGCCGAAGCATTGTGCGAAGGCGGGCGGGATTTACCGCCGATCAGGAATTCCTCGCCTCGCCGAAATCTCGACAGAGGCGGGTCACCTAACCCCGAAGGAACACACGTAGTATATCTTAATTCTCAGACGAGAGTTTATTTGCTTTGGAATTCAGTTCCCAAGCCAGGTTGGTGAGAATGCTGGGAAATTTATAGCGAACTGATTCGATAAAACCATTGAGGTGCGGCAGCGCGTATACACGGTCGGCGCTTACGTTTGTAAAGTCCTTCCACAAACTCTCTTCATTCTCCTTCCAACGCTCAATCAGCCGTACAGTCGGGAGCACTAACCCAGGATTCACTTTTTCATCGAAAACCACTTTTCTTTTTTTACCCATCGGGTCTTCAATGTAAATATCTTTCACCTTAAACCAATCACGAGAATAGTGATCCGACCAAGTGTCACTTACGTGAAGACCTCCGTTTTCAGCTAAGCGAATTTCATTACGCTTCTCATACGCTGGGTCAACATAACCGACTTCTGAATCTACGGTAATATCAGCGTAATTACGTTCACGCGTCCTCTGCAACGCGAAAAGTGTACCGAAATGACTAATAGCTCCATCAACGGAGGCGTCAGAGTAGAACTGGGCTTTTGGCCCCACAACGTAACCGACATTCTGTAAAAGGCGTATTGCCAGGTCTTTTTTTAAACCCTTTATCGCTTCAGACGCCTCTATCGATGAGCTTTGCGCCTCCCCTCTTAGACGCCATCGTTCTTGTGAGTCCATAATCGTAATAAATTAATACACTTATAACGTTAAGATAATAAAATAGGCTTGTAAATAAGTTAATATTTGATATAATAAAGTGTAATTAATTACAACACTTTCAATGAATCTTCAAAAAACCCTTGAGAACATTGGATTACCTGGGAACGAAAGCAGGGTCTACCTGGCAGCTTTGGAGCTGGGCGAAACCCCATATTCCGCCCTTGCCGAGAAGGCGGGGGTAAAAAGAGCGACCCTCTACTACGACGTCTTACCTGCTCTTATGGAAAAGGGGCTTATAGTGCAGAAAGTTATTGGGAAAAGAAAGTACCTGGTCGCGCAGGATTTGCAGGCACATCTTGAAAACAAGAAAGCGGAATTGGCACAAGCAGAAAAAGAAATTCCGCATTTACGTGCGCTTCTTGCCTCTGCAACGGTGAAACCGACTTTGCTTTTTTTTGAAGGAGTGGAAGGTATAAAAAAGGTCTGGCAGGATCATTTGAAACAAAGCGAACCCATACTGGAATGTATAGGCATAGAAGAAATACATCCCGAATTACAAAAATACGTCAAGGAACATTACATATGGAAGAGAGCAGAAAAGAAAATTCCGCTCAAAATGCTCATCAGCGGTCCGACAGTGGCCGGTATTTTTAAAGTAAAATCCGATCCGTACGAATTACGCGAGGTGCGAAATATCGACGGTTCTCTATTCCCTATTCCCTTAGGATGCGACGTGTACGGAGATTCCGTGTCGATAACGCTTCATAGAAAAGATAGCGAACCAGTCGGACTAATTATCCGCTCAAAAGAAATTGCAACCACAATGCGCTCCCTCTTTGCGATAGCGTGGGAACAAGCGAAAAAAGTGTAAATATCAGGAATGCTTCGCTTGCGCGGGTGGGCCTCAGAGAAAATAGCCGCGAGCGGTTATTTTCCTCTTCGTAAGCCTAGACGCTATGCTTTATGCGGGGCCTACTCGCACAAAATGAGCGCGAGCTCTCATTTTCGTGCTCGCAACCCCGCATCATTCTCCAGAAACCCAAAGAAAGCGCCACTCCCCACGTACCACAGCATGTGTATTGCTGTCGCATAATAAACGCCTCCTTCAACATTCAGTATGAGAAACGGCAACACAAATCCGCCTAGCGTAGCAAACAGTGAGAAATAAAGTGCCCATATTACACGCGTCGAAAGAAACATGTGCAAGTGGGAAAGAAAGAAAATACCTGCAAACAGCGGTACGAGTGTATCAAACGGCACGCCCGCCTTATACATAATCAGTATCAAAATACCCGCAACCAGTTGCTGAAACAGCACATCGCCTGTTTTTGATAAAAGATACTTGTCTTCAATCAACAGAAACTGCTGATCAGGGTTCGCTTTCGCCAAATGGTCAGGCTCTTTATCAAGTGCTTGAAGTCTGTTATATATCCACGGATTCAAAACGGTCAAAACCACGAGTCCAACAAAAACGCTCAGAATTGAATCTGGGAAGAAAAGCTCTTTTGTGTAGTCCCAGAAAAGCCCCGCAACCGCGAGCCCCATAAAAATAAAATACAAAAATGTGAGGGTCGGATTTTTTGAAAACGAAAGATGTAAGCGTCGATTGAAGACGTAAATAAATGTCAGACGGTTAATCAGCAAAATACCAAAAAGTAGTGCCACTTCAAGCCACACATTCATACCGCATATAATACGGTATCTTTTTAGGCTATATCTTTGCGGCGTGCCTTTGCACGGTCGTTGTCGGTCAAGAATTTTTTTCGAAGGCGAATATTCAATGGCGTAATTTCCAAAAATTCATCTTCACCCATCACTTCCAATCCACGCTCAATGGACAAGGTCCACGGAGGAACTATGTTAATCGCTTCGTCAGATCCTGAAGCGCGCATGTTCGTAAGTTGTTTACCTTTAGTCGGGTTCACCATCATCTCCTCGCCCTTTGAAGTATTGCCAATGACCATACCCTCATACACTTCAATAGTCGGTCCGATATACAAAGTGCCACGATCCTGCAGATTCCACAGTGAGAAGCCAAGCGCTTTGCCGCTTTCCATAGAAACCATAGAACCCGTAAGACGCTTTTTAATCTCTCCGCTGAACTTCTTGAATCCTATGAAGCGGGAAGAAAGAATACCTTCACCTTTGGTATCGATAACGAACTGGTTTTTGTATCCCAAAAGTCCACGTGTCGGTCCTTCAAACGTTAGGCGCACCTGATTACCATGCGTCACCAAGTTCTGCATCACAAATCCGCGAAGCCCCAAGCGTTCAATAATAGGACCTTGGAATTCAGACGGGGTGTCGATAATGACCTCTTCAAACGGTTCAGTCTTAACTCCGTTTTCTTCATGGAAAATAACTTTCGGCTGAGACACCATCAATTCAAATCCTTCACGTCGCATGTTTTCAAGAAGAATTGAAATGTGCAGTTCTCCACGGCCCGACACCTTGAACGATTCAGTTGCAGTAAAATCAACTTTCAAACCAACGTTCACTTCAAGCTCTTTCTCCAAGCGCTCGCGAATCTGACGAGTGGTAACAAACTTTCCTTCTTTCCCTGCAAACGGACTTGAGTTCGGATAAAAATTCAAAACGATTGTCGGCTCATCGATAGCAATTGCGGGGAGTGCTTCTGCATTCGCATCGGTCGTCACGGTTTCTCCGATGTAAATATCTGAAAGTCCTGCAATGAGTGCAATGTCGCCAGATGATGCTGATTCAGCCTCTTCCCTTTTAAGACCACGGAATGTAAACACTTTCGTGATTTTTCCTGAGCGTGTTTCACCGCTCGGCTGTTTTATCAAAACCTGCTGACCCATTTTCACTGTTCCCTGATAAATACGTGCAACCGCCAAACGTCCCAAGAAGTTGTCGTACGCAAGGTTGAATGGCTGCAAAAGAAGTGCTGCGGACTCGTCCGCCGAAGCCTCGGCGGAGGCGGAAGGAATATGCGAAAGTATTGTATCCAAAAGTGGCATCAAATCGCTTGATTCGTCCGTCAATTTTTTCTTCGCGATTCCCTGCTTACCAATTGCATACACAACTGGGAAGTTTGACTGGTCGTCGTTTGCACCGAGTTCAAGGAAAAGTTCCAACACCTGCTCTTCGCATCGGTCGGGGTCAGCGGCTGGCTTGTCGATTTTGTTGATGACCACAATCGGCTTCAAACCAAGCTCGAGTGACTTCTTCAACACGAAGCGAGTCTGAGGCATCGGACCTTCCTGAGCGTCAACAACAAGGAGAACGGTATCGATAGAGCGAAGCACACGTTCCACTTCTGAGCCGAAGTCGGCGTGACCTGGGGTGTCGACGATATTTATCTTTGTATCTTTATAGAAAACAGCTGCGTTTTTCGCGTAAATCGTAATTCCGCGCTCCTGTTCAAGCTTGTTTGAGTCCATCGAAACACCCTCTTCGCCGACCCCTGTCTGCTTCAAAAGCGCGTCCGTGAGGGTGGTTTTTCCGTGGTCCACGTGGGCAATAATAGCTATGTTTCGTATCTCCATGTTATGAAAAAAGCTCCGCTCGGAGCTCCTTTCACTGTAACCCAAAACGTTAAGGAGGTCAATTAAACTCTATATTTTTCTAAGTGTTTTTCAATTCTTACCGCCAAATCCGTAGAATCATCGACCGCAAATTTCTGTCCCGAAAGCTTTTCATATATTTCAATGTACCTGCGCGAAAGCTCGGCCACCATATCCGCAGGCGCCTCGGGTAAAACCGCATCATTGTACGGGTCGCAATTTTCCTTAAACCAAATGCGCAGAAATTCCTTATCAAATGCCATCGGCTCCTGCCCCGCTGCAATGCGCGCTTCATATGAATCCTTCAACCAATAGCGGGAATTGTCCGGCGTGTGTACTTCATCAATCAGAATTACTTTGCCATCGTGGAGTCCGAATTCATATTTGGTATCAACAAGTATGAACCCTTTCTCGGCAGCGTGTTTCTGTCCGTGCGCAAACAAAGCAAGTGCCGCTCTCTGCATCTCTGCCCATTCTGATCCTGTTGCAAGCCCGCGTGGCACAACCTCATCAAGACTTAGGTTTTCATCGTGCCCCGCTTTCGTGGTCGGTGTAATCACAGGCCTCGGGAGCGGCATATTTTTCGTCATACCGTCAGGCAACGTAAGTCCGCCAAAATCACGCTTCCCTTTCTGGTAGTTGGTCCATATAGAGGTATCGGTAACACCCGTCAGGAACCCGCGCACGACTACTTCAACCAAAAACGGTTTTGCTTTTTTCGCAACGACAACGTTCGGGTCTGGAATCGCAATTACTTGATTCGGCACAATGTACTCAGTTTCCTTGAACCAAAAAGCCGAAAAAAGATTCAATACGGCTCCTTTGTGCGGGATATGTGCAATTATCCTGTCGAACGATGAGTGGCGGTCGGTGGTAACAAGAATAATTTTGTCTTCCTGCTCATAAATATCGCGGACCTTTCCGCGCGTAAGCACACCCAAATTTTTAAAATCCGTTTCTTTTATAACGCTCATAGACATTTAAGCTTCAAATTGAAGCTCCTTGCCAGACATCTCTATCCCGCGACTCACAAGGGTAATACCTGGCTCTTTGGTAATCACGCCCGCAAGTTTTGCTTCCATTCCTTGTGCCTTTGCTTCCGCTAATACTTTGTCAGGATTATCCGTAATCAAAGCCATGCCCTGCCCCATGTTCCATGTTCCGTATGCGTCGTAGTCCGACACTCCACCCAGACGTTGGCAATACGCCGTAATATCGGGCGGTTCAAACAAATCAGTCAAACGCGCACCAAGTCCCGTCCTTCGGAGGACGCGTCCCATTTTTTCAGGAATTCCTCCGCCTGTAATATGCGCCACTCCATGAAGCGGGACAGTACCCTTTGTATCAAACCCTCCGTGAAGCCCGACCACAAAGCGAGAATAAATTATTGACGGAGTCAGTGCGAGTTCACCTAACGTAGAGCCGTTGTGGGCCAATGTATGCCACGAATCACCATGCGCAGTTTGAAAAATTTTCCGCACCAATGTCCACCCGTTACAACGGAATCCTTTTTCGCGGAGCATCACAACCGCATCACCTGCTTTTATTTCATTCCCCGTCAGAATGTTTTCTTTTTTTGCAAACCACACACACGCCGCGCCCCAATGGAACGGGAAATCTCCGTATCCGTTTAAGAGCGAACCCATCTGCGCTATTTCCCCGTTAATAATTGCAACGTTTGCTTCTTTTGCCGCCGCAACATAGCCCTCCGCCAACTGTCGTACAATCGCGAGCTTCGTATCATCATTCCCCAAGGATTTCACATCAAGCGTCGTTCCCACAAGAACGGGCTCGCCCCCGCGAAGAAGTGCGTCGTCGCAAACCATGGCAAACAAATCGTATGCAATGGTGTTGTAGGTGCCCACACGCTCCGCGATTTCAACTTTTGTTCCCGCAGTATCAAAACCGACTGAGAAATACGTGTCTTTCGGCAAGTTCCCCGCCGCCACCATTTTGAGTGCGGCAAAATCATCAAACGGAGCGATTACTTCTCCTATTTTCCCTTTTCTGTTTTCAAAACTTTTTTTTGAAGCTTCGTGCATCAGGCGCGACGCTTCTGCTTCAATGTCTACATTGACTCCAGTTTTCGCGTATGCGTTGTCACTCATACCAATCCGCTGTCTGAAAGATATTTGCTAAAACCTTTTTCTTCAATCGCGCTCGCCTTTTTCAAAACATCCTCTTCCATCTTCTGTTTATACGCTGCAACTTTCGCGCGAAGCGCATCGTCACCTGCACCAAGTATCTGCAAAGCCAAAAGTCCTGCGTTTTTTGCACCGTTTATTGCAACAGTCGCAACAGGAACACCAAACGGCATTTGTGCTATTGAAAAAAGAGAATCAATCCCGCCTGCGGTTTTTGTTGCGACAGGTACACCAATCACGGGAAGTGGTGTGAGAGCTGCAGTCATTCCTGGGAGATGCGCGGCACCCCCTGCACCTGCAATAATCACGCGAATTCCTTTCGCTTCAGCGCCTTTGGCATATTCATATAAACGCTCAGGTGTTCGATGTGCGGAAACGACCGTCACTTCGGAAGCAACACCAAATTCTTCGAGGAGTTTCGCGGCGTCCTGCATTATGGGAAGGTCAGAATCCGACCCCATAATAATGCCGACGAGCGCAGGAGAGGAGGTACTGAGGTCACCAGATCCGAATGTGCCGACCTTATTCTCCGCCATATTTTAGATAATAACACGCGACAGTAAAAGAAGCGCGTTTTTCTCTGCCTCTTCTTGTGTGTCGGCAACGGCGTTTATGTGGCCCATTTTTCTCCCGACACGTACGTCTTTTTTCTCGTAGAGGTGCAGAGCAACGCCAGATATTCCTTCTACTTGAACACCCACAGATTCGCCGTTTCGCGTCCCCAAAATATTTGCCATAACTCCCGCTCTCACTGTCATGGCGACGTCACCCAAAGACATACCCATCACTGCGCGAACGTGATTTTCAAATTGAGAAGTAGCACATGCGTCCTGCGTTATGTGTCCTGAATTGTGAACGCGTGGCGCTATTTCGTTCACCAAAATTTCTCCACCACTTAAAAACATTTCAATACTGATAACCCCTACCCCATGAAGTGCGCCAAGCACCTTCTCAGCAATCGCTTCAGCTTTCTGACGTGCGGGTTCTGGTACTAACGCGGGCATGCGCACCAACACACAAATGTGATTTTCATGGACCGTCTCAACCGTCGGGTAGGTTCGAATTTCTCCTTCCTCTGAGCGAACAGCAACAACCGCTAGTTCTTTCTCAAACGGAACAAATTTTTCCGCATACAAGTGCCCCCCACCTAGTTTTTCAAACGCCGTCGCTATATCTTCAGAAGAGTGAACGGTGGAATTTCCTTTCCCGTCATACCCCCCGCTTCGCGCCTTAAGCACAAACGGATATCCAAGTACCTGCCCTGCTTGTTCTGCGTCTTCTTTCGAATTCACTTCAAGAAAAGGTGCGACGGCAATACCGTTTTCTGTAAGAAACTTTTTCTGTGCAAGCTTGTCGCGAATAATGGAGAGAGTGTGCGGCGATGGATGGACGGGGTATCCGCTTTCAGAAAGCTCGGAGAGTGCCTCGGCGTTTGCCGACTCTATTTCAAAAGTCAAAACGTCTGCCTCTTTCGCAAAAGCTTTCACTGTTTCGTAGTCCTTAAAATCACCAACCACCTGCCGCGCAAACGCAGATGCGGGGCATCCAGGCGTCGGATCAAGCACGACAGTTTCTACGCCTATTTTTTGAGCCGCCTCAGCCATCATCCGTCCCAACTGCCCACCGCCCACTATTCCTAAAGTCTTCATCAGTAGTGGGATTTTAGCATTTGCGAACGTGTGCCACTAATCACTACCTCGAAGCGTATTCTTTAACTTACAAACGCACGCTGGTCCAAACCCACAGCAGAGCGACACGACTTCAAACCCGTGTTTTTCAGCAATCCGTGCAAACTCCTCCACTGTTACAGGCTCTCGATGATGATGCACTGTTCCGTTTTCAATGTCCGTAAGGTGGTCCATATTCTCAATATCGATACTATTCGCGTACTCAAACCGTAATGCTCCTGGCTCTCTTCTGGCTGCTATCTCAATACCTGTTAATGATCCGCAATTGGCACCGAGGACAACCTTAGTGGTCAATTTTTCTGGATTCTCCCTCACATACTCAATAAGTTCTGTGAGTGTAGTTTTGTCGCCTGCCAAATGCCCATGCGAATCAAACGCCAGCCCAATATCAATTTCTTCTACTCGAGCTTCATGTGCCGCCCGCCACGCACTTGTGAATCGGTCTTTCGTGGTAGTAGCTTCCACAATTGGACGATAGCCATATTCTTTGGCTGCAGAAATCTGCGGCGCTATATGCTCAGAAATACTCACTACCGTTTCATCTGGTGAAGGTCTATACCCATCTGGACCAAAGCCGACAGAAAACAAACGAACAAGTGCTTCTGGTTTTTTTGTTCCATAGCATTTCTCGACAGCTTCCATATATCGCGAGTGTAGGGCCGCAACGACTTCTTTGTACTTACTCGGATTTTCGGGCAACAATCGCTTCACGGGATACGTAGGCAAAGAAACACGTCCATCTGGTCCGCAAATTTTTAAATACTCCTCTATTAACCCCGAAATGACCGCACCACTTTGCTCGCGAACTTCCGCGTCGTTGCTGATAAGTTCTGTGGGGTCGAGCGTATCTGGCGTAACACCTCTGCGTTTGGCCCATTCAATGGTGTACGCTCCTGACTGAATTATTGGTCTGTACGTTTTTTCTGACATGTGAATTTAAAATAAAAGCCCTCGTCTTTGGCGGGGCTGGTTTTGAGTGAGGGCTTTGTTCTAAATTTTTTGTGAAGACAAAACCAGCCGCCGCATTCTCATGCCCATCATCATTGCCATCATTACTCCTGCGGCTACGTAAATCATCTCTTTCCAAAGTACGCCTCAAAGCCTGTTCGGTCAAGGTAAGCCTCGCAACATTATTTATACTCTTTACTACTCTCCTAATATACCCCTAATTCGCACGAATTAGGGGTATATATTTTTTGACGAAAGAAGTCAAAGTCTGCTATAAGACATAGATGTCGGACTCTGGTCAGGATAGAGAAAGGCGCTTCCCTACGGGAGGTGAAATATATCTGAACGAAATCAGCAAGTGGGGCCGTGACGACATTCTGAAATTCGTGGAAGCATTGCTGTCTGCCTCTACCAAAAAACGCCCCGAAAATGGAGGCGACGTCACAGCTCAAGTAGAAGTAGACGAAACTACCCGAAATACGTAATTCCGTTTTTGAAAATCTGAAGTCCGTCAGAATCAAACGGCAATTTCTTCCCCGCGCGCTTTGCGCGCTCTTTTTGTAGAGGCCAATCAGGGCGCTGTACCGAAAACAGGTTTCTGTCAGGATGTGGCATCATACCGAACACTCGTCCGTCGTACGCCAAAACACCTGCAATATTTTCCGTCGCCCCATTCGGGTTTGCGGGCAAATTCTGATATGTGGATGTCTCGCCTTTGTAGTAGCGGAACGCCACCTGTTTATTTTTCTTCAAATCATCCAAAACTTTTTTCGGCGCAATGTACCTCCCTTCTCCGTGCGCAATAGGCACTGAAAGTGTTTCGATTCCTGAAAGCCACGGGCTTTTGCCTTCTGCTTTCAAATCCACCCAGCGGTCGATGTAACGGTTTGATTCGTTAAAGGTCACAGCACCAGGCAATATGCCGATTTGCGAAAGTATCTGGAAACCGTTACAGATGCCGATTACCAATTTCCCGCTCTCAATGAATTGCATCAAAGGCTTCCATAAGTGGTTCCGCATGCGGTTTCCGTAGGCCTTTCCGCTTCCCGTGTCGTCGCCGTAGGCAAAACCACCCGGGAACGCGAGGATATCGTAATCGCTCATTTTTTTCATCCCGTCAATCACATCGTTGATGTGCACGATGTCCGCCTTCCCGCCCGCGCGCTCAAATGCGTGTGCGGTTTCTTCTTCGCAGTTAAGTCCGTAGCCGGAGAAAACCAAAACCTTAATGTTTTTTTTATTTCTTTTCATTTTTGTTTGCATAAAGACAGAGCCACGAAAACGGTTTTCCATCTGTCTGTGCTTTCAAAACTTCGCGCGTATCAGTCGCCTGTACCTTGAAACCTCCCGCCTCTATGAGATTCCGCAACTCCTGCTCTTCCCAAAAACTGAAGAACCGCTCGCCCGCTTTGTCGGACACCATGCGTTCGCCTTCCCCCTTTTTGACCGACACGAAAAGCGCGCCGTCTCCGGTGAGTAGGCGGGCAAATTCGGCAATGGCTTTCGGCGCGTCTGCCTTCGTAATATTGAGAAGAGACGCACAGGCCCACAGTCCGTCATAGCTCGCGTCAGGAAGTCCTGTTGCGGTCATATCTGCTTCGTAAAAGGACACCTCGGGAAAACGTTTTTTTACACTCTCTATCGCGGCGTGAGAATAATCCAAACCCTCAACCTTTGCTCCGCGCTCTAAAAATTGCTTAATATCGCGCCCCGATCCGCCGCATCCGATGTCCACAATTTTTGGTTCTGCGACTGTTATGTAGGAGAGGAATTTTTCTAATTCCGCAGTCCACACATTCCCGAGGCTTTTCTCCTTGTGCCACTCGTTGCCCGTTTCGTAATTTTGTTTTGTGACCTGATAGCTCATATCACCAATTTTTGAAACGCTTCGTGTAGGCCGTTAATGCATCCTCGACACTCACCTGCACGCTCGCACTACCCGCTTTCATGGAAATTGCCGTACCGCCTATCGTCCCCACCTTTTCAAAGCTCTGTCCTTTGAATAGTTTTTCAAAACGCTCCTTATCTTTCGGCGCTACCGTCACCACCAAACGCCCCTGACTCTCAGAGAAAAGCGCCAAATCCGACCTCCCCACATCTTTCACGCTCTTCGTTATATCAACACTCATACCCATTTTCCCCGCCATCGCGGTCTTCATAAATGCTACTGCCAGTCCTCCGCGCCCAACTGAAATCGCTGACGCTACCAATTCCTGCTGTATTGCTTTCTCCAACCCAGCATAGAGTTTCAGATTTTTTGCACCGTGTGTCTGCGGTACCGCGCCCTGCGTTTCATTTCTCATTCTGAAATACTCCGAACCGCCAAGCTCATTCTCTGTGTGCCCTAAAACGTATACCAAATCTCCTGCAATTTTCGCGTCTATAGAAACGGCTTTCTCTGCGTCCTGCATCACGCCGATAGAAGAAATGAGTAGCGTAGGCAACGCTGAAATCTGAATCGCCTCGCCTTTTGCGTCGTACCCTTTGAAATCGTTAAACATACTGTCCTTTCCAGAAATAAACGGCGTGCCATACAAAGTGGCGTATTCATAGCAAGCGCGCGCCGCTTCCTTCAACTGCCACAAGCGCTCAGGATTGTATGAATCAGTCCAGCAGAAGTTATCCAAAATAGCCAAATGATTCAGGGACGCTCCTGCCGCTACCGCGTTTCGAACAGCGGTATCAAGCGCCGCCGCCGCAGACGCGTACGGGTCTAAATTCGCATAGTGCGGGAAAAGAGCGGACGAAAGAACCACTGCGCGCTTCGATGTTAGAAGAGGGCGAAACACAGAAGCGTCCCCCGTCACGCGTCCTGCGCCCTGCACAGGTTTAATCACAGACCCGCTTTGCACTTCGTGGTCGTATTGCTTTGCCAGAAAATCGTTTGACGCGATGTTGTGACTTCCAATCATTTTCAGAACGTATTCCGTCAGTTCCTTTTTGTTCGGCTCATGAATACTGAGCTCGTATACAGCAGTGCCTCTGTAGTTTGGCTCTCTGGTGTACTGCGCACGCTTTGGCAGACCGTCGTGCAAAAAATCCAAATCCAAATCCATCACCGTCTTTCCGTTGTACGAAACTTCACATCTCCCGGAGTTGGTGAATTCCCCAATCACCGTTACCTCCACAGCCCTTCGCTTCATAAGTTCGGAAAGTTCTTTCCACTTTCCTTTCGGTACAGAGAGAAGCATGCGCTCCTGTGATTCTGAAATCCAAATCTGCCACGGCTCCAACCCTGGGTATTTCAAAGGCACTTTCTCCAAATCAACTGAAGCACCGTTTGACTCCCGCGACATTTCCCCTACAGAACCCGAAAGTCCTCCAGCGCCCATGTCAGTAATTGAAGAAAACAAGTTCAAATCCCGCGCTTCTTTCGCTATCGCATCGCTAAATTTTTTCTGGGTTATCGGGTCGCCTATCTGTACGGACGTCGCTGGGCTTCCTGCATCTATTGATTCAGAAGAAAACGTTGCTCCGTGAATACCATCGAGCCCCACTCTTCCGCCGACCATGACGATGTAATCACCAACCTTTGCTTTCTTTTCATACAGCTTCCGCGTGCCATTCTTTTTCGGGATCAAACCTACCGTTCCCGCAAACACTAACGGTTTCCCGCGGTACGCCTCATCAAAAAGCATAAAACCATGCGGTGTTGGAATACCACTCTGATTCCCTCCTGCGTTGATTCCCTTAATAACACCTTCCGCGATGCGTTTTGCGGGAAGCATTTCATTTTTCATTGCGCTGTCGCGATACAGCTTCCGTGTGTCTTCCGATGGCGCAAAACAAAATCCGTACACATTCGCCACAGGTTTTGCGCCAAGTCCGAATCCAAGAGCGTCTCTGTTCACACCCACTACTCCAGTTATCGCTCCGCCGAACGGATCCAGTGCAGAGGGGCTGTTATGCGTCTCTACTTTATGCGTCACCACATACTCCTCATCAAACACAATTCCGCCAGAGTTGTCCTTAAACACCGACACACAGAAATCCTGTTTTCCTTTGTTTCTCCGAATCTCCTCAGTCGCTTTCTTTATGTATCCCTTATAAATACCTTCACTCATCTCGTCTATGGGATTCGCGAAAATCGTGTGTTTGCAGTGCTCACTCCACGTCTGCGCCAAAGCCTCAAGTTCAATATCTGTAGGATTTCTGCGCAATCTGCGGAAATGGTCGCGAATCGCGGTCATGAAATCGAGTTCGAGCGCCAACGGCCCGCGGTAATTTCCGTGCGAGTCCTTAATTCCCTTTTTCCCTATTTCTTCTAGCTCTGCGTCAGAAACTTCAAGGTTCACTTCCAAAACTTTCGAAGAGGCCGACAATTTAACTTTCGGCACGACGGGCGGTTTATTTTTTATCTTCTTCAGCTCGTTCGCCGAATACACGACTGCTTTCTGAATCAGAGGGTTGTGCAAAGTTCCTGCAATCTTTTCCGCCACCTCGCGGCTAATTTTCCCGTCGATGAAAAAAACTACCGCGGAATACACGTGCTCCCCTTCCTTAAATTTCTTGCCCGTCGCATCTTCGATAGTCTCTTTCGCGGTCGTGCCGACGTTGTCCGTTACTCCTGGCAAAAATCCTATCTCGATAGCCCAATCAAACTTCTTCGGCAACTGGCGTGCGACCGTAGATTCCTCAACCAGAGGGTTACTAAGCGAAGATCGGGCCTTATCTAGACCCGCTTTAGGGAGGTCGGTGTCTATAAGATAGGAGTCCGCGATATGAACAGCTTTTACCTTTGTACCGCCAATTTCCCGAAAGGTTTTTAATTTAAGATGTGCGCGAGCGTCCGGAATTGTAGGGGTCACGTCTATCCGAGTAGCCATAAGACAATGATATAAGAAAAACGCCTTACCAGCAAAAAACACGCCGAGCGGAAGCTCGGCGTGTTTTTTTAAAAAGCAGGCTGATTAACGAACGTTAACAACGCCCACGCTGCCGATAGTGCCAGTCTCGTTGATGTTCTTGATAATCCAGACACCCGGAGTTGCAAAAGAAAGTGAGTAGGTACCGCCTTTCCCGAGCGAATGAGTGTCCGTCGCGTTCCCTGCCGCTGATGGAGATGTACTCAAAGTGACACTCAATCTCATCGTAAGGTTATCTTTGTTCACAAACTTAATACTGTCACCACGCTCAATGTTTAATACGCCAGGAGTAAAATCACCAGCGTTGTAATTCACTGTGTAGAGAAGGTAATCGCCCTGAACCACGGGTTGCCCAGGCTTAGCGGCTGTACCAGTCGTTCCTGTGGTCCCAGTTGTAGTGTCAGTTTGTTCCGTATCAGTCCCTGCAATTGGTGCATTTTGTGCAGGTTGCATAGAAAGAATCCACCAGACAAGGAGGCCTGCTACCACCGCTCCTGCTAAGAAAATAAGAAAACTCTTCATATTAGTATCCATAATATTTGTTTTGATTAGTGCTATATAAATTCGTTCGACCGCTTACATATATAGCCGTCTCGAACCTCTATCCATTACAGACAAATTGACTCGGGCAATCAGCAATGAGAGCCAGCCACATATCCTGTAGTCCAGCAGAGCTGTAGGGAATACCCGCCCGACGGGCGGTTGATGTGGAGCAAATCCCCCGTTACATATAAATTACCAAAAAGGAGCGAACGCATCGTTTTTGTATCAATCTCCGTGAGCGGCACACCGCCGTCCGCGAGAACCGCTCTGTCGTACCCCATCAAGTGCGTTATATGCACGGGAAGACCTTTTAGTAACCGCACAATTTTCTTCCTGTCTTCCTTACTCACGGAATGCACTTTCGTCTCAAAAGCAATATCGGGCAAAAGCGTCTGTATTCCTTTCCATGTTCCCACGGGGCACACTTCCTTAAATACATTCTTCAGTGTTTTATTTTTATCTCCGTCAAAAATAGAAAGAATCCGTTTTTCCAGTGCTCCCAAATCAAGTGCGGGGAACGCATCAATCACCGCCCGCACCTGCCCACCTTCCAACATCCCACCCACTTTGCCCGCGCAATTCAAAATCAACGGCCCCGAAAGTCCAAAGTGCGTAAATAGCACCCCGCCCGTTTTTGAAAATACTTTCTCATCTTCCAGATAGAACGTAATTTTCATATCCGCTATGGAGACACCCTTCAGCATTTTTATCCATTCATCAGAAACCGCGAGAGGCACAATAGTTGGTGTCGGGTCTTTAATCGTGTGCCCGATTTTTTTCAAGAATTTGAATCCGTCTCCTGTGGAACCAGTCTCTGGGTGCGAAACGCCCCCGGTAGAAAGAATGTACGAAGAGGCGTGGAATTCCCCGCGATTCGTTGAAACGCCTGTTATCTGCCCACCTTCCGCATTAATTCCCGTCACGGTGCAGTTTGAAACAACGGTCACTTTATATTTCTCCAATTCTTTCTTCAACGTCAGATACACATCAGGCGCTTTCTCCGTATGCGGAAACGCACGTTTCCGCGCCTGCACAACGAGTGGTAATTTCCGCTCTTCAAAATAGGTAAACGTATCTTTCACTCCGAATTGCGAAAACGGCGAGAATAGGAACTTCCCGCCGTCTCCGTAGTGCGAAAGGAGTGCGTGCACATCATATTCCGCATTCGTAATATTGCACCGCCCACCGCCAGTGATCTTCAGCTTCTCCCCCAAAGACTTATTCTTCTCCAGTAACACCACCCGCTTCCCCCGCTTAGCCGCTACCGCCGCCGCAAACATGCCACTCGCTCCACCGCCAATCACCACGACGTCATATTCCGCATTCTTCCTCATTGTTCAAAGGATATCTTAAAGAAAAGTCGTGAATCTACATTCCTGAATTACGACAAAAAGCGAAAGTGAGACCGAAAAGAAGTACGAAAAGAACTAGAAGGTAGAAAAGAACTGGTCCTGCGAAAACTTTACTAAACTTCCAGCCCTTAAATCTTTCTTGTTCTGTGAGGCGTATATTTGTACTTAGGTTAATCCATTTTACATATTGGATACCTTCTTTGCTCATATTTTCCAGTTCAAGAATAGTTCGCACGGCACCCCAAAGTAAGCGGTTGTAGTAAAGTAAATCAATTATCGCAATAGCAATCCAGAAAAATATAAGTCCACAAAAAACAAGTGCTGCAATTTCCCAATTGACTTCCGTGCCAGATGGAGACTTAGCGAAAAGACTTACAAGTGTCGTAATACCTGCAACACCTGCTAAAGCCTGAATCCTAAGCTTAATGAGTAAATCGTTGAAATGCATGGCAACCTCTTCATATTTGTCCCACAAATCCTTGAGAGGCCACCCTTGCGGCGATACAGGAAGCTGAGGTAATTCTAAATTTGTCATCCTATTTCTTACCAGGAATCGGCAGCCCCAATTTCTGAAGTGGCAGATAGCCAAAATAATAGTGACACCCTACAGAAATAATATAATCTCTCACATCTTTGTATTCGGGCTTTTTAAACCAGTCACTGAGAACGTAAATATATTCCACCTCAATATTAAGAGGAGCCATGAGTTTTGCATACTGCTTTCGTTTGAAGTCACAAGTCTGCAGTTTTTCATCGACAGAACCAGCGACTCTTTGAAACTTAAGCTCAATTATAAAGAGAGTGTTGTTTGTAATTACGTATATTGCTTCATCGGGCAAAAGCTTCTTTGAAAGAATATCTTTGTAATGCACACCCTTTGATTCAAGGAATTTATAGAGTACATTTTTACGAAAACTACGAGCGACTTCCTTTTTATCAAAGAAGACCACACTTCCTTTGACGGAATATCCTTTTGTTTTCTTCAGAAGTTCAAGAATGTCCTTCTCTTTTTCAAAATTTAGACCAGTCAGCGTGTTACCTCCACCTTTCCCACCGGAAATCATACAGTTATCTCTTTAAATCTTTTCACAGATAAATCAAGGTATTTTGAGTCTAAATCAATACCAATAAATTTCCGGCCATTAGCAACGGCAGCAATTCCAGTAGTAGAACTTCCTGTGAAAGGGTCGACAACAACATCGCCTTTATTTGTACTCGACAAGATAACTCGTCTAAGCAAATCTAAAGGTTTTTGTGTTGGATGTTTCCCATGTTTCTTCTCTGCGGGCTTCGGTGTACCGATAGACCAAACAGAACGCATTTGTAGTCCTGGTTTCTTAAATTTATCTTCAGACCACTCGCCTTCCTTCATTTCCTTGTAGTGGAAGGTGTGTTTCGCTTTCTTATCTTTCCGAGCCCAAATTAGTGTTTCGTGACTTGCAGTAAAAAATCTGCAACTTAAATTTGGAGATGCATTCGGCTTAAACCAAGATATATCATTAAGAATGTGATATCCAAGTGACTGAAGAGCGTGCCCACACTGATACACGGAGTGGTATGTCCCAGAAACCCAAAGCGTGCCTTGGGGTTTCAAAACTCTCTTTGCCGCCATAAGCCAACGGAAATGAAAATTGTAGTCGTCCACAAATCCTTTACTCTTATCCCATTCACCTTTATCGACTGAAACCATCTTCCCTGCGTGCACTGAAAAACCACCATTTGAAAGGTTGTACGGTGGGTCAGCAAATACCATGTCTACTGAATTTTCAGGAAGTGAATTTAAAAAAGATATCGAATCGCCATGGTAAAGAGAGAAATCTCCTTTTTTAAAATACGGCTTGAACTTGTGTTTTTCCTGAGGTGCAACAACCTGAATCTTAGCCTCTTTTTGTGTAACGGCTTTCCCAGGCTTGTTTTTTAACGGGAGCGGCATTGTGTCCATAATATCACTTCAAAAAATGAATCATTTCTTTATCACATCCACCACCTTGCCGGAGACGACAAAATCGTCTCCTTCATGGATAAAGATAGGCAGGTATTTCTCGGTGGATTGAGCCTCGAGGACGATTCGGTTGTTTTTCTTGTCTTCTCTATAGCGCTTTATGGTCGCCATTCCATCAATCACCGCAACCACGATATCGCCGCTTTTCGGGCTGGTTTGTGACTTATCTACCACCACAAAGTCCCCGTCCTCAATAGTTACCCCTTTATGTACCTCCGCCTGGTTCATGGATGGCCCATCAGCAACGAGAACATATAAGTCCTGCTTGCGATGCGGAAGCATTTTTGCCGAAACCTTTAGATACCCTTCTATGCGTTCGTCGGCAAAAATAGTGGCTGGCCCACAATTAGCTGAGCCCACTATCGGCAGTGAATAGAAAAGTTTTTTGATATTGTTTACAAGCCCCCTTTTTACAGGCTTGATAACACCACTTTCCAAATTCAGCTGAATTAACCCTGCTTTTTCCAGTTCACGAAGATGGTATTTAACTATCTGCGGTCTTCCGTCAGCATCAATAAGTTTCGCTATTTGTCGCAGACTTAGTTTTCCTAAGTTTTGATACCTAGCCATCGTAAGAAGTTGAGCTTGGGTGTCGTGCATATATAAATACTCTACCAGCGAAAAAACCTCAGAGAGCAAGCCTTGTGGAAAACTTTTTTACACTCTTTACACCCTTATGAGCACTTTAATATCTTAAAAGCACCCTCGCTTGTTGCCCTGACGAAGGAACGCCCTATTGACCTATAATGCTCGTATGGCGGGCGATAAGAGGCGGATAGAAACGGCACTAACCTCTATTACGGGCGGTTATGGCATGGAGCGCGGAGAGGCATACTACCTTCGTCATTTGCATGCAAAATCGATAAAAGAAACTTTCGATAACGAAGATGTTCTGGACTTCGGGGCAAGTGCGGATTTGAACCTTGCTAAAACCATAAAAGCAGCTGGGGCAACCCCAAAACGCCTAGTATCGCTCTCGCCTGCGTTTGCAAATGAAATGATTCGGAACACCGCGCGCGCATCGCAAGCTGAACACGGGCTTGATACCGAAATCGTGGCCGCCATGGGCGAACAACTTCCCTACCCCGACGGCTCGTTTACAAAAGTCGTCATCATTAACGTCGCTGAACACCTGATTCATCCTGGTCAGTTTGAAGAAGTGGTTAGCGAAGCAACGAGGGTGCTGGCCTCAGGCGGAGCTACATATATGAGCCCCGTCCATATGCGCGGTGACATTATATTGGTCGCAACAGAAAATCCTGGCGAATATCGTGAAGTTCTCCTTTCCGCGCTCTCGAATCGGCATCCCGATGTGAAATTCAAATTTGAAAGAGAGGAGGGTTCGCGCGCTGGAAAAACAAAAGCGCGCCTTGGCACGCTTTTTATTGAGAGGTCGAAAAAACCAGGAAAGAAAAATTAATCCCTGAGCGGATTGCCGTTCATGTAGTCGGCTTTGCCGACGGGAACGCCAGCTTTTCGGGCCAAATCATAGGCCGTGGTCACATGGAATAGAAAATTCGGAATAGCGTAAAAACGAGCATAATCAACCCCCGTCATATATTTTCCGTCCCAATACGGAAGTGAGACTTTTACATCAGCAGCAGCAAACGCCGATTCGGGAATTGATTTCACAAATTCCAAGGTCTTATCAACTCGCGCTAGCAATTCCCCTATCGTTTTCTCGTTATCCTCAAACTTTGGAATCTCTACACCCGCAAGGCGCGCCACGGCACCTTTGGCGTTGTCGCAGCTCATCTGCACTTGGCGAACGAACGGAAACATGTCCTCCCACATTCGTGAGTTCAAAAATTCCTCCTCGCTCATCCCCTTTTCTTTCAAAAATGCCTGCGTCTTCTCCAAGACAATTTTCATCCCGCCCAAGTGCTTTACAAACACCGGCTGCGTGAATTCATATATCGTATTCATTCCCGTATCGTAACACTCACCCATTCCCCTCCACTACAACTCTTTCATCCAACCCCAACCTACCCACCTATCCCCGCCGCCCCCTTCCAAAATTCATAGGACCTTTCGTGCGAATGGTCCTATGTACCCAAATCACAAAATCTATCCTAACGCGAGTCTAATTTTTCTTTCTTAAAGAAAGTCCGATAAGAGAATAACTGACTATCACGTAGAGCGAGCTCACCCACTGAAACACTGACTCTGGAGACGGAATCGGAGAAACCCAACCTTGCGGCTCTGGCGTAAATATAAACAGAAGTGTAGCGAGCGGAACATACCAAATAGCAAATTTCCACCACCTTGAAAACGCATCCGGAACAAAAAGTAACCCGACAAACACTAGTGCCAATGCCCCAAAACCGTAGTACATGGGATCACCTATCCGTTCAAAAAGTTGATGACAAGATGTGTCGAAAGTGTTTGTCTGAAGATCCGAATAGCATAAACCCAGTCCGTAGCTATTTGAAAACACATACCCTGCGATAAAGCCAAGAACTGAAACGACCAACAGCCAACCAGTCAGATTTTTCATTCCTTTTATCATATCGCGTTTTCAATCTGCTCGAGTAAATTAAGCACTTCCTGCGCATCAGTGGAGGAGATTTCGCCTTTCTCGCTCTTTTTTGCTATTTTCTTCTCAAGATTCATAACAGTCTTTGTGGCTTTTTTGTTTTTCTGTTTTCCAATCTTTTTTTCAATTCTATCGACGCGCTTCAATAGTTCGCGTTTAAATTTCTCTGAGGCACTAAGATTCTGCACGACTGTCTTGAGATTTACTAAAAGTTCTGTGAGTGTCAGTACTTGCCCTTCTGCGGCAACATATGTGTCTACTTGTCCGTCCGCATTCAAATCAATCTCTAGGTTTAGATTAGAAGAATCGTTCTCTATAACAAACGAGGCAAGAACGCCTTCAGATACAGGCACATCAACGTAGGAAATAACTTCGCTGACCGTGTCATTCGAAATACGCTCTACATTTATAGTCGCTGTACCAGTGCCAGTGCCTTTAAATTTGAAATTGTATGTGCCACCATCAGGCAGGATTACGTACTTTCCTTCCCCAAAAGAGAAATATTTACTTCCGGGAATTTCTTTTTTTGTGAACTGAATCTCAAGATCAGAAATACTTTCATCAATACCAGTAAAGCGTCCTAAGTTGTCAAAAACTCCAAGTGTTAGAGGAGAGTGGACGCCGACAAGTAGACGGTCCTGCACATCTGCAGGGTTTGGCTTACCCGCTGAAATATAGCTTGCCGTAGAAACAACGCCCTTGGAAATGATTTCTTTTATTACATCCAGGATAGGATTCGATGACAAAAAGTCTCTGTGTTCTGTGTCTGGAGCAACATCGCCATATATATCCAGATTGAAATAATAAACTTCACCAAAAGAAGATACTGCACTCGGATACACAACAGTACTGTCGCCTTCAGTCGTAAACCGAGGAATGAAATCTATAACCCCGTCGTCCTCTGTATATTCAATTCCCTTTAAAGTATCTAAGCCCCATCCTGCAATTTGCACGACACGAATAGAAGGCGGAAAAACGTACGAATCAAACTCAGCATGGAAAGCATCTGCGTTTGCAAGAAGATGCGTTTTCAATACCGAAGGATTTTGAGTATCCGAATACGAAGGTTGTGAACGAACAGGAATTCCAAGAACATTGCCTGAAAGGAATTGATAGAATTCTCCCAGATTACCGAGACTCAAACCCCATTGGTTTCGCCAGTTTTGCGTAATCGGAGTTGTGTTATCAAAAACGACAACAGGGTCAATAACGGTTGATAAATACGTAGACGATGGGAGGAGGTTATACGCCGCCTGCATGTTTGAACCCAGTGTACGAGCTTGTGCTTTGTTGATGAACGAAAAAGGGCCGTATGAAATATCTGCACCATCACCATGCAAAAGTCCTGGAATAGATTCTGGAGTCCCGAGCTGTGGGGTACCGACCATCACAAAAGAATCAACAAGGTCCGCTTTCTCTTGCTCTTCCAAAGCCTTAATTATCGCCTTACCCATCAAGCCGCCCATAGAATGAGTAACTATTGTTACCTTGCCTGTCGCGGAATCAAGGGCAACGCGCTCTATCTCATCGAGCAGATACATCGTGCCACTAGGTGTTTGTACGCCGTCCTGGAGAATTTTTTCGGGAGAGAAACGCCAATCGTATGGCAACGCCTTCCACTCGCGAATATTTATATCATCACCTGTATTGGCAACGAGCGCATTCATAAAGGAAGAGAAACCAGAATAAATCGGGACTGAAATCGGACCCATATCAAAGTTCTGAAGTATTCCGCTTACCTCGACATCGGGCGTAACCGCAGTGCCATCTGGGTTAAGCATGAGAGCACTTAAATCTCCACTCACATCGCCGAAGGTCGGCGGCCACAGAATATCTGTTCCTTTTTTCAAAACACTGCTTTGAATACCTGGCAGGAAAACCACCGAAGAACAACATTCGGCATATACAGGTTCAGGTGCTACCTCGACCGGAGCAAACGGCGTGGTGGAAATTGTGGAGGCGCCGTTGTCGACACTGCCAAACCACTGAACGAATTTTGCACCAGCAGGAAGAGAGCCACTGCAGGTACTGCACGTAAGCGGTTGATTATTCTCATCGTCCCACAATTGCCAATCAGTTTCCGAAATCATACGGAACGAGAAATATCGAACACGCTGAGTAATTGCTGTCCCAAGAGGGCTGAGTGCGCCCGATGTCAGAGTGCAATTTTCGTCGCCCGTTGCTATGCCACTACGAAACGGGCGACCGTCGTTGCGGGGAGTTTTGAGACGAAGATGGACGCGCAAAAAACCGTCTACATACTCCGCGTGTTCGTATGAATCAAAGAAATATGGATTTGAACCTCCTATCGTCCCATCAGCAACGGACGCGCACGCTTCAGGTTTCGGAAGCGTGCCAGTGAAGACAGGTGGTTCACCGCTTTGATTCATTTTTAATTTTCGCGTGCCAAACGTACTAGCTCCGCCATCTATCGTTCCCCCAAAAGCAATGCTGGTGTACGCAGGATATGCAGGGATGTCAAAGCCAGTAATCGCAGTATTGTTTTGGTCATTCCAAATTTCAATACGAGTGGGCGAAACGACGCGGACACTCCAGTTTGAAACACCTGCTGGCAGAGAGATAGTTACTTGATTCCCCGTCACGCTGGCGCTGTTGCACTCATCGTCATAGTAGGACCACGTAAGCCTAAACTGGCGGCCGTCCGCATAATTAACTTTGAGGTGTTGGATTGGATGCCCGTCGGGGGAATATTCAAGACTTTCGTAGCTGTTAAAGAAATATCCACTTGCTGAAAAAGGAGTAGCGGGGCATTCCGCCGCTTGGACTTCCTTAGGTAAAAGGCTTAGTGAACCTACGAATACAGCAGCGGGTATAAAAATAGCGAGGAACACCCTCGCCAAAAGCCCTTTATGTAAAAGCCTGTTTTCGAAAGCCTCTTGAGAGCGCTCCCCTTTCATGAACGTCATTCTCTTCCTCTCCCACCCCACTGTCAACACCCATTCATTATACCCCTAATTCGCACGAATTAGGGGTATAATAAAACATATGAATGCATTAAAACCGAAAGAATTGGAGAGCGTGCTTAAAGCTTTTGCAAACAGAAGACGCATAGAAATCCTGCAGTTTTTAAAAACAAAAAAAGAGGCTTTTGTGGGCAGCATAGCCGAGAAAATAAATCTGTCTTTAAAGTCTACGTCCAGACACCTGGCGATATTGTATACGGCTGGTTTAATTGAAAAAACACAAAAAAGCACTTTGGTCTATTACCGAATTGCGAACGATCTTCCAGAAGTGGCGCGACGTGTCATTGCTCTTTTTTAATCCTCGCCGACTTCACAGAAAAACATATACCCCTAATTCGCACGAATTAGGGGTATTTAAGAAATCTAAGAAGTGAGAGATTTTTAAAATCAGACTGTGACAGACTTCTTGCGGAGGAAGAAGTAATACACCGCCCCAGCGTAGGCAATCATAATCAGAGGTGAGAGGAGTGAAATGCTCGACTCAATAAACGGCACTGGGATCGCGAGTAAGTCGGACGGGTGGAAGCCGAATTGACCTTCAAGCATTTTCATAATGCCGTTACTGGTGAATACCGCACCTAAAGCAACGATAGCGTATTCAGTTCCTGTGAAAATTTTCTTGATGGGAATTTTTGTATAGAAGAAGTAAATTCCCACCCCGACGATTGCAGCTGCAACGAAACCAACAAACAGGCCAAGCATGTTGGTCGCGAAATCCGCGAATAAAGAAACGCTCGCTGTAAAGAGTGCTATTTCAAAACCTTCGCGCAACACAAGGAAGATAATCAGGAAGAAGAACGAGAGATCGAACGCAGTTGCCTTGAGTACATCCTTTGCCATCTGCACTGCGTCCCTATTTGCCTTCCCCATCGCACGATGAAGTGCAAAAACGACGTAGGCTATGAAAACACCTGAGAAGAGCATAAGGTAGCCTTCCAAAAGCTCGGCGCTCGCTTCGGTAATCACCGTACGAGCTGAATCACCAAAGAAAAAGACACCTGTTGCAAGAAGTACAGAAATACCAACACCTATGCCGAGCGCGAGAAGGATTTCAAATTCCTTCTTCAAATTCATCTGCTTCGACATCCCTAGAAATACACCCGCTAAAAGAAAGGCTTCCAAGAATTCACGGAACACGATGAGGATGGTGGCAATCATTTTAAAAAGTTGGTGATAGGGCTTCGTATAGTACCCTACCTGTGCCAGCACGGAAGCGAAAGTTGCCCACATGTAGCAGTTCAATAAGAAGAATAGGGCGCTGTCAAAAGTCTTTCGGAAAAAACCTTACAGAGCTTGGCTATTTCATCGCAAGAAACAACTTCCGTTCAGATTCAGGAAAATGCTCTATGGCATACCGCAGGGCAGTACGAGGGATTTTACCCACTCTTCCTTTTAGGTATTTCTTTAACTCATCCCTGGATACCCGCTTCCCTGCCTCGCGCAACATCCAACCTATAGCTTTATGAATGAGGTCATGCGAATCGGAAAAGAGCATATCGGCTATTTTATGAGCTTCTTTCGCGTCACCTTTTTGAATATCATAAAAAGTAGCGACCATCGCAATGCGTTTTTCCCAAAGGTTTTTCGAACGAGCAAGCCTGTACAACGGCGCCTTTGATTTGCCGTGAAGATACGCTCCTGCGATGTAGTGCGCGGACGCATCCACTAAATCCCAGTTATTTATGTGCTTTGTGTTTTTGAGATAGATATCAAAAATTTTCTTTTGTTCATTTACGTCTCCCTTGCGAAACTTGTCGACAAGAATAAACAACGCGCCCAAACGTTCTTCATGTTTCCCGATTTGCAATAAATACTCAGTGCGCGAAAGAGCCATTTCAGAATATTTCTTTGCAATTGCACGGATTTCGGGGACGGTAAGACCCAAAAACACGTCGCCCTCGGCGTATTCACCCTTCCCAGTTTTAAAGCCCATCATTGCTTTCGCCTTTTTCGGTCTCGCAAGCTTTTTAAATTCTGCGCGTATTGCATAGAGGGGTGACTCCGCCTTCGGATCATAAATACGATGTTTTGCTTCGTACGCGCGCTTTCCTGATTCATGCACTAAACCAGCTTTTGAAAGTCGCGCATAGTGCTTCATGTTCAAAGTTGACCACGCGCTTTTTGCGCGACGTGGGGTGAAGCGTTGTGCATATTGATCTTTGTTCACTCCTTTCACCTGCCCGTCAATCCAGCCAAAACAGAGCGCTTCATCGAGCGCATCCGCGTACGTCACGCGTTTTTCGTTTTTATGCTTGCGGTCGTAGATAATCCAAATTTCTTTTTTCTTTGCGTGATTTTTCAAAAGCCATTTTCGCCATGCCGCACGATTTTTTGGATAGTAGGATTCGGTAATTTCCATTACCGTCAGGCTATCAGATTTTCTTCAGCACGTCCCAGATTGAAGGATCCTGTGCGCCATCTATTTTAAAGAGGGCGACACCACGAACGCCAAGCCTCTTTGCAAGATTCACTTTGTCTTCTACGGCTTTTGCGTCAGACCACCAGACAATATGGTACGCAGGCTTCGTAGCGGGTGTTGAAACGGTTGCCGTCGCACCTTCAACTGTTGTAGGGTCGGCAGAACTCGGAGTAGTGGTCGGTTCAATGTGTGGCACGTACGTAAAGCTCATTTCTCCTGCTCTATTTCTTGTTACGGTGGGTTGGTACTTTGTCATCAAATCAAACGCGTATTGAGGATTGAACGCCCATTTTCTGTCGTATTTAAATTTCCCATCAGAGAGAGGTGTGACGGCGTATTCGTGGCCGTACGTCGGGATGCCGATGACGAGCTTGCTCTTCTTTATGTCTTTTGCGGTGAGGTTGATGACTTTCTCAACCCATGCGATGTCAGCCACAGGAACGTACGGCCCCGCGCCTGCTTTGTTTAACTTCACATCAAACGTTCGTTGGTCGTACGCCATGATGCGCACGCGGTCACAATAATTGTTGATGGCAACGAAATCATTAGCATACATGGTGGCTGAAGCAGGCGGTGTACCTTCGTAGCGAGAATCAAGCGGGGTGCGAGCCTCAATGGAACACATAACCCACTTGTTTCCCATGCGCATGTACAAACCCTTGAGAAAGGTGGCGAAATATTCTTTTGTTTCTGCCTTTTTACTTTCGAAGTCAATATCAATACCGTCGTATCCTTTTTCTTTTACTAAGTCAGCAATGCGCTGAGCGAGCGCTCGGCGTGATGTGTCGTTTGAAAGTATTTTGTGTATCGCTTCCCCATCAGACCACATGAGGGTTGGAATGTAGCGGATTTTTTTCGCTTGCGCGGCTTTCTGCAAAGAAAGCCACGGTTCTTGTGAGAGTTTTGCGGTGTCCGCAATTGTGCCGTCGGCGCGCACGGTGTACCCAAACGGATTTATTTCTTTGAATGTTGAGAGGTGTGCGGAAACTTCTGCGGTGCCTGACGCGATTTTCCAGTACGGGATCCAACCTGAAACTTCGAGCGGTTGTGCGGCATACGCAAAAGAGCTCGGGGAAAAAGCCGAAACCAAAAGAACGAGAATTAAGAAACGCTTCATACGCCTATACTAACAGACGACCAAAAAAGGAATTTATTTCTGAACCACGAGGGAGCGACGCATGGTGTCAAATACTGAAATCAGGTCTTTACGCACATACGCGTGCATTGCGGAAGCGTTGTAGCTTGTCAGGGGAGCAGAGTGTATAGAGTACCGAACGGCAACACACGGGGAAGAGCCCGAAACCGCATACACTTGCTCCTCGTACTCATCTTTTGCATTCGCCTTTTTCTCTACGGCGCTTGAATACAGAACATCACCCTCGATAAACGAACGGATTTTGTCGGGATTCAGCATAAAAAGCTGTACGTTACAGGAAGGCATATTCGGAATCACTTCGACAGATACTTGCGTTCCTGGAAGCAGGTTCGTGTTCTTTAATTTCGATTCAGGTACCGAAAAAGAAACGCCTCGTACCTGCAAATCTCGACCCAAGCCCGCGTACGCATAGTTTTGGTCCACCACAAAATCCGACGGGTACCGAATGGAAAGACCAAGGTTATAGTCTGCGTATGTTTGAAGACGAGAGCCATACGCACCTCCCACAATTTCAGAAACACCGTAGAGGTGAATCCCAATACCAAGGGCTCCCAACACAAGAACGGATATAAGGATGATGACGAGAAATATACCGAAGAGCGAGTGTGTCATTCGGAGTAATTATACGCCGTGAATACCCTCCGTCTTAGCGGGTTTCTTGTCATGCTTGAGCATGCTATAGATGAGCGCTCCCAAAATGACTAGGTTTGAAGCGGTTCCTGCGTATGATTCTACGAACACTGTATACGGTATCCACATAACAACGCCGACAAAGGTGCCGAGGCGAATGGTTGCCGCGTTCCCCTCCCACCGTACGTAGACGCCAATCAACATCGCCAACGTTGGCAACAGACTGATATACCCTTCCCATACAAACGGAAGTGCGATGACAGGAACCGTTAAAAACACATACAACCACGCGCGATGCTTAGCCCAATCTTCTTTCTCTTTTTTTACAAAAACCCAATTGCGAATAGCGACGACAATGTCTATCACCATCCCAGTCCATGCGGAGAGAAGGGCGTAGTGAATAATGTACACGAACGAGCCGTGCATCTGTCGCGTTAAAAGTTTCTCACGCGTCTTTGCCTGATAGGAATATATAGAGAAACCGAGGGCGACAACACCAATCGCCTGTGCAATCCAAAAGATACTCATTATTCTCCAGGGCAGGCGGGAAATTCGCAGTTCGGACCAACTCTTCCGACACCTGTTCCATCAGGACATATCTTTGCATCCATGGTGCACGCAATCATATCCCCCTCCGCTTGTGGATTCGAATTCTGTAGCATTGGTACGAGGAATACATACACTGCAATCAGACCAGCAATGCCCCCGATAACTATAAGAATATTCTTGAGCATTCCTCTATTCTAACGCACCTCTTCTGTATCGTTTACCGCATCCCGAGTTGCCACATACCGCTCCCACAATTCTTTAAACTCGAGAGAATTTTGCTTTAGGTCTTCAAAGGTGCCTGATGCTACAACACGGCCACCTTTAAAGAGATACACGGAATCGAAGAGCGAGAGGAGGTGAAGGCGGTGGATTGAGGAAATGATTGTTTTTTCGGGAAATGCATCGAATATATTTTTGTAGATTTTTAATTCGTTGCCAAAATCCACACTTGAGGTTGGTTCGTCCAAAAGAACAATGTCTTTCTGTTCGGATGCCAAAAGTCCGCGAGCCAATGCCAAACGTTGTTTCTCTCCCCCTGAGAGGTTTACGCCTTTCTCAACTATTGAAGACTCCAAACCTTTCGGAAGCCGCTTTACCACATCACTGAATGCAGCTAAATCGGTGTAGACCTTAATATGGCTTTCAGAATATTCAACGCCGAGCGTTATGTTTTCCCGAATAGTGGTCGAGAATATTTCTGGATCCTGAGGCACAAGCGATATAGAGTCACTTATCGATGGGAATCCGCCTAGAACAAGAGTGCCATCAACCGAGAGTGTGACTGTTTTTGGATGATGCAGATCCCTCAAAAGTTTGAGGAGTGTGCTTTTACCTCCTCCGCTCTCTCCTATGAGCGCAACCCGCTCTCCTTTCCGCACGTTCAACGTGAGCGCAGAGAGACTATCCTGATGAGAATTTCCATAAGAGAACGAGAGATCACGAACGGAAAGTGTTTGCCAGTTTTTAGGGAGTAAGTTTTTGCTCATTTCCTTTTCCTCTCTAAAATCTTTAGACAATTCTTCTGCATTTGAGACGTACGCGCGCCAGCGAATAATGTCGTTATACAGGTGCGCGAAGGTGAAGAACGTATTTCGTATACGGTCAACGTATCCGTACAGAATATACAAGGTACCGACCATCACCGCGCCAGCAGCAAATTGTTTGCCAAGGTATATCGCGATAACCAAAATAGACACCACACGCCCGAGCATTGACGCGGAAAACCACTTCCATTCGTTAACCCGCGCATTCGTCATGAACTGATTTTTTGGCTTGCTGATTACGAGCGAAAGCGCTTTCACTACGAGCGCTTCGACACGCAGAATAATGACCGTCGTCACATTTGAGAGTGAGTCAAAGACTTTTGCCTGCACATCGTTCTCAAGAAGGCTTACTTTTTTGTAGCCAGGCACAAGTTTTCGGTCAAAGAGCGTTAGGACAAAGAACGTAGGAATAATGAGCACAAGCGCCACAAACCCTGCGAAGAAGTCAAAGTAAAACAGCGCAGCAAGTCCAGCGATGAGCGTGATGACTGAATGAATAATCTGGAACGTATTTTCCGAGAATCCGTATAAACCGTTCGATCCCTTCTCTATTTTGTCTATGGTGTCACCTGAATGATGGTCTGTGTGCCACTCTACGGGAAGCGAAAGCGTACCTTTCAAAAGATGCGTTTTGTAGTTCGCTTTTGCCCGAAACGCATTTTCGCTCTCCATGATGCGCGAGGGGCCATGAAGCGCCCACCCCACGAATTCAATAACGAAGAAGGTGGCAACAAACATCAGGACGGTGTCTAAGTTCGCTGCAGAAATACCGTTCTCCTGCATCTCATTGAGAAGAAAGCCCACAATAAGGGGCTCGAGCATCCACACAATGATGCTTGCTGCCGACATAGCAGAATACACAATCACTCGCGCGCGATTGCCAGCAGAATAGCGCCACAACATGCGCCAGAGGTAGATAAGAGGATTTGATTCTTTTTTGTTCATAGATAACTTACATAAAAAACACGCGCTCCAGGCGCGCAATGTAAAACGAGCCTAGGCGTAAGCCTTAGAGGAGAAAGTCTGCGTTGAGATTTGATGCCATACGCAAGATATTAGGTAGGTTTACCATACCAGAGAGTGAAGGAATTTTCAAGAATTACTACTCCCTACTTCACGGACAAGAGAAGACGAGACAAAGAGTACGAGACCCATAACAAGTATCATTGAGGCCACGAGGAGCGCGAACTCAGGACTGTAAAATTCCCACAGTAAACCGCCGCCGACGCCCGCAAAAATTGCACCAATACCTAATGTTGCATGCAAGAGTCCAAACGCACCACCGCGCAATTCAGGTGGAGAGAGTTCAGCCGCAAGTGCGCGCTGTACGCCGTCAGTCAACGCAGGGAAAAGTCCTAATACAAAAAACCCGAGCGCAAGTGTGAACGCGGAATCAGCGAAACCAATAATCGCGTAACTGGCGAGTAACATACCATATCCTGCAAGAATAACTTTCCGCGCACCAACGGAATCACTTGTTTTTCCTGCAATGTACGAAAAACCTGCACTCGAAATATTGTGCACCATATAGAAGAGTGGAATTGAGGCAATGAGAAGTCCGATGTGTTCTGTTTTGAGTAGCAACACTGCTATCGGCATGGAACCCATCGCAAGAAAGAACATAGACAAAAGAAAGAGCGTAAAGCGAAGTGGTACTTTGCCTTTTGCAAACGGGAGTGAGAATGATTTTGATGAGAACACTTGCCCGACATCGCGTATAAAAAAGAGCGAAACAAGCGCAAAGAGGCCGAGAACAAACGCGGTCAAAAATACGTAATCAAATTTCAACGGAAAATAGAGAAGTATGAAATACGCTGCCAAAGGGCCAAGAATTCCGCCTAATGTATCCATTGCGCGATGAAACCCAAACGATGCCCCCATCGCCCCCTTCTCTGCAGAGATGGAAAGAATGGCATCGCGCGGTGCTTCACGAATACCTTTCCCTACCCGATCCAAAAACCGCAATCCCATCACCCCACCGACTGATGAAGCGAAAAGATACAACGGGCGAGTTATTTCAGAAAGCGTATACCCTGCAATAACAAATAATTTTCTTTTCTGGAGTTTATCTGAAAGTACACCCGAGTAGGCTTTAAAAATATTTGATGCTCCGTCCGCAATCCCCTCTACTAAACCCAACGAGCCCGCGCCAGTTTTGAGGACGCTAGTGAAAAACGCTGGAAAAATGGACAAGACCATCTCCGACGAAAAGTCGTTAAAAAAACTCGTGAGCCCGAGGAAAAAAATATTCTTAGGAAATCCAAAGACCCTTTTTGGCATGTATGACTATGAGTCAGTGGTAACACCGTCGAAATGCTCTTCGTCTTTTTCCGCGTCTGCCTTTGTCTTGTGAACCACTCCATCTTTGTGATGTGGCGGCGCATAAAGGGTGTACAACTGTAACGGCTCAGAATCGGAGAGATTGATAATGTTGTGCATTTGCCCACGCGGAACCAGCACTACCCATCCGTCGCCGAATTCATGCTCGTACTCACCCAGGACTACTTTGCCTTTCCCTTTCTCACATCTGATGAATTGATCAACATCATGATGCACCTCAAGGCCAATATCAGCCCTGGGCGGAATCGACATAAGCACAAGCTGGCTATACTCCCCCGTGTACAATACTCGGCGAAAATCAGAATTTTTAAGCGATGCCTCCTCTATGTTTGTCACAATACCCTTCATATATATAAGTGTAACAGCTAAAGCAACACGTGATCGTTACAGACACGTAATGAAAGAAACTTCTGACATAGACGTCAGCACTGTATAGCCACACATATTACTTAATGATGGCTATACCACTATGACAATTACACAAAAAATATCAGCATCGGTTCTTATACCAATTATGGCGCTCGCCACAATTCTAGGCGCAGCTCCCGCAATCGCTTCAGCAGACTCAAATTCAAAAAGTCGCATTGAAGCACCATCGGTTGCAATGAGCGCCGAAGGAAAAGTGCTCGTCAAGCAAGCAAAAGTTACATCAGTCTCTGGGGCAACAATAAATGCCTCTATTACTCTTGGTTCAGGTACTCTCTCTTGGGTCCTCAACACTGACGCGGGAACTAAGTTCTATAACCGCACAGGCTCAACTGGCGTTATTGGAGATATCGCAACAGGAGATTTAATAACTTTCGGGGGTGAGCTTCAAGGAAACGGATTTACCGTAAAAGCGCTTGCAGTGAAAGACATGACAGGGGTCGTCACGAACGCAAGTATCGGTGGAAAAGTTGAAAGTATTAACACTAGCGCTCTTTCACTTGTTCTTGATAAATCAAGAAGCGATAACGGCAACGACAAGAAAGTGACTGTGCAGACAAGTGCCTCAACAGCGATCTCAATGAACGGATCTGTGCTCCCCTTCGCAAGTATCCTTGCAGGAGATAAAGTAAAAGCAACAGGCACGCTTTCCGCTGATGGACTCACACTCTCAGCCACAACACTCGTCATTACTCGCTCAAACGGCTCTGAAGATAGAAACTTCAAAGGCTTTATAAACTCCTGGTTCAAAGGAGGCAAAGAAAAGAGTAATAACGATTAACGCTAGCTTTGCTAGAAAAAATCCCCCATATCGGGGGATTTTTTATTTCTCTTTTTTGTCACTCGTTTTTATTCAGCATACTGTGGAAGCTCCATACTTGATACAAACAGCCGTCCGTCTGGTGTTCTACACTGCGGAGGATACGTCTCCATAACGGGATTCCCTGCAGCAACACATTCTTCAAACGTGCCGATAAGCAAGGCTCGAGCGGGTGTATACGCCTGCCACCATGCGTACGTGAGTGCCATGAGCAGAAGCCCAATAACTACGACGAAGACGTTTTTCACCATAGAAAGCCGAAGCCAAATCCTGCGAGGTACAGTCCAAAGATAATCATGACGGCGCCAGCACCGTAGTAAAACTGTTTATTGTCGAAACGTTTAATGAGCGCATCAAGCGAACCGCCATCGATAAATAACAACATAAGGCCTTTGAGAAGTATTATCCATCCAAAGACCGTCAAGAAACCAGCAACGAATGTTGTGAAATCGCTATACCCCACGACATAGAAGAGGCCGAGCATCGTAACCAGGAGCGCGAGCGAGAACCGTAGCATTCCTTCGGATTTGAAATGGCGTTCTGCCGCGCGGATTTCTTTTTGTTTGAGGATTATTCCCAGTCCACCAACTGCAAGGTAGAGACCTATCACTTTTGCAAGAAGTATCGTAATCATATTGTTTTGTTAGACCCAGTACACTAATACAAGCGCGGAAACGGCAAGCGTCACGAGATAATATGACGTGGTCAAGAAAAACAGATTCCATGATTTTCCCTCCCAGAGCACAACGCCGACATTAACTGGCACGTAAAAGCCGAGCCAAATCCAAAATGCAGACATGAGCGCGAGCTCATATCCTGTCGTTCCCAAATATGCACCTGCAAATACTATGTGATGCGCAAGTACAAACGCAGACAAAAGCCCTACGATGAAGCCACCGAACATCGCCTGAAGAGGCGTCAACTTCATTGACTTCATACTCTCTGGCGTGATGCCGACCATACTCATCCACTGTTTTCCGAACAGCGGTCCGTACCACAATCCGCCGATAACTAGATACAAAATACCACCCACTAACACTGCTAGATAATTTACGTCAACCATATGAAAAATTAGATACTAAATACTACCTATATACAGTATACCCCCGTCGAAAAGCCTACTTTATTTCAAAGAGATTTGTGAACCGCGTAACACGGAAATTTGCAGTGAGCAAAATAACCCCCAAAATAAAGGGTATAAGCGCTGATATCTGCCACACCGTGGGCACCTGCAACAAAATGAGCCATGCGAACAGAAGAGTTAAGAATGGCGACATACTTTGAAGGAGTATTGCCTTCGTTACAGGTATACGGTGTATACCCTCAATCCAAAAAAGTTTTGAAAGCCCGAAAATCAACACTCCGTTTATTAAAAGGTACGGTAAGGTCGGCAGTAGTCCGTCAACGCCTATTGATTCCTTGAGAAAAAACGCGAGAGCAAGGAGCGCAAAACCAGAAAAAAGACTCCGTAAAAACATAATCGTCTCCGAAGAGGCAATTTCTCTGCATTTCTGTGTGAACATATTCCCGAATGGAGCGAGAAATGTGGCACCAAGAATCAACAAATCACCGACAGCAAAGCCCGTAAAATTTTCACCCAACACAATGAGCGCTCCCGCAATCATGAAGAGGGCGCCCAGTGTGTGTTCGAGAGAAAAAGCTTCTTTGCGTAGAACATTAAACAATAGGTACGTCGTAAAAACTTCAAATAGTACGAGGATAGACGCATTACCAGGAGTTGTGTACTTGAGACCAAGATAATAAAGACCGTAGAACCAAATACCTATGAAGAACGCAATCAAAAGTCCGTACCTCCACACGAGAGGATTTTTCAAATCACGCCACGTGCCTTTTACAAACATCACGCACGCGAAAAATAGCGTTGCAAAAATAGTTGTCCACGCGAGAGTCGTGACTGGCGCCAGGCTCCCAAATGAGAGAACAGCGATAATAGGAAACAACGACCACAGAAGCGCTTCAGACAAGATGAACAACTCTCCTTTTCTTTCTTCAGTCACGTTAAAATTCCTGCACTGAGCCTTCAATCATATCTACAAAATCGATTCCCGCTTTCTCTAGAACGTTTTTCGAAACAAACCGCGTTGAGCCTAGTCGATCAGGGCGTAGCATGCCGTCGTGAACGGGAAAACATATTTTGGGATGCACCTTGAGCGCATACTCGACGGCGTCAGATATTTTTAACCACGGCGCTGCAACAGGAAGTGCGAGAACCTCTACATTTTCTGGGAATTGTGTGAGCGCATCACCAGGGTAGAAAAGACGATCGGCAATCATAAAGCCTGTGTTTCTAATGAGCGGGATTGAATCGTGAATACATGCGTGGTCGACGCCATATCCTTTCACGGTAACGCCCTCTATGTCCGCCACGGCACCGTCCTCCAACACTTGAAACGCTATTCCTGCAACCGAAAGCAACTTTCCTACGCCAGCGTTCGTATAGATTCCTACACCAGGATTATTCGTAAGGATTTTTTTCAGTGAGTCGAGAAAGACGTGGTCTGGGTGTTCGTGTGTAATTAGTATGGCGTGAAGATTTGTAACGTTTTCCTGTGTCGTCGAAAAATTGCCTGGGTCAATCAGTATGCGCGCACTACCTTCCTCGATAAGAAGACAGCTGTGCCCAAATTTTGTGATGCGCATGCAGTTACTGTAGCAGAAAACAAAATGCGTTCGGAATGTGCTATACTAAGTATAGCACATTCTGTGGGTGAAGTTTAGCCGAAGGTGAAGGTAAAGGCTTGAAGGCCTGGCTGGGGCACGGAGAATTCCAAAAGGTGCGTTTCGCGCGTGGTCCCTTCTATTATTTTATAGAGCTGATTCTTTTCTATTTTCACGTAGCTTTTTCCGTTTTTGTAGTACACGTCAGCGCCTTTTTTTGATTCAGGAACGGGCGCACCATCAATCAGAACTTCAATTTCGTTTGCCGTGATTGCTCCCGCGACGAAATAGACACTCTTAGCTGTGTAGCGAAACAGCACACGACTTTGTGACACTGATTCTGCATATTCTTTTTTGATACTCCATGTACCTGGGAGATACAGAACGTTCGCTTTCTCCGTTACTGGGGCGGGATAATTTACTGTGCTTTCAACGCGAGCTAAGCCGCTTCCGAAGTTGTTATTGCGCCATGCACCAAAATAGGTTTCAGGACTTCCTGAAGAGATATCAGCTTCGGGGATTCCAGAGGAGACGAGTGCGGCATTTACGCTTCCCTCTTCACCTAAAACCTCTGCGCGCTCTTTCAGAAGTTCCTGAATTTTCTTTTCCGTAATGTCATATGCACCTTCACCTATGTGGTCGTAGACAATGTTGCCGTGAATGTCGATAAGGTACTTTCGTGGCCAGTACCGATTTCCGTATGCGCCCCACGTACCGTAGTCGTTGTCGAGTACTACAGGATGTACGATGCCGAATTTCAGCATCGCCTCCTTCACGTTTTCAATGTTTTTTTCAAACGCAAATTCAGGCGTGTGGATACCGACGATTTCTAAGCCCTGATCTTTGTATTTCTGATACCACGCATTCAAGTGTGGAAACGTACGCTGGCAGTTAATACAGCTGTACGTCATGAAGTCGATAAGAATCACTTTCTTCCCGACCAATTCCCCTATCGTGATTGGTGCAGTGTTCACAAATCCTGAAGGATTAGTGATTTCGTTGTACGGCGTGCCTGTTGGTTTTGGTTTTGTTGCGATTTCAGGTGACGTAGTGGCATTCACCAGCTCACCCTCATTCGTTTCTGCAATGGGAGCAGGAGAAGAAAACAAAACACCGAGGCCTGCCCCGACCAGAACAAACGTAATTGCTGCAATAATCAGTATCGGCTTCACGCTCGCCTGCTGGCTCGGTACTTCCTCACTCTCGTTCGGTCGCACATGCGTCTGCTGACTTAGTACTTCCTCACTCTCGTTCGGTCGCATATTCATAATCATTGAATTTTTTCTAAAAGAATCTGTTCAAACTTTGTCACGTCAATAAATCCTAGATTGAGAATCAGTACCTGTAACTGCTTGTCGAAACCTGTGGCAATCATGACAGCGAGAAAAATAAAAAGAACGCCGAGGGTTCTTTTAAACCACCCCCTGGGATCGGCCAATCCTGAGAGACGAGTAGCAAGTCTTTCACCAAGAAGCGCCAACATAAGAAGGACAAGCGAAAGCCCTAGTGTGTAACTCAAAATATAGAGCGAGCCGAGGGCGAGCGACACTGGCAAGACGGACGCAAGTATGACGAAATACGTCGGAGAACAGGTGGAGAACACTGGTCCGAGTGCCGCACCTATTAACACATCGCCCCAGAAACTTTGTTTTTTCATTCCCGCCCCGACGAGTTTGTTTGAACTGACCGAGAGTTTGGAAAGACCAGGAATGTTTTCCCAGAGTGACGGGAACAGAAGTGTGAGACCGAACAGCGCAAGGATACTCGCTGAAAGGTACATCCAAAACTCAGGCGGAACCATAATGAACGCAGTCGATACTTTCAGGAGGTAGGTAAAGAGGATAACAGAAACTGCCAAAGACCCCACAACGACGTACGGAGTCAAACGGCTTCTGCCTGCAGCAGATGAGCCGATAATCACTGGCAATACTGGCAAGATGCACGGCGCTAAAACCGTGAGAACGCCCGCTATGAATGAAACAATGAGGAACGTCATTCTTATTTTATATTCGAGACGAGCGAAGCCAACGTGGGCGATTTAGTCCATTTCGCAATTTGATTGCCGTTTGCATCAACCTGCACGAAGGTGTGTTGGTATGTCACACCATACTTCTGCTTCAGTGCCGTTGAGTCGTCATAATTCACATCGAGAATGGTGACGTTTGCGGGGATAGCACCAAGGTTTGCACGTATATCTGCATCAAGCGCTCGGCATGTGGGGCACCACGCTGCGCGGAAAAAAAGCACCACATCACCGTTCTGTGCTTTTGCTAGCTTCTCAGGAGCATATGCTTCGTATGAACCTGCACTCATCATTGCGCCCTCGTCCGTTTTCTCCATCATCGCCTCTCCATCTTTCTGCATCATCACCTCACCATCCTTCTCCATCATCGCATCACCGTCTTTCTGCATCATTGCATCATCGGTTTTTTCCATCATCGCATCACCCTGCATATTCTGCGACGTGTCTTTCGGCATTAGAAAAAACAACGCTCCGCCTCCGAGGACGATAACTAGAGCGACTAGGATAAATGTTTTATTCATATAGATTCTGTTGGTTTATTTCTTAACAAACCTAGTGTATCGAGTTTGCGTACTGATGTAAAGTCAACTTTACATTGCAAAGTGGATATCTTCTCGAAAAAACTATCCGTGAGAATCGTAAAACAGACGGGCGCCGAGCTTTGTAACCACCATGGCACCAAGCGCGCCCGCTATCCACGGGTCGATTTCATGACCAAAACCTTGCACTAAAAGACCGGCCGTGAGCACTGCAATGCCTGCAAGGTACGCCACTCGCCCCGCATTCATGCGGTGTAATGCTTCGCGTTCGTCTTCTGCTGATTCATACATGACAAAACCTGCCCACACGAGAAGGAGTGCGGCGGCCGACACCAGTGCAATGGTGGCAGCCATTGGTGGCATCCAATACATGAACGGATCGGTCAGTACAAAAAGAAGTGCGACCACAAGAACCGCAACGGAGATATGCAAAATATTATTTTTCATACGAAACTTTAAAAATTTCTTCAACGGGAGTTTTAAACACCTTACCTATCTTAATAGCTAAAAGCACTGACGGAGTGTAGTTCCCCTTCTCTATCGCAATAATCGTCTGCCGACTCACATTCACCTTTTCAGCTAGTTCTTCCTGCGTCAGACCAGCTTTCGTACGCAAATGGTAGACGCAGTTTGATACGCATTCATCCATACAAAACTATCTCCCGCACACGCACGCACACTCAGGGTCTTTATCTTTCTCCGAATGTCCACACTTTGGACACGAAGCGGTCCATTCCCCTACTTCAGTGCATTCGCAATCGCACTTTCCACTTTGCTTTTCATGTTTATGTTCGCACACCGCGCATTCAGTATCTTGATACATAATTATTTATTAGTTAAGTTAACTTTACATATAGTACACCCACACGAAAACTGAGCAAGAACATATCCCCTTTCGGACCACGATTCGGCACAATCGGTTGAAAAAGGGCGGTTTTTCAGCTATTCTTCGGCAGATTGCGGGTTCGTCTGATGGAAAGCAAAACTTCCTTTTAGCGCTCGCTCGGAAATGACTGCGCACTTTTACATCGTTCATACTTACAGCTGCGGGATCGTCTAATGGTAGGACACCTCCCTCTGGAGGAGGCTATCTTGGTTCGAGTCCAGGTCCCGCAGCTGTGAGCGTGAGCAGTGCGCATCATTCCTCTCGCTTGCTAAAAAGACAGGACACTTACCTCTGGAGCAAGTGGGTTTCGAGTCCCTGACCCGCAGCTAGCGTCAGTAACGAATTATTAATTCAAATGTTTTATGTTTGAAAACTTTTTTGGCAGTACGGAAATGGCCTTCATGATTGACCTTGTAATCGCAGTTGTGCTTGGCGTAATCGTAGGCGCTGAACGTGAATCCCGTGGTAAAGACGCGGGGATTAGCACACACACATTTGTTATCGCAGGAGCAATGCTTTTTACCTTTTTATCGATGACTGTAGACCCAGCTTCAAAATCACGTATAGCAGCACAAATCGTATCTGGAATCGGCTTCCTAGGTGCTGGGCTCATACTGAAAGACGGCGCAAGCGTAAAAAATCTGACGACCGCGGCAAGCATCTGGTTTGCGGGCGCAATCGGTATGGCAATAGGTTTTGGTTACCATGCGATAGCTATCACCGCAGCTCTTACCTCCGTTCTCATTCCACATATTCCTCATTTAAAACATCGTGTGCCGAAGAAATTTAACCCGAAGAAAGAACCCCAGGAAGAGGCTTCATCGTACGTAGTCGCCGACGATTAATTTATCTGGATTTCCACAAGGGGAGCGCGGCCTCATAGAGAACTATTTTTGATGCGACGAAATAGCCACATCTACACCCCCACCGACTCTAAAAAATCCGCGAGTTCCATATCTTGAACGGGACGGTACGAACCTTCTTTCAATGAACCGAGAGTGATATTTAATATACGCACTCGCTTTAGCAAAACGGCGCTGACGCCGAACGCCCCGCACATGCGACGGATTTGGTGCTTTTTCCCTTCAGTGAGAGTGATTGAAAATGCACGCTTCCCTAGAATTTCTATCTTGCACGGTTTGGTTGTGTAATCACCAATATTTACCCCACGCTCCATTTTCTTTTTAAAATCTTTCGGCAATTCATCAAGCGTGCTCACTTCGTATTCTTTTTCATGTTCGTTTTTCGGATTCAAGAGTGCATCGGTTATTCTGCCGTCGTCGGTCAAAATAATGAGGCCACAGGAATCTTTGTCGAGTCTGCCCATAGGGAAGACCCCTTTTAACGGAAGAATGTCTTCTATAGATTCCTCCTCGCCTTGCGGTGAGTGCGTGATAATTCCGCGGGGCTTGTTGTACGCGAAGTACCGATACGTTTTCAAAGCCCCTGCTACCTCTACCGTATCCCCTTCCGAAACGTCAGAGCCTAAAACAGCCCGCGTACCGTTTATAGTCACACGACCCGCCTCTACCAGCTTGTCTGCTTCGCGCCGAGAAGCGTATTTGTGTAACGCAAGGTATTTATTGATACGCATCGCACCAGATATACCATAAAGAGGTAAAATATCTTCACCACATGTACTTCCTTTATCTTCTTGAATGCGCCGACGGCACGATATACACAGGTATTACGACCGACGTTACGCGCAGGATCGAGGAGCATAAAAACGGAATCGGCAGCCGCTACACCCGCTCACGAAAAGTGAAACGCCTTCTGTATACGGAAAGGCAAAAAAACAGAAGCACAGCATCGAAGCGCGAGGCGGAAGTGAAGAAAATGACGCGAAAAGCAAAACTCGCACTTGCGCGCCCATCATAAGTGGGACAAAATAACCTTTCGGAGAATACGAAAAGAAATACTTATGAAAAGAGAAGCAAACGGACCTAGCAGAGACGACTCGAAACCTGAAATACTCAAGAGTTTCAACTCAAGAATACGAAATGCGACTGAGGACGCAGTTATAGACTGGGTGACTAAATACTTTCTAGACGACAGCAATCTTGCACTTATTAATTTTGATGACAAAAATAAACTTAAAGCCCAAATAAGCGGTTGGACCACTGGAGTGGTAGAGAGAATCAGACATCAATTAGTCGACTCTGGTTTCCGTGGTAGTGACAGAATAGAACCTTTGATTGGATACTACCTCTACGAACACCTTCGTGGATACCCCCGATACACGGAAATACGAGACTTCTTGCCGTTTGGAGTTCGGTCATATGACCCGTCCTTACAAAAGAAAGTTGACGCTGAAGATAGACCTGCGGCCTAGTTACACATTCGCCTGCTGGCTCAGTACGTCTTCGCTCGCGCTCAGTTGCTGATTGCGGGGGGCTTCGGCTGGCTAGCCTCAGCACTTCCTCGCTCTCGCTCGGTCGCTTTTTCAATTACTGATTGCGGGGGCCTTGCCCACGTAGGTCTTGTCAGTCAATTGCTTCACAAGGAAATCCGCGAAATCTGCGCGCGTAAGGCGAAACCACGTGACGCCATTTCCGAAATACCCTACGCTTACTTTCCCCTTCTTCGGTCTATTTGTCAGAAGCGGAACACGTACTATCGTCCATTCGAGCCCCGATTCACGAATATCCTGGCCGAGAGTTTTCATATCGGTATATCCGTGATGGATAATGAGACCGACACCGAACGTGAGTGCCCAAAAAATAAGATTAAAACGGTCGTGCGCGTCAGGGACGGACGGAGTGCCGAGCGCTATCAACCTCTTTACTCCGTTCTTTTTCATCGAACTAATGATGAGCTCGTAGGCGGGTGCAAAAATAAGCGTGTCTTGGCGACCCAAGGGGCCGACAACGGAAACAACCGCATCTGAACCTTTAATTGCCTCTTCTACTTTTTCTGCATTTTCTAAGTCCCCTACCACCAAAGACACTTTCGGATTTTGAATACGCATTTTTTTCGGGTTTCTGACATACGCAACAATCTCATGCCCCGCCTTCAACGCTTCTTCAACAAATAAATTTCCCACGTGCCCCGTGGCACCAAACACAGTGACTTTCATATTTCTATAGACCCAAATTGAATGCGGCAATGACAGCACCAAGCCAACTGATGCCTGAAACTCCTCCGCTTATAAAAAGTGGAAGCTTCTCTGAAAACGCGAGCGATTTGTACGAGTGATTGACCGCGGTGTGCATAAGCTTGCCAATGAAAAATGAATTAATTACCAAGGCAAACACAAAGCCCATTTTGATGAAAAAAGCAGGCACTGTGAACAGATACTCGGAAAGCGGGACTGCCATGCTTGCTCCTGAGATAATCATGACAGCGAGACCCGCAAGCGTCAGATAATGCACCGTTTTGATGGTTTTTCCATTCAGCTTCTCTTTGTGCCCTAAGACCCAAGAAAGAGCCTGGTGGTCAGCGTAGAGCACCAAGAGAGCCACCAGGCCAAGTGTGCCTAAGTGGATATACAGAATCGGGAATGAAAAACCTAACAGCTCAATCATTCTTCAAGTATACCCTCCTGCTACACTAATTTCATGCCCCAAAATTCAGATTTTAAAGACTACATCCTCGGTGATATCTTGGGAACTTTGAACGGAGTTACTGCGCGTTCTATGTTTGGCGGGTATGGACTTTACAAAGACGGAATTATTTTCGGGATCATTGCAGAAGACGAACTCTACCTCAAGGTCGATGACACAAACCAGAAGGAGTACGAATCATTCGGCTCGCATCCGTTTGTGTACGAACGAGGAAATCACGCAAAAACCACCATGTCGTATTGGATAATCCCTGAAACTATTTTGGAAGATCGTGAACGAATTGAAGAGCTCGTCATGAACTCATTCAGCATTAACAAAAAGAAGAAGCGCCGAAATTAATCGAGAACTTTCGCAAGAGAGTGCGGATTATTTTCTTTCACGCTCCTCCCTGAAACAAGTTGGAACTCTACCCTATCGCTAAACTCCTCGAGATTTTTTGCTCCTACGTACCCCATAGACACCTGTAGGCCACCCGCGAGTGTGTTCACTACGTCTTCGAGCGTTCCTGCGTACGGCACGAGCGCAGAGACCCCCTCAGGAACGATGCGTTTTGATTTACCCAGATAACGGTCATTTGCCTGCCCTTCTTTCAAAACCGCACGACTTCCCATACCGCGATACTCTTTAAATTTCTTTCCCCCAATTTTCACGATTTTCCCTGGTGCAGCATCCGTTCCTGCAAACAAATTTCCAAGCATCGCAACCGATGCGCCAGCGCCGAGTGCTTTTGCGATATCGCCCGAATTTCTCATACCGCCGTCTGCGATAACGGGCACGCCTGCTTTTTTAGCAATCGGTATAACTTCAAGTAAGGCAGAGAGCTGAGGGACGCCGACGCCAGAGACGATGCGCGTTGTGCAAATAGAACCAGGACCGATACCCACCTTAATGCCGTCAGCAAATTGCACCAATTCTTCTGCCGCTTCTGCGGTTGCAATGTTACCTACCAACACTGGTACTTTTCCTGCTAATTCTTTAATTTTCTTTGCTCCGTTGATGACGTTCAAATTGTGTCCGTGCGCAGAATCAATCGCCAAAACATCCGCACCTGCTTCAATCAACATTTTTGCGCGCTCCGCATCAAACGGACTGCATGCAGCACCTACTTTTACTCCTGCCTTCTTCGCTTTCTTCACCATAGCCGCTTCTTCTTTTGCGGTTTGATTACGGTGGATGATGGCAAGACCTCCCATTTTGCCGAGCGCTATTGCCATTTTGTCGTCTGAAACCTTGTCCATTGCTGCGGAAATGAGCGGGATATCAAGCGAAAAACCCTTCGCAAGGGTAGTGGTGAGTACTGCCTCGCGTGGCTCCATGGAGCTTGCACGCGGACGAATTAATACATCGTCAAAGGTGTAGGAGATGCCGTTTCGTATCGTTCCCATGCTCAATGGTAACACGGAGCATGAAGTGAAATCAACAGGTATTTTTAACGAACAAAAAAGGTAGCGCGGGCGGTGACCATCACCTCTTTTTCAATAGACTGCGTATCGTACGAGCCGTAATCAGTTACTTCGACAGAGTTGGGAGAAAGAACTTGCACGACACCTGAAGACGCCGCCTTCAAGGAACCCACATTTTGTCCACCCGCTTTTGCAATCTGCTCTGCGCGCGCTTTTGCGTCCCTTATCGCATCCCCTAAGAGTGACACGCGAAGCTCAGGAAGATTCGAGACAAAATATTCAATGTTGTTCCACTGAACGAACACACCTTTCGATGAAAGTTCATTAATACGTTTTGAGAGCACATCTATCCCCTGCACATCGTTTGATTGCACAGTGATTTCCTGACGGAGGTTATATTCGCGCGGACCAGTGTCATTTTGATTATATTTGTAGACCTCCTCGGTATAGACCTGAGAAACCGTAATTGCGTCAGCAGGAATGCCGTTTGATTTCAAAAATGCGGTTGTGGCTTCAACGTCCTGCGCCAAAAGCGGGTAGCCTGCCTGAAGATTTGATGCGAGTGCAGTTTGTGCGAGTGAAATTTTCCACTTCACCGTATCTGAAGTAACAGGAACTTTTGCAGAGCCAGTGACCGAAAGCACGTTATCCATTGCATGTACCGCGTAGAACACGTACGAGCCTAATGCTGCGGCAATGATAAGGGAAGCCCCCACAATGAGCGGTACATAGGGAGGAATACTGATATCAAGTTTTGTGTGACCCGAAGGTACTAGGTTATCCATACTTTTATATTTTAACACAAACACTACTACACCCACCGCTCTCAATGACTGATATGATATATCATATCAGTCATTGAGTAGGTCGAAGGGGGCGAAGATTGAAATCAGATCTTTGAGATGGTGGCCAAAACAGCTGCGTGATCAGAAACACCAAACCTCAACTCGACGTCTGAAGCGGTGTAGGCAGGGGTTGTAAAGCAACCATCAACCATGAGAGTTAATTTCCCTGCGCGGTGAAGGTTCTCATCTAAAGATGTTTCGTACTGTGCGGGAATATTGTCTTTTAGTTTTTCGGCAAACATTGAGAAAATTTCTTTTCCACGTGGAGCATTAAAATCACCAAAAAGCACCATCTCCCCTTCTCGCTCAATTATTTCCAAAAGCGCTTTTGCACACACCCGCTGGATGTTGTCCGCTTCTCCATCAGGTGTCCACGGAAAATGCGTGAAGCCAATTTTATAGGTTGCTTGATCTTTATTTGCCTCAACAACAACCAAGAAATTCTTGCACGTTTGTAAACGCTCTTCACTAGTACCTTCTATGAAATCAGTTATTTCACCTAAAGGGCCAGAATATTGTTCGTCACGACAAACGACAGGTACCCGAGAAAAAACCCCATGCCCCATCGGGATCTTACCGTAGGGGCGGCTAAAACGCATCATGGGCACAAAGAAACAATCTTCTTGCAATGCTTCTTCAAGCTTCGGCACATCGGTCGCCAAAAGTTCGTTTACTAAAAGCACATCCCATTGCTCGGCTTTCAAAAACTGAAGCACCCTATCAAAGTGCTTGTCGTACTCAATGTTGACTGAAATGACGCGAAGCACAAGATTTTATTTTTGCGACGCTGCTTTTATGAATGCAGAAAACAACGGGTGCGGTGAAAGCGGTTTTGCCTGAAGCTCGGGGTGAAACTGTGTGCCAAGCATGAACGGATGCGCCGACTTGGGAAGCTCAGCAATTTCCATCAGCACTCCTGACGGTGATTGACCTGAAAATACGACACCTGCGTCTTCGAACGCTTTAATATACTCTGGGTTCACTTCATAGCGGTGACGATGACGCTCCTCCACGGTATCCGCCTTATACGCATCGCGTGCGATCGTGCCTTTAGAAATTTTCGCAGGGTACGCACCCAGACGCATGGTTCCACCATACCGGTCCTCCTTCAGAATTTTTTTCTGTTCAGGCATGACCAAAACCACAGGATGCTTCGTGTGCGGATCAATCTCCGTGGTGTGAGCGCCGAAAAGTCCTAATACATTTCGCGCATATTCAACGAGCATAAGTTGCATGCCGTAGCACAGACCGAAGTACGGAATCTTATTCTCACGAGCGTACTGAATAACCTTTATCTTGCCTTCAATACCTGTCTCGCCGAAACCTCCAGGAACGATAATGCCGTCGTATTTTGCTAAGGTCGGAAGGGATGCCTTGCCGTTTTGGAAGTCTTTCGAATTAAGCCACGTGATTTTTGGTTTCACGCCCTGCGTATAACTGGAATATTTGATTGCCTCAATAACTGAAAGGTAGGCGTCGGAGAGCATGAAATCCCCCGTATCGAAATATTTACCGACAATCGCTATGTTTACTTCTTTTTGCGCTGAGTGAATTTTATTCACAAACGCACGCCATTCTGAAAGATTTGATTTCTTACGAGGCTTCAGTTTCATTTCTTTCAACAAGAGATCGCCAAGACCGTCTTTTTCAAAATTGAGCGGAACTTCGTAAATGTTACTGACGTCGGGCGCCGAAATAATGTGATCTTTGCGGACATTGCATGAAATGGAAAGTTTTTCTTTTCGTTTCTCATCCAAAGACGAGAACGCGCGCGCAATGAGGAAGTCTGGTTGCACACCGTAGCTGTTCAAATCGCGCACCGCAGTCTGCGTTGGTTTTGTTTTCATCTCTCCTATCGTTCCAGGAACGGGAAGATATGACACCATAACAAAAAGCACATCATCTGGATGTTGCATCTTCAAAACGCGCGCGGCGTCGATATACAAAGCATTTTGGAAATCTCCCACCGTTCCCCCAATTTCAATAACTGAAATATCAGAACCGTTGTGATGCGCTGCTGCTTTAATGCGCTCAACAATTTCGTCGCGTACATGCGGAACTGCCTCTACACATCTGCCTCCGTACTCAAGCGCGCGTTCACGTTCAATAACCGTGCGATACACCATACCTGATGTCATGTAATCGGCATTGGTGAGATCGCGACCCAGAAAGCGTTCATAATTCCCCATGTCTTGATCAGTCTCAAGACCCGAACGCAACACAAACACCTCACCGTGTTCTGTAGGATTCATCGTTCCTGCATCAACGTTCAAGTATGGATCGACTTTCACCAAATTCAAATGAAATCCGCGCGATTCAAGAATTGTGCCAATTGAAGAAGTGGCGATGCCTTTTCCAACACCGCTCATCACTCCGCCGATAACGAAGATGTATTTATGCGCCCCCGACCGTCTGCGGTTAGGGAAAATGGTATGACTAGAGGGTCGAGTGGCATGCTTTATTTTTTTCTGTAAAGCACGCTTCATATCAGGCTATCCTAGCACGAGCGAAAAAATCTTCAAACGGGGGCTCCCTGCCTATACAGAAAGGTATTTCCTAACCGCGAGGAACGAAGAAATTGCGCCTAAAATGGCCCCGACGCCCACCAAAACGACCAAGAAAAGGAAGAAGTGTGAGAGGTAATAGGCAAAGATATCAGAGCCGAACAGTGACGTTGCTGAACCTCTCACAATCCACGCTAGAGGGAAGAATACGATAAGCGCCACAATGCCCGAGACCATACCATAAAGCGTACCTTCAACAACGAACGGGCCACGGATGTACATGTTGGAAGCACCTACGAGTCTCATAACAGCAATTTCTTCGCGCGCAGTGTAAATCGCAAGCCGAATGGTATTGAATGTAATTAAAATAGAGGCGATTGCAAAGACAAGTATCGTCGCAAGACCAAAACGAGATATATATGCGGTAAGGTTTTCAAGCTGTTCAATCACGAGCTTATTCTGTGCGTAGTTTACTGAATCAATGAACGGCTTCCCTTCCGCGTCTGTTGTTCTGCTCTCCAGGAATTTCGCAATACCTTCGTATTCAGACGGTTCTTTTGCTTTGACCGAGAGTGACGCACCAAAGGGATTGTCACCAAGCTCGTCTAATCCTTGGAGCATACGCTGATCATCTTCGTGGCGCGCACGGAAATCAGCAATTGCATCTTCGCGTGAAGTGTAAGTTACAAACTTCACTTCAGGAATGCGCTCAAGCTCTGTTTTCAGTTGCAAAATGGATGGCTCAGATACTGCAGTGACGAAATAGACATTTACGTCGACTTTGTCTTTTATATACGCAACGAAGTCGCTCACCAGTGCGTTAACGAACATGAGTGAACCAACGATAACTAATGTCATCGTCATCACAAAAATTGATGCGAGCGATACAAAACTGTTGCGGAATACGTTCACCATTCCCGCGCGTACTATTCTTCGTATGTTAGTCCACAGCATGGTTAGTTTTTGTTAGCGAATCCGATGAGCTTAGAAAAAATTCCACCCCGCCCTCTAAGGAGCTCTTACCTCTCAGCATAGAGGGCGGGGTTATTGAAATTATAGTCGCTCTGCTCGTTAATTTCATATAACGTACCTGCCTTCTTTATCGTCACGCACAATGCGACCGTTGTCCATGGTGATGACGCGCTTCCCCAAAGAATCTATCACCCCTTTATTATGAGAGGTCAAAATAACAGTCGTGCCAAGCTCGTTGATGCGCTTCAGAATCTCTACTACTTGATAGGTATTGATGGGATCAAGGTTTCCAGTAGGTTCGTCAGCAAGCAAGACATCGGGCTGGTTTACGATGGCGCGGCCAATCGCAACGCGCTGACGTTCTCCGCCTGAAAGCTCTGAAGGAAAGTTCCACGCTTTATCGGCCAAATCGACAAGATCCAAGACGTGCGGAACATCAGCAGCTATTTCGTCATCTGTTCTTCCTGAGGCCTCCATTGCAAACGCAATGTTTTCGTACGCAGTTTTATTCGGAATAAGACGGAAATCCTGAAATACCGTTCCTATCTTTCTTCGAAGCTTATGTAGTTGGCTTTTTGGTATTTTCGTGACATCCGTTGATTCAAAAAAGACCACGCCTGAGGTCGGAGTATCTTCCGCAAGCACCATCTTTAAAAGCGTGGTTTTCCCTGCCCCTGCATGCCCGACAATAGAAACGAATTCTTTCGGACCGACGGAGAGTGTCACGTCGTCCAGCGCAACCGAACCGCCTGTCGGTTGATTCCCTGAGGATTGTCCGTAAATTTTTGAAACGCGGTCAAAGTAAATCATTCTCCCTATTTTAACTCGCTTTTTACACTTGCGTCTATGAACATATCTAAATCTCCTGATAACACTGCATCGGTGTTATGGGATTCAGCGTCAGTGCGGTGGTCTTTTACCAACTTATACGGATGTAAAACGTAGGAGCGAATCTGACTTCCCCATTCGTTTGCTGTTGTTGCACCAATTGAAAGTCCCTTTACTTCCTTCTCACGGATTTCTTCTTCTCGTTTAAATATTTTTGCTTTCAAAAGCGCAAGTGCACGCTCGCGGTTCGCAGCCTGGCTTCGCTCCGTGGACGCATGCACAGAAAGATTGGTGGGTTTATGGACGATTCTTACTGCCGTTTCTCTTTTGTTGACATTCTGCCCGCCTGCGCCGCCTGAGCGCGCAAACTGAATATCCAAATCCTCAGGCTTCAATTCAACACCTTCGCCTTCAGGTAATTCTGGGAGCACTTCAAGAAGTGCAAAACTTGTTTGTCGTTTACTGTTGGCATTGAATGGAGAGATGCGGACCAAACGATGCACGCCCGCTTCATGCTTCAGACGCCCATACGCCCCTTTACCTTTTATTTCAAATGTAATCGAACGATACCCGCCGTGGTCACTTTCATTTTCATCAATACGGCGCACCTCCCAGCCTTTTTTCGTGGCGTATCCGTCGTACATCCGAAATAGTATTGCTGCAAAATCCTCAGCATCGTCACCACCTGCGCCCGCGAGAAGAGAAAGTACTGCACTTCCGCGGTCGTACCGAGAGCCACCCTCGGCAAGCATTTCCAAATCCTTCATCTCTTTAATCATCCGCTGTGCCGCGGCTGAATCATTCCAAAAATCAGGCCGTTCCATGGCCGACTGAATCTCAGCAATACGCGCTTTTGCCTGCTCAGGATTCATAGTTATTTTCGACGAGAGATGAACTGCCACAAAGACACCAGTGCCCACAAAGTCTCAATGACAAGAAACGGCCAGCTTTCTATCGCGTATGCGTAATACGCTAGAAGTACAGCTCCTAAAAAATTTCCCGCGATATACCAAAGCGATGAACTCTGGAGAATCTTAAACTGAAGTAAAGAGAAGAAAAATAAAAGAATTCCTGCCCCAAGAGTGCCAATCAAAAGAATCATGAAGTCAGTTTACCACTGAGGCAATTACGGTTCTATCTTGCGATATTCTGGCGTCTCCGTGCAGACCACACAGGCGGCCGATTTCATTTGAGCATCGGTGACGGATGCTTTCTTGACCCACTCAGATAATGCAAGCGTGTCCGACAATCTGTCAGGCGACTTTAATACAATAACTGCAATCCGCCTCTCCACATCATTCACGCTAAGCGAAATTACCGCGGCCATTGTTTCTCCTGCAGCGGTCGTTTGCCCAGCTTTTCCACCCAAAAATGGCGCACGAAACACGGGATCGTTTACATTAGTGACCTTGAAGACCGCGCCTGATTTCGCGCTCACCTCTTTTTCTTTGAGACGCGTCATCGTAAGCGCAAAAGATTTCTTGTCGGCAAGGTACCGCAAAAGACGGAACAGGTCGTCTGGCGTTGAAAGATTTTCAGGAGATACACCACTACCGTCTGCAAAGGATGTTCGGTGCATACCAAGCGCCTGCGCGGTTGTATTCATCCAATCAACGAAACGATCCTCTCCATAATATTTTGTAATTCTGTTTGCAACTGCATTGTTTGATTCTAAGAGAAGCGGGTAGAGCAAATCCCCTACCAAAAACCGCTCTGTGGTGGTGCTCATATTTTTCCCGTTTTTGAGTTCCACGTTTTCAATCGGAATAGACTGCTCGAAACTGATAAGCTCATTTGCGACAAGCGCCGTCATAAGTTTGGTTACGGAGGCAATCGGGCGTGCTTCACTTGAATCTTTTTCCGCGTACACATCTCCTGTATCTATGTCTGCAATTAGATACGCTTCTCCCGCTATATTCGGAAGCGGGATGTCGGCAAGCGCAATCGAGGGAAGTAGTTCGTGTGTTTTTTTGTCATATACGAAAACACCCGTGTCGATGTCAGCGAATGCAAATACCTTCTGCGCGTCTTCAGTGGTGAGCTTTATGCACCCACCAGAATACGAAGCAGAAACTGGTGTGCCATCTGGATAATACGTCCATCCGTGAATAAAGTAGTTGCCATAAAACTGCATGGAAAACGGCATATACACTTTCCCGATTGTCGAGTAGTGAACTTCTTCTTTTGTCTTTATTGAATAAAAACCGCTCGGCGTTTCCCACGACGTACCTGGCTTTCCTTTGCTCTGTATCGGGAACTCATTTACGATTGTTCCGTTTTCATACAAAAAAAGCTTCATCGCCACTAGATCAGCACTAATGAATTTTCCTTCTTTCGGAATCACGTCTGATATCTGGAGCGAGTCGATGACGCGTCGTGCTGGAACAATCCCCGCAGCAAGATTTGCTGACAGACGCTCTGCTGGCGGAGGGATGACTACTGAGGCCTGACGTACAGCCTCAGCGTCGGTCGATGCGTATAAAATCCCAAAATGGGTCACAACGCTTGAAACAATAAGCGCTGCGCACAGCGCGAAAAAAAATACAAAACCGCGCCAATCGAACGAATGATTCATCAGAACCTATTATGACATTTCCTTTGAGCCGATGATCGAACTTGAACCGATGACCTATTGCTTACAATGCAATTACTCTATCCACAAGCGAGGGAGAGTTGCAGAAAAAGTCTATCTTCCAGTCTCCGAGCCGCCTCGCAGAATCGAACTGCGGACCTACGGTTTACGATACCGTTGCTCTACCAGCTGAGCTAAGGCGGCTCGGAAACAACAAGGTTTTTGACTTTTTCTATAACCGACCGAGTGCTGAGGGTATGGCTTCCATACCAACTGAGCTAAGGCGGCGAAGATACCTTTATATCGCCCCAAGCGGACACACGTCAATGTGTGTCCGCTTTTTTCTTAGGAAGTTTAATACTCAGGCGTGCCGACGGTTACTGTAAAGCTTGAACCGCTGTATCCACCTTGGAAGTTTTTAAGCGTGAGGCCTGTCATCGACTGAAGTTTCGATACAAGCGTTGAGTAATTTGAATCGGTCTTCTGATACGCGTAGAAGTAGTTAGAGCCTGGATTGTAGTACCAGCGACTTGCAATTGGTACCGCACCGCTTGTGTTTGCACACGTTGCCTGCCCTGCCCAGTTATATATCGTCTGGAATCGACTATCGGCACCATCCCGTTCATCGTAGAACGAACCCGCGGGAGAAATTCCTCGCGAAGCATTTGCGGGGTCATTATAGAAGTAGCGTTCAACCAGTGGCGAAGCACCCGTAATAACTGGTGACTGTACGTTGTAACCCGAGAGGATGACTTTTTGAAGATTTACTCCCGCGGGAACATTTATGTTCCAGATAACTGGTTCGTATGCCGACAGTGAAAGTGTGATCGGTGTCCCTTTTTTCGAACCGATAAGCTGAACGAGGTTCACATTTACCGTACCTGGTTTTGAGTAGCAGAAATTGTGCTGAGCGCCTGCTGCTTCATACACACCGACAGCGTAGAGTTCTCCGACAGACGAGGTGTTGGAAACCGTAAGAGTTGCAGATGCTTCAGATGCTGGTCCGTCTTTGCCTGTACCAGGGTCATTTACACATCGAAGTGTGTATTTCGTCGTTACCGTGTTGTTGATAGTCCACGTTCCAGAGAGAGGTACGGTTTCTTGGATAGAACCATAACTCATATAGCAGCGGTTTGCATTTTGCGTAGTCCATGTAAGTGTCGAAGATCCCCCAACAGAAATCGTGCTTGGCGTTATCTGTATCGTCACAATCGGAACGGGAGTAACTGAGCCGACGGTGTAACGGGCGCTCGTTGCAATTACCGTTCTTGAAGAGTTAAACGCCTGAACAACATATTCTCCTGGGGAAACGACTGGGCGAACGATGAGCGTCAAAGAACCATTGCCACCTGACGTCAATTCCTGTGTCCAGACTGTAGCTCCTGTGTTGACGTTCACCACATTAACCCCTGACGAAGGCATGTTTCCATACTCGACAGTGAATTGCGTTGCTGTATCTGCGTCCACATGCCCAGCGCTGGTAATAGAGATTAACGGTGAGGCTGTTCCCACGGAGCTCACTGGAATAACCAGACGACATGTATTTGTTGCGCCAGACGCATCGTAGACACGCATGACTAGGTACGGATTTCCAAGTACATTCGCGGTGAATGTCGTTCCACCAAAAGCTGCGAGCTTATCGCCACCAAGATAAAAGTTGTCCTTGTCGGTATCTTTTATCCACTGAGCATAGGTTCCATTTGAATTCCATTTCACTGTAATAGTTTCACCGAGCACGTACGAGGATTTATTAGTCGCGAGTGAGCAATAGAGGTTAGATGTTGACGTTCCTTTCCCTACCACTTTGAAATCAAACTTCACTGCATTTCTCTGCGGATTGCGACTGTTAATGTCGAATACCATCGAATAGTTCCCAGGAGGTATATGGTACGTTTGGAATCGGTGCGTCATGTCTATTTGCACACTCTCACCAGGATTGAGAGTGAATGTGGTCGGCACCTGGCTCGCAGCTGACATGCACTGCTGCACAGTACTTAGATCAAATACCGTACGTCCTCCGTTGTCTTTGTCGTAGATTCGGTAGGTATACCAACAGTTATTTGGAAACACGACCGTTTGCGCCGTGCGTGCATTATTTTTTATAACAATTTGAAATGGACCAATATCAGTTCCTTCTACAAAAGAATCTGTTGTAGTGCCACTCCCCCCCTTTAAAACAATTGAATACGCAATTACTCCTGCACTCGAAGTTCCCCCTCCTGTTTCTGGAAGTGGACTGGTGCCAGTAGGGGTGGTTGGGGTAACTGGATTCGTTCCAGTAGTCCCTGTCTGACCTTTACCGCACCATTCTGCAATCTTTGCTCTCGTCAAAGAACCAACAATACCGAAGGCGGGCAATCCTTTTTCCTGTTGGAACTTCACCACATAACTTTGTGTTAGGCGTCCGAAAAAGCCCGTTGCGATGTCCTCTTCATTCAAATTGAAATAGTCGGAGAGGAAGAGTTGTAGCTCCGTCACTTGTCCTCCTGTAGCTGCATCGCGTGCGCCGCGCTGCATAGTGGAAGAAAGTTTCGGACAATAGATTCCCGTTGTTGATGTGCCGTCTGCTCCGTAGTCATCCGTGGGTCCTGTCGTCGCACCCAAGACCGCTCCTTGGAAATTGCGTATCGTGGAATCATCGGCACCAAAAGAACGCAAAAGCATCTCGAGAGAATTTTGCTGCTCATCCGAGAGCGCTTCGGCAAAACTCGGAGCCGTCATAAAACCGATAACAGCAAACGCGACGAGGAGAAATGCAAAAACTTTCTTCATAGATGTAAAAAGAATGGACTTTATTAAGTATCATCAAAATACCATAAAAACACACCCCAAATGGGGTGTTTGATTTTGGAGCCGAGACCCGGGATTGAACCGGGGACCCCCACCTTACCATGGTGGTGCTCTACCAGCTGAGCTATCTCGGCAAATTCCTTACGAGAATAGCGCGAAGTGCGGGTTTTGGCGAGCAGTGAGGAAATGTGAACTCGTTCACATTTCTGATACAACGAGCGAAAACTCGTAAGGAAATTCTGTCAGAATGCAGACGAGAGCCCGAAGGGCTATGTCGGCGACATCATCATGCGTGGAGGTAAGCTCCCAATCTGAAGCCGATGCTACAATCAGCCCCATGCTTCGCGAATATCCACATCTTCGAATACTCTTCCTCTCATACCTAGGCGCTATCGTCCTCTTTTTCTTTTTTGGTCCTGAGTTTTTTCACTCACTCGTTGCGCCACTCGGCATTGGTGGTTTGTTTATTGTCGGCATGATGTACAGCTACAGCTTTACGCTTTCTTTAGGTGCCCTTCTCCTACCTGCATTCCTTGACCAATACTCTCCGATCGTTATAGCTATTTTCGGAGGCTTGGGTGGCACATTTGCTGACCTTACTATGTTTCAACTCGTAAAAAACAACTTGAAGCAAGAAATGAAAGCCCTCGGAAAAACAAATTTCATGAAAGCTGTCCGCAAACTTCCGTTAATGAAATTCGACTGGTTTCGAGATGCCCTTGGTGCAATCCTTATTGCCTCACCTCTTCCTGATGAAATCGGCATCGCAGTTATGGCAAGCACGCACCTTTCAGAAAACGCATTTCGTTTGATTGCCCTTGTTGCAAACGTCGTTGGTATTTATCTTCTTGTCACAGCAGCTGCTGCTATTTATTAATTCCGGCGGTCAGCACCCAACGCGAGCAAAGCAGTTTGCTCGCTTCAGTCGAAAGCAAAAATCCCCTTTCGGGATTTTACTGTGGTCACCCGTCACTAAGTATTTTGCTCCAAGTATTCGCAAAATACTAAGTGCGCTCGACCCCGTCTCGCCTGTCGCAATACGACATGGCTCCGACTCGCACAAGTAAACAAAAACAGCACGCAGGTGCTGTTTTTGAATCTAGTGCGCGGCTGATGGGTTTGCCCTGACGGTCACTAACTCGCTTCGCTCGTAAGTGCCGCGGGGCACGCCTCGTCTGCCTAACGGCATGACTCCGGCGGTCAGCACCCAACGCGAGCAAAGCAGTTTGCTCGCTTCAGCCGCAATACAAAAGCCCCTTTCGGGGCTTGCATTGCGCGGCTGATGGGTGCTGACCCCACGACCTCTCGCGTGACAGGCGAGTGCTCTACCGTTGAGCTACAGCCGCAAGCGAGGAAGATAGTGAGAAAGCTTGCTTTGTCACTATTTCCGAGCGCAGCGGATGTATGTACCCATACAGCCGCAAACCGCTTGCAGTGCGTGATAATACCAAAAAAACCCCAAAAAAACGAGCCCCTGGAAGAGTGTATTTCCTCTTCCCTATTTGATACAGATGGTACTATCAAAAATAGAGATGAGACATGAAGGTAAAAACTTCTTTGATACTCAATCAATTCTTCATAGAAGAAAAGTTCTAATCGGCGCTGTAGGAGTAGTCGCTACTGCGGGAATTACTGGTGTTCATTTAGGAAGACCTCGGGCAGTACAAACATCTGCAACACTTGACGTGCTTAGTGAACCCGAACAAATAATGCCATCACGTTTTTTGCTCGACAAGCACGCAGCGGGATTACGCGAAGCACACCGCGAGGCACAGTTGTGGCACGATACAACAATTGTAGTTTTTGGGGCTGATTTAAAAGATGGTCGGCCTCAATTTAAAACGGAAGAAGCTGTTACTGCGATACGTCGAAGAAACCCGCGCGCAGAATGTATAAGCGGACTCGGTACTGATGAAAGAAACGGTGTGGTGCCTGCCAGCAAAGACTCGCTCATAACAACGAAAGAAAGAATACTATCCATGATTCGCAATAATCATGGGACACCTACAACCATACTTTTTACCGCGCACGGCGGACCGTTAGGGATACAGCTCGGAACATATGTGAACGCGGAAACAGGACAACAGGAAAGGATACACATAACCCCTGAAGAGCTTGCACATGCCTATGCGCCAAAATATCGAAGTATGCGGTCACGCATGCTGGCACGGCAATCGCCTGACATTCTTGCGTTCGTCAATTGTAGTTCTGGAAATATCGCGGGGGAATTTATGACTGAATTACAGCGAGCGGAACGAGAGCGAGAGCCACGGCGTGATTTGAGGTCATTTCAGCCAACGACACCGATTACATTTTCTGCTTCTACTGCGGAAGAAGTTTCTTACATTAATCAACTTCTTTTCGAAATGACGGAACATACCACCGTGGGTGGAATGTATGCATCAGCGGACCGTATTGGAGGCAGACAATTTTCAAACCCAGGTATTCGAGTCCCTGATACAGAAACTGGAGTGCCAGTAGTTGTAGGTGCAAACGACAGTGGAACTCGGTTTGCGTAAAAGTCTCAAACTCTCCACAAAGTCCTGTCTTCGTGCTATTTTCAACGGACGCTGGCAAGCTATTAGCTTTCAGCATTTTTTGTAGCGAGTCGCTGGCATAGCCCTCCAGGCTCCCAGCTCGTTCAGAGAGTATAGAAATGCTAGCATTTCTATGTTCCTCTTCACTCGCTGGGATAGCTCAGGTAGTTAGAGCATGGGACTCATAAACCCAAGGTCGGAGGTGCAAGTCCTCCTCCCAGCACCATTTTGTCGCGAAGCGACAATTAAGGACTTGCAAGCCGGAGCAATGTTTTCCGTTTCGGAAAACCGCGAGGCGGGGTCGCGGAAGTTTGTGAACGTAGGTGAACAAACTATTCGTGACCAAGTCCTCCTCCCAGCACCATTTACTTCCCCATCTCTCTCAAAAGTGCTTCAGTTTTTTCTATATCTTCGGGGAACGTAACCGTTATCCACGACTTCTGACGAATGACCTGAATCGGCTGCAACTTCTGAATACCTGAAAGCGAATCAACAATGTAGTGTTCACCATTCGGATGGCGAACAAGCGGAATATCAAAAATCCCTGGTGAAAGCACCATGGTTCCCGTTGATACCAAGTTCGTTGCGGGATGTTCGGGCTTCTCGGTTATTTTCTTCAACGTACCATCCTCGTTAAGTTCTACAACACCAAAACGTGTAGGATCTTCGTGTTCATTTACAAACAAGCAGTAGTCATACTGTAATCCTTTTTCAAAAGAACTTTTGTCACCAACATCATCAGCGTTCAGAAGAAAAAACTTTTCATGAAGCAAATACTCCTTCGCCATGTGAACCGCGTGCGCAGTGCCTAAGCGTTCTTTTTGTTCAATGTAGGTAATCGTCTTTCCTTTCCAGTTTGTGCCGAAATATTCGCGAATTTTTTCTCCTTTGTAACCAACAATAATAATGAGGTCAGTTATCGCATCGGGGAGTTCATTCAGTATGTATTCAAGAAGTGGTTTCCCATTCAAAAAAATCATCGGCTTTGGCCGATCTTCAGTCAATGGACGTAAGCGTTTTCCGTCTCCTGCGGCAAGAACTAAAGCTTTCATGAATCCGAATATAATAACCTAAAATCCATAAGGACTAAACCTGGCTCTTCCGCCTCTTTTCTGTACGAATGCGATGACAATTAGCACACACGACCTCGCATTTTTTGATCTCTTCTTGAACAGTCTTGATACTTAGCGCGGATTTAGCCCATGAGCCAACTTCAAATTTTTTGAGCCCAATATGGTCAAAATCAAGTATTTCAGGATGTCTGGCACCTGATATACCGCAATCACCGCATGATTGACTTCGTTTGTATTTTTCAAGATACGCACGTACTCGTAATTTCAAGCTCTTTACGAGACGCATGTGCTTCTCTTTATTCTTTGGGTACCATACTTCACGCATGTAATACGCGTGGTATTCCTTTCTTTTCTTTTTATCCTTAAGAGGCATGCCTACATTTTAGCATCATAATTTATTTATTGGTTATAAACCCAAAAAACAAAACCGCCTTTGGCGGCGGTTTTTACTTGTTGCGGGGCCCGGATTCGAACCGGGGTCTGGAGGTTCTTTTACACTCAATGTTTCCAAAGAGAATGGACTATCCCATGATCCCCGACGGGGACCCTTCCATTATAGTCTCTGAACCTTCCGAGCTCTGCCGCTGGCGGAGCTTGGCTTGGCTGCTGATTGCCGAATCTTCTTACTTTTCAAACCGTCGCGCTCACCCTTTCAGGTCACGCTGTGGCGTAAGAAGCTCTCACGGTGTTCCAGCAATTTAGAAAGTTTTTCCGTTGCCCGTTACCGGACAAGGTCACGTTGTTCACATGAGCCTCCCGAGGTACCACTCCTCCACCCCGCTATGTAAATGTGCTAAAAGCTTAAAACTTAAAGCCTCGATAGAAGCATACAGAAATTCTCTTCAAACTTCAAGCTCGTGCGGTCACGAGTAGATAGAGAGAACTCCTACAGTTAACTGTAGGAGTTCAGCTACTGCCCCTGAACAGACTCTATTCACCTAGATAAAATCAAATTCTTCAAACACCTGCTCGTACAACTTCATAACGCGAAAAGCTTCCCGTTGCGTGAGTATGTAATCGGATGAACGTGCTGACACAAAATTTCGAATACGATGTGCTTCCCACGCGTTCGGCAATGTGACAAACGCATCCTCAGGAACCGCACGCAGACGCTCTGCGGTCGAATCTCCTTGATATGAAAGTTTTAACAACAGTTCACCCAAAAACACATCCGCTTCAAGAATCGCAGAGCGCCACGCTTTGGGATCGCTTGAAATTGCCTGATCTAACAGAAGTTGCCAGCGACTTCTAAGTCCGCTCGCAACAGCAGACTGTTTCGAAAGCGTTCCGTATGTCGCAAGCTCTTGATAGCGAATCATCAACAGCCCAATACCTGAGCCAAGAATGAGTAAAATAAGTAACCCTGAGGCGAAGTACGCAAGCGCGCTGTATATTCCCCACAAAAAACCAAGTATTCCTGCAATAAGTGCAATCAAGGGAGCAAATGTATTTATGATTCCTGCAAACGCGCCAGAATACTCACCCCCCGAACTTGCACCACCACCGAAAAGCCACGCCCAGAAATCAACAGTACCTGTGGGGGTTGAAGTTGCTACGGAAATATTTCCACTAACAGAACCATCAGGAATGATATTTCCAAACTCATCGACATACGTACATTTTCCGCCAAACAGCGAATATATCTGGCAGTACCACCAGTTAAGATTCAAGAACTTGAGATATGCGTACGACATCTATGCGCCCTCACCTACAACATCTTTTGCAATACTGAACAAAGAAGCTTCGGTGTATTTCGGACTCATAAATTGTATACCCACGGGAAGCGAAACGTCGTCTCTCATCACAGTTGCTTTCGGAACAGAAATCGCAGGAATACCAGTGAGGTTTGCTGGTGCTGCAAAAATATCTTCAAGATACATAGACACAGGATCGCTTTTTTCTCCGAGTTTGAATGCAGGCCCTGGTGTCGTGGGAGTTGCAATGTATGACACCGTATCAAACGCTTTCTTCAAATCTTCTGCCAGAACACCGCGAAGCGCCGTTGCTTTTCGGTAGTACGCATCATAGTAGCCTGAGGTAAGCACGTAACTGCCCAAAATAATTCGTCTTCTCGTTTCTGCACCAAAACCTTCGGCGCGCGATTTTGCATACTCTTCAAACAAATCTTTTCCTTCCGCGTGGTACCCGTAGCGCATGCCATCCAGGCGGGCGAGGTTTGTAGAAACTTCCGCAGGCATCACGATGTAGTACGCTGCAAGCCCAAATGGCGCTGAAGGAAATTCTATGTCAACGATTTCATACCCTTTCGCCGAAAGTTCTTTTAACTCTTTTGCAAAAGCTTCTTGTACGTCGGGCTGTGCGTCTTTTACGAATGCCCATGGCACGCCAATCTTTTTATTTTTTGCCTGTTTTTCTGCGTAGTCAGGAAGCGTGGTGCCATCCAAAGGATCATGCCCTTTTGTTGCATTGAACACGGTCTCAACGTCGTACACGCTTCTCCCGAACGAACCAATTTGATCAAGTGATGAGCCCATCGCAATAAGACCTGAACGCGAAACCGCGCCGTAGGTCGGCTTTAACCCCACCAAACCGCACAACGAGGAGGGCTGTCTGATAGAGCCACATGTTTCAGAACCAAGAGCCACGGTAGCCAATTTGCCTGCGACAGCAGCTGCAGAACCACCTGAAGAACCGCCTGGTACACGCGATATATCGTAAGGGTTTCGCGCAGGCCCGTATGCTGAATGCTCTGTTGAAGAGCCCATCGCAAATTCGTCCATGTTTGTCCTGCCCAAAAACACTGCTCCCTTTTCACGGAGTTTTTTCACCACCGTGGCGTCGTATGTTGCCGTGTGGTTCGCGAGAATTTTTGACGCCGCTGACGCAATTTTTCCTTTAATCAAAATGTTGTCCTTAAGCGCAACGGGGACGCCGAGAAGAGGATTCTGAGTATTCCCTTCTGATGCAAGACGTGCGTCAGCAATCTTTGCCGAATCAACTGCATCAGAAAATACCTCAAGATACGCATTGAGTGCTCCGTTTTCTTTTTCGATTTTCTTTACATGCGCTTCTGCGACGTCAACCGCAGAAAATTTCTTTGCCTGATACCCTGCCACCAAATCTCGAACACCTAAATCAGTGAGTTCAGCCATACGCTATCCAAGAATCTTTTTAACTTTCAGATACCCTTTCTCACTTCTTGGTGCCTGCGCCAAAAGTGCATCCGTGTGCTCCCCTGCTTCGTGCGTTGGCACATCCTCGCGCATCACATTCTCAATATCCAAATACACACTCCCCGAAGTTTGAGACGGAAGTTCCACTTTCTGAATCGTATCGATATACGCGAGGATTGATGAAATCTCTACCTGGAGTTTTGCAACTTCTTCTTCCGTTAATGCAAGGCGCGAAAGCGTTGCAAGCTTCTTTACGTCGTCGGGGCCAATCATTTCGCCATGATAGCAAAAAACCGCCCCGACGTAACGTCGGGGCGGTTTTTCAAAAGGTGACCTTTTTAGTTAGTCAGCTCTCTTGTCGTGATCTCCATCGACTGCTTCTACAACAACTACTTCATCCTCTTTTCTGTCATTTCCTTCAACAACGAGAGTTGGTTCCTGCTCAACTCCAGCAATATCGTCAGTGACTTCTTGAGAAGTCGCCTCAAGCGCTGCAATCAAAGCCTCAAATGCAGGCTTTGCTTTTTCAGGGTCAAGAGCGAGCGGTAATGGTGCTGCATCATCAGCACCTTCAGTTACAGTAACTGTTTCTAGCTGCGCCTTGAGTGCAGAAAGCGTTTCAGCAAGAGCTCCTTGCGCATCCGAAGAAAGCGAAGCATCTGCTGCCAAAACAGCGAGCGTGCCTCTGTCCTTTTGACCAATAGCAAATCTATCCGCAAGCGCGAGCAATTCTGCTCTGTTTCGCGCAACAAGTGCAGCGGCTTCATCCTCGACGACATCACCAACAACCTGCTCAACTTCTCCGTTCACTGCGACAGGAAGCGCGAGCTCAGCCTTCAAAAGTGCGACTGCTGCAACGATAGGGTCTTCTTCGCCTTCCTGCACTTCAGGTCGAGACTCTGAAACAACCAATAATGCAGCTGCTCTTCCTTCAGGGGAAAGCGTAACGTTCCAAATGGTCGTTCTTTGTTCCTCTTCAGGAATAGTGCTTCCTGGTGTCGGTGCAAGATTAAGCGATTTTAAGTATGCGATTATTTCGTCTGCTGAAGCGTCCGCAAAAGTCTCACGAGTCAGCTCTGCAACAGCAGCGACTTCAAGCGGGGCCTCTTCAAGTCGTGCCTCATCTGCTACTGCTATAGGAGCAACGACTTCGGAACGCTGTCTCCTTGAGGTTACTCTTCTCCACAACGCTACAGCTTCCTCACCAAGAGTCTTTCGAGGAGCACTTACTGCTAATCCTTCTACTGTTGCTGCATCAGACATACAATTTCAAAAAATAAATACCATTAATAGTCTCTATTGTTTACACCCGCGCGAGCTCGAATGCAAGGCTCCAGTTTTTAGCCACCCAAAAGAGCCCGAAATGCCTTTTCGTCCAGTATAAATACGTTGAGTTTCTTGGCTTTTTCATACTTTGACCCAGGCTCCTCCCCCGCAACCACGAAATCAGTTTTTTTAGAGACCGAGCCTGTAACCGAACCCCCACGGGAACGAATCATTTCACTGGCTTCTTCACGACTTAATGAAGGAAGTGACCCAGTAAGTACAAAAGTTTTTCCTGACAACACTCCTTGTGCTTTTGCCTCTCCTTTCATAACGGCCACATGCGAGAGCAACTGTTCAAGTGCGTGAATATTTTCTTTATCACGAAACCACTCGTACACCGATGAAGCTACAATTCCTCCCACACCGTCTATACTCTGTAGTTCTTCAATAGAAGCCCTCCGAATTTTCTCAAGTGTTCCAAAATGCGATGCTATATCGCGTGCCGTTTCTTCTCCAACCTGCGGGATGGAAAGTCCGATAATAAAACGGTCAAGTGATATTTTTTTTCGCTTTGCAATACTCTCAACCAAATTTTTGGCAGAAAGTTCTGCAAAACCCTCAAGACCCAAAAGGTCGCCCTCAGTCAGAGTGAATATATCCGCATACCCCGTGAGCAATCCCTCATCCATGAGAAGGTCAACAGTTTTTTGTCCCATCCCTTCAATGTCAAACGCGTGCTTACCAACGAAATGCTGAAACCGCCTCCGCTGTTGTGCGGCGGAATCTTTCGCGACACACCTCCACGCACTCATGCCAGGCACGCGCTCAACAGAACCGTCGCCACCGCACTCTGGCACGTGCTTGGGAAACACATACCGCTTGGCATTTTTCGGTCGTAGTTCGGGCACTACCTGTACTACTTCAGGAATCACATCGCCCGCGCGTTGTATTACTACGGTATCTCCGACGCGTACATCCAGGCGCTGTATCTGGTCTTCGTTGTGAAGCGTGGCTCGAGACACCACCACACCACCGACCGAAATCGGTTTCAGGTGTGCGACGGGAGTAAGAATCCCAGTTCTCCCGATTTGAAGCGCAATATCTTCAACAATCGTCGTTACCTGTTCTGCGGGGAATTTGAATGCGACCGCAAATCGAGGCGCCTTTCCCGTATACCCAAGTGCATTTTGTTGGTTACGCGCATTTACTTTTACAACAATGCCGTCGATGAGGTAGTCCTGTTTTTCTCTTTCTTTTAATGAACGTTTCCAGTACGAAAGCACGTCATCAATAGATTCCGCAACGTACGAATGTTTGTTGACTTTAAACCCGAGTTCAGCGAGGTAGGCAAGCTCTTCCGATTGCGTATCGGGGATCGACTCTGATGATTCAGCGACGTCATATATAAATGTATCCAACTTCCGCTTGGCTGCGACTTTTGGGTCAAGCTGTCGGATGGAACCCGCAGCCGCGTTTCTGGGGTTTGCAAATTCAGGCTCATTGTTTTGCTTTTTTTCTTTATTGACCTCTTGAAGTCCGCGCTTACCCATCCAGACTTCTCCTTCAACAATGAGGTCAACGGGGCGTGTGAGCGTGAGCGGAACTGATTCTATGGTTCTGACATTCATGGTTACGTCTTCCCCAACAGCACCGTCACCACGCGTGGCTGCGGTCACCAGAGAGCCTTTTGTATACGTCAAAACTATCTTGAGCCCATCTATCTTGAGTTCACATGAATACGAAACCGATGCACTCGCATCAAACGCACGCACTCCTTTCAAGACACGTTCATGGAATGCACGAAGCTCGTCTTCAGAAAAAACATCGTTAAAAGACCATTGCGATATTGCGTGGCGCACTTTCTTAAATCCTGGTAACGGCTTCCCTGCAACACGCTGTGTGGGTGAATCGGGTGTAATGAGTGCGGGGTACGTTTCTTCAAGTGATGCGAGCTCGTGTTTGAGTGCATCAAGCGCTTCGATAGAAATCTCCTCTGTGTCTTCCACGTGGTAGAGATACCGATAGCGATTAATCGCCTCGCGCAGTTTTTCTGCTCGTTCTTCTATTCCATCTGGAATTCGTGCCATTCCCCTATTCTAAAGCTCAAAGCGAGGACCTGAAAGCTTTCTGGTTTTAGTAGTTGACGCGTATCGCACGCTCAAGTCGCAAGGGGTTTTCTGTGTCACAGGTGTTATAGCCAAGTGACTCCATAATGGTTGTCGCGGTTGGGTATGGCCGACGCGTGACGGTCACAGTCGCACACGGTAGTGTTTCGGCACTTCCCCCAATCGGAAACGTAAACGAAGTAACGAGAGTATCGTTTGGAGAGTTCACGCTCTGTACAACGCGCGAAAGTTCAACTGGCGCTCCACCGCCACACGTTACCGTTGTTGCGCCCGAGGATGTTGCAAAGAGATCATTTTTCAAATCATGGTACAAGCCACATTCGATCCCTGTATCTGCAGCATAAAAAGAAAATTGTGATTCCCTGCCCGCAGATGAAAGAATAATTTCTTTCGAAACGATGTCATAAATCGCAGAACCGAGTGCAATAAGTACGCTCGATACCAACACCGCGAGTAGTAGTGTGAACCCTCTTTGGACGTACGCTCTGTTTTGTTTTGTGCCCATAGCCTACAGCCAGTTAAAGAAGTTTTCTGAAATGGTGAACGTGCGATTAATGCCTGCCGACACCCAACTTACGGTTACTTGCACGGTCACCTCATCCGCACTCACGACTGTGATCGAAAGTTTTCTCGTATACAGAGATTGCAATCCCTTTGTGGTATTAAACAGAAATGTATCTTGGTCGACAAGAAGTGGTGCGCAAATTCCACTGGGACACACTTTGTGACTGAAATTCGGGAAATCAATCGTGCACACATCACCGTTTGAGCAAATTTCACCAGTCAAAAGCCCACTCATCCATGGCTGGGTTGGTGACGCCAAATAATTTTGGTCTCGCTTTGCGCGCACGTACTCCAAACCTTCCTGTGCAAGATAAAACGCAGTCACTTGGTCGCGAGCATAGTAGGCAGTACGCAGCGCTTGTGCAGCAATCGACAGTGGACCCGCAAGAGACACGAGAAGAATTGCGGAGGCGACAAACGTTTCAATCAAAGTGAACCCGCGACGCGATTTTCTTACTTTCGAATGGAGAAGGTTTGTATGCATAGGTTAGAGGTCAAGTAATCGCTGAACCACACTCGATTGAATAGTAAACTGGGTCGAACCCCCAGGCACGCTGGCAGAACCCTTGATGCGCATCAGAATCCTTGGCTGAATCCCATCGCCACGAACCGAACCGATAACAAAGAAATCAAACGTATCAATACTTACCTCGGGTGCGGTTAAGGCCACCCATGTATTGCTTGCTCCTGAGAATAATGAACGCTCAAGTTGTGTGCCGTTCAAACGGTACACAATCTGATCATTTGATTCTGACGAATCTCCTTCTGCAGATTCAAACGCCAAGAGCACTCCACCGTCATCGGGGCAATCCTGCGGATCATCGAGTGTTGCGGGAGCGGGCGGAATCGAAGAGTTACTGCAGTAATAGGATGTCCCGACGCGCATGGAGCGCGACATTGATTCAACTGCAGCGTTCAGGTTATTCATCACAGAATTAATTGCTTGCGCGCGACGATTTGTTTCCACCAAAGATAAGAGTGCGCCGACGCCAATAAGCATCACGATTGCAAAAATCGAAACCGCAACCATGAGTTCAATTAACGTGAAAGCTCTATGCGAAGACATGTGATGTATTGATTATAGCAAGCAAGAACAGCGTTACTTACGAAAAGAGCGCGTACTCACTGTGTCGAAGGGGTGGGTGAAAAAACGGGGCGCTATGGATCGAAACAAAAACCTTGGCATCCTCCTCCTTGATAAAACGATTCGTAGTAGCTCTGATAGTAGCCTTGTGCGTAGTAATTAGACTGCGCGTAGTAACTCGATTGAGCGTAGTATGCGGACTGCGCGTAGTACGACGACTGGGCATAATAGTTTGATTGTGCATAGTATGCAGATTGTGCGTAGTATGCAGACTGACCATAGTATGAAGATTGCGTATAGTACGAGCTCTGCGCGTAGTAGTTTGATTGCGCGTAGTAGCTAGACTGGGAATAGCAGGCACTGCAACTTCCTGCAGAACAACCACAAGAACACGTTTGCTGTATCTGTTGCGTACAGTTGTTTATGACGTTACTACCCGAACATACGTTTGATGGGGTACAGCACGCACCAGAAGCACATACCTGTGGAGAGGTACATGTCGATGTGATAGTCCCGCATGAATTCACCACACTATTTCCTGAACAAGTATATTCTGATGTCGGCGTACACGAATTGCATGCATCTGAACCATTGGTGCATCCGTACGTGCATGTTTGCACCACCTGATTCGTACAGCTATTTCTCAACTTCCCTCCCGAGCACACGCTCTGAGGTGTACAACTAGAGAAACTGGTATAGGTTGATTCAGGGTTGACCGCAATTTGCCCAGTTGAAGCTACACTCAAACTTCGCACCTCCCCCGCCGAAGAAACAACGCTGATTTCTGCTGATGAATAGCCACTATAGATATTTGAATTAATGTGTGCGTCGGGGTCAGGCCGAAGAAAAATAATATCGAGTTTTGAGATTGTAACTGCGGTGGAGCCATCCGAACATTGCTCTTCGCCTGTTGATTTCGTACCGCAAAACTTTAAGAGACTATGCTGATTGTTCATCGAATACTCTTTAAGTACTGAATCTACGCCACTGTCATAGCTTGTGTTTTCGTTCGTATCAGCAAAAAATACGTACTTTGTTTTGTTTGTCGTATCAACGTGAACACCATAGCCTGTGGTGAAGTCATTGTTATAATCCTGCACGGAAAGCCCATATACTTGCGCTTCGCGAACCGCGAGTGCGATGTTGTAGGCAAGACTTCCCAGCAAGACCGAGCTATTGAAACGCGAATGATTCGCCAACACCACAAGAGAGATGGAAGTAAAAATTCCCACCACTACCAAAAGTTCCATGAGAGAAAATCCGCGTACTGTTTTTGAAAAAATTTTCATGGTGATGGCTCTCCAGGTTCAACGGGAACAAACGTATTACCCGAACTCACGGCAATCTGACCTGTAGATGCAACAGAGACGGTGCGCATTTCACCTGCAGTTGAGCCTACAGCAATTTTTGCTGAGGAATACATATCCGTGCGATCAGAAGAAATATACGCGTCGGGGTCAGGACGGAAAAACACAATATCTAAATTATCTATGCCAATCGTTGTTGAACCGTCTGAACATTCTTCAACTCCTGTGGATTTAATACCACAAAACTTCACAATGCTGTGCTGGGCGTTCAAGGTATACCGCTTTACAATCGCATCCGCATCCTTATCGTAGGTTTTGTTGCCATTCGTATCAGCAAAAAAAATATATTCAGCGCCGTTCCCTGCTTCAACGTGCACGCCGTATCCAGATTTAAAACTACTGTTGTATTGCTGAACGGAAACGCCATACACCTGCGCTTCACGCACAGAAACTGCAATTGAATAGGCAAGATTCCCTAAAAGTACGGAGCTATTAAATTTGGAGTGGTTCGCAAGAATGACGACCGAGATGGTAGAAAAAATACCAATCACTACCAAAAGCTCCATCAGGGAGAAACCCCGAAGCACCTTCACCGCATTCCGCTGTACCATATAATTTCGGAAAGCCATGCACCGAACCCGATTGGAGAAATGCTTGTAAAGAGTGCAAGCAATACGCCGAACGCGAGAAACGGCACAAACGGCAGTTCTGTCTTCATGGTAACGCGCTTGAAGCCGAGCGACAATCGAAACAGTTTTAAAATGGAGGATAACAGCATCACGCCGAGATACAAAAGTGTTCCGCTCCAGACCGCAAACATGAGTGCTTCAATACCACGAAACAAGCCGAGCAGGAGCCCCACGGCGCCTGCAATATAGACGTCGCCCATACCCATACCTCTCCCCTTTGTGACAAGATGAAGTGCGTACAAAAATCCAGAGAGCGCCACGCCTCCTGCGAGTGAATCTAAAAGTGGGTCGTACGAACTGATAGCAAACGATTGAAACAGCGGAGCGAGGAGCGCAGATACAACAAGCACATAGATAAAGGGCATCGGTACCAGCGTGTGACGTACGTCATACACTACAAGCGCAACAAGTGAAGAAAGGAACACAAGAAGTGCTACAAACGCCGCGATGGAGAAAAAAGAAAACGCGGGCGGAATACTATGCCACGCCAAAAGAAAAAGTGAGGCGACCAAAAGTTCGACAATTGGGTATTGCGCTGAAAGCGCGCTCCCGCACGCTCGACATTTTCCTGAGAGCAGGAAATATGAAAGAACGGGAATCAAATCGTACGAACGAATTTGCACCCCACACGCCATGCAGTGAGAGCGGTCTTGTTTTGATTCAGAAAAACCGAAACGGAGAATAACCACATTCAAGAAACTTCCAACCGCAAGACCAAGAAAACCAAGAAAAACGTACGGGATTACCGTGAGCATAAAGCGCAGTGTACCAACAAAAAACCCCGCATATGCGGGGTTTTTTGAAGCAGTCTTAGGAAGACTATGGCTTCTGGTCGTAACAGAGCTCGGTTGGAGTTGTTTGACCCTGTGGTGTACCTGATGCAGACGTACACTGCGTGATGCCTGAAACGGCGGCACCTGCGCCAGTTCCATCGAACTCTGCTGCACTACCCGTACAAACGGTAGTAGAAACAGCTGCGTCAATGTCACCAAGGAGTGCCTGGTTGGAGGCTTCTTCAAGTACTGCTCCCAAGTGGTAGCTCGTACCAGAAGTACAACCTGATGCACCTGTTGCCGAATACACATAGGCACGTGAAGAAACAGGGTCAGCTGGAATTGCAGCGATGTATTGCGGAGCAAGCGCAGCAAGCGTTGCAGGATATCCTCCGTTTGAATCGAAATACAAAGCGAGCGCGAGCTGAAGCTGCTTGATGTCAGCAATACGACGGGTGTCGCGGCTCTTCAATCGAGCAGTGTTCAAGGATGCCAACACGACTGATGAAAGAATACCGATGATTGCGATAACTACCAAGAGCTCAATCAAGGTGAAGCCCTTTGCGGTTTTCTGTGAAGTAATACTCATCATAAATATATTAAAAATACTAAAAATAATTTGGTAATAGCAACCTAACGACACTAATCGAGGTTCACCCTACATTGTAGCCGTAAGAGGGGGGCGAGGTTCTCAAAATGTGGATAAAGGGACGCTACGCCGATGGCGATGACAGAGAGCGCTCCGGGCCGCTAGGCCGAGTCTTACGCTCTGTCATCGCCATCGGCTCCGCTTAAGAGAGAACGAAAGTCTTAGATGGATGCGGAAATGTTGTATATCGGGATAAGAACTGACGCGAGAAGAATACCGACACCTAAGCCCAAGACCACAATCATGAACGGCTCAATCAAATCTACCAGCGTGTCGACGGCGTTCATCACTTCGCGTTGATAGAACTTCGCAAGTGTTTTCAAAATACTGCCCAGCTCTCCTGTTTCCTCGCCCACCTTAATCATGGCGCTCATAATGCCTGGAATTTCTGGTCTGTTTGCAACCGCTCCTGAAATCGTGCCCCCGCCTTTTATCGCGCGCGAAACATCCATAAATATTTCTTCATACACAGAATTACCCACGACTGATGCAGTGATTTCGGTTGCCTGCACCATTGAAATTCCTGAGCCAAGCATTGTTGCAAGGTTGTCGGCAATACGGCCCAAGTACAGCTTTCGGTATAGCTCACCCACAAACGGCGTTGAGAGCATTAGTCTGTCCCATGCCGCCTTCCCCGTCTCAGTCTGTACGTAGCGAAAGAGGAAAAATCCACCAATGACGAGAAGAATTAAGAGAAACGCGCCGTACGTAACAAAGAAATTACTGATGCTGATAACTACTTGTGTATACAGCGGTACTTTTTGTCCAGCATCAATGAGGATTTGAGAAATTTTCGGAATGACCAAAGTCATCATGAGTATCATCACGATGAAGAAGGTAGCGATAACGAACGCGGGATAGATGAGTGCGTTTCTCGCCTTCGACATAATTTCGTACGTACGGTCCAAATAGTCGGCAAGGTAAATAAACGTCTCATCTAGCTTTCCTGCCTCCTCGCCTGCACGCACCATGTTTACGTAAAACGCTGAAAATACTTTTGGATGTTTTGAAAGTGCTTTTGAGATAGTGGTACCCGCCTGTAAATCGTCAGCGACTTCGGTCAGCACGCGTTGCATCATCGGCTTTTCGGATTCAGATGCCAAGAGGCGGAAAATACGAAGCGCTGAAACCTGTGCCTCGAACAGTGTAGAAATCTGACGGGACAAAAGAACCACATCGCGGTTCGTGACGCTTTCAAAGAGAGTAAGGTTTGCAGAAAGAAAACCCTGTGTTTCCTCTGCTTCTTCGACAGAAGAAACCGTAAATCCGCGACGCTGAAGCGAGGTAATTGCAACGTCGCGCGAGACTGCATCAATGGTGCCTTCCTGCTTTGCGCCTGTCGTATCAATTGCCTGGTATTTGAAAATCATATTAGTGTTTGTGTACGAGTTCGCGAGTGCTACAAACAATTATACCCCGCCCTCTAAGCATCTTGGTTTGCGGAAGCATAGAGGGCGGGGTTAACAAAAATATATTCGCTCCGCTCATTATTTTTCTAAATAAGACGCGAGAATGTTTTCGGATTGAATGCGCGAGCGAGCGCATTTTCGGGCGTTACTTCACCACGACGCACCAAATCGGCAAGGTTTCTGTTCATATCAATCATGCCCGACTCACTTCCTGTTTCAATAACTGCATTTATTTCGTGTGAACGCTTTTCACGAATAAGGTTTGCAACAGCATCATTGTTAATCAAAAGCTCATACGCTGGAATGAGCCCGCCCGAAATACGCGGTACCAAACGCTGCGAGAAGATCCCTGCCAAAGAAGATGCGAGCTGAAGGCGAATCTGGTCTTGCTGACCCTCAGGGAAGGTGTCGATAATACGGTCGATGGTTTGTGCAGCGTTGTTAGTGTGCAGTGTTGAAAGCACCAAGTGTCCTGTTTCTGCGGCAGTAACCGCAGCCGACATGGTTTCGGGCCCGCGCATCTCTCCCACCATTACGACATCAATATCCTGGCGGAATGCGGAACGGAGTGCTGAGTGAAATGATTTCGTATCGATTTCAACTTCTCGTTGGTTTATGACGGAATTTTTTGATTCGAACGTGTACTCAATCGGATCTTCAATCGTGATGATGTGCTCAGTTCTTGTCTGATTAATCCTCTCAACCATTGATGCCAAAGTTGTTGATTTGCCTTGTCCTACAGGGCCCACGACCAAGAAGAACCCTTGCTGAAGCTGGCAGAAAGTTTCAAGAACAGGAGGAAGGCTCAATTCCTCAAATGTCTTTATGGAATTTGGAATGAGCCGAAGCGCCACAGAAACAGTGCCTTGCTGGACAAACCCATTTCCACGGAAACGAACTTTATCTTTGTATGAATATGAAAAGTCGACTTCTTGAGTTTCGAGGAATTGTTTCTTTTTCTCAGACGAGAGCATCGCAGAGAGAATGCCCATCGTGTCGTCAGGCGTATATTTTGTTTTCTTCAAAAGCGGAATCAAATTCCCTGACACGCGGATAATCGGGTTCATTTTTGCCATGAGATGCAAATCGGAAGCACCCTCTTTAATCATGGTCTCTATCAAATTTTCGAGTTCTGATTTGTATTCCATATGGTTAGTGTTTATTAGCGAACAACGTGAGGTTAGAAACACTTCCACCCCGCCCTCTAAGCGTCTTTGCTTGAGGAGCACAGAGGGCGGGGTCTAAGAAAATATAATTCACACTGTTCATAATATTTTCTAAGGCTTTTGTTTCGCTTCCGCAATCGTGAGTGTTTTCTGCAACACCTCCGATGGAATGGAGCTTGCTTTAATAATGTACCCCGACGCACCGAGATTCATCGCTTTATCAATATCTTCCTGCTGACCTTGATTGGTGAGCATGATAATCGTCGTTCCCTGAGCGAGGTTCTCCTTGCGTACCGCTTCAAGAAACTCAAAGCCAGTCATTGAAGGCATCACGACGTCGAGGAGAATAATGTTTGGCTTGGCCCCACCGCGAAGCTTCTCCAGTGCCGCGCGTGGGTCGGTCATTGCATCAATAGTGCAACCCGAATCTTTAAATTTGAGCGTGTACATATCCAAAAGAAACTTATCGTCGTCGACAAGAAACACTGAATATGAAACTTTTTTTTCTTCTGCCATATATTACGCAGCATCGGCCTGAACTTCTGGCTCTTTCGTCTCTGTTTGCGGCTCTTCGTCCGCAGTATCCCCGCCAAGAGTGTTCGTTTCTTCAAACGGAATCAGGCCGCCGAGCATCTTAATGATAGCATCCTCCTTCATGGTGATCATTCCTTCACCGCGTGCAACTTTGAAAATATCTTCTTCAATCGGATGCGCAAGAATGGTGCGCTCCATCGCTTTCGTCATCGGTAACATTTCAAACACGCCAATTCGTCCACGAGTGCCGTTTGCACACTCAGGAGACGGTGAAATACCGTACACCTTCTCTGCCTTCGGTATTCGTTTTTTGAACTCCGCTGGTAAATCGGCAAATTGTGCGTCCATCATTTTCTGAATCGCTCCTGCAACAGGAAGTGGTTTGTCGACTGAATCTTCGCATCGGCGTCGCACCAAGCGCTGTGCCATCGATAGCACTAACGTAGGCGCAATCAAGTACGGGTCGACACCCATGTCGATGAGGCGCGGGACAACACCAATGGCATTGTTCGTGTGTAGCGTTGACAGCACCATGTGGCCAGTGAGCGCAGCTTGAATAGCCAATTGCGCTGTTTCTTTGTCGCGAATTTCTCCAACCATAATGACGTCAGGGTCCTGGCGGAGTATTGAGCGTAATCCTGAAGCAAACGTGTATCCGATTTCTGGTCGCACTTGTGACTGCGAAACACCGTCAACGTCGTATTCGACTGGGTCTTCAAGTGAAACGACGTTCGAACCTTCCCTATCCAACTCCTGAAGCATTGCATAGAGTGTTGTCGATTTACCGCTTCCTGTTGGACCCGAAATGATGATGATGCCGTACGGGCGACGAATGGCGCGCCGCACCGTTTCAATATCTTCTTTGCCCATGCCAAGCGATTCAAGTGTGAGGGCTTCACGCTTCCTATCCAAAATACGCATCACCACTTTCTCGCCGTGGTACGTAGGGAATGTGGACACGCGAAAATCGATGCGTCGATTATCAATCGTTGCTGAAAATCTTCCGTCCTGCGGTTTCCTTCTTTCGTCGAGCTTCAATGAAGAGAGCACTTTAATACGTGCAACAACCGCGCGTTCAACGTTTTTCGGAAGTCTGAGCGACGTATACAAAACACCGTCAACACGGAAGCGAACCTTGAGCTCATCTCGTGTCGGTTCTATGTGAATGTCGGAGCCTTTGCCGTCAACTGCATAGCGCAAAATGGTCGCTACAATTTTTGTCACTGGCGCATCCTCTTTTATGCGTGTGACGTCCTGATTTTTTAGGTCTTTCTTTTCAGAGTCGTCTTCATTCAGCGTAATGTTGGTATCGTCGACAGTGGTCTGAAGCTCATTCAATGCTTGGCCAACTTCCCCCGTCAGACCTTTGTACATGGTGATGATGCGGTCAAAGTCAGTATCTGAAATCAAAAATACTTTATACGGAAGCCCCGTCTTTGATGCAATAAAATTCAAAGCCTCGGTCGCCTCAAGGTTGTCAGGGTCGGTCGTACCGACTTCTAGAACACCGTCTTTAACATCAACTGGCGCAAAGCGGTAATGTCGTGCTGAATCTTCTGGAATGTAACGGAGAGTTTCGTATGCAACGTTCTGTTCGCCCAAACTCCGCACAGGCACTTGATAGTATTCGCCACGCGCAGAAAGAATGTCATTTCCTGGAACACCGCGGTCCAAAAGCGCTTTTTCAAGCGTCTTTGAACCTGAAGATACTTCTTCTTTTACACTCGCAACAGCCCCTTGGTCGATTAAGCCTTTTTTCGAAAGAATCGAGAGTACATCCATGGGTGTCTACTGGCCTGACGCGGGTCGTGATTGTCCTTGGCCAAGTGGTGCAAAAGGATTCACGCGTCCGACAGGCTCATTCACCAAATCTTGGCTGAAATCTTCAAGGCTTTGGAATGCTTGGTTTGAAAAAATAGCTTCATCAAGTGTAATTGATTTCAGTTCCAACAGGAGTGAAATGAGATCTTGGTCCGCAGGTGTTGCCGTTGAAACCTGTTCTTCTTGCAATACCGCATTGCTTGATTCCTTGCCAGTAAAGAAATATGAGTATGCAAAAAATGCGATCACGACAATGACAATGACGAGGATTGCAGTTTGGTTTTGTTTGAAGAAGTCCATACGTTTACGGTTTTAACCAATAGGTTCTTATGCGAAGCGTGTAATCGTACACCCCTGTTTCAGTTGCACGAAACTCAAGCCCTACCACGTCCACCAAACGCAGGCTTCTTTCCAAGTCGTTAAGAAAACTTCTGAACGTATCGTACGTACCTGTTACTGAAAACGAGAGCACCACAGATTCGTACGCTGCGGTGTCAGGGCCCAATTCCCCTGTTTGCACACGGGAAGTATCTCCTTCAATCGCCACTTCGCGTACACGCATGCCGTAACGGCTTGCCATAGAATCCAAATCCAAAATCAAACGCACGTTGTCGAGGTGGTCAGGCACTAATTTCTGAAGCTCATTGAGGTCAGTTTGCGGAAAGGTGTTGTACCGCGCTAACAGCTGATCGCGCACATCCTGCAATTCTTTTGAACGATTAAGCGCTTGGTCAAGTTGTGACTGCTGACCCAAAAGTTCTTGCACGCGCACATACGCAGGGTCGATGTACCAAAAGAAAAGTGCGATTGCGATAAGAACAAAAAGAATTGGCGTGAAGAGTTTCATATTATGGTGTCGTTGCTGGCCCTGCTGCTCCGCCTGCGGGTTGGTTTGTTGTCGAAGCTGGTACGGATTCAACTGCTGGTGAAGCAGGCGCACCACCTGAATATTTCAGTCTTCCTGTATCAATGATTGCCTGAAAATCAAATTCAATGGCTCCCGTATTCCCGATGTTTACGTTCGAGAAGATAGGTTCAGTAATAATGTCGCTTTTCGAGAAACCGCCCGATTGAAGTGCAACCGCATTAAAGCTCTGCGCTGCTCCTTTTGCTGTCATAATCACTTTCCCTGCTGCAGGAGATGAGTATGAGAAATCGCTAAAACGAACTGAGGCGAGCACCAAAGATTCAAGTTCATCAAAAAGCTTTGAAACTGCCATGTGTTCTCCGAGGAGCACCTTGCCTGTTTCGATACGAGTATTGAGGCGGGAGAGCTCCTTAATTGTTGCGGGTTCAAAAGCGGCACGAGAAAGTTCCAAAGATTTCTGTTTTGCCGAAATAGCTTCTATGGTGAAGCGTTCAAAGAGAAACATGCCCGCAGAACCGAGGATGGCGAGTATGAGCACAAAGCCCGCGATGACATTCGCGAGTGCTACCGGGTTTCCTTTCGGGCTTTGCTTTCTCTCAACCTCCAAGGACGCCTTCGGTATGAACGACGTCTTCACGCGCTCTTCCATAGAGTGAAGTGTAACACTCGAAAAGTTAGAAGCCCTGAATACAGATACAGAAAAAGTGGATACGCGAGAAGCACGTACTTATTTTTGCAGTCCTCGAAGTGCGAGCCCTACTGCAGTTGCGAATGACGGACCTGCTTCTTTGAGTACGTCATCAATAAACGCAGGGGCAGAAACTTTATCAAACGGAGTTGAAAGAGTGACGCGCGCATCAAAGTAGCGCGATGCAGCTTCGACAATACCTTTTAATTCAGCGCCTCCACCAACAAAAACGACCTCTGAAATTGCTTTCCCCTCTTTGCGTTGGTACGTGAGCAAGATTCTTCTTGCCTCAGAAAATATGAAATCAATGGATGCTTCTCCGACAGCGTTTTCAATTAAGCCTTTCTCGCGCTTCTTCACTTCGGCTTCGGCAAATGTCAGATTCTGCGATTTCGAAATAGCGAGCGTAAAATCCTGCCCTCCGCGAGGGATGGTGTGTGACACATCAATAATACCGAATTCAATAATATAGACGCGGGTCGAAGATGCGCCGAAATCCATAACCATCGTCGGTGCGGTGCCGTGCTGGTATGCAGAGCGCGCCATGGAGAACGGCTCGACTTCATAAAATTTTGGAACGAGTTTTGTATTTGCAGTAACCGTAGAAAATTTTGTGAGCGTCTGATTGTGAATCGCAACCAAAAGCACATCAGTTGCATTTATGTTCCTTGGCACACCTTGGGCACCTAAAAATTGCGCCTCTTCTTCGGGAATCTCGAACCAATCGAGAGATACTTCTGAAATAGGAACGGGAATATATTTTCGCGCCTCAAGTGGAACCATTGTTTGCAAATCTGCACGATTTTTTGTGGGAAGTGTAATAACGTTAATCAAACTGCCCGAGAGCGGAATACCAAATCCCGCAGATTTTGCAGTGACATTTGCTTCGCGAATAAGGTCGTTCAATGCTTCACTTGTCTTTTCTGCAGGAGGATTGACCGATTGCCCTACTTCGCCGTTTCCGTAGGGGCCCATAGCAATCTCGCCGTATGTTTCGAGTACCGCGACCCCTTTCTGTTGCACGAGCTGCACTATCTTTATAGAAGAAGTACCTATATCAATACCAGCGACACTCTCCGAGTCTCTACTTTGGAGCGAACTGCTTATTTGAGAAATTATTTGAGATAAACCAGGAATAGAAAATGCCATAGGTGTACACTTCTTACAAGGATACCATGATGCGTGCCTTGCTATCGACGATTCTCGATGCGCTTCTGCCAAAAAATGTAGACGCAAAGCGTGCGTCGGCAATTACAGAAACGGATTTGCAGAAATCATTTCATCCGCGCTTAGCGCGCGAGGCGTGGATTATTTCATTCTTTCCGTACAGCAACCCTACGGTACGTGCGCTTATCCGCGGAGTAAAATTTTACGGGATCACGGCCCCGCTCCCTGCGGTCGGAAGTATCGTGGGCGAATACCTTCTTGAGCATATTTCTGAAAAGAGATCGTTTGCAGGCTGGAACACTCCCTTATTGGTTCCCATTCCCTCTTCAAAAAAGCGCATGCGTGAACGCGGGTACAACCAAGCGGAACGTTTTGCCTTTGCACTTCTGCCGACGCTTATGGAATCCGTGGAATTCGCTCCTGAAGTACTCATGCGCGAAGAACGCGAAAGTCAGACACGCATTTCTCGAAAGGAAAGAGAACATAACGTAGCTGGTGCGTTTTCTGTGTCTGACGCAACAAAAGTTTTTGGCAGACACGTCATTCTTATCGACGACGTGGTGGAAAGCGCAGGAACCATGAACGACGCCCGCCGCGCCCTCCTTTCGGCAGGCGCGGCGGATGTGTTCGGTGTCGCTATTGCGCACTAAGCCGAAGGTGCTTCCTCTTCACTTTTTTCGAAGACTAGAGAAACATCGCCGAAATCAACAGGAAACTCCCCTTGCTGATTTTCAAACTTCACGAGAACCTGATTATTTAAAACTGAGATAACCGTAGCAGACGAGTCGGGTGGAAGATCCTCGAACTTACCTGCGGTAGCGATTGCAGTCAATCTTGCAAAACTCACCAATACTTTGTCTCCCCGAAGATACACCTTCCCTACAAGTTTCTCGTCCCGTGAACGAAAATCACGGATAACCATATCTATCGTGTCGCGCTCAAAAGCACGATCGCCTTGCATATCTGCATGAGAGAGCGGGCGAAGCTGTTTTTCTTCTTTTTCTGCCTCCGCAAGACTTGCCTCATCACCTGCTGCTTTAAGCGCCGCAACTTCGCTCAAAACGCGCTCGCGGTTTCGGAGCACCCATCGCTCATGATTCGTAGCAGCTACCGCTTCAATGAATTTGTCGTCAAGCGGAATGCCGTCCCGAAGTGCGGCTTCAACACGTTCATACGGGAAACGAATATCTTCGACAATGTCTTCGCGTCTGCTGGGTGGAAGTTGATGGAACAAGAGTGCCCGTATATCAACACCAATGCGACCCCCCGACATTTTCTGAGTAAACATCCTGTTCTTTGAAAGCCACTGCTTATCCATTATCGGATCAAGCTCCAAAATTTTTGGTTCTGCAGGTTGCCCACCAGTCTCCCTAATTTCTGCACTGCGCTTGAGTATCGGTTCATCGTGCCGAGCTTTACCTAAACGTTCAGCGGCTACTGCGCTTTCAGGAACCACTATTGCTTCTCTTTTTGACATATTCAATATTATATCAAATTTACCAACAAAGTCAAACACACATACAGGGAAGCATTCCCCCATGCCCCACTCGAGACACTGGTTATTTCTTTTCTTCTATTTAGGAATCCACTTTTTTGCAACGAGACCGTCGCGCATTGTGCTAAATCCTTGCTCTATCACAGGCCACGATGTTCCTTTCAACGCAGGCACTACCGCGCCAGCAGCAATCATTGCCTTTATCCTTGCCACGTCAGCGGCAGCTTTTGTGTACGTAAAGAAAGCATCTTCCTTGTCAGTCGTCCGTCTGAGAAGCTCTATTCTTTCTGCAACATTAATCATGAGCGTGCGCAGGGCTTCTGCCTGTCGCTCTAATGAGAGAACTACTTTCTCTGCTTGCGGTGCTCCTTGGTCAGCCATATATTTTTTTGATTAGGCTGGTATATAACCACTGTACGCTTCGCCCAAAAATGTACAAGAAGGACTTTTAGGGCTTACCTAAAGCCTCAATTTCCTAGCTACCGCACACCGTCTTCAAGAGAGCGGCGGTCACTTCGTAGGGGTCCATGTTCGCTGCAGGGCGACGGTCTTCTAAATATCCTGCTTTCGCATCCGCAGTTGCCATCGGAATACGAATTGATGCTCCACGATCTGAAATACCGTAACGGAATTCATTAATAGAGCAGGTTTCATGCTTCCCTGTGAGACGAAGTTCATTGCCCGCGCCATACACCGCAATATGCTCGAAGTGTTTGCGTTTCAGTTTTTCGCATGCCGCCTTTATGACGGTCAGTCCACCTTTTGCGCGCATTGCTTTCGTAGAGAAGTTGGTGTGACACCCTGCGCCGTTCCAGTCTCCGACAACAGGTTTCGGTGCAAGCGAAACTACAATGTCATACTCTTCCGCAACTCTGTGCAACAACCAGCGTGAAATCCATAACTGATCTGCAACTTCCAAAGGTCCAAGTGGCCCTACCTGAAATTCCCACTGCCCTGGCATCACTTCAGCATTTATTCCTGAAAGTTTAATTCCTGCTTTGAGGCAGAGCGCCATATGATCCTCAACTAAATCGCGCCCTGAAATATTTTTTGCGCCGACACCGCAGTAGTACGGACCTTGAGGCCCTGGGAAACCTGAATCAGGAAAGCCGAGCGGCTTTCCGTCCTGAAACAGCGTATATTCCTGTTCGATACCAAACCACGCTTCCTGCTTCACGTGTTTCTTTGCTACCTCGCGCAGTTGCGCGCGTGTGTTGGTTGGATGCACGTTACCGTTTGCTTCAAAAACTTCGCACATCACCAAGAGGTGCGGCGCTCCGCGGATGGGATCGGGCAAGAAAAAAACCGGCTTTAACCGGCAATCACTAAACTTTCCTTCAGCCTGTTCCGTTGAGGATCCGTCGAATCCCCACTCAGGCAAATCACTTATCTTTGTAACAGGTCCGTTTATAATTTTTGTCTTGCTTCTGAGCTGAGCGGTTGGCTTTTGACCGTCGAGCCAGATGTACTCAAGCATCACACTAGTTTTTAATGTTGGCATAGTCTGATTCTATACCAAGAACTAAGAAGTACGGGTGTGGAGAAAATCCCTATACACCAAGTAGCAATTTGACCCCGAGAATCAGCCCAACGACAAGAAAAACAAGGCGAATAAAGGAATTTCCCTTTAATTTGCCAAGCTTCGAACCAAGCCACGCACCAATTAAGGAGCCTGCAACCGCCGCAACCATAACAGGCAAATCAAAATATCCTTTCTGTATAAAAAGAGCAGCGGCAAACACACACCATAAAAATGCCGCCGCGAAGTAATAGCCAAGCGAAGCGACGAAATCAAAACCACGTGTAAAAAATCCGATAATGACAAAGACTATGCCGTTTCCTGCCCCAAAAATACTTTCATAAAAACCCATGAGGAGTGCGCCTGGGTACGCAAGCATTTGGCGTATTTTCGAATACGCACGTGCAGCTCCCATACCCATATCTTTTTTGAAATAGGTATACGTCACTAACGCAAGAATAATCACACCAACGATAAGTTCCAGCGTTCTTTCGGGTACCGCGAGTACAAAAAGCACGCCGACGTACACACCAACGAGCCCAAGGAGGCTGAAAAGAATTAAAAACGTCCAATCTATCTTTCTGTCGTGCAAATAGTTGTACGCCGCGGGTAATACCCAAAATGCAGAACTTACTTTTTGTACTGCAGTCGCCAAAGGGAACGACATACCGAGCGCAAGAAACACAGGGAGATTAATTATCGAAGCGCCTCCACCCGAAAGCGCAGAAAGAAAAGTTGCAATCAGTGTCGTAAAGAAGATATTCGAGAAGATTGCATACGAACATTATTCAGGCAGGAAGATATATAACTGGCTGAAGTTTGAACTAAACTTTCATACGCGAGGAAACAAGCCACTGACCTTAAGTGGTGTATATCGCATTATCGATAACCCCTTCTATTACGGACCGTTCGAGTATCCGAGAGAAAGTGGAAACTGGTATCAAGGCAAACACACGCCACTGATTACACAAGAACTGTTCGAGAAAGCTCAAGCCCAATTAAAGCGAGACAAGATAGTGCGCGAGAACAAAGAATTCGCCTTCACTAAACTATTTACCTGCGGATACTGCCAAAGCGGAATATCGGCTGAGGAGAAATGGAAGCCACTAAAGGATGGAACATCAGCACACTATATTTACTACGGATGCAGTCGTGCGAGAGACAGAAACTGCAAGAATAAATACATACGTGAGGAAGAGCTGATAGATGAGCTACTCAAAATCATGGACGTAGTGAATATCAATGAGTTGGGCATGAGACAAAAGCTTGAAGACGAAATACGACGATTCAACAAACTACAGAAGATTGTGAATGGTAAATCAGGTAACTCACTGGTGGAGGAAGATGACGTGAACATCAGACAGTATGCGAAGTACTTACTGAAGGAAGGAAGCACATCAGACAAAAGAGAATTACTCGCCAACCTACGAAGCAGATTGAACTACAAAGACAAAAAGATAACGATGATTGAGGAGTAGGATTATTCACAGGTGTTTGTTGACATATAGGGGGTAGGGGTATAGCGTATTAGTAAGGGCCGATAATTACTAATAACTTACAAACCCATGGTTGATCAAAAAATAAAGAAAAGGGCGCTACATCGGGCGAAGATCCTCAAGGGGCAATTCGACGGTCTTATCAAGGCTATTGAGAAAGAGGAGTATTGTCCTACATTACTGGAACAATCCCTTTCCATTCAAAAGTCGCTCAAAAGCCTCGACAGTTTTCTACTCGAAAATCACTTGCGCTCGCATGTGAAGCATCAAATGCAAAGCAAGGGTGAGGATGAGAAAGCGGTCAAAGAATTAATTAGAATTTATAACTTGTCTAATAAGTAACAAAATATATGAAGCTATCGAAATTAATGCATGTCGCGAGTGTTATTACTGGCTTTATTGGAGTCATCATTTTCCTCATTGCCGTTTTTGGTAGTGCTGACGCAATCTTCGGCATTACAAAGATGGATGCACTTGCTTGCAGTGCCATTCTTATCCTCATCGCTACATGGACTCAGGTCGCTACCATTCATCACATGATGCTTGAGAAGAGCAGTCAGATTATTTAGCAGATTAAATCCACATATCTATGTCCTGTAAAAAATGTGATGGTGAGACGGAGGAATACAAGTGTGATATGTGCGGTGCGGAAGCCCGAGAGCATGATTCTACGCACAAATGCGGCGGTGATCACTGCATGCCGAAGTGCAAGGCGTGTTCGGAGGCAGAGACGAAGTGTTCGTGTTAGATTTGAAAGTTTACTATTACGCAGCAGCTAAGATAAAACACCATGAATAACAAACAACTATACATCGGGGGCGCGATCGTGGTGGTTCTTGCTGCAATTGCCACTGTCGCGTGGATTAAGCCGGGGCAGCAGACGCCGTCTGTCACACAAAGCCAGATTGTTGAACTCAAAAACGGCGATACCTATGATCTCGTGGCTTCTCCCATCACGAAAGATATCGGAGGAAAAACTTATACCATGCTCGCATATAACGGTTCGATTCCAGGACCGCTTATCAAAGTAGCGCAGGGCGCAGAGGTGACAATAAATTTTACCAATGACACGGGCATGAAGACGCTGCTTCATTCACACGGCGTACGAATGGATAACGCTTTCGATGGTTCCCAAACTTCGCAAGATGAAATGGAGCCGGGTGAGACGTTCTCATACAAGTTGAAATTCCCCGACGCTGGAGTGTATTGGTACCACCCGCACGTGCGTGAAGATCTACAGCAGGAGCTGGGACTTTACGGTAACTACTTCGTCGTTCCAAAGAGTGCTGACTATTGGTCGCCAGTGAATCGCGAAGTCGTCTTATTCCTCGATGACATCCTGATTGAGAACGACAGGATCAATCTAAGTACGAAAGGGGCTGACCGAACGCTCATGGGCCGATTCGGTAACGTGATGCTCTTAAATGGCGAGGATGACTACGCTCTCAATGCGAAAAGAGGAGAGATTGTGCGTATGTACATTACTAATGCCTCAAATGTTCGTCCGTTCAACTTCGCAATCAAGGGCATGAGGATAAAGCTTGTCGGTGCGGACGGAGGTGCGTATGAAAAGGAGAACTGGGTAGACAGTGTGGTTTTGGGGCCGTCTGAGCGCACGATTGTTGAAATGCTTTTCGACAAGTCGGGGACGTATACAATAGTGAACCAAACACCCTCAAAGACATACGGGCTCGGAAAGGTGGTGGTCTTTGATGAATCAATTATGCAGTCGTATGCAGCGGATTTTGGGACACTCCGCTCGCACCAGGAGACAATAGAAAGTATTGATCCCCTCCGTTCAATATTCAACAAAATACCGGACAAACGCCTCTCTCTTACGGTCGACATGATGGGAGGGATGATGACTGGCGCGGGGGGCCACATGATGCCTGGCGGGCAGATGATGGGCGGTACGAATATGGGAGGAATTCCAGAAGGAGGCATTGAATGGGAGGACTCCGATATGCAAATGATGAATCAGATGTCGAACACCGACATGGTCGATTGGAATATTGTTGATCAGGATACCGGAAAGAAAAATATGGATATTGACTGGGCGTTCAAACGCGGCGCGCCAGTGAAAATCCGTATTTTCAACGACCCGAAATCGCCACATCCAATGCAACACCCTATCCACTTTCACGGTCAGCGATTTCTCGTAGTTACACGTGATGGCATACCGCAAACCAACCTTGTGTGGAAAGACACAGTGTTAGTGAAAGCTGGAGAAACAGTTGATATAGTGCTCGACACCTCTAACCCTGGTATCTGGATGGCACATTGCCATATAGCAGAACATCTCGAAGCTGGAATGATGATGAAGTTTGAGGTAAAGTAGAAATTCTGGGACAGATTCCCCACAGAGCAACCATGCTAAACAAACAAAAAAAGAGAATAGGGATACTGATGCTGTCATTGCTCGTTTTTTCAACGATGCATATAAATGTAGTGCTCGCCGCCCAAAGTTTTGGCGATGCTCAAATTCCAATAGACCATCATGCGCAATCACACGAGACTCAAGAGAGCGATCATTTTTCATGCGCAAATGACCTGCATGAAGCGCTCAATCACCGCACCGATACGGAACATCATGACAATCTGGTTGATTGTCCAGTCGCACAAATTTCAACACCTCTTCCGGAGTCACTTCAAACATTCATCTGGACGTATTCGCTTGAAGAGTTTTCAAGAAAACCGATAACACTCACGCATAATATTGCTCTCCTGATCTAGACCATAGAAGTCTGGTTTTTCGCTACCTCTTTTGGGGTAGTTTATTTTGTTAACTAATTAAACTTCTATGAACAAAACACTCTTAGTACTTATTGCAGGGATAGTAATTATAGCCGGAATCATCGGATACATGTTTCTTGGCGGTTCAAAAAACGAAGCGGCTCACACCGCTGGAGACGGACACACAGAGGCGCAACATACAGAAGCGTTGCCACATGACGACACGGGAACAGCGGCACACGGTAGCGAAGCTACGCCTCACGACGATACTGGAACAGCTCCTCATCAGGATTAATTACATCCTCATATGAAGATCTACATACCTAGTGCCCTACAGGGCGCGTGGAGCTTGTTTCTTAAGCAAGAACTCGCTGTGCGCATCGCATCAGGAATATTTATAGTGTTACTTGGCGCTCTTGGAACAATCGTGCTCCTGCCCAAGCAACAAGCTGAAACTACCTCGCAAGTTCAAACTACAATCAGTCTCGCTACACAAACAGTGGGAGCAGAAAGCGAGGCGTTTTCGACTGCCGCATCGTGGCCCGGTGAAATCATTTCACCAAATGATGCTGACGTTCAACCTCCGCGAGAAGGGGCAATTATCTCTTGGGAAGTATCGATTGGTGATTACGTGAACGCAGGGCAAGTCCTTGGTCGTTTGTCTGCTACTTCTCTCACTCCTGAGTTAGCAACGACACTTGCCGAACAAGCGGCCGCTCTCGCTCAAGCAAAAGCACGCGCCGCTTCAACGGATGCCTATGTTGGACAAACAAAAACTCAATTGAGTACGTTCACAACGAGCGACACTGCGCTACGAGCAATTGAGGAAGCGAAGCAATCTGTTATTGCAACAAAGGAGAGTGTCCGAGCTACATTGCGACAATCTGTTGTTTCAGAATACTCCACGTTTTCAGGAAATAATCGGGATATTTTGTCGTCTACAAATAATCTCTTTAACTCAAGTATTCCCTGGTGGTTTGGTGCTACAAATTCTAGCCTCAGAGACAAGTATCTTACCGCTACAATGGCCGCGCTCGATGCGCTCGAAAAAGATGCTGTCCCTCAACAGGTCGGTGTGAGCTACTTCTTGGCAGCGACTCAACTTGCTTCCGCTAGTATTGCGAGCGGAGAATCATTCACCCAAACAAACCTAAACGATTTGCGCAAGGATATTGCGGACGATCAGTCATCCTTCAATGAAGCTGTGGAAAAATATCGCGATGCAGTACTTAATGTATCTGAAAAAGAAAAAGAATACGCTGAGCGTTCTCGTGATACATCTCAAAAGTCGACCGAGCTTGACCGAGAGAAAATAATTGCACAAGGAGAACTTGAAGCAGCCGAGGCGTCATATCGAGCAGTCTCAGGCGCTATTACGGGCGGAAGTGCAATTGTCGCTCCTAAAAGCGGTTACGTTTCGGCAATCACAAGTCAGATTGGAGAGTTCGTGGCCCCGGGTAGAGCCGTTGCGTCCATCAGCTCGGGCGTAAAGACAAATAAAATTGTTCGCTTCCGCATTCCAAGCAATGTTGAAGTACCAAAGAAAGGTGATGTGGTAAAGATCGTCCGTCCGGGTTTTGCCAAGGACGTAAGGACGGCAACAATCTCTGGTGTAGGAACAGCACTTGATGGAAATGGCGCATTTATGGCTGATGCGCGAATCGACGCAAGCATTGATTGGCCAGCACACCTTTCTGTTCGAGTCATTCCAAACGCAAAGACTGCTCAAACAATCGCCGTTCCTTTCGACGCTGTCTTTTGGGATGAAGAGAATCATCCGCATGTATGGAATGTAACCGCAGAAGGCATTGTGCAATCGCGCGAAGTTACTACAGGACGCACGTTTGGAGACGCAGTAGAAATTCTGAAAGGACTTGCGATTGGAGATATCTATCTACTGCAAGCAACTGAATCTATTACTGAGGGTATGCGAGTCGAGCAACCTAACACAACAGTGAGCGAACCTGCACCTGAAGGAGATGGGCATGGACATGCTCACGATGAATAAAATATGTTGAACAAAATCATATCTTTTTCGCTGAAACATCAGTGGAGAGTGGTTGCGGTATTCATCGCCATCAGTGGGCTCGGCGTGTGGAGTTTTCTCACGATGAAGGTGGATGTATTGCCCGACATCAACAAGCCGACAGTCGCTGTGTTTACCGAAGCTGAGGGGCTTGCCCCCGAAGAAGTCGAACGACTCGTTCTTGCTCCAGTTGAGAACGCAGTTGCAGGAGCACCTGGTGTTACGCGTGTGCGAGGAACAGCATCATTCGGGCTCGCAATTGTGCAAGCAGAATTTGATTGGGGTTCGGACATCTATCGCAACCGACAAATAATTCAAGAGCGAATTTCTCGTCTTGATCTTCCTCAGAACGTTCGACCTGTACTTGGTCCCGTGAGTTCCATCATGGGAGAAATTATGTGGGTTGGGCTTACTTCTGAAGAATCCACACTGGATGGTAAAGAATTGCGCACACTAGCAGATTGGACCGTTCGACCAGCCCTTCTTCGTGTTCCGGGCGTCAGCGATATCATCGTGCTTGGCGGTGATGTCAAAGAGTGGCAAGTCAATCTAAATCCGGAAGCAATGCGCCGCTATGACCTTACTATTGCCGACGTAGAAGAAAAACTATCATCAGTGCTTACGAATAAAAGTGGCGGACTCTTGGTGCAGGGAGGAAAAGAATATCCTCTGCGCATATTGGTTGCACCACAAGATATTGCTGAAATAGAAGAAGTTGGGATTACCACTTGGAATGGCCGCGGCGTACGGTTGGCTGACATAGGCACTGTCGTTGCGGGCGTAAGCCCTGTTCGGGGAGGTGCCACAATAGATGGGAAACCAGGAGTCATCCTGCGCATAGCCAAACAACCGGAAGCAGAAACTTTGGCAGTTACCGCTGCCGTTGATGAGGCACTAGAAAGCATTCGACAATCCCTACCAACGGGTGTCACTCTCAAGAACGATCTTTTCCGGCAAGAGTGGTTCATCGACGCTGGCCTCAACAACGTGTATCGGGCCCTGCTTGAGGGTATCGTCGTTGTCGCTATCATTCTCGCGTTATTCCTCATGCATCGGAGGGTTACGTTCATCACGCTCATATCTATTCCGCTCAGTATCGTGGTAACCGCGATTGTATTCAAACTCCTCGGATTTTCCGTGAACGTAATGACTTTGGGTGGTATTGCGGTTGCAGTGGGTGAGCTGGTGGACAACGCCATAGTAGGTGTTGAAAACGTGTTTAGAAGGTTGCGAGAATGGAAAGCTTCAGGCTCATCAGAACCAATACACACAGTAGTGTTTGAAGGTACACGAGAAGTATTGAACTCAATCGTGATTGCGACCATTCTCGTCATGATTGTATTCCTGCCAGTGTTCTTTATCCCCGGAGTAGAAGGGCGACTCCTCGCATCTCTTGGGAGTGCCTACCTCATAGCACTTTTGTCATCGCTCGTAGTATCAGTCACCATAATCCCAGTTTTGTGTGCACTCCTTCTCTCGCCAAAACACCTTACTGGACATGAGAGCGATACGAGGTTCGTGCGCTTCGTGAAAACCAAGATGGCCCCTGCAATTATGTGGGGTATTGAACATGTGAAGCCTCTGATGATTGCCACAATAATTGGCATTGTCATCACTGCTGGTATGTATGTTTTTGCAGGCAAAGAAGGCATTCCGCCCTTCAATGAAGGGTCGGCGACCATTTCTGTGATTCTCCCAGTGGGGACAGATCTTGGTACTTCAAACGCGTTTGCTTCCCGAGTGGAAAAAGAGATAGGAAAAATAGAAGGGGTTGTGCGTGTGGGACATATTACTGGCCGAGCCGGAGCCGACCCTCATGATAGCGGAGCAAACACGAGCGAGATTCAAGTTACTTTTGAACAGGGGCTTGAGGGTGAACGAGAACGACTGTTTGCGGAAATACAAAAGGTAGTTGAACGATTCCCGGCGGCAGACTTCTCTATCGGGCAGCCAATAACTCACCGCGTTGAAGAGTTGCTATCTGGTATACGAGCGCCTATCGTCATTAAAGTATATGGTGATGATCTTTCGGGTCTTAAACAGACGGCAGAGAGAATTCGCGCGGAGCTTGCAAAGCAAGAGGGGGTAAAAAATCCTCAAGTTCAAAAAGAGGTATTGCTCCCCGAGTTACGCATCTACCCTGACCGCAACCGACTCGCTGATTACGGCCTCTCAAGCGGACAAGTTGCTGAAGAGCTCGAAGAGGGCTTGCTCGGCGTTCGTATAGGGCAAGTACAGGAAGGCTCGGCGCGAACAGCTGTAGTGCTACGATACGACCCTTCTTGGCGTGGTAATAGCGACGGCATACGAGATATATCTCTTCCGTTTGAGAACGTGGAGGCTCTCGGCAATGCAGCAGAGTTGCGCCTCGATGCTGGACGTAATAAATTCAGTCACGAAGGAGGCAAGCGCGTGCTTGTTGTGAGTGCAAACTACGATGGTGGAGATATCGTGGGTGCGGTGGAAGCGGTCAAACAAACGATGGACAAAGAAAAATTGCCATCGGGGCAGTCCATCTCGTACGAAGGCACCTATAAAAGTCAGAAAGAAAATAGCCAGCGTCTTGGCATATTGTTTGCCGTGGGACTTATTCTAATCTTGTGGGTGTTGTACCAGACATTCAAATCAATTCCGATTGCATTACAGATAATGCTCAACATTCCATCAGCCATATTCGGCGGCATGGTCGCCGTGTGGCTTACTGGTGGGGAGATAAACCTTGCGCACCTAGTTGGCTTTATCTCACTTGCGGGAATTGTTTCAAGAAATGGAATCATTCTCATCAGTCATACGCTCGACTTGGTCGGAGAGGAAAATGGTAACGGTGTATTAAAAGAGGTGGTTCTCAAAGCTACGCTCGATCGTGTTGTGCCGGTGCTCATGACATCCTTAGTCACCGCACTTGCACTTGTGCCACTTCTCATAGGTGGAGATGAGCCAGGAAAAGAGTTGCTGCATCCTCTAGCGGTAGTTATATTCGGAGGGCTTATCAGCTCAACCATCGTCTCGCTTATTTTCACGCCGTCAGTGTTCTACCACTTCAGAAAACACGACGCTCCGAAACTTGAGCGGTTCTTGAAGAAAGTCCAGGAGGTAACAGATCAATAGGTACTGATAGAAAAAACACTCCGTACGGAGTGTTTTTTCTATGCATGCGGGTCGCACTATTGCCATAGGCAATAAGGACACGCCGATACAAAGTTGTCAATGCGGAGAGGGAGGGATTCGAACCCTCGGAACCCTTTTGAGGTTCAACACATTAGCAGTGTGCTGCATTCGACCGCTCTGCCACCTCTCCAGTCAAAGCACTATAAGACACCGTGGGGTGTTTTCAAAACACTAGTCCGAGCCGAACTACTTCTCTGCGCGAGGTAAAACTTCATACACCTCCTGCAATACACCTTCCTTTATAAGCAATGCTTTCATGGAGAGAGCAGCGTATTCTGGATTGATTGTAAGCCCCAACGATTTCTTGAGGGTGGTAATACGGTCCATTTTTATAGACTCAGAAAGATCAGATACATCTTCCGCTTCAACAACATACAGCGGATTAATGTCTCTCCCTTGCACATTCGTAAATATGTCGAGGTCAACTTGCAAATCCCGATACGCTCGTTTTTTCTTCTCCGCCTTAGAACGCTCCACAACATATGATGTTCTGGGTTTACCGACCAGCAGTTGTTCTCGGGTGAGATCGGAATCAAGATTTAATGCGTGAAGAATGAGACCTAACGTTCTGTGCGCCGCTTCGAACGAAGCCTCAACACCTTCAATCTCATCTTTGTTTTTGAGAGGACGCGTTGGAACTCCCGCCTCTGAGTCAAATTTTATTGTCCACTTATATTCCGTGGGCAAAACTGAGTCATCAGGAATAGATTCCCGAATACGGACACTGACTCCCTTTTTCGGGCTTTGGAAGATGTATGTCTTTGTGTGGCCTTCAAAAACCTTTTTTGCTTTCTTTGCTTCGACAAGTTTATCCAGCTTGGCGCGCACTGTCTGAAAACCTTTCAAAGTTACCTTGGTCTTCACTTCTGCTTCCTTTTGTCTGGAGATGAGTATTTTCAGCGACGCGAGTTCAGCAAGCATCCGAGTATGTTCCTGCGTCTCCGCTCCAGAGAGTTTCACCATATGACCGCTACTATATACTTCTCACAGGATGAATGCGAACAGCACTATAGACGAACTCACCCGCCTCACCCACGCTCAGCGCGCGGGCCTCAAAAAGCTTGGAATCACCACCGTTCGCGACCTCCTGTACCACTTCCCCTCCCGTTACGAATCCTCTGCAGACATCAAAAGCCTCGAGGGCGTGAGTGAGGGTGAAACCGCCACCATCTACGGGCAATTCACCAAGCTCGAGATGAAGAAATCGTGGAAAACAAAAGTGCCGATGGCAGAAGGTACTTTTTCGGACGGCACAGGCACGCTTCGCGTTACATGGTTTCATCAGCCGTACTTAGCAAAAATGATTCCGACAAACGCGCTCGTTCGCCTGCGCGGGAAAATAACCGAAAGAAACGGAAGAAAAAACGTCGTTAATCCTGACGTTGAAAAAGCCGACAGCGTTCCTATTCTTTCTGCAAAAGATGCATTCTTCCCTGTCTACCCAGAATCAGCAGGTATCACCAGTTTGTGGTTTTATCACGCTGTTAGAAAGGCGCGCGAACAAAAACTTCCTGAAGCATTGGAAGATCCAATCCCCGAAAAAATTCTATCCGCATATCACCTGCCAAAGCTTTCAACGGCGCTTCACTGGATTCACGAACCTCGTGAAGAGAAAGACATGCAGGCAGCGCGAAAACGATTTGCATTTGAAGAAGTATTTTTGATTCAGGTTGCTCGCGCAAAAGAGCGTGAAGCAAACAAAGAAAAGAAAGCGTTTGAAATAGATGCCGAGGAAAAGCGCGTGGCGGAATTCATGAAATCGTTTCCGTTTGAAGCAACGAAGGGGCAAAAAAATGCGATTGCAGATATCCTGGCAAACTTTTTAGAGCCGTATCCTATGGCACGCCTTTTGGAAGGCGACGTGGGAAGCGGAAAAACGGCGGTTGCCGCCGCCACGGCATACGCCGTTGTTACTTCACACCCGAAAAATGCGGAGGGTAAAAAACAGACATTCGGCAATCTGCAGGTTGCATACATGTGTCCTACTGAAATATTAGCGAAACAACACTTCGCGACATTCACTTCGTTCTTCAAAAAACATCCGATACAAATAGGCCTCATCACTTCTTCAGGTTGTTACAAATTTCCTTCAAAAGCATTCCCTGGAGGCGCAACCGACATTTCCCGCTCACAACTTTTGAAATGGGTCGCAAACGGCGAGATACCAATTCTCATCGGCACACACTCATTGATTCAAAAAACGGTGCAATTCAAACACCTCGCGTACGCAATCATCGACGAACAACATCGCTTCGGCACCGCACAGAGAAAAGCAATCACATCAAAGACAACAACGAACCCGCACCTCTTATCGATGACCGCAACACCCATCCCCCGCACGCTCGCGCTCACTCTCTATGGCGATTTGGATTTAACAGTCTTAGACGAAATGCCGAGCGGAAGGAAACCTATCCAGACAGACATCATCACACCGTCACGCCGTGACCATGCGTACGAAAAAATCCGTTCTCTTATTAAGGAAGGACGTCAGGCATACGTCATCTGCCCACGCATAGACGAACCCGACGAAACAAAAGCCCTCGCACTTCAGGCTCGCTCCGTAGCATCCGAGATGAAACGCTTGTCTACGAAAGTGTTTCCCGAATTCACCATTGCGAAACTGCACAGCAAAATGACACCGAAAGAAAAGGAAGAGACGATGGCGGAGTTTGAAAAAGGGAAAATAAACATTTTGATATCAACCTCGGTCGTCGAGGTTGGCGTGAACGTGCCGAATGCCACCGTCATTATGATTGAAGGTGCAGAGAGGTTTGGGTTGGCACAGCTTCATCAGCTCCGTGGCCGCGTGATGCGCTCTACGCATCAGCCCTACTGTTTTTTGATGACGGAAGGCAAAGGAGAAAATGCCCGACTGAAAGCAATCATGACTGCCAAAAACGGGTTTGAACTTGCTGAAAAGGATTTATCCATTCGTGGCGCAGGAGAGCTGTACGGAAAACATCAGTCGGGTATTTCCGATATTGGCATGGAAGCACTCAAAAATTTGAAACTTGTGGAGGCCGCCCGCAAAGAAGCGCTCGCGCTTGTTGCCAAAGACCCGCATCTGAAAAAACACCCCCTTCTTGAGGTGCTCTCGAAAGAAAAGGCCCAGTCACTTCATTTCGAATAAAACCACATTGAGCCCTGCCTACGCGTCCCGATCTTCTTCATCGTTTTTTCCCCGCAACAGAATCTCCCTTACTGCACTCAGGCGCTCATCGAGCACCGTGATGACCGCACCAAAGAAATTTGGTCTCGACGCCCAATCACTTTTTGATGAATCAAGCATGAGGTCGCACAATTGCGAAAGCGTGTGGCGAGAAACGATAGCTTGGTGTAATGCCATCTCTGCATGATTAGGCTGAATTCCGCATTCATCCATTATGTACACCGTTATCACGTCAGTGTTGTCGCGCGCGCGTAATACTCGCTGATGGTTAGACATAGTGAACAGTGCATCTGAAGTCGCTCGCTCTTTCTCTGTCCCAGAGGTGGTTCGGTGCATGGTATCGATACGATGCGAGAGTTCGGCAATAACCGCAAGATAGTACGAAGGCTTTTCCTTCCACATGCTCTGCGTACTACTGGTGAGTGATTCGCAAAGCGCGCTCAGAGGTGTTTCTTTCAAACCCTGGAGACGTATACCTATATTCCGTTCATTTCTGGAAAATCCCTGGATTCTGGAAATCATCTTTTCAATTGTTCCCGCTTCAGTCACCGCACGGGCAACAAGGTCATGCTGCGTTTTATAGAAAGTAGCGTCATCATTTTCCGATTCAGATACTGCTATTTCTGGCGTTGAAGGCACACCGCGCGAATCCATACGTTGCGCTGTCACGTTTGGCTGTCTGATAGTTTCGCGGGTGAAAAGACTCACCACTTTTCCGTCCTTTCCTTCTGCCATAGTGGAGATACTGTACTCCTCAAAAAAGAAAAAGTGAAATCAGTCAATGCATAACAACAACGTTCAAAATTTCTCCACCTTTCTCTCATTCTCCCTCATCTCTCCGTGATAACTGATATGATATATCATATCATTGATTTTTAGTAAAAAAGTGGTAAAAAGCGTTCATGGCAGTCGCTGAAACGCTGAATCTTAATGGGGTGCTACAGGGCATACGCGGACGCAGGGCGTTTGCACGAAGAACGCGGGAGACGAGGAGTTCAAATGAAAAACCTTCACTGGTCGCACTTCACGAAGCGGCGCACGTGTTTGTTGCGCTAGCAACAGGCACAGCTGACCCAAAGAGCGCAAACATCATTCCCCACGGAATGGTAGAGGGCACCACGTGGCTTTCAAATTTCAGTGCCGTGGTCGCCGCTGCGGGCGAAGCAATTGGGGATCACGCAGGCGCAGGTGGTGACAGACAAATTGCTGCGAACGAAGGGGTAAATTGGAAACGAGCTGTCGAAGGCGCGAAAGCAGCGATAAGCGGAAATATGCACGTGATTTACGCCCTCGCTTCAGCGCTCCAGAAATGGAAGGAGCTCGGGAGCGGAGATTTGCGCGACGTCTACAGCGAAGCCAAGAACGGCGCGGAAGTGATGATTACTTTTACTGATGAGACTGGCGATACGCAAACCGAAACAACACGAACCAAGCCAGGGACTCATGAGGTCAAAGTCCCCGCGTGGCTTTTCGTTGCTTTGATGGAAGCGGCGGGTGAAGAAGCGGAAGATTTGAAAAAAGAAGGGGTTACTGTTGGTGGATTTCCGAAAAGAAATACGCGCGGTGTGAAAGTAGATGTAGTGACCGAAAAAGATTTGGCCGACCTGCAGAGAGACGTTTAAACAGCGAGGTCGACCTAGTGCGCGACATTAAAACTTACTCAAGTGAGGTTACTTCGCTTTTTTAGTTTGGGCGATCACTCCCATAGTGAGAATCATAACGTCCCCTGCGATGTCTCGCTCTTGCGCAAAACGCTCAATACTTCGAGTCCTGATTTTGATCTGTGCCTTCTTCCATACGGATTCGATATCTCCTGCAAGACGTTTAGCAGCTTCTTCTGGTCTATCTGCCATGATGTCTGGTGACCGTTCTTGAAGTCGATCTCCGCGAATGTGTGGCAGTGCATACACATACAAGACAAGAGCGTGCTTAAAAAAGTCAGCTGGAACACCCGACAGTTCAGACTCCTCTGAAAAGAAATCAAGATTCGCTGAGTAAATAGGGATGCTTCCTTGGGGAGGCTTTTCGAAACCGTACCATTCAACACGTCCACCCTGTTCTTTCTGATCCATCTTTCTGCGCCATCGAATTCCCTTGCCGACTTTCTCTTTGAATTCGTCGAGGTTTGCAGCGAAATCGTTTTCTACGAGGTTATCATTCGCGCGTTGAGGGCGCGACACAATCCGTTTCGGTATGACGAAATGTGCATCCGCAAGTTCAGGATCATTGATATACGTTCGCGCGACATCAACCAAGGAACTCTTTCCAGCCCCTGAAGGACCTACGACTACAATTGCATCTATACGCTCTAAGGCTGCAAGTTTTTCAGGAGAATAATCTAAAAGAGAGTGATCCGTCTCTCCTTCAACGTGACGCGCCATGTACCACATAGGCTTTATAAGGGCCGCACCTTCTGCTCCGCGCTTAAAGCCTTCTGCTCCGCGCTCTAAAATCGAACCTAGGGAGAGATCCATAAAATTTTTTGTAGTCCGCCCTCTTGGACTCGAACCAAGGACCCCAGAGGTATAAGCTCTGTGCTCTAACCAACTGAGCTAAGGGCGGATGGTAATTACTATATATCCTTAAAACCGAGACGCAAAGAAGAACCTACACGGTTCACTAACTCCTCACAAGCGCCTCTATTTTATTTTTCACCATATCGCGTACGGTGCGGTGGAATTCAATCGGGGTTCGCACAGCGTCAGGAACATCAGCCCACCGTTCTAGTTTTGATGAATTCTCTACGTATGCAGGCATCGGGTAGTCAGTGATAACAATCACCTTGTCCGCACGTTCCACCATCTCTTTAGTAATTACTTTTCTTATTTTCTTAGACACATCAATACCAACTTCTTTCATCACCTCGACAACGAGTTCGGGTACTGACGGGTCATCCCCTTTTACGGAATTCGCCAAATCAACTCCCGCGCTCGTCGCGTCTTCTGTTCCTGTCATTGAGTTATAAAATCCTTCCGCCATCTGGCTTCGTCCTGCGTTCGCACGACAAATAAAAAGAACCTTCATTCCTTGTAGTATAGCTTTCTAAAAACATCTAAGCCTACTCAGCAAAACGTTCACGCCGAATGCTTTCCATAATTTTTTCTACAAACCAAGGATCATGCGGATAAGCAAACAATTCCTCTGGGAACGCCCTAGTAAATGCAGAACGCCCGTACATCTCTGGCTCTTTCGGAGCGCGGGGTACGAACGGAATCACATTCCCCTCTCGTGCCATACCTTCAAGGTACGCCTAGAGAGGTTGCCGTCAAGCCTGATGCTCTATGTCTTTTTTCACCTTCGGCGTAATGCCGTTTGCAATCAAAATCTTTTCAAATTCGTCTCGCTCAAGGGTTTCAACTTCCATCAATCGGGCAGCAATGGCATCGAGAAGTTTTCGTTCTTTCGTAATAATGTCGTGTGCCTTTTTGTATGAGCCGTCGATAATTTTCTTCACTTCGGCGTCAATCTTTGCGGAAATTTCATCCGAGTATTCTTTGTCGGATACACCACGACCGAAGAGCGTTCTACCGCCCTCACCTTCAAGTGCCATCGGGCCAAGCTCATCAGACATACCGTACTTCGTCACCATGTCACGCGCCAAAGCCGAAAGAACTTGAAGATCGTTTGACGGGCCCGTGGTCAAATCCTTAAAGACCTCTTTCTCCGCAATGTAACCGCCGAGTGATACTGCAATGTCGTCGAGGAATTCATTCTTCGATTGCATCTTTGTATCTTCCAAAGGAAGTTTCAGTGTGTATCCAGCAGCGCGACCGCGGGAAATGATTGAGATTTTATGTACAGGATCAGCGTACGGAAGGATGGACGCAACAATCGCGTGGCCCGCTTCGTGATACGCGGTGATTTCTTTTTCTTTTCTGTTCAACACATGACTCTTCCTTTCGGGACCGAGCATCACTTTCTCAATCGAGCGGATGAGGTCAAACTGCGCGACTGTCTTTCTGCTTTCGCGCGCAGCAAGAATTGCGCCTTCGTTCATGAGCGAGTACAAATCGGCACCTGAAAATCCTGGCGTGCGCTCTGCAATAACAAGAAGGTTTACATCTTCTGCCAACGGTTTTTTACGTGCGTGCACTTTCAGTATCGCTTCGCGGTCGCTCCTGTCAGGCAAATCAATCATCACGCGTCTGTCGAAACGGCCTGGGCGCAAAAGTGCGGGGTCCAAAACATCAGGACGGTTTGTTGCCGCCATGACAATTACTTTCTCGTTCGGTTCAAAGCCGTCCATCTCAACCAAAATCTGATTCAACGTTTGTTCGCGCTCATCATTACCACCACCGACACCTGTTCCGCGTACGCGGCCTACGGCATCAATTTCGTCCACGAATATAATGGCTGGCGCCGCGTGCTTAGCCATATGGAAAAGGTCGCGCACGCGGCTTGCACCAACACCAACAAACATTTCGACGAACTCAGAACCTGAAATAGAGAAGAACGGCACACCTGCTTCGCCCGCAACCGCGCGGCCCAAGAGTGTCTTCCCTGTTCCTGGAGCACCCATGAGAAGTACGCCTTTCGGAATGCGTGCGCCAATGTCGAGGAATTTTTTAGGATTTTTGAGGAAGTCGACGATTTCAGTCAGCTCTTCTTTTGCTTCTTTTGCACCCGCAACATCGGCAAATGTGATTCTCTGTGTTGCGTCTCTTGGATCCACCATGCGAGCTTTTGATTGCCCGAAGGTAAATGCTTGCATACCGCCCTGCTTTACTTGCTTCGACAAAAACCAAATAAAGACACCGATCAAAATAAGTGGCAAGAGAATTGGCGCGAGGTTGAAGAACCAGTATTTAAATCCTGTCTCATCCTTCACTTCTATTTTTACTTTCGCCAAAGCTTCAGGTGTGATGCCGTAGTACGAAAGCGTTTCAGACAGTGCGACGTCCGTTTCTTTTTTACTCTTCTTTTTTACATCTTCCGCGTACGTAGCGGTCAGTGTATTTCCTTCAACCAAAACTTCCTGCACTAATCCTGATTGAATATCGTTTGCAAGAACGGAAAGCGCAATGTCTTCTGGTTTCTGCTGAGGTGCAAAGAAAAATGAGTACAGCGTGTAGAGAATTAGTACCGCGAGAAAAACGCTGGTCATGTTGCCCCACCAATCTCCTTTTGGCGGTGTCGGCATTTTCTTAAAAAAACCTTCCAATTCGGTTTTTTTCTTGTGCTGTTTTGATTTTTCGGTCATTTTTTCTGGTGCTTTGTTTTTGGGCATGAAAATGGTTGTCGCGGTATTATATCTTAGAAGCCTTTACGCGCGAAGCGCGTTAGGGCTTCTTAGATGCCGAAGAGTATACTTCGGCGCTGACTAAATTATGTTATGGGCGCACTTGTCGAAAATAAAAAAGCAAGACTCGAATACGAAATCCTGGAATCATTCGAAGCAGGAATGCAGCTTTTCGGCTACGAAGTGAAGGCGCTTCGCATGGGGAGAGCATCCCTCGTCGGTTCGCGCGTCGTGGTGCGTGCAGGTGAAGCGTTTCTCGTTGGCGCCACTATCTCTCCGTACCAAGAAAAAAACACACCCAAAACATATGACGCTGAACGCACACGCCGCTTACTGCTCTCGAAGAAAGAGATTGCTGATTTAGGAGATACTGAGGGGAAAAAAGGGTTGACAATTATACCTATCATGGTGTATAATAAGAGGAACAGGCTGAAACTCCAGGTCGCTATCGTTCGTCATAAGAAAAAACATGACAAACGTGAGACACTCAAAGACCGCGACACCAAACGGATTATCGACCGCACCTTGAAAAATCAATATTAGGACCCATTCCCGAATCTGCTTTCGAAAAGCGAGATGTCGGTTTTTCGCAGCGAGAATGCTCGGCGCAGGCTGAAGCGTACCTTAGGTTACGCTGAAAACGAGCCGTTAGCGTTCGTAGCAGAAAAACAACATTGAGCCGAAATGAGATTCGGGAATGGGTCCTCTCACTGTTAGAAAGACAGTCCTTCCCCGCACACTAATTTTTGAATAGCACCTTGTGCGTTTCGGCAAGCCGAAACAATCCAAAATTTAGTGTGCGGGGGATGATTTGATTCGACAGTGGGTCACGCTATATACATGCGAAACGGTGAATGTTGGAGAACACCTAAAATCTCGAACAACAAACGTGTAAGAACGTCTGTACCGTCCTACTCCCTCGCGGAGATGGATCTCGCTTACGCTAACGCCTAAGCGGCGCCAAACTTTCAACGCCTTATAGAAAGTTCTTGGTGTCATAACATAAGGCTCTAAGAAATCGATTGCTCACCGATTTCTCAAACTTACGAGCTCGACTGTGCGCGCTTTCGTTCGTTTCTTAACGCACCGTCTAAAACCCAAAAGCGAACTAGGTTCCGTAGATTGTACTAGCAACACTCATTGGACGGGGTTTCAACACCCCCATCTCCACAGAAAAATAACCCCCCTACGGGGTTATTTTATTTAGGGCGCGACCGAGCGAAGAGCGAGGAAGTACTGAGGCCAGCAGGCCGAGTGTGGTTTTGCCTTTTCTCCTTATATAGGCTACTCTAAATGAAACATTTTGAAACCCCGAGTACGCATCAATAACGAAATTCGAGCCAAAGAACTCCGCGTCATCAAAGACGACGGTGGCAACCTTGGCGTCATCTCTACCGAAGAGGCTTTGAGGGTCGCAAAAGAGCTGGGATTGGACTTAATCGAGATATCTCCTGGGGCCGTCCCTCCCGTTGCGAAAATAATGGATTATGGTAAATTTCAATATCTTGAGCAGAAAAAAGACCGAGAAATCAAGGCTAAATCCCACGTTACCGAGACCAAATCAGTACAGGTCGAAGTAGGCACTGGAGAGAACGACTTGATGCGAAAGGCCCGCCAGGCCGCAGGTTGGCTCAAGGACGGACACCGCGTCCGTATAGAGCTCTTTTTGAAAGGTAGGTACAAATACATGGATCCAGCGTTCCTCAAAGAGCGCCTCCAGAGATTCGTACTTTTGGTGCCCGAGGACTACAAGATTGCGGAAGCAGTCACCAAAGGTCCAAAAGGATTCACCACGATTATCGAGCGCGCAGGAAAAGGACCGAAGAAAGACGCTCCTATGTCTTCCCCCGCCTCTTCCCCTGCTCCCGCTAAGCCCGTCGTAAAACAAGAACCCAAACCCGAACAACCGAAACATGAAAACAAATAAGTCATACACGAAACGCTTGAAAGTAACCCGTAAGGGCAAATTGATTGCGCGCATGGCTGGCCAGAACCATTTCAATGCAAAAGAAGGAAGAAAGACTCGCACCAAGAAAGGCCGCACGACTGCGGTTGTGATGAACGCAGGAGATCGCGCACGCTTTCTTGCAGGTTCATAGTTCTTAGAAAATCTTATGAGCATAGCGATGTAGATTTTCTTAGACCCCGCCCTCTGAGCACCTGAACTTCGAGAGCAAAGAGGGCGGGGTGGAAGATTTTTTAATTCATTTCATTCATAACAAAATCTAACCATGGCACGCACCAAAGGAGGAGTAAAACCAAGTAAGAAAAGGAAGAGCATCCTTAAGGCCGCAAAAGGCTTCCGTTTCGGACGCTCTAAGAAGAAACGATCCGCTTTGGACGCCCTCAAGCACGCTGGCAAATACGCATTCCGCGACCGAAGAGCTAAGAAGCGCAGTATGCGCGGCCTCCACATCGTCCGCATCAATGCAGCGCTTCGCGCAAACGGTTTCAAAAACTACAGCTCATTCATCGGCGCTTTGAAGAAAGCAAAAATTGACCTCGACCGCAAAGTGCTCTCACAGCTTGCCGAGCTCCATCCCGCGGCATTTGAACGCCTTGTAAAGAAAGTCGCCGCTTAAATTTCAACTTCCCCGCTCACGCGGGGATTTTGCTTTTTATACTTTTCGTGCTATAATGCGATAAGTATGGTATTTGGACGAGAGCGAGTCAGAGCGGGTCGCGCCTTCGGAACGAGGGCGTTTTTAACTGTTGTATCACTCTTTGCTACTGCCACTCTAACCACTCCCGCACGAGCACAGGAGGCTTCCGAGCCTAGCAACGTAGTTGCACTAGAAGGCGTGGACTTTACAGATAGAACGATCTCCTCTTTCGCACCTTTAGGAGCTACGTTTGCAGACGTGCCACGACTCAACTTAGGAGAGACACCTCGAACAAGAGACGAGAGCGAAGGACCAGGAGAAGATGAAATTATTGTAACCGCGCAGAGAGAGGAGGGTTTTGCAGTTGCTCCTCACCCAGACGATTTAGTTGACCCCTTTGAAAGATTGGGCATGAGGACAAATCACAATCTAGAAAACGAAGGTCTTGACGAGAGATTTATTCGACCAGAAGACAGAGAAGGTTGGAGAGGAGTAGATGTGAGTCTTCTGAATACAGGCCGTTTTTCTATTGAAGCACAGGTAAAACGCGGTGCTGGATTTGAATTTACATATCATTTCGGAAGAGATTAATTGTCAGTTTCGTAGCCCTTATAATTTTTTTGCATTCAAAACTTCTTTCAGGTATAGTCCTACTTTCTATGCAAGAAGCAAAAAGCCACACTGAAACGGGAGACGCGGAGCACGGTCACAACGGGCCATTCTGTCACTACTGCATGGGGCAAGGTGTCGGGAAAGAAGGAGAAGTTCCTGCAGAAGCAAACGGAGTATTATGCAGAACGCATTTGAATGACCCTCACATATTCGGCTTCTACGAAGTAGAACTCGAGGGAACAGACTTTAGCGATCAATTGAGCCTTGAGATGCAGCAGTTGGTTGCAAGCGGTTTTATAGAACGCGGGCGCGCTGAACTTAATGCAACTCTCGCCCGTATGGAAGCTGAAAAAGTTCAGGTGACTGTAGTACCGCGGAGAACTCCACGAATGCGGTCTGGTCAGTAATTTAGAGCTCGTACACTTCCCCTTCCCTTGGAACATCGACAGGGATATCAAAAAATCCTGAAATGCGTTGCGCTAGAAACGTAGCTCCTTCGGTTTCTCCTAACACCACAAATGCGCGCTTCGGCGCGATTTTTTCTGCAAAATCCATAAGGTCGTCGCGATCGGCATGTGCTGAAAAGCCTCCAACCTTTAAAACTTTCGCGCGAATTTTTATTTTTTGTCCGTCTATATCCACTTCTTTCGCACCATCCATAATGCGTCTCCCCAAAGAGCCTGGCACTTGGTAGCCGACTAAAAGAATGGTGGTTTCTTTATGTGGTAAATATTCCGCTTCGTGTTTTTTTATGCGTCCGCCGTGGCTCATGCCTGCGCCTGCGATAATCACTTTAGGTCCTGGCACTTTTGAAATGGCAGGCGATTCGTCAGGTCGAAGGGTCACCTTCAACGATGGGAATGCGAACGGGTCGTCGCCACCTTCAAGGCGCTTTCGTATCTCCTCACGTAAAAATTCAGGATGTCTTTTATAGACGGCGGTCACTTTGGCAGCAAGCGGAGAATCCATAAACACGGGTATCGAGGGTAGCGTGCCCGCGCTCATGGCAGCGTCGATGATTGAGAGAATAATCTGCGTACGCTCCAAAGAAAAAGCAGGGATCAAAAGCGTGCCTTTCTTTGCAACCGCGCCGCGTACCGCTTCAAGGAGCGCTTCTTTGCTGTCCTCAATCGAGCCATGTGTGCGGTTCCCGTACACACTCTCGGTCACCAGTATTTCCGTACCTTCAGGAACTTCATGATCAGGAACCAGTGCCGACGGCACACGTCCCAAATCCCCTGTCATAACTATGCGTCTACCATCGATATCTAAGACGACAAGCGCGGAGCCCAAAATATGCCCTGCGTTATATAGAGTTACGGTAATACCTGGTGCCACGCTGACAGGCGAATGATAGTCGAGAGCGGTTATATGCTCGACTGCACGCGCAACGTCTTCACCATCGTACGGAGGTTCGTTGTTGCAGCGCTTTGCTTCAAGTGCGATGAGTTGGACCGAATCCTCGAGCATGATTGGCATCAATTCTTTTGTTGCCACAGTCGCGTATGCTTTGCCCACAAAACCTTCTTTCACAAGGCGCGGGAAAAGCCCAATGTGATCCGCGTGTGCGTGAGTAAAAAATATTGCATCAACCGTTTTAGGGTCGTATGAAAATGGTTGACTATTGGTGAGTTCGCAAAATCGTTCGCCCTGAGAGAGTCCGCAGTCAATCAGTATGCGCGTTGTCTTTCCGCCTGCCCCGAGCGTAGCCGAGGGGTTATCTTCTATTTCAAAAAGAAAATTTGAGCCAGTGACCCTGCGTGCGCCACGAGCGAATGTCGCTTTAATTGTCTTAGCCATTGTTTTTGAAACGCGAGAACACCATATACGAAAGAGTAGCACCTAAGACATCCATGACGAGGTCAATCGCTGTATCGATCTGCCTGACAGGGTATGAAAATTCCCTGTCGATGCCAACAAAAAACTCAAAGACCTCCCACAAAATACCGACGAGAAGCGAGAACGCGAAAACGTATAAAAATGTTTCATATTTTTTAAAAAATGCAGGCAACTCATACCGCACGACCCAGAGATACACTGCGCCGACCACCACGCCACCCAAAAAATGCATCAGAATGTCATACCACGAGTACCGCCAGTACAAATAATGCGCAAACGCCAGTTGCTGAAGGGCGCCCAAAAGGGCGACGAGCGCAAAAATAACCAAAAGTGAAATAAGTCGTGGCGACATACTGGGTATCAAAAATCCGTCATACGGTCTGACGGATTCTTAATTGGGGTTTCTGGGAAATAGTAACCTCAGGCGCTTGGCCTAGGTGGGTGTCCGCAGTCTTTTTCCACCATCGGAACCGCGAGGGCTCACCAGAGTGTGACGATTTAAGACTCCCTATTGAATTATATCGAGGTTACTATTCACCCAATAACCCCACTACTATTGTATCAAATGCTACCTCTCTCCAAGAATTGAGGCGAAAGTCCCCGTAGAGATACGCTTTACTACCTCCTCTGGAGAAAAAATGTGAGCATTCATTGCAACGTATATTCCTGCGGGAAGATATTCGGTCTGTGCAATCGCATATCCTAGATTAAATGGCCCATCAGAAGGAGAGAAACCTTTTATAGGAATCAAAGAGCCTGTCAAAATAACGGTCTTATCAGTTTGTTTTAGTTTTGCCTTTAAAAAGCGGGCGGTATCGGGCATTGTGTAAGTGCCGTGTGTAATAATTATTTTTGAATATGGGCTCTCCTCAAGTGTAGCAAGTATTGAGTCCAAATCGCCCTCAGTAAGCCCCCTACTGTCTTTCATGCACACCTGACTAAATTCAAGGGGGGTATCCGTTTTGATCAACGCCATCACTTCGGGGAGAATTGATTTTTCACTCGGAACAGCAGTATCTTTAGTCCCGTCATAGACAGAGTCTATCGTGCCACCAGTAATCACAAAGTGGATGCCGTTTTTCAACATAATTGTTATTCCAAGATACCGTCCAAGTTCACGTCGTAGAGCATTTGCTCTTGGAGGAGGCGATATTTCACTATTTCCTCAGGTTTAAACCATACTTGCAGCTCTCTTTCAGCTTCTTCAGGGGACTCCGAGCAGTGAATGAGGTTCCTCACAGCCCTGTTCTGGACTGAAGAGTGATCGTAGGAATCAACGGTGAAATCTCCACGAATCGTACCGACGTCTGATGTTTTCGGCTCTGTAGCGCCTACCAATTTCTTCACCACAGCGACCGATTCATTACCCTGCACGACAAACGCAAGAATCGGACCCGCCGTCATAAAATTGACGATGAGATCAATTATCTCTCTCCCATAGTCCATTGCGTCTTTTTCAACGGGCAAATTGTGTAACTTTCTGTCTGCCACCACGCGCGCACCTTTTGCCGCAAACCACGCATCATCCTTGTTGTAGTGGGCCACAAGCTGTTCACGGTTTGGAACCAAAAGCTTGAATGCCACAAATTTTAATCCTGTACGTTCAATTCTGCGAATAATTTCACCCATCAACGAGCGCTGGACGCCGTCGGGCTTAATCAATACAAGCGTTCTTTCTTCTTGAAACTTAAGAATACTGTCGGCCATTTCGGGCACTCTAACATACCTTTATAAGGAGGCAACTCGCCGTTTTACGTGCCCTGCTCTTTTTGCGCCTCGCGCATCTGGTTGTACTTTATGTTGATTTCTTCTTCGACGGCATCGCGTGCGCGCCCAAACCGCTGATACGACATCTGCTTCAGTGCTTCCATGTTCATCGGATCACCATTTTGGAATGCAATCGTTTCTATAGAAAATGGTGAAACTGGCTTGCCGCCAGCCAAGAGCTTCACGTACGCGTGAAAGTTATCGAGCTTAAAGAAATCGGTCGTTTCAAACACTGGCTGATACTGCTTTGCTAAAAATTCCGCATCTTCTGTACCGACACGGAACGTTGCCATCGTACCCACGTTACCGAATACTGATTCTTTAATTTCTTTCGACAGCTGAGAGATGTACTGGTGCGCAATAGTGAGCGAAAGTCTGAATTTTCTGGCTTCAGAAAGAATTGTGGCAATGGTGTTTGTGGTTACGTTCTGGAACTCGTCGATATAGAGGTAGAAGTTCGGCGGATTGGTGTGCAGATAATCCGTACGCGCAAGCGCGGTCATCATGATTTTACCGACAATCACAAGCCCGAGGAGGTTCGCGTTCAAATCTCCCAAACGGCCTTTCGAAAGGTTCACCAAAAGGATTTTCTTGTTATCCATGATGTCCTTGAAATTGAAAGCGCTCCTCTGCTGACCGACAATCGGGCGCATGATTTCGTTCGCGATAAAGATGTCGAATTTTGACGTAATGTATGGCACTACGTTTCGAAGGTCTCCCTCCCCACGTACATTTTCCGCAATATCCTCCCAGAAGTGATTCACTACAGAGTTTCTTGAACGGGAAAGTTTCAGTGCGCGGAAATTGTCGTCCGCCAAAACACGTGAAATATCCATAAGTGTAGAGCCCGTTTCGGGATCTTCAAGCACCAAAAGCGTGGCGTTTCGGAAGTATTGTTCGAATATCGGACCGAATGCCTCAGGCACATCGCCGTACAGCTTCTTGAATATCTTGAACATCTCGTCCACCACGAATGTTTTCTGCTCAGGAAAACGGGGATCATACTCCAGCATGTTCAAGCCCATCGGGCGCGCGGTGTATGCGGGATCAAAATAAATCACATCGTCGTAACGTTCCTTCGGAATGCGCGAAAGAATTTCCTGCACGTCAACACCGTGCGGGTCTATAAAACACACGCCAGCCCCGCGCTCGATGTCCTGCATAATCATGTGTTTCAGGAAGTTCGTCTTACCCGTACCAGTCTGTCCGATGGTGTACATGTGACGGAGGCGATCTTCGTCGCCGAAGTGCACTAATGTTTCGATGTTCGAATAACGGTTTCTACCAATCGTAATACCGACTTGCGGCAATCCTGGTGGCGCAGGTGCAAGTTTTGCACTCGAAGTTTTTGCTTCGCGTGATGCGGTTCCGCCTGCAATGGTCCAGTGAAACATTGTCGAAAGCTCTGAAAGGTTCATCGGCATCAATGTGCTTCCCTCCACCATCGGTGTTGGTACTTTTTTCGTAAACTCCCAAATCAACTGCTCAATAACGGATTCGTGCGCATCACGGTCAAACAAACGGAAAATAAATTCGCGCATCAGTTTTCGTTTCGCACTCTTTCCATGCGGCGAATGAAACTTCAAACGATTTCCCTTTGCGTCTTCGTACTGACCGAATGTTCCTTCAATTTCCGCAATAATTGCTTTTGCACGCTCTTTAGTACGCGCAGACGCCACAACGCGAATGTTGACGCCGACAATCACGCTCTTTATTTTTTTATTGACCGCTTCAACCGTCAGCGTGTCCACGTGCTTATCATGCCCGCCACCACCACCTCCGCCATGCCCACCACCTGAAGAAGACTTCATCATGTCTTTGGCCTCTTTTGCCGCCCCTACGAGAAACTGACGCCACAGGGGTTCTGGCTGTTCATACATGTGGTCAAGGAAAATGTACCCATGGCTTTTTTTCCCTTCATTCAAATCGTGAAGCACTTTGAGCATGCGTTTTGTGTGGTAATCTCCTGCGCCAGCAACAGAAATTTGTATCGATGCACCTTCGCCCTCCTGTGCGATTTTTGAAAGAGACGCGAGCGTGATGTTTAACGGGTCGTACGTAAAATCTTCAATAGTCTTTAGTGGTAGTGGTGCGGGACGTTTGTATTCTGCGTAAGCGATTTCAGTTGCGCCAAATTGGTTAAACGGATTGTAGTCATCTTTCTTTTCCGCCACGCGCGCGCGAGGGAAGATAGCAAAAATCTGCTTTTCAAAAAAGTCTCGTTTTTTGCGCGGAACCGCGAGGTAAAAAATCGCAAATTCGTTTGTATGCGACACCGCGATCTCCATGGTGAAGTGCTCCTTATGAAGCACCTTCCTGCGTTGTAAATCTTTGAGGAAATACACATCAGGAATAGAAACGAGCGGGATAACCGCCTGATAGAACTGCTCCATCTGCGTGATGATGTCTTTCAAACTCCCTCCTGCTTTTCCTGCGCCAGACTCAGGCACTGCAACCTCCAAAAGCACAAAATCAAGCGCTCTTGCGATTGGGTCGTGTGGGTCAAGGCCTGGGATAGCGTGCCCTTCTTTTTTGTACTGCACCAACAATCGGTGGAAATCGTCCTCGAGGTGCGGGTTGTCTATTTCTTCAAGCGCCTTCAGGGCCGCGGAGAAACCTTTCTCGCGAAGAATGCCAAGGAGGTGCTCCATGTCTTTGTCGTTCGCGTCAGGCGTGAGTTCCAAAATGATTCCCTTATCGCCTGGTTGGTGATTTTGAGGCGCCGTAGAATCATCTGAAGCAGGCACCACAGGCGCTTCAACAGGCGGTCGAGGTTCATTACGGTACCCGTATCCACCCCCACCAGAACGGGCATTTTCACGCATCTTTGCCATCTGCCTCTCAGGAGAAAGTTTTGCGTTTGCAGTCGAATCAGGACCTTTTAATTGCCCAAATGCCATACGCATTAGTATAACGCTCTCTCTGGCACTCAGCGCAAAGAAAAACCCCGCGATTGCGGGGTTTTGTATTACTTCTTTTTATCCTGTTTTGGTTTCTTCTTTTCTTTTCTTCGCGAATCGTTGCCTTTTGCCATAGAAAATAATTACTTGTATCTACCTATAATATCACCGCCGAGAACTGGTGCGGATCTATTTTAGAAAACCCACCGTCGAGAGAAACGGAGTGAAATCTTTTTTAATCTGCGATTCTTGATCAAGATACGAACCTGATATTACGTACACGCGCCCTTCGTGCGCCACCACAAGTGTTTCTGAGGCGTACAAACCGTCGCCATCATACCGAATTCCTTTTGCACCGTTCAGTGTTGTGTCTGTCACTTCCCCACGTGCGAGTGTAATATTCGAAACACTTGGATTTGCCTCCGCCCACGCACGCGCAGATTGCGCTTTAGGATTCTTATAAATCAACACACTGATAGTCGGCGGCCCTTCACGTCCAGGCTCCCCAGCCTGAAGTGCGTCATACTCCGACTTCTGCGTAAGAATGTAGGCTTCTTCAAAATCAGCAGCTTCTTCGTTGCCGTGTGGTGGGGTTGTAAGAACGTACCCATCCTGCGTACCTTTCCGATAATGGAATCGCACCTTAAGTTCGCGGTCTAACACAATACCTGTAATGCGCAGATAGTGCTCCATGGAACCACACGGCACCACGACACCCTCTTCTGTTATGTCACCTACTACTTCAAGCCCGTCGCCAATTGAAAGGGTTGATATATCTCCGATAGAATCTTTCGCTTCGCACAAATTCATCCTCGCAGGAACTTCAATGGTGTAACTCTTTCCATCTTCAGTTGCCAATATAATTCTTCCAGGACCGTCATACGTCATTGGCTCTAAGTCGACCGCGGTCACAAGACCGAGTAATTCAATTCGTTTCGTGTCAGACTGCTTTTCGTTATAAATGTACGTGTTCAACGCAAAGAACGCGCCAATTAAGAGTGCGAGAATAATTCCCCCGCCGATGAGTATGTTTTTTAAATTCATATATATATTCTATCAGGGAGACGAAAGTACCACCCTCACTCTTACATTCCCCCAGTGTGCTATACTAAGTATAGCACATTTTCTGTAAAACTACGTTGCTTTCGTTTTGAGGTAAAAATCCAAAGCGTGACGAATTCCTTGTGAAAAATCTGAAGGTTGTTTCTTTATCCAATCCTGCAAATCTGACATCGAAATCCATCTCACGTCTGAAACCTCGCCAGGGTCAAATTGTATTGGGCCGTCGTAGCGCCCTTCGTACACCATGTTAAATCGCTTTCGTGTGGGTGTTTCTTCGGTAATTTCTGAGTAATGTTTCCCGATCTCTTTGAGGGTTACATTTTCTATACCAACCTCTTCTTTCAGTTCACGTACTGCTGCTTCTAAATATTCTTCGCCTTCATCAACATGTCCTGCAGCACTATCATCCCACCGATTCGGGAAAGAGGAGACATGCGAAGAGCGTTTTTGAATCAACATCTCCCCTTTCGAGTTAAAAATGAATACTCGAGAGATTCTGTGGATAATTCCTTTCTCAACCGCATCAGGGCGTGAGCCTGCGCCTATAACATTGTCGTCAACATCAACATATACAATCTTCTTCTCCATATTTGCAGTATACGGTTTAAGAACCGCAGACAAAAGTGAGGGTGTGTTGTTTGCTCTTCAAGAGGTTAACTTCAGTTTTTACTCCCAAAAGCGAAGCCTCGTCTAACTGAATGTCAGACACACGATTTGCAACGGGATATGAGCCTGAGAATCCAATTGCTGCTATCTCCAATATTCCAGGGCGTGTGCCGTCAATGGTTACTGGAACAGGGGGTATGGCCGCAACAGCAGATTCACCGTTTTGTATGGAAACGTCAGGAAGCGAAACACCAGGGAATTTGATATCAAAAGAAGCTGGCGATTCTATAGTGCTACACCCTCTATTTTCAATTACCACATCGACCGCTGTTACGTGAAGTGCGCCTACTACCCCCACAGCAACAATGGTGATAATTCCCATGGGTCCTTTCACGGTGCGGAAAATTCCTTCCCAAGGAGTTTTCGCACTTCCACTTGCGTTAGTTTTTTCGGCTACATCAAATTCCTGCTCAACCCGTGCGATTTCTTTTTTTAGTTGAGTGAAAAACGCAAAGAGGCCGAGGACTGCTTTCTTCCTCTTCTTTTCTTCTTCCGTTCCTTCGGGCATTGCTTCGGCGGAAAGACTCAGGACTTCCCCATTCAAAACTTTCTCTACTTTCCCGAGTTCTGATTCTGCGCGCAGTACATGCGACTCTAGCTCAGGATGCATTCCTTTCAGAATGATTCGAATAGAATTCAGTTTTTCCTTGGGCGTTGAAGAATCAGCAAAAACGGCCTGCGCCGCCGTCAACCGTTTCTTCACGTCCACATAATCTATCTGCTTCACAAAAAAATTATACCTCCGTTTCGAAAAAGAGCGCCTCGGCGCTCTTAAAGTCTCTCGGTGTCAAGCATGCGATAGCGACTTTCAATCTGTGTTCTCAGACCCGCACGTTCCGCAGGTGTGGCGCCTATGATATCCAAATAGAGTTCAGCAGTTCTGCGTCCGTCTCCAGGTTCTTCGTCAACAACGACTTTTACAGGCGCGACACGCCCTTCTCTATATCTTTTGGCACTCGCCTCACGCTCTCGAAACTGCGCTCGTGCGAAATCGTCCAAATGTGCCTGCGACCAAACCATACCGTTCATTACACACCCATAATACGCCTCTGTCAAACTCACTCTCAAACCTTGAGAGCACGAAGCAATTCGTCATGCACGTGAGCGTTTGAAGCCACGAATCCGTTCACTTTTCCGTCATACCGCTGCTCAGCGCCCTTTAAATCAGTCACTTTCCCGCCTGCTTCTTCTACTACGATTTTTACCGCAGCAGCATCCCACGGCTTGTCATAGGGATATATTGCCGCTACGAATTCCCCTGTTGCAACCAGCATGCTTGCGTACACGCAGGAATAAATTGTGGGAACGTAACATTCTTTCTCATGTAAATACGCACGGAGCGAAGTCATTCTGTCGTCGGTATTTAATTCGACGAATGATTGTTTGGTAATTTCCTTTTCGGAAGACACTGAAATTTTCTGTCCGTTCAAATGCGCACCCTTTCCTTTTTCAGCGGATATCATGCGATCCATAATTGGGTCATACATCACCCCAAGAATGCTTTCGCCGTTTTTCGTGAGCGCCAAGGAAAACGCGAACGTCGGGAAACCGTGTGAAAACGGAATCGTGCCGTCCACGGGGTCACACACCCACGCGTATTCGCTTTCTTTCAGATTGCTGGCTTCCTCCCCGATGACAGAGTGCGAGGGATACGCCTTCGAAATGGCTTCAATAACAAGCTTATTGATTGCGGTGTCGGTTACCGTAAGTGGAGTGTTGTCCGACTTCCACTCTTTCTTCATGCCTGTAACGCCGAGCGAGAAATTCTCCCGCATTATTTTCCCTGCCTCCCGCGCCAACCCTTCTGCAAATTCAAGCTCTTTCATGCCCCTATTCTACATCTATTCTCAATTCGTAGCGGGCAGTATATCACTATGGTAACATGTTACCATAGTGATATACTGGGCAAAAAACTAACCAATTTCGATTACACTTCAAGAGATTGCGCTTCAAGATTAGTCATTCAAGGGTCAAGATTTCAGGTTTGCCTTTTGTTATCAAAATCGTGTGTTCGAAATGTGCAGCTCGGGAACCATCTTTGGTTACAAACGTATATCCGTCTGGCATCAATTTCACCCTCGGTGTACCTTCCGTAAACATAGGCTCAATTGCCAATACCATATTCGGTAAAAGCTCTTCTCCTGTTCCTGCGTCCCCCACATTCGGGATATACGGCTCTTCATGCACGCGATGTCCTACGCCGTGCCCACCAAGCTCATACACGATGCCGTAGCCTTTCTCCACGCCTATCTTTTCTATAGCAGCACTGATATCGCCTACGCGCGCGCCACCTTTTGCAGCATTGATGCCCGCCATCATGGCGTCTTTGGTTGCCTGTAATAGCGCGCGCGTCTCCGCGTCTTTAGTATCGCCTGCTATGACGGAAATCGCGTGGTCGGTAATCAAACCTTTATGCGTGACCCCGCAATCCAAACTAACAATGTCCCCATTCTGAACCGTGCGCGGATCTTCGTTCGCGACACCGTGAACTATTTCCTCATTTATAGAAATGCATATAGCCGCGGGGAACGGGCGTTTCGCGCCGCTCGGGGTATAGCCGAGAAACGACGGCGTGTCGCCATTCTCTCGAATCAATTTTTCCGCTAAGTCATTTAACTCGAGCGTCGTCACTCCTGGCACCACTGCCTTTGCGACTTCCGCCACGACGCGCGCCAAACGTTTACCGCCTTCACGCAGTATCAGAACTTCTTCGTCAGTCTTCACCATAGTTAGATTTTTTTTGAAGCGACGTCCATCATCTGCGAAAATACTTCTTCGGGTGTTTTTTCACCGTCGACGTCAACACAATTACCTATCGAGTGGAAGTACTGAATCGCAGGGTGCGTCAAACGCGCATACTCCGACAGACGACTTTTAATAGCCTCTTCGTTTTTATCAATGCTATCGCGCCCACGTGCCATGGAACGTGCAAGCACTGTTTCATCTTTTACTTCAAGATTAAATACCGTATACGGGCGCCCGAGCCATGTGCAGACGCGGTCAATGGTTTCCGCCTGTTCGCGGTCGCGGCCAGAACCTTCAAACACCGCACCCTCTTCGGGAGGAAGGTTGAAAATAAAATCCTCGAACATATAATCTGCCACCCACGCAGGCATCAAAAGGCCTTTCTCGTAGTCTCCCTTTATCTTCGCTCCGAGCTGAGAGCCCGAGGCAATAATTTCGCGAAAACGCGCGCCCGTTGAAAACATTTTGAAACCCACCTTCTCAGCCAACAGCCTGCTCTGCGTCTCTTTGCCTGACGCCGGCTTGCCTACAAGAAAAAACAAATGTTTCATGAAAGTAGAGTGTACCGCGCCTAACGAATAGCCTCAACAAGGGTGCGAATAGCGTTTTCGAAATCCTTTTTTGCCTGCTCCACCTCGCCCTGCTTGTTTTGAATCACGATGTCCGCTTCTTTCATATAGCTCATCTCGTCATCATAGTGCGCCCGTCGCTTCAAAAGCTCTTCGGTAGACATGGGTGAGCGCGCTTTGATGCGCGCTTCGACGTCTTCCCACGAACCCGCGTTAATGAATACAATCACCAAATCCTCTTTCGGCATTTTTTCGCGTATCTGTCGCACGCCTTGCACTTCAAGTTCTTTGAGCACAATCTTCCCTGCCTCAACTTGCACTACCACTTCCGCTTTCAAAGTGCCGTATAAATTCCCGCCATATTCCGCCCACTCCAAAAACTCGCCGTTATTCACCCTCCCTTCGAAATCTTCCTTCGATACGAAGTAGCGGTAGCCAGAATCTTCACCCTCGCGCGGGGCACGTGTGACACATGATTTCGCATACACTACTTCAGGAAACAGCGGGCGTACATGCTCAATAAGTGTATTTTTCCCACTTCCTGAGGTGCCGACAACTAATACGAATTTGCCTTTCATAATGGCTTCTTAGCACTATACGCTAGACCCTAATCGCTAAACACTTCCTAGTACTCGCGAAGTGAAACTTGCGCGTCAATTTTGCGAACCAAGTCCAAAATAACTGAAACCACGATGAGGAGTGCCGTACCGCCGATAGCCAAGGACGCGAGGCCTGTAATCCCTTGCATGATGAGCGGTAACACTGCAATACCTCCCAAGAAGAGCGCGCCCACGAGCGTAATGCGAGTAATGATTTTACCCAAGTGCTCTGATGTTTGGGTCCCTGGGCGAACACCTGGAACGAATGCGCCATTTTTCTGCAAGTTCGTTGCAAGTGTGTTGGGATCAAACGTAATTGCGGTGTAGAAATACGTAAAGAGAAAGACGAGAAGGAAGTAGAAGATACCTGAAAGTATTGCTCCTCCGCTCCAGGACAGAAGTCCTGTTGCAGTCGTCGCAAGCCATGCGATTTGCGATTGCGCGGCAAACTGCAAGATGAGCTGAGGGAAAAGAAGAATTGAAAGAGCGAAAATAATCGGAATCACGCCAGCCTGATTCAAACGAAGCGGGAGGTATGTGGAAACGCCTCCGTAGAGCTTGTTTCCGCGTACGCGCTTTGCATAGGTCACGGGCACAGGGCGTTCTGCCTCGGTCATCACCACGACTGAGTACACAATCGCAAGTCCTGCGGCAAGAGAAGCGACGACTACGGGAATCTGAGCGGGGTCAAATGAGAATACGAACTGTGAAATAACCTGCGGAAGGCTCGCCACGATACCTGCAAAGATAATGAGGGAAACGCCGTTACCAATACCAAACTCCGATACCAACTCACCAATCCACATAAGGAGCATTGAGCCTGCTGCCACAACGGTAACTGCAACGGCAACATCGATAACGGAAAGTGCGTTCAAAATACCCTGGCTCTGGAAGAGGTAGATGTATGCGTATCCCTGAAGGAACGCGAGCGGAACCGAGAGAAGGCGTGAGTACTGTGCAAATTTTTTCTTTCCCTGATCCCCTTCTTCCTGGTACATCGCTTTCAAATTGGGGAAGATAATCGTCAACAACTGCATGATGATGGATGCGGTGATGTAGGGACCGACACCGAGCATGACAATCGAGAGGTTCGCAAGACCACCTCCTGAGAAAATGTTCAAAAGCCCCAAGAATTGGTTGTTCGAGAAAAACTGTTCAAGCTGAGCAGTATCAATACCAGGGACAGGAATCGTCGCCAAAAGGCGGAATCCCACGAGAGCCGCAAGCACAAAGCCAAGCTTCCCGAGCAAGTCCTTGTCGGTGAGTATGAGTTTCAGTTTGGAGCCGAACGTGCTCATAGGCTAGGCAGTCACTGTACCACCCTTCGCTTCAATCGCTGATTTCGCTGATGCAGAAACAACGACGCCTTCAACTTTCAATTTCTTCGTCAGTTCTCCGTTGCCCAAAATCTTCACAGAAGGCACTTTGCCACCACTTCTCTTCACGAGGCGTGCGCGCATAAGGGTTGTCAAAGAAACAACGTCGCCATCCTTAAATGTTTTTGAAAGAAGATCGAGATTGATTGCGCGCTGAGCTCCTTTCGGGATTGCGGTGTCTGCGCGGTTCTTGCCGTGTCCGCGGAGTTTCGGAATTTTCTTGATGATATCGCGCCATTCAGGACGTCGCTTGTTACCAGCGCGAGCTTTCTGACCCTTGGTACCACGACCTGCAGTTTTACCGCGCTTACCTCCGCGACCAACGCGAGTTTTCTTTTCAATTCTTCCTGATTTTCCGATTGAGTGAAGTTCCATGTTACTTGTAGTGAGTTTTACGAATCTATTTCAATTTTGAAAGCGCCTTAATAGTCGCGCGTGCAATGTTCAACTTATTCTTTGACGGTGAGTGAATCTTTGCAGTGACGTCTTTTACGCCAGCAAGCTCCAACACCATTTTAACTGCTGAACCTGCAACGATACCTCGAAGTGGCGCAGGGCGAATTTCAACGATACCTGAAGATTCCTTTGCCATAACGTCGTGAGGGATCGAAAGAGTTTTCGTCGTCTTCACCGTAATCATGTTTTTCTTCGCGTCCCGTAGCGCTTTCTCGATTGAACCTGCGGTGTCGCCTCCCTTGCCGATACCAACGCCCACGCGACCTTTGCGGTCACCGATAACGATAGCTGCTGAGAAACTGAAGCGACGACCTCCTGCGGTCACACGAGCAACACGGCGCAAGAGAAGTGTTTTCTGATCGAATTCAGAGCGAGGGCGGTCTTCACGCTTTCCGCCTGAACGACGATTTCCTCCACGGCTTCCGCCACCTCCCTGAGGGCCACGGCGTCCGCGAGGACCTCCGCGCGTATCGCGAGGAGCACCTGCAACAGGAGCTACCGCTTCAGGAGTAGCTTCGACAATCGGTTCTGCTGTGTTTTGTTCATCCATCATATGCGTTCGTTAAAATTTCAATCCTCCTTCGCGCGCTGCATCCGCCAAGGTCTTAATAACTCCGATGTATTTGAAACCTCCGCGGTCGAAAACAACTTTCGTAATACCTTTTGCAGCGGCATCCTTTGCAAGTTTCACACCAACCGCCTTTGCGCCTTCAGTCATACCGCCCTTCATACCTTTTGAAGTTGCAGAAACAACGGTAACGCCTTTGTCGTCATCAATGACTTGCGCGTAGATGTATTTATTCGAACGAAATACAGCCAAGCGAGGCGCGGTTTCAGTTCCAGCAACCTTTCCGCGAATGCGCTTGTGACGGCGAACGCGAAGTTCTGATTTTGTTTTCGGTGTTAATTTGCTCATGTTTTTTTCTATTCGCTATACCCTAATCCCTATACGCTAACTAGGCAGTTGCTTTCTTACCTTGCTTCTGGCGAACGTATTCACCTTCGTAGCGAATACCCTTGCCCTTGTACGGTTCAGGTTTCTTCACGAAGCGAATGTTTGCTGCAAACTGGCCAACTGCGTCTTTATCAATTCCTGAAACAGTCATGTTGTTCTTATCTACCGCAACAGCAACGTTCTCAGGAACGGCCATGATGACGGGGTGAGAAAAACCAACAATGAATTTCAAATTTTTTCCTGTAAGTTCCACGCGGTACCCAATACCCTGCAACTCCAATTTTTTTTCAAATTTCTTATTGACGCCGGCAATCATGTTTTTGATGTGTGATGCGAACGTGCCCCAGAGTGAGCGTGCGAGTTTGGTGTTGTTCTTCGGAGTAACCGTGACTTTGCCGTCAGCAACGCTTATAGAAACCATTTCGTGAACGGGCTTTGTGATTGCACCCAATGGGCCTTTCACGGTCAACACACCGTCAGCTACAGTGACCTCTGTTTTCTCGGGAATCGTAATTGCGTTTTTTCCTATGCGTGACATATACGTTTGTTACCAGATGGTGAAAAGTGTTTCGCCTCCAACGCGGTCTTTGCGCGCCTCAGCATCGGTCAAAATTCCTTTCGGAGTCGTCAAAACCATCACACCCTTGCCGTATTTCACTGGATGAACCTTTGAAACACCTGCGTAGAGGCGGCGGCCTGGCTTTGAGATTCTCTTCACGCCGTTGATTTTCGGGTCACCTGCTTCAGAATATAAAAGTTCGCAAACAAGCATTTTTGATGTGCCCGTACCCGTTTCTGAAATTTCACCCAAGTACCCACACTTTTTAAGTGAGAGCGCAATCGCGAGCTTCATTTTTGAAAACGGCATCTCAACACGCTTCTTATTGACCGCAGTTGCGTTCTTCAAGCGAATGATGAGGTCTCCGATGGGATCTGTAATGACTGACATATATTTACCAAGAAGATTTCTTAACTCCAGGGATTTCTCCGCGGCGGGCCATTTCTCTAAACTGCTGACGTGAGATACCAAAGTAGCGCATGTAGCCGCGAGAACGACCAGTGACCGCACAGCGGTTTTTCACACGAACAGGAGAACTGTTTTTGGGCAACTTCTGAAGTGCCTCCCAGTTTCCTTCTTTCTTTAGTGCCAAGCGTTTAGCGTTCATACGCTCGCTCATGCGGATACGTTTAATGTTTCGTGCAATTTGTGATGTTTTTGCCATAAAAAATACCCTTTTCAGGGTGCCCACAAACAAAAAGTTTTGGGACAACCTGTGCCACTCGTAAGTGGCTGGTTTTGTCGCCTTTTGGCCTTGTTCTGCTTTCCTTTCGGGAGCCAGTACACGGACTTAAAGCTCGGATGACTATAGCAGATGCCCCCCCAGCGGTCAAACTCGACTTTCTATACAAAAACACCCCCATACAAGGGGTGTTTTAAGAGAGATTTTTAATTTGAATCTCTAGCTCCAGGGAAATCGGCAAGACTTGGATCCATCCCCACTTTATTAAGAAGTGCAATCAATACATCACGTTGATGCTGATGGAAACGATCATCTGCTTCTCTTAATGCCTTATCTTTTTCCTTAATTGCCACCTCCAAGTCATCGTTCCTTGCTTTGAGGGCCTTAATGGAATCCTCCATATCAGTAATACGACGCTTCTCGGCCTCTTCCAGAGCAAGTCTGCCTGCTTCCTCAGTAAGTGCTGCGCGTGCTTTTTCCCCACCGAGCTTAAGCAATGCTAAATCGCGTTCTGGTCCAGATGCAGGAAGCTCGGCATTCGCAAGAAGAGCAGCTACAGGATCGAGCTCAAGCATTACAGGCATTTCAAACTGCTGTTCCTCTTCAATGCCTTGGGCCTCAAACTTCCACACGTTACCTTCGCGGTGGAGGTTAAGTCGCAAACCTACTCTACTTAGCTGTTCATCGAGTGCTTCGAAACTGCCAAGTTCAACGATATCCAAAAATTGCTCTCCTGATTCAGCTAGTTTCGCTTTTTCCCTCTCGAGACCTAACTTCTTTCTATTTTCCCATGCTCCTTGCCTTACCCAACCGAAAGGAGAGCGCGCTTTCTTTTCAAACTTGGCATCCTGAGCAACCATCTCATCGTATTCTGCGTTTGCAGAAGAAAGAATTTCGCTTTTTACCTTGCCGTCAACTTCATCTATGTCACGAATTTCTTTTTTCTTCCCAGTCTGGCGCTCCTGGGCCTCTGCCATATACACACCATCCGAAATACCAACAAGACCAGTTTTTTCGTCCGCGGCAAGGAAGCTGAGATCCACCCTTCCTTTTTCGTCAGGCACGAGTTCCTGCAAATCTGCATCGCCCCCCCCTGCTTCAGCTGCGTCGATCTTCGCTTTAAGCTTTTCTGCAGCCGAACGCAACGCAACATGTATTTCGAAAACACGATCGACTTTCGCAAGTCCTTCAGCTTTTTTTCTTACAACGTCTGGGTTTGCGGCGCGCACATTCTGCGCTCTTCCATTCAAACGCGGTCGCTCACCACGAATAGCTCGGGAAAACACGACATCACCTGGACCGACTCCATTACCTTCAGCCATACGCTTTATATAAAAAGTATTAAATAAGTAAAGTATTAAACAACGATATTCTATATTGTAAATCCTCTACGGGTATTTGTCAAGCCCGTGCGGTGGATGAAAAACACCCCTTTCGGGGTGTTTGGATTACTGAAGCGGGAACTTGAGGTGGCGGAAGAATGCTTCTGCCTCTTTCTTGCCCTTGGCTGAGGTTACAACGGTAACCGCAAGCCCGAAGACGTCTTTCAGGTCTTCGTCTGAAGTTTCAGGGAAGATGGTGTGCTCCTTGATACCAACAGTCATGTTACCCAAAGAATCAATACCTTTTGGTGAAATGCCGCGGAAGTCGCGTGTACGAGGGAATGCGATGTGAATCAGTTTATCCAAAAAGTCATACATACGTGCGCCACGAAGCGTTACTTGGTAGCCCACTACGTCACCCTGACGGACCTTAAAGGTTGCGATTGATTTCTTCGCGCCACGAGCTGCTGCTTTCTGGCCCGTGATTTTCGCAAGACGATCCTGAATGACTTCAATCTTGTTTTTATCCTTTATCTTGCCAACACCCGTTGAAATAACCACTTTCTGCAAGCGAGGTGTCTGAAGGCGGTTCTTATATTTGAACTCGCCCTTCAGTGCGTCATATGCGCCCTTTTCTGTTTCTTTAGTTATATTCATACGAGTTCTGATTTGCTCTTCTTAGTAACACGTGCGCGCTTGCCGTTCTTTCTTTCAATGCCAACGCGGGTCGGTTTGCCTGATTTCGGGTCAACAAGCATAACATTTGATACATGAATCGGAAGTGCCTTCTCGACAATCTGACCCTGCTGACCACCACGGCGAGGTTTCTGGTGCTTCTTTCTCATGTTCACACCTTCAACAATCACTTTGTTTTCTTTTGGTATTGCAAGCGTCACGGTACCAGTTTTGCCCTTGTCCTTACCTGCCATCACAATTACTTTGTCGTTCTTTTTTATTTTCATATCTTAGATTTTGTTACCGAGTCCGCGAGGTTAGAAAATCTTAGACCCCGCCCTCTAAGCTTATCCGAGAAACGGGTGGGGACATTTTCTATTCCGATGTGTTTCATTGTTTGCATAGAGGGCGGGGTGATGAAAAATATATTCGCTTCGCTCATTATTTTTACACCACTTCAGGTGCGAGGGAACCTATTTTCTGGTAACCGAGGTCGACGATTTCGCGAGGAATAGGGCCGAACACGCGGTTTGCTTTCGGTTCAAACGGGTCTTTTGCATTTTTCGAAAGAATAACCACTGCGTTGTCGTCGAAACGGATGTACGAACCATCAGTTCGGCGGAATGGCTTGGTCTGGCGAACCACAACGCCCGTCAAGACATCCTTTTTCTTCACCATTTTGCGAGGCTCTGCAATCTGCACTGAAAGCACTACCAAATCCCCGATAGAAGCAGTGCGCTTCTTTGAGCCACCAAGCACTTTGAAAATGCGTCCGATTTTACCTCCGGTGTTGTCTGCGATAACGACGAGTGAGCGATCTTGAATCATAAAATTATTTCACTACTTCGAAATGCTTATGCTTTGACAGTGGTCGTGTAGAGCGGATGGTGACCTTGTCTCCTATCTGTGCGGTGTTGCCTGGGTCATGCGCGAGGTATTTCTTGGTGCGCATAGAATACTTCTTGTACTTTGGGTGCTTCACGTATGCGGAAACCGCAACCGAAACCGTGTCTTTCATTTTGTTTGAGACAACGACGCCGACCAAAGTCTTCTTCTGTACTGCTGTTTTTGTTTCCATACGTTAGGCTTTATTTGATTCACTCATAACAGTTTTGATGCGGGCGATGTCTTTGCGGATTGCTCGTGCGCGCTTCACATTTTTCGTTCTCCCGCCCGACATACCGAAACGAAATTCACGAAGCTCTGTTTCAAGCTCGGTAAGCTCTTTCGTAAGGTCTGCCCCGCTCTTCTTTCTGATGTCTTTTGCTTTCATATGTTTATGCACGACTGACGACAACGCTTTTAAGAGGAAGTTTTGCACCTGCCTTCTTCAAAGCTTCGCGTGCAGTCTTGTCATCCAAACCGTCAATTTCGTAAATCAAACGTCCAGGTTTTATGTCGCAAATGAAGCGGTACGGGTCACCCTTTCCTTTACCCATCGGTAGTTCTCCACCTTTTTTGGTCTCAGGACGGTCGGGAAATACGCGAACCCACACACGGCCAGTCTTGCCCAAGAGGCGTGCCATTGCGCGACGTCCTGCTTCAATCTGATTTGAAGAAATGCGGGCAGGCGTCGTTGCTTTCAGTGCGTGTGAGCCGAAGGAAATAGTAATACCGCGGGTCGCGACCTGCTTCTTGGCTGGGTTCACTCGCATCGAGTGCCACTTTCTGAATTTTACTTTTTTAGGAAATAACATAGTGGTAGTGAAAGATGCTTATTTTGTTCTCTCGGCAAACACATCTCCCTTATAGATCCAGACAGTCACACCGATAGTACCCAAAGGAAGTTGCGCTTCGTCGTGTGCGTAATCAATATCTGCGCGGAACGTCTGAAGCGGAATTCTACCTTTCTTCAACTCTTCTTTGCGGGACATTGATGCTGCACCGAGCATTCCTGAAACTGCAATACGAACTCCTTTCACATCGCGGTTTGCCATCACTTTATCAATCGTCTGCTTCATGACACGTCTAAACGGCATGCGCTTCTCCAAACCTTCAACCACCATCGCTGCAACAATTGCTGAGTTTGATTCGGGAGAACGGACTTCAATAATATCCAAATGCATCTGTGGAACTGACGTCAATTTCAACGTTTTCATGAGTTGAACCAAGTCCTTCTTGAGTTTCGTTGCTGATTCACCTGAGCGACCGATAATCATACCGGGGCGTGCCGTGTGAATCTGGACGCGAAGGTCTTTCTGTGAGCGTTCGATTTCAATGTTTGAAACGTAATTGCCTTTCAGACGCTTTGCCAAAAAGCCACGGAGCGCTGCATCCGTCTTCACAAACTCGCGCATTTTCTTTGCGCTTCCTGCATACCAGCGGCTCTTCCAGTCACGGATAATGCCAAGGCGGTGTGCGTAAGGATGTACAATTTTTGTCATATTACTTTTTTTCTGCTGACTTCTTTACCGTTTTCTTTGCCACTTTCTTCGCTACTGGTGCTACCCCAGCGCCTCCGCGTGCCGCAATTTTCTTTGCGCGCTTTGACTGCTTCGGGATTCCCTTCTCAAGTGTGATGGTCACATGGCTCATGCGGTGACGGATAGTTGCAGCACGGCCGAATGCCCGAGGAAACATGCGCTTTGCAACGATACCTTTGTTGACTGTAATGTTCTTCACAATAAGACCGCGTGCGTCTTCCCCCTGCTTTTCTGCATTTGCGATAGCAGAAGCCAAGAGCTTTGCCATCGGGGATGCGGCTCGTTTATTCAAAAATTTAAGCGCAATCAAAGCGTCAGAAACGGTTTTACCCTTTACCAAATCAGTCACGAGACGTGTTTTGCGGGGAGACTGGCGATAATTTGTGAGTGTGGCTTTCATGAGTTACGTGTAGTGAGCGTAGTTCGAACTATTTCTTCTTTGCATCGGCTGCGGGTGCTTTTGCAGCTTGTGCGGCTGCTATTTCAGCCTCTTTCTTCTTCTGTTCAAGCTCTTTCTGCATCTTTCCTCCGTGACGAGTGAATTTAGTTGACGGTGAAAATTCACCGAGGCGGTGACCAACCATTTCTTCAGTAACAAGGACATCAATGAAATCCTTTCCGTTGTGAACCGCAAACGTAAAACCAACCATTTCAGGTGAAATTTCAGACGAACGCGCCCATGTTTTTATGGGAGCGGTTGCGCTTGGTTTCTTTCCGTCAATTTTCTTCAAAAGTTTGAAGTAGACGTACGGACCTTTTTTGAGTGATCGTGCCATTGTTTTTATTTCAGAAAAAGAAAACGCCTTTCGGCTCGCTTGAAGATACACCTTCTCGCCTCACCCGTCAACCTCAAAAAGTGCTACACTTAGTATAGCACATTCCTGAGGAATGTGCTATACTAAGTGTTGAACATGATTAAAAAATCACGACATGGAGTTGCCCCAGGCGAGTATTATCATATTTTTAACCGCGGAAGTAATCGTAGCGCTATCTTTACCGACAAAGCAGAGCGCCAGCGATTTCTTTTCAACATCCTGTACCTGCAATCCCCCGAATCGTTCAGGAACGTAAATCGTATTTCGGGAAATTATACCCCTGACGAAGGATTCCCTGTGTCCGCTGAAGCGACGGAAGCGATACTGAAGAATCGCTACGTAGAACTAGTGTCATTCTGTCTCATGCCGAACCACTTCCACCTTATGGTCAAAGAGGTAGAAGACGGCGGAATTGCGAAGTATATGCACCGTGTGGCGGTTGGGTATGCAAAGTATTTCGGTGAAAAACATGAACATTCAGGGCATGTGTTCCAAGGCTCATATAAAGCCGTCCCTGTGACTGACAATCGCCAGCTTCTTTACCTTTCGGCCTATATACACAAAAATCCACACGAACTTGCTGACTGGAAAGGGCGCGAGGCTGAATATCCGTGGTCATCGCTCCAAGACTTCACTGTCGCGAACCGTTGGGGAGGATTGATTGTGCCTGACATCATTACAGGGCAATTCGAACAAACAAAAAACAGCAATTACGCTGATTTTGTGAAAAGCTCAACCGCGAAACTTCTTAAAGAAGAACTTGCTGACCTCAATCTCCCGTAAAACAAAAAGTGCTATACTTAGTATAGCACTTTTGGATTTGAGAAAACAAAAACAGCCCCTGCGGGCTGTTTTTGTTTCGTTATGCGCCCTTTCGTTTCTTGCCGACTTTGCGACGAGAAACAATGAACGGATTCGAGTATTTCTTCGGTGTGCGCGACTTCTGACCCTTGCCTGTCGGCTTGCCCCACATGCTCTTTGCACGGCGCAAACCTCGACCCTGACGTCCCTCTCCTCCTCCGTGTGGGTGGTCTACTGGGTTCATTGCAGTACCGCGAACGGTTGGGCGGATACCCATGCGGCGTGAGCGGCCTGCTTTACCAAGTTCAACCAAGTGATGCGACGGATTTGAAACTTCTCCAATTGATGCCCATGCAGTATCAACGACTTTACGAATTTCAGTAGAAGGAAGTTTCAACTGTGCGTAGCCAGCGTCCAATGCCACGAGCTCCGCGTAATTTCCAGCTGAGCGTCCAAACTTTGCTCCACCGTTTGCGTGAATTTCAATATTGTAGATGAACGTACCGACAGGAATATTTCTGAGTGGCAAGCGGTTACCAGGAGTGATTGGTGCGGTTTCTGACGAAATAACCGTGTCATCAACTTTCAAAGACTGAGGGGCGAGGATGTAGCGACGTTCACCGTCTTTGTAGACAACGCGCGCGATAAAGCCCGAGCGGAAAGGGTCGTACTCAATGTGCTCTACGCGACCTGGAATATTTTTCTTATCAAAAATGAAATCCACGATGCGCACGCGTTTCTTGTGTCCGCCTCCTTGGTGACGAGTGGTAATGCGACCCGCAGAGTTTCGTCCTGCACGGTTCTTCTTACCCTTCGTCAAAGATTTGAGCGGGGTATCCGTCGTGAGGTAGTCACGGTAACGAACAACGCTCATGTGGCGTGTGCTTTTTGTTCTTGCTTTGTAGTTTCTAATAGACATATGTTTTCGTTATCAAATTATGAGAACTGAATTTCCTGACCTTTCTTCAAAGTGACATATGCTTTTCTTCCTGCGCTCGATTTACCGAAACCGCGCTTCGTGCGCATACGTACGCGCTTTGCAGGAGTGTTTACGGTCGTAACCTTAATCGGATCAACTTTGTAGAGCTTCTTCACCGCGTCCGCAACATCCTTCTTCGTCGCATTTTTGCGAATATCAAATGTGTACACATGATTCACCGTCATGTTTGCAGCTTTTTCAGTTATGCGTGGGCGAACCAAGACATCCTTCACGCCGAGAACTGCAACTACTTTTGCAACTTTCTTTTCTGCAGGCGCAGCAACAGTTTTAGCCGCTGCCTTTTTCTGAGGAGCTGCTTTCTTTGTCTCTGCTTTTTTGTTTCCGAAGATTGCCATACAGTTTTATTTATTTACTCTCGAGGCGTGATGCCAAAAGTTTAACGCTTGCTTCAGGGTTGACCACAACCAAGTAGCGGTATTTCAAGATATCAACTGGGTTTGCGTTTCGTGTTTCTTCAGTCATGACGTTACCCATGTTGCTGAAGCTTTTCATAACTGCGTCTGATTTACCACTCAAGAGGAAAAGTGCTGCGTTGTTCCTTCGTGTCGCCAATTCTGCAAATCCTTTTACCTTTGCAAGACCTCCGAGAGCTGCCTTTGCGTCTTTCGTCTTTGGTGCTGTCATCGGGAGTGAGTCAACAAACAACAAGCGTCCGTCTTTCATTTTCTGGGTAAGCGCAATCGCAACTGCCTTTGCGCGCATTTTCTTGTTCAACTTTTGAGAATAATCCTTGTCTTTCAAAGGTCCGTGTGTTGTACCTCCGCCTCTCCAAATCGGTGAACGAATAGAACCGTGGCGAGCGCGACCTGTGCCTTTCTGCTTCCACGGCTTCTTGCCTCCTCCACGAACATCACCGCGGCCCTTGGTGTGCGCAACGGGAGTTCTCTTGTTTGCTTCAATACCAAGAACAATCTGGCGCAACAGTGCGTCATTTCTCTTTGCGTCAAACAAAGCCTCTGGGAGTTCTACTGACCCGACTTCGCTACCTTTGATGTTGTAAACCGATGCTTTCATATTATTTTGAAACTATCTCGACGAGCGTACCGCGGCGACCAGGAACAGCTCCTTCGATAAGGAGTTCTCCCTTTTCCACGTCAACGCGAATAACAGTAAGATTCGGAACCGTAATGCGGTCACCCCCCATGCGGCCTGCCATTTTCATACCCTTCACCACGCGACCTCCTGCGCGACCTGGACCGCCTCCTGAAGAACCTCTTTCGCGTTCAGAGTGTTTCTGACCGTGTGTGCGAGGACCTCCTGCAAAACCGTGGCGCTTCACCACGCCCTGGAAACCTTTACCTTTTGAAATTGCGGAAACCTGTACTTTCTCTCCTTCTTTAAAATCAGTTGCCAAAACTTCATTGCCAACAGCAAATGCAGAAACATCGTCCATGCGAAATTCTTTCAAGCCACGGACGTTGCCTTTCGGCTTCTGTGCTTTGTTGATGCGAAATTCTTTCTGCTCACCATACCCCACCTGAACTGCCGTATAGCCGTCCGTCTCTTTGCTTTTGACCTGAGTAACAACAGTCTTCTGAAGTACGAGCACAGTGACAGGATGAACCACGCCATCTGCGTCGAAGACCTGCGTCATGCCTTTTTTTGTTCCTAGAATGAATTTCATGAAAGAAAAATGCGCTCAAAGTATTCCTGCTTTGTGCGCGAATACCATTGGTCCGAAAGTTGCCTATTGGGCTTTCGTACGTAGCGTTAGGAGACTATACATGAGGGTCAAAAAAGATGCAAGGATCTATGTTTGACGAATTTCCCTTAAAAACAAATCGTGAACTGCAAGCGTTCTTTTGAGGTTACTCAACCGAATACCGTCGTCAGAGGGGCTCACCTGTTCGGTTTTAATGAGACTTTGGAGAATTTGAATATTTAACTCTAGAGAACCAGTTATGGTAGCAGGGACGTACTGCTTCTTTGGCCCGCGTCCCGTCATCAAATGTGCCTCTAAAAAACCTTCTGGGTTGGAAGTTGCAAAAGCCTGTTCTACAAGATCAACCACTCGCCTACTTAATTCGTCCATTGTTCTTTGACTATCCTCACTCCAATGCATTCGCTCAATCTCTCGGCCTAAACGCTCCGATTGCCTAGCGCGCCACGCCTTTTTCATCCTATTAATCCATTCCATATTTTTTATAGTAACAAAAAACCACCCTTTCGGGCGGTTTTTTGTTTTGCTTTAGAGCATCTTCACATCAACCGAAACCCCAGACGGCAATGACAAGTTTGTCAGAGCGTCGATGATTTTCGGAGTCGGATTCAAGATGTCGATGATTCTTTTGTGTGTGCGGATTTCAAACTGCTCACGGGCATCTTTGTAGATGAACGTTGAAGCGTTGACCGTAAATTTTCTGATATCAGTTGGAAGTGGTACGGGACCCACAATCACCGCATCAAAGCGGAGTGCGGTATCAATAATCTGCTTCACTGATTGATCAAGAACTTTATGGTCATAGCCGCGAACTTTCAGGCGCAGTTTTGCTGCTGCCGCTTCCGCTGCTTTTGCTGTCTTTGCCGAGCTCTTTCGAGAAGGCGTCTTTTTTGTAGTTGATTCAGCCATATGTGTACGCCTTCTCAGAGAACTAAGCTACGATTTTCGTTACGACACCTGCGCCTACAGTCTTGCCTCCTTCACGGATAGCGAAGCGCTGCTGCTCTTCAAGTGCGACTGGTGCAACCAACTTCACTTTGAATTTGGTTGTGTCACCTGGCATAACCATTTCAACGCCTTCAGGCAAGGTTACATCTCCTGTCACGTCCGTCGTACGAACGTAGAACTGAGGTTTGTAGCCAGTGAAGAACGGCGTGTGGCGACCTCCTTCTTCCTTAGAAAGAATGTAGACCTCTGCTTCGAAATCAGTGTGCGGCGTAACTGAACCAGTCTTGCACAACACCTGACCGCGGTGCACGTCTTCCTTCTTTGTACCGCGCAAGAGAATACCTGCGTTGTCGCCTGCCATACCTGACTGAAGCGACTTGTTGAACATTTCGATACCAGTGATGGTGGTCTTGACTGTCGGCTGAAGACCGATGATTTCAACTTCTTCACCAACCTTGATTTCTCCGCGTTCAATACGGCCCGTAACTACGGTACCGCGACCTTCAATTGAGAAGATGTCTTCAATCGGCATCAAGAACGGCTTTGCGATATCGCGGACTGGGTCAGGAATAAATTCATCGAGTGCTTTCGCGAGCTCCATGACTTTGTCTGACCATTCATTGCCTACTGCTGGGTTTTCAAGAGCCTTGAGGCCTGAACCACGGATAACCGGAGTTGCCTTGCCATCGAAGCCTTGCTTGGTCAAAAGTTCACGGACTTCTTCTTCAACCAAATCCACGAGGTCTTTATCGTCAACCATGTCTACCTTGTTGAGGAAGACGATGATTTTCGGAACGCCGACCTGTTTAGCGAGGAGGATGTGTTCACGCGTCTGGGGCATCACACCGTCGGTTGCTGCAACCACGAGCACTGCGCCGTCCATTTGAGCGGCACCCGTAATCATGTTCTTGATGTAGTCGGCGTGACCTGGAGCGTCGATGTGCGCATAGTGGCGCTTCGGCGTTTCATACTCCGAGTGGGAGAGAGAAATAGTAATACCACGTGCCTTTTCTTCAGGCGCGTTGTCGATCTGATCAACACCTTTGACGGTTGCCGTATAGCCATTCCCTGCCTTTGAAAGGACAGTGAGGATGGCAGCAGTGAGTGTCGTCTTGCCGTGGTCCACGTGGCCGATAGTACCGACGTTGACGTGGGGCTTTGTTCTTGCAAAATCTACCATACGTTTTTATTAATTTTTTAATTAACTTTTTACTTGTTTTAAAGAGCCTGCACAATAGAGCTCTTTGCCTCGCCTTAGGCCTCTAAAACCAGAGCCCATAGACGAAAAGAACGCGTGAAGCGTTAGGGTTAGTGTACGCATTCTTCGGAAACCGTCAAGTTTTCTAGGCTTCAATTCTCTTTATGCCTTATGCCGATCTCTCGCCACCCCTGTTGAAAGAACAAACCTCTCCCCTTGTGCGGGCGCGGAATCAAAAAGCACCTCGTAGTTACTCCCCTGGCACGCCCCACCGATTGTCGAGCTATGTCGCGGTATCAGTGCACGGGATGGCTGATATGGATTATGTGGAGCAACCCTGAAGGTGGTTCTGCAAAAACGACACGTCACACTCCTTGGTGGAAGAGGCCCGAAGTCTTTTCTCGACTCAGGTGCTGCCATGTACTTATAATTCTACCTATCAAAAAACAATACGCTACCACCGAGTGTGCTTTGGCCGAACAAGGGTTACCGTCCCATACATAATTGCTCATCCCAATTTTTATGACTCGGAATCGGCGTATACCCCCCAGCGTGAGGACGATACAAACGCACAAAACGATTACACTTCGGGCACGCGGTGTACTCGGGTTCAGTAAAAATGTCGCTCCCTTCTTTGCTGTTGAATACCATCTTCCCGCATTAGTGAAGACGACTAAAAACCTGTGCTCCCATGAGGGTAAGACACACTGCACCGCCACAATAATCCCCTTCGCGCGCAAGCATCGTACAGTCGTCCTCTGCACAGGTTTTATGTCCGCTCATCGGAGGCGGGATACGAAATACATCTCCAGACAAAACCCCTCTCTCGTGAGATTGAGCAGCTGACATAAAGAGTGAATTTATTTACGTGCGGCCTTGATGGTCTCCGCGACGTTTTGCGGTACGACTTCGTAGTGATCGAATTCCATAGTCATTGAACCTCGGCCTTCAGTCATCGAGCGAAGTGCGGTGGTATAACCGAACATTTCAGAAAGCGGTACTTTTGCGTTCACCACTTTTGCGAGTCCGCGGTCTTCCATGCTTTCAATCTGTCCGCGTTTCGAGGTGATGTGCCCAGTGATGTCACCCATGAATTTTTCAGGAACAACAATCTCCACTTTCATGATCGGCTCAAGAATAACGGGCTTTGCGCGCGCTGCAGCATCCTTGAATGCCTGTGAAGCAGCGATTTTGAAGGCGATTTCCGATGAGTCGACGTCGTGGTACGAACCGTCGTTCAGCTCAAGTGAAATGTCTTCCATCTTGTAACCTGCAACGATACCGCGCTCCATTGCTTCCCTTACACCCTTCTCAACAGCTGGAATGAATTCCTGAGGAATAACACCTCCCTTAATGTTGTTGATGAATTCGAAGTGGTCGTATCGCTTAACGTTGTTCTTAATCTTTGCGCCTTCTTCCAATTTCTCGAGCGGTTTAATCTTGATGACGACGTGACCGTACTGACCCTTACCTCCTGTTTGCTTGATGTATTTGTTGTCGGCTTCAGCTTCTTTTTGAATCGTCTCACGGTACGCCACCTGTGGCTTGCCTGTGTTTGCGTTCACATTGAACTCGCGCTTCATGCGGTCAATGATAATTTCCAGGTGCAGCTCACCCATGCCTGAAATAATGGTTTCCATTGTTTCAGTGTCAGACGACACGCGGAATGTTGGATCTTCGTCAGAAAGTTTCTTCATCGCAAGACCCATTTTTTCTTGGTCCGCTTTTGTTGCTGGTTCAATTCTCATTGAAACCACTGGTTCAGGGAATTTAATTTCCTCCAACACAATTGGGTTCTCTTCGTCAGAAAATGTGTGCGATGTTTTTGCTTCTTTAAGTCCTACGGCTGCAGCGATTTCTCCTGCAAACACCTCTTTCACTTCTTCACGCTTGTCCGCCTGCAGACGCACAATGCGTCCAAGGCGTTCCTTCGTGCCTGTTGTTGAGTTGTAGATGTATGAGCCAGCTGCAATTGAGCCTGAGTACACGCGGAAGAATGTCAGCGCACCGACGAATGGGTCTGTCTGAAGTTTGAACGCGAGCGCACAGAACGGTTCACTGTCCGATGCGTTTCGAATAACCTCTTCCCCTGTTTTCGGGCTAATGCCTTTTACAGGAGGAATGTCCAACGGTGACGGAAGGTATTCAACGACGGCATCCAAAACCAGCTGAACGCCTTTGTTTTTCAAAGCGGAACCTGCAAACACAGGAACAATTTTGTTTTCAATGACTGCCTTTCTGAGAATTTTCTTCAACTCAACTATCGAGGGCTCCTTGCCTTCAAGGTATGCGTTCATCGCAACGTCGTCTTCAGCAACAATTTTTTCAATCAATTCCGCGCGGTACTTTGCGGCATCAGCTTTCAAATTTTCAGGAATTGCCTCACGACGGATAGTCTCGCCCATGTCGCCGTCAAAATACACAGCGTCGTTTTCGAGAAGATCAATAACTCCGTTGTGCTCTCCTTCTTCGCCGATAGGAATCTGCATACGAACCGCTTGCTTGGTGAGACGATCAAGAATAGAAGCGTACGAGCGTTCAAAAGAAGCACCCGTTCTGTCCAATTTATTGATGAAACAAATGCGTGGCACTTTTCCTTCGTCCGCATAGCGCCAGTTAGTTTCCGACTGTGGCTCGACGCCTGCAACGCCGTCAAACACCACAACCGCTCCGTCCAAAACGCGAAGCGAGCGCTTCACCTCGACGGTGAAGTCGATGTGTCCAGGGGTGTCGATAATATTGAAACGAATTTTCTGAGCTGTATCTTTTTTATCAGCAACGTATGTCGGTGACCAGAAACACGTAACCGCAGCTGCCGTAATAGTGATGCCGCGCTCGCGCTCCTGTTCCATCCAGTCAGTGGTGGTCTCACCTTCGTGCACCTCACCGATTTTGTGCTGAGAGCCTGTGTAGTACAGCACGCGTTCTGAGGTCGTAGTCTTACCTGCGTCAATGTGCGCAATGATTCCGAAGTTTCGGGTACGGTCGAGTGGGTAGTCGCGTGCCATGGTTAATTTTATTATTTAATTTATTTTTTTCTATCTAAATCCAAGAAATTCCACATCGCGTCCCCCTGGCCTTTACTGATCGGGGAGAAGCCTCCCTGTCCCAAGACAAACGCTTCGCCTGGCGCAGACCTTTTCGGACGTCTTTCATTACTGCCCTGTTCTTGGGCTTCAGAACGCCCCCCTTCGATTACTTTTGGTTTCCAGACCATACATCAGTAAAAACAAAAACGCCGAAGCGTTACAAGCAAGAATACTGGAGATTGTAAAAAAATCAATCAATTATTAGTCCCCTGTGCGTTTCGGCGCCTCCTTTCCAGTCAAACCAGCCCTTACAGCATTCAAATGTTCCAAGGCTCTTCCTCCTCCTGCTTGGCGCTGAAGTGCCTTAACGACGCGTGCAGCTTCCTCAGCATATCGAGCATTCACGGTTCGGATGAGAGCCGCCTCTTCATGCCCCATAACATTTCGACTTGTCATATTTCTAATGTACCGAACTCCGACAAATACGCAATAAAAAAGCCCCAGTTTGGGGCTTTCGGGAACTACGATCGAGTGAGTGAGGGGAATGGAAATTTATTTACATTCCCGAACGAGCGATGATCGAAAGCAATTTGCCTTCGGCAAATTGCTTACCAAGCGAGATGGGCAAACGCGCGGTTTGATTCCGCCATGCGGTGCACGTCTTCGCGTTTCTTGATTGCAGAACCTTCGTTCTTCACTGCTGCCAAGAGTTCGTCAGCCAATTTTTGAGCCATCGGTTTACCTTTACCTGCGCGTGCTGCAGCCACAATCCAGCGGAATGCCAAAGAGCGACGGCGTTCAGGGCGTACTTCGCGTGGCACCTGGTAGTTTGCACCTCCCACGCGGCGTGAGCGTACTTCAACAGTCGGAGCGACATTCTGAATTGCGGTTTCAAAGATAACTAGAGGGTCGGCAGATGCATCACGCTTCTTGATTTCATCAAGCGCGGCGTAAACCACCGAGCGAGCAACTGATTTTTTACCGTCCTGCATGATGACGTTTATAAAACGTGCCAAAAGCTCAGACTGGTATTTAGCCTCGGGAGCAACGGTATGTTTATTTTTTATCTTTCGTCTCATGAAATATTAGGCTTTCGGTCTCTTAGCACCGTATCGTGAGCGACCGCGGCGGCGTTTCTCCAAACCTGCAGTGTCCAAACGGCCACGGACAACTTTGTAGCGAAGTGAAAGGTCTTTTGTACGACCACCGCGGAGCATAACCACAGAGTGTTCCTGAAGGTTGTGACCTTCTCCTGGAATGTATGCCGTAACTTCCATTCCGTTTGAAAGACGGACGCGGGCAATTTTACGAACAGCTGAGTTCGGCTTTCTTGGAGTCTTTGTAGTTACTTTCGTGCACACACCGCGCTTGAACGGAGATGGATAGAAAGTAGGACGGTTATTCAATACGTTAAAACCGCGCTGTAGCGCTGTTGTTTTGCTCTTCCTCTTCTTGATAGTGCGAGGTTTGCGTCTGAGTTGATTGATTGTGGACATTTGTCTACGAAAAACTGCCACAAAGGCAGTGCGCGTACTATACAGAATCGCTATTTAAAAAGCAAGGATAAGAGTCAGAGAATGCCGAAAACCTCGCTGTGCTATACTTAGTATAGCACATTCTGGGGGTCAGAAGACAACCCCCGTCAGGAAACCGAAAATGGCACGAGTAATGCCTGAAAGCACTGGGGAGAGGAAGTTAAATATAACTATGAGGACAACGAGTAACCCTACTGGCCCAAGAGAGTAAGTTAGGTTCTCAAGTCCGCGATACTGAATATAGAGAGCTGGCGGAAGAAATGCTGCAAGCACTTTTGAACCGTCCAACGGCGGGATAGGAAGCATGTTGAGAAGTGCGAGGCCCACATTGCTATAGGCAACCGCCGCAAGTATTTCCGTGCCACTCTCGGACATCACCCCTCCTGCGAATCGGATGACAAGTAGTGCAACAAAGGCAATAAGCATGTTTGTTGCGGGTCCTGCAAACCCTACGAGCGATTCACCCCACTTTCCGTACTTCAAGTTGTACGGATTTATGGGCACAGGCTTTGCCCACCCGAGTATGAAACCGCCAAGCATAAAACCGATTCCTGGTATAAGCACTGAACCAACAGGATCGATGTGTGGAAAAGGATTGAGTGTCATCCTTCCCGCGTACTTTGCAGTTGGATCGCCGAGCCAGTACGCCACATAGCCGTGTGCAATCTCGTGAAGAATTATCGAAAAGATAATGAGCCCGAGAATTACAAAACCAATAGTTTCCATGCGTATAAGTGTACAGCGCGCAGGCTAAAGGGTACAGTTGATGTGAATGCCGCAAAAAGATTTCTGGAACAAACAGTATAAAAATCCTACGCACCTTGAACTTTCAGACACGGCTTCTGAGGATTTGGAAAAATTTACTCGCTATCTTCTGCGCGAGCACGGGAAGAAATTTTTAAATGTCACCACGAAAACAGTGGACTTGGGTTGCGGGAACGGAAGGAACCTTATTTATCTTGCCAAAGAATTTGGCGTCCACGGATTCGGGTACGACACTTCTAAGGAAGCGATCATGCAGGCACGCAAAAACGCAGGAGGGCTTCAGCTCACCTTCGAAGTCGGCTCCATTGCAGATCCAATTCCTCTTCCTGATTCATCAGTCATGCTGGCCCTCGACATGATGAGCTCGCATGTACTTCTTCGCCATGAGCGCGAGCATTTGCGCTCAGAAATACTCCGCGTGCTTCGGCCTGGCGGTTGGCTTTTCTTTAAGTCATTCCTTTTGGACGATGACTTGAATGCTGAGCGCATGCTTCGCGAAAACCCTGGCCCTGAAATCGGCATGTACATGCATCCCGAAATCGGCGCGCCAGAATACGTGTGGACCGAACACGCACTCAGAGAATTTTTCAATGGGTACCTAACAATTCATAAAATAGAAAAATCATTCAAACATCGCCACGCTGACGGCAGTGCGTGGAAACGCCGCACTATATGTGCGTATCTTCAGAAAGTCTAGTCTTCGGGCGGATATTCAAAATACGCTGGTGCCCCACTACAATTTCCGATTGGCCGAGCATCGTTCATCGCCTGAATAATTTCGGGTTCATCAGCAAACATTACTTCAAAAAAGTGCGTACTACTTTCTCGTCCTTTCATGCACTCAAACCTCCGAGTCTTCTTTACTGCATCAACAAAAATTACTAGGCGCGGACACATCGTGTCATGACGAAGACAAACTTTTTCCACATGGCCTTCAGGAATTGCCATAACCTACTCCACCCGTCCCGTAATTAGAAAATCAGGAGCGCCAGTGCAATTTTCACCCTGAGGATCGCCAGGAAATGTTTTTAAATCGATTTTTCTGTAAAAGTGAGCCTGTTTATATCCAACGTTTGCTTTCATACACAAAGGTCCAGCACTACCGCCAACGGCCAAAAATTTGCAGGCTTTTTCTCCCTGCCCGTGACGGCACACTTTCTTTAAGTGTGCTTCACTTGGAACAGGGTCTCCTGTCGCCTTTTCCTTTGCCACTGATGCCATACCCCTAGAGCCTACTCTTCTCGGTGTGCGCGTCAAGAACGCTGATTTGTCAAAAAAAGGCTCATATAGTAGTATGCTCGGACTATGGCAAAGGAATGCGCAATCACTGGCAAATCATCCCTTACAGGAGGGCGCTATTCGAACAGAACTCGCGCAACCCAGTACAACCCTACGGTGAAGGTCCGCAGAAAGGCTAACCTCCAGAAGAGGAAGATTTTTATACCTGAACTCAACAAAACTATTACCTTGACCGTCTCTGCTCGCGCATTGAAGACCATCGGTAAGCGCGGTGCATACGCTACGCTTAAGAAAGCAGGCGTCGTTTAAGCGATGTCAGAGAAGCCATCACTTGAGTACCTCAGATCTGAGCTTGACCGACTTGGCTGTAATGGGTCAGCTCGGATATATCGCGAAGCAAGGTCCGCGGGGTATGGAGTGTGCCTTCTGTGTTCTGCGTTGATGCGAAGTCCTTCAGGTCCATGCAATTCGTGCGGTTTCGGAACCACTCCTCTTGGTAGAAATGCGGATGTTGGAGCACTAATGCCTGAGACTAGCCGTCTCGCCGTCTGAAACAAACGTAATCATTCCTTCCCTACACGTATCGAGTGTGGGGATTTTTAATTTCTCAAATAGCGCGACAACCGTTTCGTGTGGGTGACCATAACTGTTGCCGCATCCTCGAGAGAAAATAGCGTACTGCGGGTTGACCGCTGTCACAAAACTTTCTACGTTCGATGTTTTTGAGCCGTGGTGCCCCACTTTCAATACATCGCTCTGCAATTTTTCTCCGTAACTAGCGAGCAAAGATTTTTCTACCGAAAGCGGCGCATCGCCCGTCAACATAAATTCAACTTCTCCGTACACCACACGCAGAATAATTGAACCTGCGTTTGTATCTTTAAGACTTGAAACGTCTGTGGTGGGATACAAAACATCTGCGTACACATCTTCCCCAAGCATGAATCGCATACCGCGCCGCGCGAGGATACGCGCGGCGTTTTCTGACTGCGCTCCCAACTCAAACGAACGCGTGAACGAAGTATTGTGAGAAACTCCAGATTCAACAATTGTGCCGATATCGTACCTCTTCAGCACGTCCACCAGTCCGCCGATGTGGTCCTTGTCGGGGTGCGTGGCAACAACCGCATCAATACTCCTATCCCAAAACGGCATGCGATTTCCTAAACCACGAAGGACTGAAGAATCGGGCCCGCCGTCAATCAAAAGCTCAACGCCGTCTTTCGTTTGAATAAAAATCGCATCACCCTGTCCGACATCAAAAAAAGAAACCGTAAGCCCGTTCGGAGTCGGCACTGCGAAAACAATTGCACAGAGGGCAATCAAAACAAGAATGAAAACAGCGCGCATGCCATAATGGTATCTCTAAACAAACATATATGTACACCGCTCAAAAATTCACCTTTAACGCTCTCGATGGGATTTCCGAGAAGCAGTTGGACGTTCATATAAAGCTTTACGAAGGCTACGTAAAATTTTTAAACACCCTTGAATCGGTGCAGGCGGATTTGATGAAAGACTCTGAGAAAAACGCGTACGCGCTTTCCGAAGTCACTCGCCGAATTGGATTCGAATGGAACGGTATGCGCATGCATGAACACTACTTCTCACAGTGGGAAGGCGCTCCCTCACCTATCGGCGGGAAATTGGCGGAGGCGCTTTCGGCTCAGTATGGCTCGTACGATGCGTGGCTCGCCCAATTCAAAGGAGTTTCAATGATGCGCGGTATCGGTTGGGCAATACTTTCCTACGACGCGAAAACAAACCGCTTCACCAATCACTTCGTCGCCGACCACGAGCTTGGGCAATTGAACGGCCTCACCACGATTCTTGCCCTCGACATGTGGGAGCACGCCTTTATGGTAGATTACGTACCTGCTGAAAAAGCAAAATATGTAGAGGCTTTCTCCAAAAACCTGAACGGAGATGCTATAACAAAACGCTATGGGTAATCATGAGAGAAAAATAGCTACTGATGCGGGAGGGCGCCCGCTATCCCTTTTTGAGTTATTGATTGCAAACGGTTTCAGACTTGCCGTTAAAGAGCGAGAACAGAGGGCGCGAGAAAACAACGAACCTGAACCGCCGAGAGGAGGCGCAACAGGAATGTGGTCTTAATAAGCTAATGTATTGAAAGAATTATGGTTATAGAACTCGGCCCTGACAATGCGTATTTAAGAAGACAAGAAGCTCTAAAACGAGAAAAGCCGATTAAAGAAGAGGCGAAAATCCCCGTGCCGACGGAGGACCAGAAGCATTGGCTAGCAAGTGGTCGTGGCGTAGTGAGCGAGACAGATATTTTCTCTTAAGACGGCGGCACTGGAAAAGAGGTTTGCATAACAGGCAAGCGAATTTTACTTTTTACAAAAGTATTGTGTAGTGCTATACTCCCCCGCAATGAGCGCGGAAGGTGCACCAGCAGGAGGAGAAGTAGCGAATGACAATAAAAAATTGCCAGGGCCAGTTTGGTTTATTTCCGAAGTGCTAAAACCGATTCCTGTATTTGTGCCAATTGTCGGTGGTCTTGCGGTGAAGGGTGAAGAGGCTGGTCACAGTGACGACCACGGCGGCGGCCACGGTGATGAACACGGAGGAGGACATGGCGACGACCATGGCGGAGGTCATGGAGACGCGCACGGCGGAGATCATGGTGGTGGTCACGGAGATGCACATGGTGGTGGACACGGAGAAGCACATGGCGGTGAAGCGCATGGTGACGGCCATGGCGGTGAACACGGAGGTGGACACGGAACTGAAGCCGCGCACGGAGCTGAAGCAGCCCATGACGCTGATCCGCATGCCCCAGCAAATGATCACGCCCCAGCGCCTGCAGCGGCACACCGCACGGCGGCGTAATAAATAATTTTAAACGTTATGACTGAAGGAGAAAAAGAAAAAGCAGGGATAGACACATCGGACACAGATGTTTCAGTGCCTACCACCAGAACTCCCGTTATTGTCCGCGCACCACGCACGCGAGCTGATGAACTAGACATTGAACGCCTACGCGAGCGTGGCTTCGACCCGCAAATAGCTTCTGAAGATAAAACTGAATAACCTTCAATTGATGGTTTTTGATTTTGAAACAAACAGAAATGCGAGCGCATAGAGTGCGAGCAACATTCCGAGCGTTTCAAGTGAAAGCTCTGCAGGAATTGCAAATGCGGAGAAAGAAAAACTGCCGAGCCACACGGAAATTTGAATGATGTAGTGGAGAATTGCATACGCAAGCGCGGTGAATGGAAACGCTAGGACGGAGGAAAGCAGGCTCACGATTGCCGCCACGAAACCAAAAAGCATTGCCGCTGGGACCGCTGGCAAGACGAGGATGTTTGCGATGAGAGAAACAACAGAGACGGAACCAATAGAAAAAATCAAAAGCGGAAGCACAGTGATTTGTGTGGCAACTGTGGTGGCAACAATTTCTCTCAAGCCTAAAGTTTCAGGCACAAACTGCATTCGTTTTTGCAGGGGATTCGAAAACAGCACGAGCCCCAGTGTGGCGAGCATCGACAACTGATACGAAAGGTCAAACAGCACCAGATACGGATTGAAAAGCGCCATGCCCGCACCTGCAATGAGAAGTATGCGCACGCCTTCCGTGGGACGTCGCAAGAATTGCGCAAGAAGCACAATGAGCGCCATCACTGATGCGCGAACGCCCGTTTCCGTGGCGCCCGTCATGACCACGAACGCCAGTATGCCAACGCCCGCAACAGCGAGCGCAACGCCACGGGAGAAAATTCTTTGCGCAATAAATAAAATCGCACCTATGACGAGAGCGACGTTGTAGCCTGAAAGGACAATTATGTGCACCACTCCTGCGTTTCGGAATGATTCAGTAATTTTTTCTCCAAGCGATTGTTTTTCTCCAAGCAGTAACCCCGCCAAAAGCGCGCTTTCTGGCTCAGGAAGCGCGCGCTGTATGCCTTCGACGAGTGCGTGTTTCAATCCCAAAAGCGTGGCGACTAACACGTTCCCCTCTCCACTGCCGAGAACTTCGACATCGGCAAACTGTACGGTGTGCGTGACGCCGTGCGCCAAAAGATATTTCGGGTAATCAAACGTTCTGCCGCCATCAGTTTCGAACGGTTCAGGGAGTTTCAGTTTCCCTGAAACGGTTATGCGGTCGCCGTAGCTGATGTCTGAAAAGCGGTCGACCGAAGCAAGTATTCTTCCTTTTGTTTGTTCTTCGTTTACTGTGTCTACGTCGACGGTGAGGAAAATAAATTTCTCTCTGATATCAGGGTCGCGTGAAACTACACCTTCAATTACCGTTTCGGTGTCTACAGCCGAGGTGAGAGCGGGCGAAACAGGAGCAGGAGCGAAAACGGAATACAGCGCGGCGCCGAAAATAACAAAAACACAGAGAATAGGGACTATTCCACGCGCTACCCAGTGGGGCATTGAATAATGTTACCGCGCTCTATGTGTCTTGATGCGCGCTCTCTATAATTAGTATGTCAACGTGTTACCATGGTAACACGTTGACATTAAGACAGGATGTCAGGATGTGGCGGTAGGTCAGGATATGACGGTAGACTTTGCCGTGGTGTTTATGCACCGCGCATGCTTATGCGCCGCGGCACTTATGACCCACGATCCATGGCGTCGTTCGCGTATTGGTCGGCCACTTTGTTTTCTTCGCGTGGGACGTGCTGGAATTTGATGTTGGGAAACGATTCCATAATCAAGAGGCGGACTTCCTGATGTTTCTCCTTCAACACTGGGTGTTTTACCTTATATTCCCCCTTCATCTGTTTCACAATCAGTTCCGAGTCCATTTTGATGGTGACAGGGGCAGTGACGGGGCTTCCGAGAACTTTGTGTGTAGTTTGAAGTGCAAGAATCAGCGCTTCGTATTCGGCAAAGTTGTTTGTCTGAATTCCGAGGTATTTAGAAACGTGTGCGATTTCAACATCGTCCTTATATATAACCGCCCCAGAACCTGCTGGCCCTGGATTCCCGCGTGAACCTCCGTCTGTGAAAATAGTTACTTCAGCCATCGACGTAGTTTACCCTGCATTCGAGAGTAACTAAAAAGAAATTTCTTAGTTCATTGTTACCTAAAAAGTAAATCAATACCCCTTAGCGAATCTCTATAAAGCTCTAATAACGCTCTTTGAATTTTGAGCCAATCACCATTTTTATAGAATTCTAGAAGGTCTAATTTGGTCAACGCTTTTACCATACCCTCTTGATCGTCCGGATGTGCGGATTTATTAGGAACCAAGTTAAGACGTCTTAGCCCAAATAGATCATCAGGGACATCTTTTGAACGCGAAATCAAAAATAAATAAAACTTATTCAGCGGGGCTTTCATTTCTTCCTCATTTGTGTTGGGAATGTGTTGCTTTGCAGTTTCGAAATCTATGCCATGATTTTCTATGCTTTCATGGAAAAGCATACTTGTCGCCCTTAGATCAATAGCGGATTTAATGAGTTCAGCCTCGCTGTTAGCGTTTCGCATTTGCGAAGCAAGTAAATCTGAATCGGGGAGTAATTGGAATCCGAACCCACTGTCGGAAAGAGTATGAAGGTTAATGGTTCTTTTAAGTCGATAAATTTCATCGATGACGTCCGCATTAGAAAATGTAGTGGCGGTAGATTCCGCTTTCTTTTCCGATTCTTTTTTTAAATCTTTCTTTATTCGATCGTGTTTCGCAGTGACTAGCTCCTTAGCTCTATCATTGCCATCCTCAAGAATCATTTCTTCAAGTTTTGTGACAAGACTTCCGTTCCAAGTGGTTAAGACTTCAGCGATTACATTATCAGATTTTGAATCTACTAGGGACTGAAAATTATCTATAAACCATTGGAGGTATTTTGTTGGATCTAATTCTAAGAGTGCGCGGATCGCCGTTTCTCTAGTATCTTTTTGAAGTTTTTGTTTTTTTACAATAGTTAGAAATTGAGCGTCAACGCCTTGAAGTGCTCCAGCAAATTTTAAAAACTTCGCCATTTGCGAGATGTCGAAAGGTAAGAAATCATCATCGGAAGAGAGTATCTCTTTTATGCGAGAGATAACCCGATCGTCAAGAAAATTTATATCGGCAAGATAGTCTAAACTCCAAATAAAGGCTGCTTCGGGAGATTTGGGGTCGGAAGCAACGTCGGTTAAAAATTTTTTAACTTGTGGGGATGAGTATTTTTTCAAACTAGAAATGAAATAATGCGGAATGGTTGAGTCTGTAAACCGATAGTAAGTTTTCATAATTGCCCCAGTAAAGGAGGGATCTTTGATTTCATCCATCTCATTAAGTACTCTTACTACTTCACGTGAATCTTCAGCTGCCAAAAGATCTACAATTAAATTCCCGTTATGTTCGTCTGCCATATTTAAATTTTATTCTATAAGTATCCTTCTAACGATTAAGCGTGTGCGGTCACCTTACCCAGACTCAAACTACAACACCAGATTCTCAATCCGAAGCCTCAGTTCCCTACGGCCAGCAAAATAGGAGCGCTCTATACAGGCGTCTACGGTACACGTGTCTCCGTCGGACAAAAGCGCGAGGGTGTCTTTGAATGTCGTTCTCGGGAAGAAAAATGCTATGGCGTCTGCCCGAGCGCCTGAATCATCGGTCAGGGTTATGCGTGCGTGTTCCTTGCTTGCTCCGAAATACGTAATCGCGTACGCGGTGACGCCCTTCAGGCGAAATATGGGTTTCGGGTTCTGCTGGCCGAACGGCGCCAAGGTGCGGAGGGCTTCGTACGCCATGTCGTTTACTTCCGTGAGATTCAGATGACTTTCAATATTTTCCAAGTCCACAATTTCTACCTCGTTCCCCGCATTCTTTTCCATCAGTCTTTGATGCGCGGCTTCCAGTTGCGCAGGCAACGTGTGAATTGAATTTGGGTCGACAGAAAAACCACCTGAAAGTTCATGTCCGCCGAAATCCAAGAACGCGTCTTTTGCTTCCACCAACAAATCCACGATGTTTACTTTCCCGTCCGAACGACACGAACCTTTAATCAGCTCCGCCTGTCCTGAGCCTGTCGAAGGATCCACCCCCCACAAACACACTGTCTTTTGATACGTCTGCACCACGCTCGTTGCGGCGATGCCCAAAAGTGACGGGCGCCACTCGCGACTTCCCATCACAATAACGGAACCCAAGGTCGGCAAACCTTCAATTTTTTTCTTCACATCTTTTGAAACGCGCATGCCTTCCATCTTTCTGTCTTTATTCAGCTTTACTAGTTCCTTGGCAATTTCTTTTGCGCGCTCAGAGGATTCCGTCGTCAAAAGCTCAAACGCCAACTTTGGGCTCTTCATGCGCGAAGACGCATTAATCTTCGGCGCAATTGAAAACGCGATGTCATCCTCGGTGACAGAGTGAAGTGGGATTTTCTCCGCCTCAAGAAGTGCGCGAAGCCCTGGGCGTCTGCCTTTGTGAATCACGGTGAGCCCGTAGCGAACAAGTGTGCGGTTTTCGCCTGTAAGCGGCACCATGTCGGCAATCGTGGCGACTGCAACCAAATCCAACAACCACTTCTCTTGCCCCTCTTTGTGTTCCCATATATGGGAAGATTTATTTTTCTGGATCAGGGCCTCTACAAGTTTGAACGCGACACCTGTTCCACATAACCCTTTGAACGGATACACATCGTCCGCCTGATGCGCATTGATGACCGCAAACGCGGGCGGAAGCATCGCCTGTGGCAGATGGTGATCGGTGATGATAACGTCGATGCCGAGCGTGCGTGCGAATTCCACTTCTTCCACGTCGGTGATTCCGCAATCGACGGTCACTATCAAAGTCGCGCCTTCGTCTTTTAATTTCTGAATTCCTGTTTCATTCAGGCCGTACCCCTCACTTCTTTCAGCTACATACGTCAGAATTGGGAAACCGATTTGGCGGAAGAAATCAAAAAGAAGCGAACCGCCAGGAATACCGTCGCAGTCGTAGTCATGCCAGACCGCCATTTTCTCGCCTTTTTCTATTGCAGAGAGGATGCGCGCTACGCTCACCTCCATTCCTTTCAAAAGGAACGGGTCGTGGCGGGCATCGTACAAAGGGTTCAGGAACGCTTCGTGGTCGGTGATTTTTCTATTCTCAAGTATTCGCGTAACCAAGGGGTGCATTTAGAAAATGTTAGCATGGGCGCATGGATAACTGTGTATTTTGCAAAATCGTCGCAGGCGAAATTCCTTCCCCGCGAACGTACGAGGATGACAAACTCATTGCATTTCTGGATATTAGGCCGAAAGCCCCAGGACACACACTTCTTATTCCGAAGGAGCATTATCAATGGTTTTACGAACTCCCTGACGAATTGTCCGACCATTTGTTCCGCGTATCAAAAAAACTTGCAAAAGAGCTTAAGGAAAAACACGACGCAAGTCTCGTAAAACTATCAATTGTCGGCGACCAAGTGCCCCATACGCATGTGCACCTTATCCCGTATCCAAAAGAAGTTGAGGTTGGGTTATAAATTTGCGCTCAAACGCCCGAGCGCCTCTCATCCCTCACTGCTTGTTCAAGCCTCCGTCGAATTTCTCCTGTCGCGAAAGATCGCGAGGTGATACTAATTGGTAGGTCTATGTCTGTCTGAATTGAGCTCTCAGGAAACCACGTATTTATAAAATATGCGGCAACACGTAAGTCATCCGCAGAACAACCTTCAAGAGATGCATTGTAGCGGTCGGCTCGGGCAAGCTGTTGTTCAATCGGGCCCACATTGCGTTCGAAATAATAACTTCCTATGGAACTTAGTATTCTCATTCCGTCATTGAACGTTCCTGCATCGATAACCCCGCGCTCGAAAGGTTCGGCTCTGTGCACGCATGCATGTAAATCCGCCCCTGCCATGGGATTTTCCGCCTGAGCTTCTCTCGCAGTAGCCATCTGCGGGATTCGGGAAAAGGTGCGTTGTTCAGCAGCTAACGCGGGAACGGCGGAAACCGCGAGTGTGGCAAGTGACATTAGTCCAGCCTCTACTCTTCTCATATAAATGAGGGTACTCCTCTTTCACAGAGGGTCAAGCGAACAAGATGAATTACTTTGAGTTTTTCAACGCCTCAATACCTGGCAATGTGCCGTTTGCAAGGAAATCGAGCATGGCGCCACCTGCTGTTGAGACGAAAGAAAATTTATCCATAAGATTCAAGCTCTGAATGGAAGAAAGCGTGTCGCCACCCCCGACAACGGATTTCGCGCTTGAGCCTGCAATGAGTTTTGCCAGATCATCGGTGCCTGAACGAAAGCCTTTTTCAAAATTTCCCATCGGACCATTCCAAAGAATAGATTTTGATTTCGCCACAATCGGCGCCAATTTCTGGATTGCCGTCGGCGAAATATCGATAATCACATCTTCCGTTCCCACTTCGGTTGCCACCGTTTCGTGCGAACCTGCGGGGTTTAACACAATCAGTTCATTCGGAAGAATAATTTTTGAATTCGTGAGCATCGGTTTCGCGTGATCCGCCCCTGACACCAACGATTTTCCGACTTCGTATCCTTTTGCGCGATAAAAATCGTTTACAATTGCCCCGCCCACAAACACGTAATCGTATTTTGAAAGCAGAGTGTCAATCAATTTCACTTTCGTCACCAATTTCGCACCACCCACAATTGCGAGTGACGGGCTTTCAGGAGAAAGTGCGGGAGAAAGGCCTTCTACTTCCGCTACCAGTTGAAAGCCTGCGTACGAAGGAAGTAGTTTTGAAACACCGACGACAGACGCATGCGCGCGGTGCGACACGGGGAACGCATCGTTCACATATATATCGGCAAGAGACGCGAGTTCGCGAGCAAAACCTTCGTCATTCGCTTCTTCGCGCGCATCACGACGTATGTTCTGCAAGAGAAGCGCCGTTCCGTTTCCAAGCTTCCCCGCTTCTTCGCGTGCCTTAGTGCCACTAATATCATCAACGAACGAAACGTGAATTTTTGTTTTCAGATACGCATACACAGGCTGCAGCGTGCCCATTTTGTCGCTCATGTGGCTCATCAACACTACGCGCGCACCGTGATCCAAAAGATATTTCACTGTCGGAAGCGCGCGCTCAATGCGATAGGGATCCTCCACTCCTCCGTTTTGAATCGGCACGTTCAAATCAAGACGCACCAACACGCGCGCACCTGAAAGATTTTTAAGTTCGCTAATGCTTCGGACCATACGATTATGAAAACGCTCGGATTATATTTGTAAATTCTTCGGCGTCAGTTGAAGCGCGCCCTGGGAGAAGCCCATGAATGCTTTTTTCTTCTTTGAAGAGCGCGGCGTTCTCCGCATCTACGGAAGCTCCGTAAATAATTCTAACTTTCATAGCCTTCTCTCTCCCCCACATATCTGCAATTGTCTTTCTGATGTAGAGAATTGCTTCAGCAGCAACGCGCGGAGAAGCGGCCTCTGTTTTTCCTATTGCCCACACAGGCTCATACGCAACCGTAAATTTTCCTGCGTCTTTTGGCTCAATACGCGAGAGAGACGCTTTGACACTTTTTTCAATTGTTGAGAAAAATTTTCCATCTTGATCGCGCTCTGTTTCACCGACGCAAATAATCGGATGTAATTTTGCAGAAAGAGCAGAAACAGCTTTTTTTGCGACCATTTCATCTGTATCCCCGAGTGCGCGCCGTTCCGAGTGCCCCACAAGCACATACGAAATGCCCGCAGATGCAAGATGTGTGGCTGACACTTGGCCAGTAAACGCGCCATCTGTTTCCCAAAACGTATCCTGAGTCCCAAACGCGATTCTTTTCCCTTTGTACTCACGGCGAAGTGCTGCCGCTAATGCCACGGGCGGACAGACAACCACGGTTGTTTTCACGCCGCGGGGCATTTTTTTATCAATAGCCTTTAGAAGTTTCTTTCCTTCTTCTAAACTTTTTATATATAATTTCCAATTACCAACGATGAGTTTTATCATATAACTCTATACTTCTTACAAATGTGCGTGAAGAAGATTACACGTCGCCAGTATAAGGAGCGTACACCACGGCTCGGTCACGTTCCGAATCCCACACGTCTCGCGAATCATGCGTCAAAAATTCAAACCCTTTACTGGTCGCATGAAAAGAGACGGGCGGCTTCACTCCGAGTAAATGATGACGGTGTCCATCATCAAAGTCGGCGAGTTCAGGCGGTTTCGGAATTTGCCCAAAACGAAATTGATGTTGAATGAAATTAAACGCCCACGCACCAGCTAAGTTCTGATTTTTAAGCGCCTTTTGCGCGTCTTTAATTGTTCCCGCCGTCTCCACCGGAATACTCTGAAAAATCTGAGCTCCTACTGCTTCGACGGATCTAGACATAGTAATTATTATACCTTGCGAAGCTAGGCATTAGAACGGAATGTTCTGGTCCTGCCAAATGATGAATTTGTAGTCGTCTGACGTCACTGGGGTAAAGGGCGGTGGATTTGATGAAAGAGTGCGGTCAAAGTTGTCGTACCGCTGACTAAACCCAGAGACGAATGTGCCGTTACTGGTCCACTTCGTACCCACTCGCCCATTCGAAACAACTGTGCCGTTGGTAGTTAATGTATTGCGAAGTACATACGGGTCAAGACTCCCAGGCAAACCTTGGTTCCCTGATGTCGTTGAGCAATCGTTCTGGCAATAGTGGTTTCTTCCGAATTTTCCGTTTTGCGCAATAAATATTCCGTGTATCGTCATCACGTCTGGCACCTGAAGCCCAATCAAAACATCTTTTTCACCAATGAGCGTGAGTCCGTTCCCAGACGCGCTCGCATACGTGATGTTGTTATTGATAATTGCGGAGCGTTCAACGCCAGGCGTAATAAGGTCTGCTGCGGCGAGCACAATTTTCCCCGACACGACTCCTTCTACCCACACGTTGTCTTCGACAAAAATAATCGGGCAGTCCGCATCGATGGTGTACAGCGTTTGCGCCTGCACATTCGACATCACTGTTCTCTCCTGCACCCAATCATTTTCCAAGCTATACCCCCACACCTGCGTTGTCCCGACCACTCTTCTGATGTTCACCGTTCCATCTGCGTTGAACGTTACACGATATCCGTATCCGCCAGATGGAGGGATGTAGGTGCCCGAGGAGGTGGCGTGATTTTTTATTTTATTGAGATCAACAGTGATGCCGTTAAAGTCCACCTGCGGAGCGGGGAACTGCCACAGTGATGATGGTCCGCCCGAACCGAAAACGCCGTTTTGATTTGACGTTGGAGAACATCCGAATGACGAAGTGCATGACCACGTAGAAACACCAGAAGAAACTGTGGCGTTGTGTGTACCGTCCATACGAATACCGCCGTTACTGTGGTACGGTCCTGAAATCACACGGTCACTGCCTACCCACACATTTGAATTTGTGATGGTTGAATAATCTGCAACGGTTGGCTTTGCGTAGCGCGCAACAAGCGTGCGTTTAAATGAGGGGTCGTTTGTGGAAGCACCTGTCGAGGTGATGGTGATATCTGTCAATTCATTGCATGCAGTTGTTCCGCCGATGTCGAGTGAGAACGTGCCCACAGTTCCTCCTTCGGGATCGGTAATGGTGTGTACGTACGGGCCAGCAACCCCCGTACCATCCTGCAGGTCATCAGGGTAGTGCGCCAAGTGCCAGCGATAGTACTCAAGGCCTGCCTCCGCTAAATTCTGTGCTTTTTGTTTGTTCACTTCAGCCAGCTGAACTTTTTTTTGTACGAAAATAAAACCAGAGAGAGTGGCGATAAGCGTCATAAAAACGGCGGAAAATACCAACACGAGAAGTACGAAATGTGCTCGGCTTGTTTTTTTCATTGTTACTGTGGGCGGAGATTTCGAAGTGTTGCTCCTGACCTCAGTGTAAACTCTCCTGGCGCGTGAATCGGTGTTATGTCCACTATGATGTTGACCGACACGGAGACGACCCGAGCGATCTCGGCACTCGAAGTCACTTCGGCGCCTGCGGCATCGTAGTAACGAAACAGAGAAATGTTGTCATCAAAATTTCTTACGTAATCTGAAACTGTTGACGTGGAAACTGCTCCTGTGTAGGTCGGTGGATTTCCTGTGGAGCTTCTGACAGTGCGCGTTAATCGCTGTCCCGATAAACGATACTGCACTTGTTCAATTGGATTTGTTCTATCGACGTCTGCGTAAAACGTAATTGATGAGGACGCAATTGCGCCCAAAGGATACGCGCCGTTGTCACCATACGTTGCTTCGCGCAAATCGCGTATTAACACCTGCAATCCGCGCTCGGCGCTTCGAATCTGATAGGACTCTTCAAACGCCACGCGATTTGCGCGGTAAAAAACTATAACGGACTGGGTAATAGCAACTGTAATAACAGCGACGATGCCGACCGTTACTACCACCTCAATCAAAGTCATGCCACGAAGGTGGCCTGCTCTGACGGCGCTCGGACGCCATGAGAACAAGTTCTCATGGCGCTCCTTGCTTGTCATAGTCATTCCTCTTTTCATATCAGGATGCAGTAAGCGCTACTGATACAACCGTCGAACCTGTAACTGAAAGTGTTTCAACAGAATCTAAGTATCCTGGCGCAGAAACGGTGACAGTGTATGAACCAGCAGGTATCCCTCCGAAAAACGCTTGTCCGCACGCGGATGTTTGTTTGTTCTGATTTACCCCACCCACAATGGTGACCGTAGCATTTCCAATTTGCGCTCCATTTCCTATCGCAACAACACGAAGTGAATTAGTTACCGCGTCCACCAACGTTACAGAAACCGAAAGGTCTGTATCGGGTGAAACGGATGGCGCAGGTACACACATCTCTGAAATCGTGTGGGGGGACGCTGAAGGCAGAGAAATTGTATACAAATCGGCTTCAATCGGATCAATAATCCATTCTCCAAATTGCGTTGTGGTGTGCGATTCATCGTACTTATATAGAGGAGCACCCTGAGAAGAGACCCCGATTGTTTTTGCGCCGCGAATATCAAAATCGACGTCTGCTAACGGCGTCGGGCCTGCTGTATATGAAACACTCCAATCACGTATCTCGGGCGTCACTCCTGCGTCACTTGAACTCAGTGCGGCTTGAAGTTTTAGTGTTCCATACGTTACAACGGAGAGCGCTGAAATATCGACGCTTCCACTCGTGAGCCCCGCACTGTTGCCAGGAATTTCAGAATCGGGCACGAGTACATATGTCGACCCATTCCAATAATAGAGCGCTACTGTAGCGGTAGTATCAGCGGGTGTAACTGCATTCCATGAAACGGAATTCCAAGAAGAAAGATACTGCGGGGTGATGGCGGTTGATGTAGCAGTGCCAAACGTAGCGTAATTGCCTTCTATAGCTTCGAGCTGAAGCGCCCCACCAAGAACTTCTGTGCTTGATGTTGCAGATAGAAAAGACGTACCAGAAAACACATCTTCAAATTCTCCTGGACCCACAGGAGAGAACGTCAAAAGACGAAGTGTTCCTGTTTTATCTATAGAAAGACTGAGCGTCGTGGTGGTTTCGTCGACAACAGAAGCGTGCCCAGGATTCGGATTCTGATTCTCAGTTGTTACTGGATATGTTTGCGCAGAAGAATAATCGGTTTTTGTGACCGTCACTTGATACCCAGAGCCTGGCGGAGCCCCAGGAAATGCGATTGCCCCTGATGTGCCCGTCGTCACGGTCACATCAACCGCGGGAGAAACGGAAGAATTTACAATCCGTACACTTGCCCCCGAAACAGGAGCTGCAGCGGTATCGAACACATTAATGCGGAGCGTTCCCCCTGCAGCAAGAGTTTCGATACCTGTAGGAGAAATGGTGGTCACCGCAAATGTGGTGCGCGAAGTACCGCGAACCATCCAGTGTGCAGATACACGAATAATTTTGTAATCAGCAGTCACTCCTGTTTCATCGAGTGCATCCAGTCCATCAACAGGATCATCCACGTACTGCACCAATGTCGAAACGGTGTACGGAATACCGTTCAACATCATTTGTTCCACTTGCGGTATGGGACCTGCGGGAATACCGCCTTGCGTTCCGATTGCATCGTACGAGAGCCCACGAACGTATTCCATGCGTTCGTTGACGAGCGCAGTTGCGGATGTTGCTGCTTTCGTTGAGAAAACTAAATCAATTGAAATTTGGAATGCTGCGAAAATGGCAAGGAACACTGTAAGCATGACGGCCGAGCCGACTACAGCTTCAATGAGCGTCATGCCACGCACTGATTTCATTAAATTGCGTTTGAGAGCGAATAAATCGGTGCAATCATCGAGAGTGCAAAGAAACCTACCGCAGCACCGATAATCAACATCAAAAACGGTTCGATAATAGTGGAAAGATCTTTCGTCTGACGTTCAACGGATTCTTCATAGAACGTGGCGGTCTCTTTCAGAAGATCCGACAATCGTCCCGTTTCTTCACCAACCGCAATCATTTCGGTCACCAAGGGCGGATAGAGTTTCGGATATTTGTTGAACGTTGCCGACATCTGCCCGCCCTTCGTTACCTCTTCCTCTGCCTCACTCAGTACTTTTTTATAAAATGCATTTTCTAGGACGTCCCGAGTAATCCCGATAGAGAGGACAACATCCACGCCCGCGGAGAGAAGCGACGCCAGTGTACGGGTAGTGCGTGCGGCATTTGTTTCCATAATCAATCCGCTGATAATTGGAATGCGTAAGAAAATCCAATTTGAAACGAGCTTTCCCGTTGGTGTGTTCATCGCCCACATAAACGCACCTACAAATGCCGCCATTAACGTGAGCGCTACGAAGGTATTGTTTGCAAGAAATTCTGAAGCAACAATTATTGCTTCTGTTGTCGGCGGGAGTTCAGTGCCCAACTCTCTAAATGTCTGCGTCAGTGTGGGCACGACAAACATGAGCATCAAAATGCCGATGCCCACCATCGCAAAAAGAACGATGGAAGGATATATGAGCGCGCCTTTCACTTTTTTCGTCAGATTTGATGCGCGTTCCATTTGCGTGCCCACCACACGAAGCGATTCCGCAAGTTTTCCTGATTCTTCACCTGCGCGCGTCATTGAAATCATGAGCTGTGAAAATACTGCGGGGTATTTTGCGAATGCAGAGGAAAGCGTGGCTCCGCGCTTCACTTCAGCAATCAGAGAGCCAATAACTGACTGGAAATAGGGGTTTTTACTCTGGCGTTCCATCACCGAAAGTGCGCGCGAGGTGGTGAGCCCCGCTTCAAGCATGGCAGCAAGGTTTCTCGTCAAAACTACTTTGTCATCAAGCGCGATGGGATTCAAAAGCGAGGTAATAAAAGACGACGAGAAAAACTGCGACGTGGAGGTTTCTTCTTCAATCTCCAGCACGCGCTCTCCACGTTCGCGTACGTCGCGATACACCGCAAAGCGGTCTACAGCTTCAATCACTTCTTGTGATTTTTCTCCATCCTTCCCCGCAACTGATACTTTAAATTTAGCCATGTTCCCTTTAAATTTTTTGTGTTACTCAGCGACAACGCGCAGTACTTCATCAATCGTAGTAATGCCGAGCGCAGCTTTATAGATACCGTCCTCGAGCATGGTCAGCATACCCTCCTTTTTTGCTTGTGTTTCAATTTCTTCTGCGGGTGCGCCTTTTAAAATCAGATTTCTGACTTCGTGCGTGACAGGAAGTATTTCGTGAATACCAATACGCGCAGAAAAACCGTCAGGGCACATCCCGCCGACTTTCGGTTTATAAAACGGAACTTGTTTTAAGGTTGCTTTTGGTGGAATTTTTTTCTCTTCTTTCAAAACACTCAATACGTGGTCGACGTCAACCGCTTTTTCAAGTTGCTTTACCTCATCATCAGAAAGTAAATACTCTTCTCTATCGGCGCACAATTTTCTTACCAAGCGCTGACCAACAATAACGCGAAGTGTGGAAACCAAAAGAAACGGTTCTGCCCCCATGTCGACAAATCGAGGAATGGTTGCAGACGCAGAATTGGTGTGCAGAGTTGAAAGCACCAAGTGCCCTGTGAGCGATGCGTTAATCGCCAAGGACGCCGTTTCAGTATCGCGAATTTCGCCGACCATGATAACGTCGGGGTCTTGGCGCAACAGCGCGCGCAAGCCCTGCGCGAATGTAAACCCGATATCAGGCCGAACCTGCGTTTGATTCACACGTGCCATTTGATACTCAATCGGATCTTCAACGGTTGAAATGTTTACGTCAGGGGTGTTCACAATATCCAAAACAGTGTAGAGCGTGGTGGTTTTACCAGAGCCTGTAGGCCCTGTAACCAAAATCATGCCTGTCGATTGCTTTGTTGCACTGTGAATGTGCTCCAAGCCAGCGCCGTGGAATCCCAAGGATTCGAGTGTGTACCCGCCCCCGCCTTCACGCAGAAGTCGCATGACAATTTTTTCTCCGTAGTAGGTGGGCAATACCGACACACGGAAGCTGACACGCTCACCGTCTGCCTCGATTTTAAAACGACCGTCCTGGGGAAGTCTTTTTTCGTCCAATTTCAAACGCGACAGCACTTTGATGCGTGCAGTGATTCCTGAAGCAGTGTTCTTTGGCAATTCCATGGCGTCATGCAAAATGCCGTCGATGCGGTAACGAATGAGTAGTTGTTCTTCCAGAGGTTCTATATGAATGTCGGATGCTCCTTGAATAACTGCGTGACGTAAGAGCGTGTCTACAATTTTGACGACGGGGACATCTTCTGCCAATTTTTGCAATCCGCGCTCATCGAGGTTCACGGATTCGTTCATCGTCAGCGATGCATGCTTGATGATGTCGCCGAATTCATCTTTCAAAGACTTCTGATAGATCAAAAGCGCGCTTTTGAGTGAAGCTGAGTCTGTGAGGCGTGGCAAAATTTTGAGCCCGACTTTCTTTTTTATGAAATCGATAGCTGAGAGATCGTTCGTATCGAGCATGGCGACCTCCAAAGAATCTGCATTCTTCTTATAGGCAACCACATTGTGCGTACGCGCAATCGGTTCAGGTATTAAGGAGAGGACTGCAAAATCTATTTTCGTGCCTGAAAGTGAAACAAACGGAATACCTAATATATGAGCCTGCATTCGGCGCAAATCATCTTCGCCAAGCGCCCCCAAAGACACCAAGGCATGCGCCAAAGACTGGCCTTTATCCTTCGCGGAGCGCTCTGCCTGTTCAACGTCTTTTCGGGCAACAAGGCCAGAATCGAGTACGAACGCCTTTAATTGAGCATCTGTCGTCTGCACATATATAAGAGTAACACCGAAAAACGGCTAGATTAGTGGGTTTCAGAGAATTTTGTGTACTCAAAAACAAAAATTGACACCCGAAGCGGTTTGCGGTAAACTACGTGGGTTGAGTTTCCCTCCTTCGGGTCCGCGCGTGCGGGCTCTTTTTTTTAGAAAAATAAGGAGGGACACCGACTGTATTTTTCTTATCCAACTTTGGGTTAGAAAAATAAGGAGGAGTACCAACATAAAAATCTAATCATGTTTGATCTCAAAACAATAAACCTCGTGATGGAACAGCTCGCGGAAGAACGCGGCATCCCGAAAGAAAAAATGCTTGAAGCGATTGAAGGCGCTCTTGCAACTGCATACAACCGAGAATACGGAAAGCGCGGACGCGTGGTGCGTGCTCACTTTGATATGTCGACAGGCAGTGTGGACTTCTACCAGATAAAAACTGTTGTTGACCCGAACGAAGTGTACATGGACGAGCCTGAAGAAGTTGGAAAGAAGAAATATGACGCCCCAGGAGATGTGGAAGACGAGAAAGTGCACTACAACGAGGAAAAACATTTATTCGTTGAAGACGCGAAGCGTATTAAACGCGATGCAAAAATTGGAGATGAAATAGTCTTCCCTCTTGAAAAGAAAACCGATTTCGGAAGAATTGCTGCACAAACTGCAAAGCAGGTCATTATGCAGAAAATCCGCGAAGCAGAACGCGCATCAGTGGTGCAAGAGTTCGGCGGTAAAGAAGGCGACATCGTACACGGAGTCGTGCAACGCATTGAACGCGGGAACTTGTACATCGACCTTGGGCGCGCAACAGGCATCATGCCGTACCACGAGCAGATTCCTGGTGAGCGTTACCGCCCAGGAGAGCGCATTCGTGCGTACCTCTTCTCAGTAGAAGAAGGCATGCGCGGCGTTTTCCTTCGCCTTTCACGTTCGCACCCGAAGTTTTTGGAAAAACTTTTTGAACTTGAAGTGCCCGAGCTCGCAAGCGGTTCAGTGCTTATCAAAGCAGTTGCGCGTGAAGCTGGGGGAAGATCGAAAATTGCCGTACAAGCAACTGATGAACGTATTGACCCTGTGGGCGCTTTGGTAGGTCAGCGCGGCGTTCGTGTTTCAACTGTCATGAGTGAGCTTGGAGGAGAGAGGATCGACATTATTGAATGGTCTGAAAACACTGTGCAGTTTATTGAAGACGCACTCTCCCCTGCAAACGTTCTTTCAGTTACTCTGAACGAAGAAGACCGTCGTGCGAAAGTTGAAGTCTCTGAAGACCAGCAGTCGTTGGCGATTGGTCGTGGAGGTCAGAACGTGCGCTTGGCAGCAAAACTCACTGGGTGGTCTATCGACATTCAGGCAGTTGGCGGTAAAGCACCTGAAGAGAGTGTGACTGCAGACGCGGAAACCGCAACGCCAGTTGTTGTTGATGAAAACGAGGGCGACGCTATTGGACTCCCCGAAGAAGCAGTGGAGGAACAAAAATCTGATATCGTGGAAGAAGGAGAAAATTCTGAAGTTAAAAACTAGCATCTAAAACCTGACACATATGAACTTGTGGCATGACATTGAACCAGGCGAGGCTGACGCGATGAACGTCATCATCGAAACTCCAAAAGGTTCTCACAACAAATACGAAATTGATAAAAAAACAGGACTCATTAAATTGGATCGTGCGAATTATAATTCCGCTCCGTATCCTTTTGACTACGGTTTTGTACCGCAAACGTACTGGGAAGACGGCGATGCTTTGGACGTGATGGTGCTTTCCACGTTCCCCTTGTTTCCTGGCGCATTGGTATCTGTTCGCCCTGTAGCTCTCATGGAAATGACCGACGATGGTGATTCTGACAACAAAATTGTTGGCGTTCCTGTTGACGACAGACGCTGGGACGATGTTAAAGACGTGACCGACCTCAATGCGCATGGACTCAAGGAATACAAAAACTTCTTTGAAACATTGAAGATGCTCAAATCGAAGCCCGCGGTAGTCACGGTGCATGGGTTTAAACCTGCTTCGGATGCAAAAGCTGCCTTTGCTCATTCTTTGGATCTCTACAAAAAAGAGTTTAAGAAATAACCGATCCCCAAAACCCCCCTCCAAAAGAGGGGGGTTTTTGAAAGTTTCCCCACTGTATTCCGTCTTCAGAAATAGGCTTCGGGGGTATACTGACCGAAGACGAGCTCTTCTACTATTATTTATTTTTAATACACAGACTCTATGACAGCATCCTATAAAGTGACCGTGGTTTCTCTTCTTTCAGTGCTTATGTTATTTGCCTTTGCATCATTTGCATACGCTGAAGATACGGCAACAACCGCAGGAACCGCCGAAACGGGCACAACAAATACAGGTACGCCTCCACCGCCCCGCCCGCCGAAACCTTTGCCTGGCGCAATGCAAGAGCGAAAAGAAAATATGCAGGAGCGCGCAGCAACTATTAAAGAGAACATGCTTGAGCGCGCCTCGACAACTAAAGGCAATATCCAGGAACGCAAAGAAAACAGAATTGAGAATCGTGATGAGCGCGTAAAGATGGCAACAAAAAGACTTGGCTCCTTGGTGATGGCGCACATCGAGAGAATTGGAAAGATGATTGACCGCATACAGTCACGTGCAGACAAACTACAGGCTAGTGGCGCAGATACGGCATCGGCTGAAGCAGACCTCGCCTCTGCAAAGGCAAAACTTGCCGAAGCAAAAACAAAATTGAGCGCACTTTCTGCAACGGCAATATTTATCTTGAACGCAAATTCCCTCGCAGCAGCATCCGAAAGTATCACCACATCAAAAGCGGCGTTTGAAGAGGTTCGTGGACTCATCAAAGAAGCGCACGACCTCATGCGGAGCGCAGTTGAAAAACTGAAATCTGCGGCGCAAGCAGCAGGGCTTGGTACAAACGAAGCCGTACAAAATTCAGAACCTCAGCAATAATTTAATAACTAAACTCGAAATTGTATGACTATGGACCAAATGACCCCCGCCCCAGCACCTGCCCCCGAAATGCCGAAGAAAGAGGGCGGAACGGGAGGTGTGATCGCGATAATTGTCATCGTAGTGCTTCTCGCACTTGGTGGTATCTATTACCTCATGACTTCAGGCAGCGCAATGCTCCCTGTGGACGAGGCTATGCCAACAATGCAGGAAGTGCAAAATTCAAACGACCCTGATGTGCAAGCAACAATGCAACAGGGCTCGTCTGACGCACTTGCGGACATAGAGGCTGATATGGGCTCAACTGACTTCACTAGTCTTGATGCCGAAATCAACAATCTCGGTCAATGATTTGAACGAAAAACGCCCAGCCCTCTTAGCGAGGGCTGGGCGTTTTTAATTTTGAGCGAAACACGGTAGTATTGCCCGATGCAAACGAAAAAAGACATAAAGAAAAATGCCGAGGTTTCGATAACAGGCGCTTTGCCGAAAGATACAGTTGCGGCTCACGTAGAAAAAACACTCTCAAAAATACAGAAAGATATTGCGATGCCAGGCTTTCGCAAAGGGAAAGTCCCTCTGGCAAAAGTGCGTGAATCTGTGGGAGAAAAAGCCCTTTGGAGGGAAGCTGCTGAAAGCGCGCTGAACCAGGAGCTGGAATCAATACTCAAAGAGCATGATGTGATGCCGATTATGCCCGTGGGCGCAGCACTCAAACCAAGTGATGTTGATGCTGATGTAGAGTTTGAAATTATTGCTGTTGTTGCCCCCACGTGCTCGATTGATGACTATAAATCAGTTGCGGAAAAGGCGATTTCGAAAATGCCGAAGTTAGACGAAGAAAAAGAGATAGAAACAGCAAAGACAGCACTTCGCGCACAGGCTCGTGCCATGACGAAATCAACTGGCGATGGCCCGTTAACTGATGAAGAAGCAAAGATTCTTGGATTTGAAAATGCGACCGCTTTTGAATTCTTTTTGACAGGAGAAGCCGAACATGCAGTCAAAGACCGTGAAATTCAAAAGAAACGCGGGGCTATCGCTGAGGCGCTTATTGAAAAGGGGGCATGCAGTATTCCGAACGTCCTCATCGGCGAAGAAGCTATGCGTCTACTGGATGCCACAAAAAAGGACATTGCTTCGCAGGGACTTCCTTTTAATGACTACCTCAAGCAAACTGGAAAAACCGAAGAGCAGATTCGTGATGAACTGAGGACGCCAGCAGAAAAACGCGTTGCGCTCGACGTTATATTCGCCCAAATTGCGAAGAAAGAAGAAGTGAAGCTTGATGCTGCAGAAGAAGACCGCCTTGCACACGCACTTCAGAGTCAGGGCGTTGACCATGAAACCGCTCACCGCTACATCCGTTCCGTCACGATGCGCGAAAGAGTGTGGGAAATCCTCGGTGTGAAAGCACTCTCTCGTGAATCCACTGAAAAACCAGCAGAATCCGAAGCTGAAGTTACTGAAGAAACAAAAACCCCCGCATAAGCGGGGGTTTTAAGATCACCGAAATTAACAATCTCGGCGAACTATATTGAATCGTCTCGATGCGTCGTCAGGGAAATTAGTCGACTCAGGTAAGTCGTCTAAGTATCCGTTTCTATCAAGACCGCAAATTGCTTCTGCAAAGCCTTCCCGCTTCGCCTCAACAAGTGCACTTTCCTGAGCTGCTGCATGCCTTCGAGCGAGCTCTGTACCTATTCCAATACCTGCGGTAGAAGCAACCCCTAACATAGCGAGTGTGAGAAACTCTTTTCTTTTTAGCATAGGTTTTATTTATCTTTTAATAAAGTCGACCTTACCTAGGTATTGAAGATAGTAGCACGCGATTTCAATATTGTCAAGATTAATTACCAAAATATTTCTTAAATGAGCTTATTTATCAACGTTTTTTCTATATAGTAAATATTTTGTTATAAACTATTGACACAAATATACGTTTGATATACAGTGGATTCTGATGAAAAAAACAGAAAATAAACTTAAAGAATCACTGATTTCTTTGGGTCTTTCCGACAAAGAAGCATCTGTATACTTGGCGCTTTTGGAGCTTGGCCGCTCAACAGTTTCAAAAATTTCCCGTAAAGCAGACGTGAATCGTGCAACGGGGTACGTTATCTTGGATTCTTTGGTAAACATGGGTCTTGCGCATATATCTGGCAAAGAACCGAAGCAGGAATACACAGCTGAATCCCCCGATAACCTCGTGCGTCTGTTACGCGAAAGGAAAACAAAAGCGGAAACGGCTTTGGTGACCGCGGAAGCGCTCGCACTGGAATTGAAATCTATACAGAAAAAAGAAGACCGTCCTCAGGTTAAGTTCTATGAGGGTATTGAAGGAATGAAACAGGTGTATGAAGATACCCTCACTTCATCTGAAACGATACGCGCCTACGCTGCGGTTGAAGATGTGCACAGCTTATTCGGAAATTATTTTCCTACGTATTACAAGCGCCGCGCCGGAAAAGGCATCAGTATCCGTGCAATATTCCCAGACACCCCCGCATCAATTGAGCGCGCAAAGCTAGACTCGGAGGAAGCGCGAGAGAGTGTGCTTGTGCCGAAAGAAAAATATGAATTCCATCCCGAAATCAACATCTATGACAACAAAATAATGATTGCCTCATGGCGCGAAAAGCTCGGCATTATTATTGAGAGTAAAGAAATTGCCGAAGCAATGAAAACTGTTTTTGAACTTTCTTGGATCGGAGCGAAGCACGTTGCGCGCAAATAAATACTACCTGCAGTCTTGTAGCATGTCATCATGTTACCATGGTAACACGGTGGCACCTCACAGGTATGCAGTAGGTTGTCTACTACTATCGAGCAATCATTTCCTCTTCGAAGTCAGCAACTTTTGCCTCTAACTTCTCTACAACCCCTGCAATAGTCAATTTCTTTTTTCCCTCACCTGACGCTTCAAACACCACCCGCCCTCGTTCAAGCATTATCAGCCTGTCGCCGTACTTAATTGCGTGATGGATGTTGTGAGTAATCATGAGTGTCGTTATGTTGTGTTTCCGCACCTCATTGTCAGTCATCCGTAATATTTGTTCAGAAACCCGCGGATCAAGTGCGGCGGTATGCTCGTCAAGCAATAACAGTTTTGGTTTAATCATGGTCGCCATCAGAAGCGCGACTGACTGCTTTTGCCCTCCTGAAAACAGACTCATCTCGGTTTCAAGTCTTTTTTCAAGCCCAATTCCGAGAGGCTTCAAAAGTGCCTCAAATTCTGGCCGCCATTCTTTCCGCACTCCTTTCCCTAAGCCTGCTCCGACAACGCGCGCCTTAGCCATTGCAAGATTTTCCGCAAGCGTCATTGAGGGAACAGTGCTCTCATTCGGATTCTGACGTACGCGAGACACATATGCAGCACGGACGTGCTCGTCTAAATGGTCAATGCGTGCACCATCAAGAATTATTTTCCCCGAAGTAAGTTCAAGGGAGCCCGCAATCGCATTAAATAGTGACGATTTTCCTGCGGCATTTGAGCCGACAATAGTGACGAATTCCCCGCGCTTCAAAGAAAGCGACATATGGTCGAGTGCAGTCACCTCCCCCGCAGTAGCAGGGTTGTATATCTTATATAAATTATCGAGTATTAAATATTCGTTTTCCATATGTTATGTACCGCTCTCCGTCTTTCGCCATTATTGCGAAAATAACAATGAGCGCGGTAATTAGCTTCAAATCGGTTCCAGCAAGCCCCAACCGAAGCGCGATATTTACTATGAACTGATAGAGTACGGAACCGACAATTATCGCGAGCGTTACGGTGGCAATTTTTCGGGACGAAAGTATTGCTTCGCCGAGCATCAAGGCCGCGAGCCCGAGAATAATGTTACCAATACCCATGTTCACATCCGCAAAGCCCATGTATTGAGCAAACAGCGCGCCCGCAAGCCCCATCAAGCCGTTACTTATAACAACACCTGCAAATTTCGTAACATTCGGATTGATGCCGAACGAACGCGCCGTTGCCTCATTGTCACCAGTTGCGCGCACCTGTAGTCCAAAACCTGTCGAGAGAAACCAATCAATAAAAAATTTTGCAAAGACAACAATAGCAAATAGGACTGCAATGAGTGCGACATGATTGAACGGCGCCTGCATAACGCCCATAACCGTTTCCTGATTTAGTAGCGAAAGATTGGGGCCATCCATCAGTCGAAGATTTATAGTATAGAGAATGCCGAGCGCAAGGATGCCCGAAAGAATCTTCTCTATACCCAAGACTGTGTGCAGAAATGCCGTCAGAACGCCCGCGCAAAGCCCTGCCACAAGCCCGACAAGAAGCGCCGTTTCACCGGGCACTCCGCTCTGTATCGCGAGAGCCGCGGCGGCGGCTCCGGTTACGAAACTTCCATCTACAGAAAGATCGGGGTAATTGAGAACTCGAAACGTGAGAAAAACCCCAAGCACAATGAGCCCAGTTAAAAGCCCGAGCTCAAGGGAGATGAAAACTAAATCAACCATTACCCTTCAGGATACAACCTACTCGTAGACTTTTTTCGCACTTGCCAGGACGTCTCCGGGAATGGTAACCCCAAGCATTTTTGCGGTTGTTGTGTTCAGGAAGACATCGGCGTCGGTAACACCAAGGACAGGGATGCCTGCGGGAGCCTCACCATTAAGAACGCGGATTGCGATTTCTGCCGTACGAACACCTACATATTTGTAATTCGTGCCGAGCGTTGCAAGTGCGCCTTTTTCAACACCCGATTCATCAAGAGAAATCAGAGGTTTCTTACCGTCAAGCGCAACCTTAATTAACGATTCTTGAGCAGCAACAACGGTATTGTCGGGGAGCATGTAGAAAGCATCAATTTTTGAAACAAGAGAACGTGCCGCCTGGTTTACTTCCGTCCCAGTATTTGCGGGTGCCGTTATAATTTCAAATCCGAACTCTTTTGCATACTTTTGAGCTTGCTCGAGTGCGAAGCGCGCATTCGCCTCACCTGGGTTATAGACAATGCCGATTTTCTTTGCAGTTGGAACCAGTTTTTTCAAGAGCTCCAGATGTTCTCTGTAAAGTGTGATGTCTGAAGTCCCAGTAACATTTGCGCCTGGGGCTTCGTTTGAGACAACTAACCCTGCAGTTACCGGGTCAGTAACGGCACCAAAAACAATCGGCGAATCTTTAATCAAATTCACCACCGCCTGGCTTGCCGGAGTTCCTAAAGGCATGAAAATGTCGTAACCTGAGGATGCAAACTTCTGCGCTATTGCCGCATTTGCACTGTTATCACCCTGCGCGTTTTGAATGTCGTAGGTAATTGTCTCGCCCTCAACGTACCCAGCGTTTGCAAATCCTTCTTTAATGCCTGAGATCACCATGTCAAAAACAGGGTGCGAGGTAATTTGTGAAATACCAACAGTTATCGGCGCGGACGGGCCCGTATCTTTTTTTGATGTCGCAAACCAGGCAAGGCCACCAAGGACCACAACGGCAACGAGAACCCAAATAATGTTTTTCATAAATTGAATTAATCTTTAATTAGCTCGATACCTTATATATACATATTACTCCAGGGCTTCGGCGGATAAAGTCCGATTAAATTCCACGCCCTTTTGGCCACATGCGTCGCTCTGGAAGAGAAGCGACGGCTTCCTCTCCAAAACGAGCAACAAGTTGTTCCTTCAATTGAACACTGAGGGCATCTACGCTGATTGGCTTAACGATTGGGGCGCCTTCCCTAGCCTCGGCGGCGTGAGCACTTTTTTTCATAAAGTTTTTACTTAAGTAACTAAAGTCTATGCCGAATATATCATTCCAATAATAACTTGTCAATATTTTTCGTCAATTTTTCCTTTATTTGTATTTAGTTGAATAGAAATCTTGTATTTTTAATATTTTTGTGGAATTAAATTGACACAATCTCATGGCTCTAGTACACTCTCAATCATGGGTAAACGAGAGGAACAATCCTTAGACACATTGCTTTCTTTCGGGCTCTCGAAGAAAGAAGCCGGAGTGTACATTGCGCTCCTCGGACACGGGCGCGGAACGGTATCCCAAATCTCACGAAAAGCCGGAATCAACAGAACGACGGGGTACGACATCCTCGCTTCTTTAGCACGGGCGGGTCTTGTGCGTGTTTCCGGGAAAGAACCGAAACAAGAATATGTAGCTGAATCTCCGGATAATTTGTTGAAACTTCTGAATCGCCGCCTCAGAGAGACTGAAGAAAGTATACACAAAGCGAAAGATTTTATTCCTGAATTAAAATCACTCCATAAAATTGACGACAGACCGCAAGTAAAATTTTACGAAGGGATTGAAGGGATGAAACAAGTATACGAAGATACGCTCACCGCAACGGAGACGATACATGCGTACGCAAATTACGATGATATGCATGCGACCTTGGGCGACTATTTTCCTTCGTACTACAAACGACGCGCGGCAAAGGGTGTATACGCAATCGGAATCGTACCTGCAACTCCACTCGCGAAAGAGCGCGCTGCAAAAAACACTGAAGAAAATCGTGAACTAACGCTTACCCCGCTGGAAAAATTCAACATCTCGCCTGAGATAGATATATATGACAACAAAACGGTTTTTGTTTCGTGGCGGGAAAAACTCGGCATTATTATTGAGAGCAAAGAAATAGCAGACGCAATGAAAAACATTTTTACACTTGCACAAGGAGAAGCGAAGCGTTTAGAGAAAGAAGCGGGGCTTAATCTCTAGACCCGCGAGCAATAGTTTTTATGTCTTTTTCGTAGTATCGAACCTCAAAAAGTTCAGCAAGGAGCGCCCGATTTACGTAATCAAACAAACGACTGTAGAGAAGCGAGTCATCCGAGGTTTGAATTCCATCCTGACGACGTATCCGTTTCAGCTTACGAACGCCTGCATTTATGACTGCGTCGCACTGTTTATCAATCTCATTTGTTTCCATGACCTTCAAGGCACTCACAAAATTCTCCATGTCAAAGCTGCGTAGCGAAACCAAAGCAACTGGAGTATAGTTATTGAACTATGGCACACAACATCACCAATCAGCTTGTTCCGATGGTCATTGAGAAGACCACGATGGGCGAGCGCGCATACGACATTTATTCACGCCTCTTGAAGGAGCGTATTATTTTCCTTGGCGGACCGATTGACGACCACCTCGCTAACCTCATCATCGCCCAACTCCTCTTTTTGGAATCTGAAGACCCGAAGAAAGATGTCTACCTCTATATAAACTCCCCTGGTGGTTCTGTATCTGCAGGTATGGCAATTCTCGACACCATGAACTACGTGAAGCCCGACATCGCGACCGTGTGCGTCGGTATTGCAGCGTCAGCGGCGGCGGTTATTCTCTCAGCTGGCAAGAAAGGCAAGCGCTACACCCTCCCGAACTCGGAAGTCATGATTCATCAGGTGATGGGTGGGGCCGAAGGTCAGGCAACGGACATCGCTATTGCGGCAAAACACATTCTTCGCACCAAGGACAACCTGAACAAGATTCTTGCCAAGAACACTGGTAAAACGGCTGCTGAAGTAGAGAAAGACGCAGAACGCGACTATTGGATGACAGCGGATGAAGCTAAAAAGTACGGGATTATAGACGAGATATACAAAACCCGCTCCTAACTACGCTGAGTGCGACACTGGATGACAGTCAACCGAGCGAGTGATGCTTATAAGACCAGCAAAGCTGGGCTCACACAACAAGGAGCTAGGCACTTGACCTGATTGCACCGTCACGGTCTTGGGGGTATTATTCAAAAGTACCCTTTAATTTTGAAATTTGGAACAAGCTGACCTATGACTTCCGAACTAAAAGCGCGAGAAAACCTAACTCTACGACCCGTAGCGGCCTTCGGTATTGTTTTCATCCACTAATTTCGGCAACCTTTCATAGTGCAGCGCGTTCCTACAAACGCGTATGTCGACATTAACAGTAGTTCTTCTTCTCGCAGCGGCGGTTGTCGTCGGTATTGCTGCGGGATATTTTCTCCGCTGGCTAGTAGCCCTTGGACAGAAAGGCTCGGCCGAGATTCAAGTCAAACAGAAACTTTTAGAAGCTCGTGAGCAGGCAAAAAACATTCTTGCTGAAGGCGAGAAACAAGCGGGACAGCTTGAGATTGCGCTTCGCGAAGAATTCCGCGTCAAAGAAGAAGCGCTTGTTGCGAAAGAAAAGCGCGTGGGCGAGAAAGAATCATACCTAGATAAACGCCAGCTTGACCTCGACCGCGAGGCTGACCGTGTGAAAGGCCAGATTGAAGAAATAAAAAAGATAAAGGAGCGTGCTGATGCTTTGATTGTTGAGCGTGAAAAAGCGCTTGAAGCAGTTGCGCATCTTACGGAGGAAGAAGCAAAGGAGAAATTAGTGGACGCTGTTCGCCAGGAACACGAAGAAGACATTATGGTCCGTATCCAGAAGATGGAACTTGAAGGCAAAGAACGCCTCGAGACGAAAGCCCGCGATATTCTAACAACCGCAATCCACCGCTTGGGTAATTCCGTACATGCGGACGTTCTGACTTCAAACATCCCTCTACCGTCTGAAGAAATGAAAGGAAAGATTATCGGTCGTGAAGGAAGAAACATTCGTACATTCGAACGTGTAACTGGTGTTGACGTTCTTGTTGATGAAACCCCAGGCATGATTACGCTTTCCTGCTTCGATCCTGTGCGCAGGCAAATTGCAAGAATTGCTCTTGAGAACTTGATTATCGATCAGCGTATTCAGCCAGCGAAAATTGAAGACGCGGTCATCAAGGCACGCGACGAAATTGCGAAGGTTATGAAGGAAAAAGCAGATCAAGCAGCTTACGAAGTGGGCTTGCACGGCTTCGACCCTCGCCTCATGGGAATTTTGGGCCGTCTCTATTTCCGCACCTCGTACGGTCAGAACGTACTTCAGCACTCAACTGAAATGGCGCACATTGCAGGCATGATTGCAGCTGAATTAGGTGCTGATGTGAAAGTTGCAAAAGCGGGAGCGCTGTTCCATGACATTGGTAAAGCAGTCGATCATGCTGTACAAGGTACGCACGTTGAAATCGGACGCAGAATTTTGGAGAAGTTTGGTGCCGACAAACGCATCATTCAGGCAATGCAGGCTCACCATGAGGAATACCCGTACGAAACGATTGAGTCTTACATCGTGCAGGTTGCCGACGCTATTTCGGGTGGGCGCCCTGGTGCACGTCGTGATTCAGTAGAGAATTACATCAAGCGCCTAACCGAGCTTGAGAACATTGCAACGTCATTTGCAGGTGTTGAAAAAGCATACGCCATTCAGGCAGGTCGCGAAGTTCGAATCTTCGTGAAGCCCGAAGAAATTTCAGACATGGCAGCGCGTGAATTGGCACGAAACATAGCTATGCGCGTTGAAAACGAAATGAAATACCCTGGCGAAGTGAAAATCAACGTCATCAGGGAAAGCAGGGCCGTGGAATTCGCCCGATAATTTAAAACCCCCACAATTGCGGGGGTTTTATGTGGAAGATTATCCTTCTGCCCTAGCATGTGCTGGGTGTTTCCAAACATTTTGGGAAGTTCGGAAGCCTTCTCCGCATGGTCCGTACCCTACGTCCATATCTGGCCAGACAAACTCTTCCGTTTCAATCTTTTTGCCTTTATCGCCACCCTGACTGTGTCTGCGGTAAACGATTTGACCGTCTTTTCCAATACCGCGGTATGTAGCGTCGATGAGTTCCGCGGGCTCAGTCAAACAGTGAGACCATGCGACCGCTATCTTATCTAGAATAACGCGATCCCCCCTGCTGATGCCGAGGGCCCCCATCAGAGCTCTCATCTCCTCAGGTCGTGGCCATGCTCTTTTATAGTCTGGATGTGCTGGGTGGCTCTTCTCTACTGCCATAAAATGATTATTTGATAGTAGTAGATACTCCTTTTTTGTCAAATTTTGACCCAAAAATGCACTATTGCGCAAAAAACGGCTCTATATATACTGTTTCATACGGCATTACTTTAGCCATTATAAATAAAAAATATACATATGAACAAAGCAGACCTCTCCGACAAAGTGCACTCGCTCCTCGGCGGCACAAAAACACAGGCTGAATCTGTGGTCGAAATGCTTATCGACACCATCACTGGTGCTTTGAAGAAAGGCGACGAAGTTTCTATCGCAGGATTGGGCATTTTCTCAACCAAAATGCGCCCAGCACGCACAGGTCGTAACCCAAGAACGGGTGAGTCTATCAAAGTTCCTTCTATGCGCGTTCCTAAGTTCCGCGCTGCAAAGGCCCTGAAGGACGCGGTAAAGTAAAAGCATTCCGCCTAATAGGGAAGCCTAAAACCCGCTCACATCATGAGCGGGTTTTGCGTTTCCGCGAAGGCGAAAGCTTTTTCAGCTCTCCTCGGCTCGGGAATGAAAACTACAGGCTCTCATTCCCCTCGCCCTACGTCGGCTGTAGCCCATGTCTTCAAAAACACCCGCCTCAGGCGGGTGTTTTTTATTGGGAATCGGTCCTTACAGGACCAGTACGGGTTTCGCATTCACGTCGCTTTCGCTCGTTCATATGCTCAACCGCCTTCGATTCCCTTACGCGAATGAAGCAGTTCATTCGCTATCCCGCGTACCAATATATAAAAACAACCCACACGGAGTGGGTCATTTTTATATATGTGCGACTTTGTTTTGTTGTCGGTACTCCGACTTAGAAAACAAGAAGTACTCGTGTGGTGCGGGATAAGGGAATCGAACCCTTGCCATCAGTTTGGAAAACTGATGTTCTACCATTAAACTAATCCCGCCTTCGCCTCACTTCTGCTCGGCTTCGGCGGGCAGGCCCGCTTTGAGCAACAGAAGGTTCTGTGAACTTTAGCAAATGAAGCGTACTTTTGAAAGAAGTGCGGAGGCGGTATTCTGAAGCCTATGCTCGCCTTGCTCCAAACCATCACTGTCGGAATTTTCGGATTCCTTGTCGCAGTCTTCAGTGTTTTTGGCTTGCATACTGAACAAGCAACGGCCCCGTCCGACAGAATGCCTGCGGTCATACAAGAGATACCAGAAGCGCCCGTCGAAACTACCGTCACAACCCCCGCCCCCGAAAAAGAAACACCTGTTGCAGAAAACCCAAAAACGGAGGCACCAAAACCTACGGTACCCTCGACACCGAATTCCGAAACTGCTGTAGGCTCGACACTCATTCCGCAAACACCTACGGCCCCTCTTCCTGTGGCGCCGACGAATGCTCCTTCTGCAGTGAACGAAGCGGTTAGAAAAACGGTGGTGAATATTTTTTGTACGTCCATTTTTGGTGGACCGTTTGATGCAATTTCAGCGAGTGGTGTGATGATTGACCCTCGCGGAATTATTCTCACGAACGCACACGTAGCGCAGTATTTCTTGCTCCGCGATTACCCAACACCAAACACCATGAGTTGCGTGATACGCACGGGCGCTCCTGCGATACCGCAGTACACTGCAGAATTGATGTTCCTCCCGCCGAGTTGGATACAAAAAAATGCGCAAAAAATAAAAGACGAAAACCCCTTGGGCACGGGTGAGCATGATTACGCATTGGTGCGCATTACAGGAACAATCAACAAACAAAACGCATTGCCGTCAGTGTTCCCCTACTCGCCCATTTCAACAGCGCTACCAAAGCTCGACGACGACGTTCTGATTGTCGGGTACCCAGCAGGGTTTTTAGGCGGGATCGCGCTTCAACGTGATTTGTATCAGTCATCTGCATTTACTAAAGTGCGCGAACTTTTAACATTTGTTGAAAGCACGTTGGATGTCTTTTCAATCGGCGGTTCCGTGGTTGCCCAATCAGGGTCTTCGGGTGGCTCCGCTTCTAACTTAGCAGGGGAACTCATTGGTCTCATTGTGACAACAACTGCAGGCGCAGACACTTCGTCGCGTGATTTACGCGCTATTACTACATCGTATATTTTAAGAGATTTTCAAAACGAAGCGGGGGTTGCGCTTGGTGTGTATCTTTCAGGAGATCCCGCGGAACGCGTTTCACTGTTCAGACAAACAAAAGAAGTTGACCTTATTAGAAGGTTAACTGACGCTATAGAGGCAGACTAATTTCAATTTTTTCAGGTTATTCGGAATCAGTATCCGCATCTTTTTCTTGTTGCACCCTTTCAGGAGGTGCAAGTTCACCAAGTTCCGATACAGGTTCCTGTATCTGCACAGGGATCGGTAACGTATTTTTAATAACAGCGTTCTCATTGAAGTCGCCACTAGCACCCTCGCGCGGTATGACTTTCAGTCGCGACTTCTGAAATGCCTTCAAAAAGACCGAGAGTTTCACGGAAATCGTAGCAGCTTTTCTGTATGAGGCGAGCGCAAGAGCAAAATCATTCTGAGACACTGCTTGATCGGCAGAAGACATAAGTGTTTTGATTTCAGAAAGTTCCCCATTCACGCGCATGCGTGCATCTTCATCAATTCTCTCTTCGAGGCGCTCAAACAGTCGCGATGCATTTTGAAATTCTTTTTTTGCAGAGCGTGCAAATCTTTGAACCACTTCTTCGCTCACGGTGGCTATTTGTACGGGAGGCGCTTCCTCAGCTACAGATGCTGCACGCGCTTTCATTGATGATCCTTCAGCCACCCCTGTGTCCATAGCGACAGACATCATCATGGTAGTAGCTTCAGGCGCTGGCTCGGAAAGTACAGCAACTGTGGCAGACGGTATGGGCACGCCACTCACCCGCTCAGTGACCCGCGCAAGACGGGCAATTTTTGTTCGTACTTGATCTTTTAAGTTGCGAACTTTTTCAGGGTGCTCAACATCTGCGAGTACTACTTCGTGTGCCAAAAGTGTATTTTCAAAACGCGTGGCAACATCCGCAGCAATTGAAGCTTCTGAGGCTTCTAAGCGTTCCACATCAACTACAAAACGTTCAGCATGTTTTTCAAAACGATTTTCAAGCTCTTCCTTCGCTTCGTCGGTTAATGCATCATCCGAAGCAAGTTTTGCTGCTTCTTCCAAACGGCGCTCTGCCAATTCTGCGTTCCACAATGCTTTTGACTCGGACGAAACGGAAAGTACTGCGACAACGGGTTCATTTACTTCTACCTTGATAGGGTAGAGCGCATCCCCTGGCAAAGCATTTTCCGCTGCAAAACTCACACCAGCACCCGAAAACAAAATACCCGCCACCAGAAGGAGCGCAACTGATTTACGCGAAAACGCGTACAGTGACAAAAGCATGTACGAGATCGGCGCACGCCGATCCAAGGGCACGTTTCGAAGAGGCTTCATTGCGATATATTCAGAAAGCACACGTTTCATGCGCTCGCGCTCGATGTCTGAGAGAGACACATGCTCCCCGCTTTTTCGTATGTACTCTGTGAGGTTTATTTTTTTCATGATGTTGCCAACTGGTCCTTAAGCTTTGCTACCCCCCGATGAATCCTGACTGAGACCGCGTTCTCTGTGGAGCCGGTCATGCGAGCTATTTCTTTCGGGGAAAAGCCTTCCACGTACCTGAGAGTCACTACAGTTCTGTACTCCTCCGAAAGTTCCGTAATCGCATCTTTCACTTTATTCAGCAAATCTTTCTCATCCATACTTTCTTCAACTTCCAAAATACTGCCCTCTGCAAACATGGCTTCAGTGGCACTAGGATTATCTTCCAATTTTTTATCGAGAGATTCAGTCTTTGACCTTCGGTATTCGTCAATAATCAGGTTATTCAAAATTCTGAATAGGAATGATTTAGGACTTCTGACGTCCCCGCCACCACGCACGTAGTCCCACGCTTTGATAAACGTGTCTTGCGTTAAGTCATAGGCTCTTTCGCGGTCAGGAAGACGGAAGAAAGCATGACGAAAAAGCGCATCTGCATGCGTGTTGTAAGCGGCCAGGAATTCCTCTTCCTTGTTCCCTTTCATAGGCCGTATATGTAGACGAGTATACCCCGCCTTTCTTTCTGTCTTCACACGAAAAAAATTCCTGCCCGCAAGACGGTGTAGCTGTACCCCCCCCGCAACACAAAAGAGTATCGTGGTATCGTGGTACCATGGTAACATGTTGACACGTAGAACCATGTGCGATATAATGAACGGGTGAAGAATAAAGTAAAAACCGACACCGAGCTGAACCGAAAGCGCATGGAGCGCCTGTATGATGCTCTGCTTTCACTTAAAACCCGCGAAGAATCTGCTGCATTTTTGCGTGACTTGTGCACTGTCTCGGAACTTGAAGCACTTTCAGAGCGTTTGGCAATTGCTGAACGCGTGTCGAAAGACGAATCGTATCTTTCTATTGCAAGCGATTTAGGAGCATCAACAACTACTGTTACTCGCGTAGCGCATTGGCTGAACCATGGAATGGGCGGCTACCGCGCGGTTTTAAATCGTTTGAAAAAATAATTTCAAAAGAACTCCGTTGCACCAGCCGCCCCGACTCGGGCGGTTTTTTAGTATCAAAAATAATCAAAACATATGAGCGAAGCAAAAAGAATATTGGCAGCATCAAGAAAAGTTTTCATCGCGCGGCAAGAAGAGCGCGCGTTTAGCGATAGATCGGAAGACGTGCGCGCGTGTGAGCCAGAACCGACCTTAGAGATTGCTAAGTCATTTCGACCGAAAACGATACCCAGCATGTACGAAACAGCTCGAATAGCAATGGACGAGAGGGTGGGGGGCACTGTTGAAAAAATCTCCAAGTTCCGAACGTACGATTAATCACACTATGTCACTAGAACGATTCATATACCAGCAGAAACCAGTTCGTCCTGAGAACCTGACCGCGACACTTACCGCGGTGGGTGCACGAACTTCAAAAGAGGACACCGATTTTATAGCGGAAAGACAGAATCCATACCGTCAAAAACGAGGCGGGTTGAGTTTCGGCGCGTACGCTTCAATCCGCATCCCCGCTGGAAAGACGGAAATGACGAATATAAATGTCTACGGGGAGCAATCTCAACTTTCTTCGCTTTCGCTTTCCGTCACCGATCGTGAGAAAGGTACGTTTGAGCTGAGAGACGACTCGCTAGGAACACTGACAACGGGGCGCATATTAGAAAGCCCGAACTGGGCGAAAGAGCGCCTTACAAGCGGCCGCGGGGCAATGCAGGTCTTGCAACGTCACGGACCAGCAAACCTCGTCGGGGTGTTAGGTGAAGGACGTTGCTCGCTTTTCGACAAAGGTAACGCTTGTACATTCTGTACGATGAGCGGAGGTGCAGCGAACGCAGACCGAGAGGTGGAAGAGCTAGCAGAAGCACTCGAGGTCGCACGCACAACAGACCGCCGAGCATACAACCTGACGGTCACTACTGGTCTTCAATCCTCTCTTGAAGGTGCGAACGGACTCATTGAAAAAACAAAAGCTCTGAAAAAGACTGTCGGAGATACAGATATTGCTCTTGTAGTAGCGCCGTTTCAGGAAAATTCACGCGATCGGCTCACTGCGCTTAAGGATGCGGGGGTAGGTACTTTGATGATGCCTCTTGATATCGCAAGCGAGGCGGCGCAAAAGACATATGTCCCTGGCAAGGCACCGCTTCTTGGCGCAACCTACTGGCGAAACATGAAAGAAGCTGCACGCATATTCGGAAAGGGCGGAGTCGCGTCAAGTATTATCGTCGGGCTCGAACCCGTTTCGGAGACCGAAAGGGCAATAGAGCGCATGGTTGATTACGGAATTGTCCCAGAACCGATACCCGTCAGATGGGATGATTCAATTTGTTCGAATGAACCCTTACCAGTCACAAACCCAGATGATTTAGTCGCTATGCGTGCGAAAGCGGCCGATGCGCTCGGAAGAAGGCGTGATGAATTCGGAAAAGTAAAAGCAGGCTGTTCTGCCTGTGGAGGATGCGGTGGGTTCAAAGCAAACGACGTACTCTCGGGATAAAAATCTACTCGTACTCAATTGTCGCAGGGGGTTTCTGGGTGATATCAAAAAAGACACGGTTCACTCCTTTCACTTCGTTCACGATTCGGCTTGAAATCCTCTCCAGTAAATCGGTGGGGATTTTGTGCCAATCGGCCGTCATGCCGTCGACCGAATCAACAGCTCGAAGAGCAATTGCGTAATCATACGTGCGGGCATCGCCCATCACGCCGACAGTCTTAATCGGAAGAAGTGCGGCGAACGCCTGCCAGATTTTTTCGTACTCCCCTGCTGATTTCAGCTCTTCCTGATAAATCGCATCGGCTTCGCGCAGAATTTTCAATCGGTCTTCGGTTACTTCGCCTACAATGCGAATACCAAGCCCTGGCCCTGGGAAAGGGTGGCGCCACACCATATCGTGCGGAATACCTAAACCTTCGCCCACGCGGCGCACTTCGTCTTTATACAAATCGCGGAGTGGCTCAATGACACCAAGCTTCATCTTTTCAGGCAACGTAAGGTTATGATGACTTTTTATTTTATCCGCATGTTTCCCTACTGCAGCCGATTCGATGCGGTCAGGATAAATTGTTCCTTGTGCAAGATATTTCACAGGAAACTTTTGCAACTCCTCACCGAGGGCTTTCTCAAACACTTCCACAAACGCGTGCCCAATGATTTTGCGTTTCTCTTCGGGGTCAGTAACGCCCTTGAGATTAGCGAGAAACATCTGCGAGGCGTCGATTACGTGAAGCCCTGTAAAGCCGCGCGACTTCAAAGACGCAGAAACGCTTTCTACTTCCCCTTTACGCAAAAGGCCGTGGTCCACGAACACCGCATGAAGCTGATCGCCAATTGCTTGATGGAGGAGCGTTGCGGCGACGAGTGAATCCACGCCTCCCGAAATACCAACCACCACATGGTCTGTACCGATTTTTTCTTTCAGGTCGGAAATTATGCCTGCCGAAACATCGCTCATGTTCCAGTTTTTCTCCGCTATTACGATATCGAATACGAAGTTCGAAAGAATGTTTGTGCCGTGCACGGTATGTGTGACTTCAGGATGGAACTGAATCCCGTAGAAGCCTCGCTTCTCGTCAGCGAATCCTGAAAGTTCACAGCTTTTTGACGAAGCGGTTTTTACAAATCCAGTCGGGAGTTTTGTTGCCTGATCGCCGTGCGAAAACCACACCACTTCTTTTGATTCCAGCGTATTAAAAAGCGCATCTTTTTTGAGAATGTCTAGATTTTCTTTCCCGTACTCTTTTACGTAACCACCCTTCACTTCGCCCCCCAACATGTGCGCCATGAGCTGAAGGCCGTAGCAAATACCAAGAACGGGAACACCAAGTTCGAAAATACCTTTGTCAGGCAGCGGGCCGTTTTCAAGAACAGAGTGACCAGAACCTGAAAGAATAATTCCTTTCGGGTTCAATGCCTGTATTTCAGAAAGCGACGCATCACCATGCAAAATCTCGGCCTTTACGCCGAGGTCGCGCACTCTTCGTGCAATAAGGTGAGCAAATTGCCCGCCGAAGTTGAGAACTACAATCATGCTTGAGTATATCCTTGGAGCGGGAGTTTTACAAATTTACCCCTCGACGAACTAGTGTGTTCTGGGATTTTGTTCTTGTATATCTTCACTATCATTTAGATCCGCTTCCCTTTTATATTTCAGGTAGTCCCGCTCCCATTGCGGTATTTCGTGGGGCATTCTTTTATATTCGTCGCCGTCATCCCAACCTCCTTCGGCGCGTACAAATGGAACTCTAGTTAGAGGCCGGCCAAAAGACTTTTCTACGTGAGTGTGGTCCATACCGACATCATACCAAAAACCCGCCATGAAGGCGAGTAAGTATTACCGTTGCAATCTTTCTATTTCGCTTTTGTATCGCGCCATTTGCTCCTCTGAGAAAGGTAAGTCCGTATCCAAAGAATCCCTAAGTCCCACTGCCTCAATGACGGCATAACTCTGACTCATCCTTCCTGTTGCCATCCTAGCTGTGGCACGATGATTGAAACGCCAAAAGGCATCCGAATTTAAATCAAAAGTCAGCCCCGAACTTCTTGCTTTGTCAGCTCGCTTATAAGCAACCTGTCTCGCCTTGTCTGCAATGCGTGCCCATTTCTGAGTCTCACTGACAGCTTCAACTCCGCGCGCGACAACTCTCGTTACTCGGCTAGGCAAATGACCCCACGAAGTTTCGTCTTGTAAGGCAGCAGCGGCTTCCGCGAAGAACTGAGGGGTTCTTTTATCGTCATCAACGTGCAACCTTAAAGCAAGTTCATGTTTCAACATATAACGCATTATAAACCTTAATTTAGGAAAAGTCAAGCCCGCCGTCTCGCTCTACGAGATAGCTATATATTGAAAAACCCGCCATAGGGTGCGGGTTTAGTGGGATTTCTTTTTCTCCTCTTTCTCCTTTCTTTTCCTCAGTTCTGCCTCGATTTCCCATTCTCTAAACTTTTCGGGCGGGATATATACACCTCGTGAAGCGCCTCTATCGTCGTGTTCAACCTGCACGGGAAGCCGAAGAAGTGGAGAATACTCATTCCGTCTGCGATCCCTTAAAGGACCATAATTGACTGGGTCGCCACCTTCAAAGTGTTGTTCGTGATTCATATTTAATTTAACTCCACCTTTTCACTATACGCTTAGTTTTTTCAGCGGCAACTCCTATGTAGGAAGCGGGGTTTTTGAGAATTCCTTTTTGCTTATCAGTCATTTTGTCCAAATACGGTTTCATTTCTGAATCGGCAAACGCAACGTCTTCGAGTGACTTCCCTTCTTTCTGCGCGCTGAGTGTGAGATTTCTAACTTTTTCGTGCGCATCGGGGTGCCCCATCGAGGCAAGCATGATGTACAAAGGCTCGGCCGCAATCATGCCTTTCTGCATCGCCATATTTGCTTCAAGCCTCGGCTTGTCGACAGAAAGTTTCGCCATTGTTTTCGAAAGCCTATTTGCCATCGAAACGGTGTAGGCGATTGTCTCTCCATAGGTTCTGCCAGATGCAGAATTGGTCAAATCGCGCTGGTGTTCAGAGATCTGGTCCATGAATACTGTCACCATTCTCGGCACAATAATTTTCCAAAGGCTTTTTGCGTTCTCAAAGTTAATTGGATTTCGTTTCTGCGGCATCGTAGACGAGCCAACTTGTGACTTTTCAAACTCCTCCCCTACTTCTCCGATTTCTGTTCGCTGTAACTGACGCATGTCGTCTGAAAGTTGCGCCATTATTCCTGCCGCAATCGTTGTCTCCGCCAAAAGTCGAACCATTGGTTCAGCCTGCGTGACCTGTGTTGCATGCTCCACGGGCTCGAGATTCATTTCTGCCAAAACGTCTTTTTCGAAAGCTTCAGGGTCATCAAAGAAAAGCGATGATGCGTTGTATGCGCCAACAGCGCCTGAAAACTTCCCTTTCATCTCTCCCGCAAGAGCTTCAAGTGCCACGATCGACTGCCCAAGGCGGCTGACATAGCCTGCAACAACGTAGCCGAATGTAAGCGGGACCGCGTGCTGGCCATGCGTGCGCCCGACCTGCACCGTTTCTGCTTCCCTTTCCGCAATTCCTACAAGAATCTTCAAGAGTGATTTCAAAGACGGCACGAGTGCTTTCAGTGTTGCGTCTTTAAATCGAGCCGCGTTTGCGGTATCAGAGATGTCGTAGCTGGTTGCGGTCATGTGGACGTAGGGCTTTGCTGCGTCCGAAACTTTCAAACGAATGACGTTTACCATTGCGCGGATATCGTGTTTCACCTTGTCTTCTTCTTCGTAGACTTCTGCGGGAGTAATCGTCTGTACGGCGGATTCAATTTCTTTCAAAACGTCTGCTGAACAAATTTTTCTCTTATGAAGTGCTTTTACGAGCGCAAGTTCAACGCTGAGCTTGTATTTGAGGTACGCATTATCTGAGAGGTACTTCGCAACCTCTTCATCCCAGTACCGATAATCAACAGGAGCGATACTATCAAACGCATTTGAAGGTCTCATTACTAGTATTTTATCACATCTACAGAAATGTGCTATACTTAGTATAGCACATATTGTACTTTAGGTGAGAGCCGTGTAGGCATGCTATTCTCCTTCTTGTCGCGGGGTGTCGTATACCGGTAGTACGCTTGCTTTGGGAGCAAGATGACCGAGTTCGATTCTCGGCACCCCGACTAGGACCCGAGAACGACGTTCTCCAAAAACCGCACTTTTGCGGTTTTTGTTTTTTCGTCGAGATAGACAGCAATAACATCAAATTGCCAATCCCCGACGACATTCCTTTCCAATATGTAGCTTTCTATAGTCCTCAAAAGCCTTTTTATTTTTTGAGGGTGTACGTTTTCTTCGGGGCGATGCCTTTCTGAAACAGCACTCTCCCCCGTTTCCCATGAAACGGATTTAACTTCTACAAAATGCACACACTCATCTTTTCGAGAGACTAAATCGATCTCACCGTAGGGTTTTCGGTAGTTTCTGGATAGGATTGTATGTCCTTTTGATACTAAGTACTCTTCGGCGACCTTTTCACCAATACGACCTATTTCATTATGTTTAGCCATATTTTACTGTTTCACGTGAAACGTGTCTGAAAGCAAAAGTATGATAATAGCATTATTTAAAGCCATATTTTTAAGAAATTGCCTGTTTTTTGTGCCCTATATAAGTTGTCTTTTATACACATACACACAGGTTTGTCCACAGTTTTAGACAATTTCACGTGAAACGCGTTTCTTATGAAACATGAGGCTATTTTTTATCTTCCCTGTTCTTTTTAGGCGTTTCAGCGTTGCACATGGAACAGTGTATCCAGACAGGAGGAACCCCGTATCCAGCATCTACAAAAAAGCCCCGATTACCTTTGCAGGCGGGGCAGTGATTTTTACCTTCTTTTGAGAGGAAGGACATTGTGTGCGGCTACCGGGAATCGAACCCGAATCTCGTCCTTGGCAAGGACGCATTCTACCACTAAACCATAGCCGCAATTCCGTATTTATATCATGAACTACATGTTTTCTGCCAGTTTTAGGGGTTGTTTGTGCTCCCGGAGGGATTCGCTCCTTACAGGAGCAGTACAGGTTTCGTATTCACGTCGCTTACGCTCGTTCATATACTCAACCTTTTCGAATCCCTCCGCAACAAAACAGACCTTCGGTCTGACTTTGTGCTCCCGGAGGGATTCGAACCCCCAACGACTGCTTCGAAGGCAGTTATGATATCCATTTCACCACAGGAGCGGTATTTGTAATCCTACGCCACGAACCGATAACGTACAATGCAGATAATGAAATTTGTTTTACCTGACTCGGTGCAGAAAGTAGCAGAGGCTCTAGAAACCGCTGGTTACGAGGCCTACGTCATCGGAGGGTGCGTACGGGACATTCTGTTGGGGGAGACTCCAAAAGACTGGGATTTAACAACAAACGCAACGCCTCAAGAAATACAAGCAGTTTTTCCTGATTCTTTCTACGAAAATGATTTTGGAACGGTCGGAGTAAAAACACGTGACGAAGATGAAACACTTGCAGTCATCGAAGTAACGCCGTACCGAAAAGAAGGGAACTACTCCGACGCTAGACGGCCCGACACTGTTGAATTCGGTGTTTCGCTTGATGAGGATTTAAAACGTCGCGACTTCACCGTAAACGCAATCGCATACCGCCCGAAAACAGGGGAGTTTGTCGACCAACATGGTGGACAAGAAGACCTCAAAAAACGGCTTATTAGAGCCGTGGGAGAGCCGAAACGAAGATTTGAGGAGGATGCCTTGCGCATGATGCGGGCAATACGTCTCTCAGCAGAATTGGACTTTGCGATTGAAAGTGAAACGGCCGTTGCGATGCATGCAACCGCGGAAAACTTGGGCAAGATTTCGAAAGAAAGAATTCGAGACGAACTGATGCGCATTTTGGCGACCAAGGAACCGATGGCGGCGCTTTCAATAGCGCTCAAACTTGGACTTTTAAAATACATCGTCCCTGACTTGGAGCGGGGAATAGGAATCGACCAAAATCAGGCACATTCCTACGACGTCTTCGAACACAACGTGCGCGCCATGCAGCACGCAGCAGACAAAGGCTGGTCAGTGGACCTTCGTCTTGCGGCGCTTTTTCATGACATCGCAAAACCTGAATCACGTCGATGGTCTGAGGAGAAAAAAGATTGGACTTTCCATGGGCACGAAGTCGTAGGATCGAGAGTGGCGAAAAAAGCCTTAGAGGAGCTTCGCTTCCCAAAAGAAACCGTGGAGAAAGTGGCCAAGCTGGTCCGCTGGCATATGTTCTTTTCAGACCCCGACCAGATAACGCTCTCTGCGGTGCGGAGAATAATAGTGAATGTCGGGGTGGAAAATATTCAGGAACTTTTGAACTTAAGAATCTGTGACCGCATAGGAACAGGGCGACCAAAAGAACAGCCGTTTCGGCTCAGAAAATACATGGCGATGGTGGATGAGGCTATGCGCGACCCAATAAACGTTGGCATGCTCAAGGTCAATGGGAACGACCTGATGACGGAAGTGGGGGAGAAGCCAGGACCACGGGTTGGATGGATTTTGCATGCCTTACTTGAAGAAGTCCTTGAAGACCCTCAGAAAAATACTCGTGAATATTTGCTCGAAAAATCACGCATTTTGTCCTCTATGGAAACCGCAGCGCTCAAAGACATGGGTGAGGCAGGGAAGGGTGCTCAGGAGGAGGCAGAAGAAGCGGAGCTATCGAAAATAAAGGCTAAACACAAGGTTGATTAACCTGTCCTTTAGATAAATGAAAAAGCCCGTTTTAGGGAAATCCCCTAAAACGAGCTCTTTGCCGGCAGGTTCTTGTTATAACGCCGTCTTATCAATTTGAAAGTTTCGAAAACGCGTATAACTTGGCGAACGGTCTGCCAGAAGGAACTGTCCTCAATAAGAATACATTACTAAAGGACACTCGGAATAATCGGTTGTGGATTAATGTCCTTTAGAAATTTTATCTTCGACTTCAAAAATGATTCTCGACACTTTATCTAGAACAGCTCGTGGTAGTTTGATGTGCGACTTCACCTCAAATGGTCCAGACTTGGTCAGAATGATGTATCTTCTAGCACCTTTATACGCATGCTCTATCAGCTCACTATTTATTCGCCCCATAGATGCTCACCTTACTCTTGGCGAGAGAAAATTCAACCCTGAATTTCCAATGTCACAGGGCAATGGTCTGAACCCATAACAGAAGGGAGTATTTCTGCCTTTTGTAATTTCTTTTTTAGTTGTTGCGACGCAAAGAAATAGTCAATCCTCCAGCCAACGTTTCGTGCCCTGGAATTAGCGAAATTTGACCACCACGAATAGTGCCCATTTCCCGTAGGGGTGAAGTGGCGGAAGGTGTCTATATAGCCCGCGGCAACCACTTTATCCAAGCCTGCCCGTTCCTCCTTCGTAAACCCATGTTCCCCCTCGTTTGCCTTAGGGTTCGCCAAATCTTGCTCCTGGTGTGCCACGTTCAAATCCCCGCAGAAAATGACTGGTTTCTTTGTTTCCAGACGTTTCACATGCTCGAGAAACGCTGGGTCCCATTTCTGATCACGAAGGGGGAGCCGACTGAGGTCGGGCTTTGAGTTCGGGGTATAGACGTTCACCAAATAAAAGTCTGAGAATTCTGCTGTGAGCACGCGTCCTTCTGAGTTGGGGTCTCCGTATGAATCGGCAAGACCGCCGAACTTTGAAACGATGTCGTCGGGGATATCTAAAATAACCGACTTTGGTTTTTCTTTGGTAAAAATCGCCGTGCCCGAATAGCCTTTCTTCGTTGAAGAAGAATTCCAGTATTCCTCATATTGAGGGAGATCTATTACTGCCTGCCCTCGTTCAGCCTTGGTTTCCTGGAGGCATAAAATATCGGGGTCATATTCTTTCACGAAAGGGAGGAAGAGGTTTTTGTTGTTCACTGCACGGATTCCGTTGACATTCCAAGAGATTATTTTCATATTTGACAAAGTTCTATATAGAGGTTATAATGATTGTATCATGAGTGAACATAGATTTTTCTGGGCAGATGCTCAAAGACTTGGCGCGGAAGCGGATGCTCGAGAGAGCGTACGTCGTGACGGGCGAGCTGTGTGGACGGGGATGGGGATAGGTGCTCTCGCAGGAGCGTTTGTTGACACTATTGCCGCAGCAACTGGACGTGATACGTACCCAATAGGAATTACCCTCGGCGCTACAGCGGGGGCACTGACTCCTGGAGCGTACTCTCGCGTTAAAACTTTCGTCCGCGGACGCTCTTCCAGAGCCGACTAGTCTCTCCAGAGAAGCTCAAAAATTGAGCGCATCATCTGACTGAGTTCTTTATTTTCTATAACGACAACTGAAACATCGTCGCCAAGGGTAACCATGGCGATTTTTTGTTTCCAAATATACATGAGGGGCGAGAACGGGAGAGGAGGCTCCACAAGCTTGCTTTGACGCAAATCTTCTGCGTCCCGAATTTGCCTTTCGCGAGCCTTCGGGGAATCACGAAAAATCCCCCTCAGAAAAATTCCTTTTTCTTTGCGTTTCTTTGTGAAGCGCGGGAAAAACTCTGGGAGATCTTTGAACAATTCTTCTGGAGAACCGATGGCAAACAACTCGTCTGCTTCTTCCAAAATATCGCCAGACACCCGAGCAAAACCGTCTTTGCCTTTGTGCATCTCTACTTTGGTCGAGCCGTCGCCTTTTTCGTAAAGCGCAAGGAGTGACGGCAAGACTCGTTCAATTGCATTTTTTCTTTCGAGAGCTAGCTCACGTAATACAGTGGGGTCATTTACTGAAAAATGCTTCCGCCCGCGTTTCTTATATATATTTACGAGTCCTTTCTGAGACAGGCCTCGCAAGGCATCGTAGGCGGTTGATTTCGGAAGTCCTGATTTTTCTCCAACTTCTACACCGGAGGCAGACTTTAACTTTAAAAGCGCCACGAATACTGCAGATTCGTTTTGCGTAAGGCCAAATGTTTTCAATGCTTGAACTTGCATTTTTGACGGCGAATCCGTCGCCTTTGAATAGGATAAATATACTTTATTTAAGCCAAATAATCAATATTCAATATAATAATGACGGAAATTGTGTACTTTCTATAGTTTTGGTTGCAGAATACGACGCGTATGACTAGGATAGAAAAAGGTGTCCGCGGGAAATGGTCGCGATTGCGTAGCGGTTTAAGTCGCGAGGGGTGGAAAAAGAGGGTATTGAGAAGTATCGCAGAAAAAACCGTCAACACCGCTACGTATGAAAGCATCCCCTTGTGTGACCTCGTGGGCCAAAAACCTCTAGATGAGTACAACTTCATGCGACGCCTGAAAGAGGCGGGGTACCGCGACGCTGACCTAGCAAGCCCCTCAGACTGCGAGCAGGTATTCAACGCGGATAATCATTACAGAAGCGCGGAACTGCAGTTGCAGTTTTACGACGGCCGACGCCACCTATTCGTGAATACAAATCGTGGGGCAGGGAAACACGCAATGATTCATTCTGATGTGGACGGGATTTACCGAGGGGATATCCCGTATAAAAATCTAGGTAAGCATGTAACCAGAAGAGACCGATTGGTCATTCGTCCCCATGTGCGACGCGTAACACCGGAAGCAATCCGCACACTGCGAGAAACCATGCAAGGAAAAGTCCATAGAGGGGATGGCACGTACGACATGGAGACAAAAAGAATCAATTTGTTTAACAGTATTGCCAGCTACGTACGACCTCTTATTGATGAATTTTCTACTGAAAACTGGACGAAGCATGAGCAAGCTTTGAGTGCGCTCATCGTGGGGCCCGAGGGCGAAAATATAAAAAAATGGCAGGAACTTTTTAATGGCCTCTTAGTTGCTCGCACGGACGATGAATTAAATGTCATTTCAGAAACATTCAAAGCGATGCAACCTGAACTCAAAATGATTGGCCAAAAAAGGAGAGAGTGGGATTCGGCGACGTACGAAGGAGACTAAGTACGACGACGTTTGCCGTGGAACGTGTGATGAATGTCACGCAAATGTTTGTCGGTAACGTGTGTATAGATTTGTGTCGTTTGAATATTTGCATGGCCAAGGAGCGCCTGAACGGAGCGTAAATCAGCTCCGTTTTCTAATAGGTCAGTTGCAAACACGTGTCGCAACACGTGCGGCGTGACCTTTGAAGTAATACCCGCGCGCGCGGCGTAGGCTTTGAGCTTCAATTGCACGTCGCGCGGGCCGATGCGATGTAGTTTTTTTGCAGAACGACCTTCAACAAACAACGCCTCTTCCATATCGTTCCGCGCTTTCAAATATTCCCGCACAGCCTTCTTTGCCCGCTCGGAAAGGAAAACCACGCGTACCTTTTCCCCCTTACCTCTTACGGAAAGCTCATCGCGTGTAAGGTCGATGTCGCTATTTAATGCGCACAGCTCGGAAACGCGCAGACCCGTTGAGAAAAGGAGTTCCAGCATCGCCCTGTCACGGAGTAGTTTCCGCTGTTTGTCGGGGTCAGATTCTTTTTTCAACGCTTCGCTCGGCGCACTCATTAGACGTTCAAGCTCAGCAACCGTAATAAGGTCGAGCGAGCGCTCGGCGACCTTCGCAAGTTCTATCTTTTCAGGTTGCAGCGTCTTGATGTCGCGTTTCGCCATGTATTTAAGGAACGCGCGCAGAGCGATGAGGTAAAAATTCTGCGTTTTCCTCTTCAGAGTGCCGTTGCCAGCGGGCCCGCCTGCCGGACGGGCAGGTTGACGATTGAGCCACAGACGAAATTCGCGAATGAGGGCGTCAGTAATGCCTGCGGGGGAGTCCGTTTTTGCAAATTGAAGAAATCGGGTAAGGTAGTGGTCGTAATTTTCGACCGTTTTTATGCTCCGACCCTTCGTTATTTCTATATATTCTAGAAATTCACGCTTCAGTTCAGCCAAAGATGCCATCCAGCCAGTATACATCTACTTCGCACAATAATTCCTGCCTAGAAAATGTGCTATACTAAGTATTGAACATAGTACGCTGCAGAGACTGGAAAGTGTTGCAAATAAAGGTTTTTCTGATATAGTGAGCAAATGCTTACTAAAACGCAGAAAACACGGACGATGAAGGCCGTACAGAAGCACGACTCAGATACGGGCTCGGCATCAGTACAAGTAGCCCTTTTGACGAAGCAAATTGGCGAATTGACCACCCATTTGAGAAAGCACACCAAGGATAAACACTCCCGCCGTGGCCTTTTGCAGATGGTTGCAAACCGCCGTTCACATTTGAAATATCTCGAAAAGTCCGACAAGAAGGAATACAACAAGGTCATCAAGTCTTTGGGCCTCAAAAAATAGGGAGTTCCTTTCTGTTTGTCTTTATTTAAGACTGTGGTCCAGCCTCCTTTCTGCTATTGCTAACTGCATACCCGTTCCACATACTGTGAGTAGTTATACATAACCCTTCACACTTCATGTCTCGACGCGAAGACTTGAGAAGAGATGTTCAGGTTGTTTCAGTTCTGACCGGAGCAACTTTAGAAAATGTTGAGGCTATGCATTGGCGCACTGTTGACGCAGTCTTGGCTCGGACAGTTGGGCAAAAAACCGACGGGGCGTCGTGGGGTGCACGACACCCAGGCTCGCAACCTGTTACTTCCTTTACAGAGCAAGCGAGGCCCGTAAGCACGCGGAAGATAAAGCGTGAAAACGAAGAAGAAGCTGAAGCTGCCCTCGCGCGCTTGAGTGCTCGTGAACCAGGATCTCGTGATTGGGCACGCAGTGTTGGGGCGCCTTTCCAAGGCGAGGCAGGGATTGCTCGGTCTGAAGATTAATCGCGCAAAAAGCGAACAGGCGGTCGGGGTATACTGGAAACAGTTCTTTTAATAGTGGATTGAAATTTTTAATACAGTTTGCCGTCTTTATATAGGCGAGCGGACAAAAAATATTTTATGGCAGTAGTAAAACACAGCGCCCAGCGTGTGGCGGTATTCATCGACACGCAAAATTTATATCACAGCGCTAAAAACCTGTACCGTGCGCGCGTTAATTTTGCAGGCGTTTTGAAGGAATCGGTTGCAGGCAGAATCCTCATTCGTGCGATGGCGTACGTTGTCACTACGGAATCAGGAGATGAGAAAGCATTTTTTGATGCACTGACGAAGATCGGCATTGAAACAAAAACAAAAGACCTCCAGATTTTCTATGGTGGCGCAAAGAAAGCCGACTGGGACGTTGGTATGGCGGTTGATGCGGTAAAGCTTGCACCACGCTTGGATGCAGTCATTCTTGCGACAGGTGACGGCGATTTCGTTCCTTTGGTTGAATACCTCAAAAACAGCCACGGCATTCAGGTTGAAGTCATTGCCTTCGGAAAATCCGCATCGCAAAAACTGAAAGAAGTTGCCGATGATTTTATTGATATGTCGATTGATCCAAAGAAATTCCTTATTGGTAAGAACTTCTTTTCAGCTGCTGCTGAAGCAATAGGCGGAGAAAAGGATGAGCCTGAGATTGAAGGCGAGCCGAAAGTGGTCGGAGCGGACTAGGGAGAAATAGATTGTTTCCAAAGGTACTCAAAAATACTTCGCTGTGTAGTGGTGATTGTGTCGCTTTCCAAAATTGAAACGAATATATTTTCACCAAGCACAAATTGATACAGCCGATTACCTGCAATTGCCTGGTCGGCGTTGGTAACGATGAGACCTGCGGGCAAGAAGCGCGCTTCTGTTGAGGTAATTTTCTTTTCGGAAAGGGAAGCGATGTACTTTTCTCCCGCATTATTTTTTTGAATAAGTTCACGCGCAACGGGACGATTCAACGAGTGTATCGCTTGTACGTACTCCATAAGCACTTTTGGAAACTCACGCTCAACTGATTCGATATCCGACATCCAGAGCACTTCTTTTTTATCGCGCACTGCTTCTAGTATCTCGTCGTACGTTCGCTTCACACCCTCGATACCTTCATACAGCTGCGCGCGCGGTTTCTTTGTCTGCCCGTAATGCAGAGCAATCAGTTCAGGCATCAACTCTTCTACCTGACTCCTATTAAGCTCGGCAACTTGTAGCACTCTCCGCGGATGTACAGCCGTATATGCCTTTCTTTTTCCTTTTGATACCTCGGAAAGAAAGCCGCGAAGTACTAACCCCTGAGTCAAATTGTGCGTAATGGTCCATTTCAGCCTAGCCTCACGGTTTATGTCGCTAAGAGTGCTTTCGCCCAAGCGAAGCGCTGCAAGATAAATCGCCGCCTCCTTCTGAGAGAGCCCGATTGCCCTAAGTGCGAGAGGGAGTCGTTCCTCTTTCATGCCTATAATTTATCATAAAAAATGATACTTATGGGCAAAGATTCAAAATGTGTTTATAAATATAGGTTTTCTGAAGTAAAAAATATCCTTTTGTGTGAAAATATTTGACTTACGCGTACAATTACTGCATAGAAGATAACAAAAATAACTATGTCTAAATCAAAAGAGGGAGCGAAAGTGACACCAAGAGAGCAAAAGCCGAAGAAAGTCTCAGAACCAGTCGTATATAGGGACTCAATGATGTACGACACCCCATGGAAAAGAAACTTTCATGGCGAAGTAGTTGGATTTTGGCGAGATTAGTAATTAACACATAAACAAAAAACACTATGTCAGAAAAAATCAACGCGAGCGGCTGGCCAAAACCAACATGGAAACGCGAATACACCCTTCCGATTCGAGACGGAATACAAACCACCGTAATAATCCTCAACAATGCGAGTCGAGACGCGAAGGCTAAAATTCTTAAGCGAGTACGCTCCGAAACCAGAAAGTGACGAACCAAAACCGCGCCTTTAAAAAAGGCGCGGTTTTGCTATAGTGGCTCTATTAGTAAACGCGAGGTTAGCAGATACAGAGGAGGGAAGATCCCGCCCTGAATTCTGAGAATCTCGCATTAATAGAGAGAGATTCATAATGAAACAGAAATCATTCTCCGCGCAAATTGGCGGAAGGACACTGACCGCTGAATTTACTGACCTTGCGGAGCAGGCAAGTGGTTCCGTTATTGTTCGCTACGGCGACACGGCGATTCTCGTCACCGCGGTGATGGGATCAAAAGATAAAGAGATGGATTATTTCCCGCTCACCGTTGAATTCGAAGAAAGATTTTACGCAGCAGGAAGAATTCTTGGTTCACGATTCGTACGACGTGAGGGAAGACCGGCAGACAGCGCGATTCTTTCGGGACGCATCGTCGACCGCACTATCCGTCCACTGTTTAACAACAAAATGCGAAAGGATGTGCAAGTTATTGCAACAGTACTTTCGATTGCAGAAGACGACCCCGATGTCTTGGGTGTTATTGGTGCGTCGCTCGCTTTGGGCACTTCACACATTCCATGGAAAGGCCCCGTGTCCGCAGTTCGTATTGGAAAGAAAAAAGGCTCAGACACTTTCCAAATTAATCCCACCTACGCAGAAAGAAATTCTCCTGACGCGGAATTGGACTTACTGGTCTGCGGAAGGGACGGCACGATCACAATGATTGAAGTCGGCGCGAAAGAAGTGACCGAAGCTGTCATGGAATCGGCGTTTGCTGAAGCAATGAAACAGCTTGATGAAGTACAGGCGTTCCAGAAAAAAGTTATTGCGGAAATTGGGAAACAAAAAAAAGAATTTACTCCCGTTGAGATGAATGCTTCAATTCCAGAAGGATTTGCAGAGTTTGAGGCAGGATTTGAATCTGCAATTTTCTCTGGCACTTCAGGAAAAGAATCGATTTATGCCTTGAAGGAAAAATTCCTTGCCAAAATAAAACTGGCGACACCTGAGTTGGTGAAAATGGCGGATGATTATTTTGAAGACCGCGTGGAAGCACTTATGGACAAGCGCGCCATTGAAGACAAGAAGCGCGTTGACGGGAGAAAACTTGATGAAATTCGCCCGCTGTATGCAAAGGCAGGTGGTATGTCGCCGATTCTTCACGGCTCAGGCATTTTCTACCGAGGGGAGACGCACGTATTTTCCGCACTCACCTTGGGCGGACCCGAAGATTCGCAGATTGTTGACTCAATAGAGGAGCGCGAAGAAAAGAAACGCTTCATGCACCACTACAATTTCCCGCCATTTTCGGTCGGAGAAACAGGACGTGTGGGTGGTTTGAACCGTCGCATGATTGGACACGGAGCGCTTGCTGAAAAAGCACTCTCTGCTGTCATTCCTGAAAAAGAAGTGTTCCCGTACACCATTCGTTTGGTTTCGGAAGCATTCTCTTCAAATGGTTCTACCTCTATGGCATCGGTCTGTGCATCGACATTGGCGATGATGGATGGAGGGGTGCCAATAAAAGCTCCTGTCGCGGGTATCGCAATGGGAGTCATTTACGAAACACCTGAACGCTATGCAATTCTCACAGACATTCAAGGACCTGAGGACCACTATGGGGACATGGATTTTAAAGTTGCGGGAACAAAAGACGGTATTACCGCAATACAGCTCGACGTCAAAGTTGAAGGTGTGCCGATGAAAATTCTCGCAGAGGCGTTACACCAGGCAAAAACCGCCCGAATGCAAATTCTTGACGTCATAACAAAAGAAATCGCAACGCCTCGTGCCGACCTTTCTCCTCGCGCACCAAAAATAGTAACGTTGACCGTTCCTGTCGACATGATCGGTATGGTCATCGGCCCTGGCGGAAAGAACATTAAGAAAATACAAGAAGAAACAGGTGTGACTGGCATTACGATTGAAGACGACGGTTCGATATTTGTCACAGGAACAGCAGATTCACCTGAAAAAGCTGCTGAAATAATTCGTCAAATGACAAAAGTGTGGAAGGCGGGTGAAGTAGCAGAAGGCCCTGTAACGCGCCTTATGAACTTTGGTGCATTCGTAAATATTGGCGGTAAAACTGAAGGATTGGTACATGTGTCTGAAATCGCACCCTTCCGAATTGCAACCGTTGATGAAGCACTCAAAGTCGGCGACATCGTGAAAGTGGTGGTGAAAGAAATTGATGATCAAGGCCGTGTGAATCTCTCAATAAAAATGATTGACCCTGAGTTTGCAACACGCAAAGGGCTGAAACCCAGTGAAGGAATGCCACCTTCAGCCGACCGCGGGGGTTACAATGACAGAAATGGCGGAAGACGAAATCAAGATTCCGGAGGCGGACACCGTTGGTGAACGCGTGACGGGTAAAGCCCCGTCACCTGCACCCAATTTGTCTGTGCAAAATAATCTGACGTGGGATACACCTGCGCCTTCGCCTGCACCAACGATACCTCCAACTCCTGCGCCAGTGACGCCTATTGTTGCCCAAGCAAATTCCACATCTGCAGCGATTCCTCCTGCTTCTCAAACAACTACACCGCCCCCTGCCACCACTCCGCCTCCTGCGGTGGTTTCTTCTGCCACACCTACACCAACAATGAACGCCGGCGCAAACGAGCAATCTCCATTTTTTGGGAAAATTGTTCCGCAAAAACCTTCTGTTTCTTTGAATACTCCTACCTCACCTGTAGCGGTGCCTCCTGCCAAAACGGCTCCTTCAACGAGTATCCCAACACCACCTGCCATTGCTGTTTCACCTCAATGGAGCGCACCAAAAACTACCACCCTCCCTGAAAAAGATTTGCGTGCGGAAGACAAACTCCATAGCGGAAACATACTCTCTCTGCTTGAGGAACAGGCGCAAAGACAAAACCCACCTTCACAACCGATATCGGGAATGAAATATGGGCAAACGCCTGCGCAAAGAAGTATCAGAGAAATCGGACTTCAACCGCGCACCCCAGCTGAAACTCTCTCCGCAAAAGAAGTGGTAGCCCCCCTACAGAAATCTGACGGGCTTCCACGCATTCGCACCTATGCGGCAGACATGAGCGAAGAAATTAGAAAACGTGGAGAAACGCTCGCCACCATTATTAGTGCGGAGCGCACAAAAATGGGACGTGGCCCCGTGGGCGATGAAACACAAACAAAAACTGAAATTACTGCGCAGGAAAAAACACGAAACACATTTCTTTCGTTCGGTGCTTTGTTTCTTGTATTCATTGCAGTGATTGGGCTGGTGTTTGCGTTCTTCCTCACGCGCCCGAAGCCCACGATGCCAGAGCGAGTGTCACTCATCCCTGTCAATTACGCAGAACTCGTTACTCCAGGAACAACGGAAAAAACAATCACCACGCTTTCTGAATTACGTCTCGACACCGATTTGCGTCTTGGCGAAATGAAAGAATTTATTGTGACCGATAGCGGCACGCCACTGTCCCCCGAAGAAACTCTTTTGCGGTTTGGCGCGCCTGCAACTTTGGCAAGAAACGCGAACTCGGTCATGATCGGCATTCATGCCTTTGATAGAAATCAGCCGTTTATTCTTGTCTCTATCGCTGCCTACGACCGTGCGTTTGAGGGCATGCTGGCGTGGGAAGACACTATCGGGCAGACCCTCGGTTCGTTTTTTGCCCCTAACAAGAGTGCCAACGCCCTTGTTTCAGGAAGTGCCCCCGCACTACAATTCAAAGATCGCGTGTATCAAAACATTGATATCCGCGAGAGCAACCCTGAGTGGAAAATTTTGTATGCATTCCCAAGACGCGATTTACTCCTCATAACTACAAACGAAAGCACCTTGCGAGAAGTGGTCACTAGGCTCACCCTGCAATCGGGCAACTAGCCAGGCTAGATTCGGAGTAGTGCCCGTGCTACCATTCCCCGATGATTTCAGAAACAAAAGTAGCGGAATATAAGAAAATCCTTGAGGCTGAGAAAGCGCTTCTTGAAGCAGAATTGCAGAAAATAGGTGTGCGCGACCCTTCGAATCCTTCTGATTGGGTTGCCGCAAAAGCAACGGACGATTCATTTGGCGCTGACAGAAACGACAACGCAGACATTTTTGAAGAAATGCAGGACGCGAACGCAACGATTTCAAAACTTGAAGTTCGTTTTCAAGAAGTATCGGACGCCCTCGCAAAGATAGACGCAGGGACCTATGGTGTCTGCGAAATCTCAGGAACAGAGATAGAAGCAGACCGCCTTGAAGCAAACCCAGCCGCAAGAACGTGCAAGGCGCACATGAATCAGCCCCGCTAGAAAACCTTTGTGTTTGCGAAAGTCTTCAGCATCCAGCCCGGCTTTCCTCACTCAGAACCAATTACCGTTGAAGCAGACCTCTCGCGAGGTCTGTATTCGTTTTCAGTTGTCGGTTTGCCGTCAAAGGCAGTCGAAGAAGCGCGTGACAGAATTTCTTCCGCAATAAAACATTCGGGATACCCATCACCAAAATCAAAAAATCACAAAGTGGTTATTTCGCTTGCGCCAGCCGATGTAAAGAAAGAGGGCGCGGCGTTTGATTTACCAATGGCACTCGCGTACCTCTTGTCTGCTGAAGAAATTTCATTCAAAACAGCTGGTGTTGCGTTCTTGGGAGAGCTTGCGCTCGACGGAACTCTCCGCCCTATACGCGGGGCGCTCCCCGCAGCAATTGCAGCACGCAAACTTGGCTACACGCAGCTGGTGGTGCCCCAAGAAAATGCCCCCGAAGCAGCGCTCGTGGAAGGAGTACATGTGTTTGGTGTCTCGTCTTTGAAAGAAGCTGTCGCGCATGCAACAGGGAAAAAGAAACTTACTCCATACAAAAGTGATATCAAGACACACCCGCGCGAACATGCAGTTGATTTTGCCGACATAAAAGGACAAGAAACTGCAAAGCGGGGGTTGGAAATTGCCGCCGCGGGGCGCCACAACGTGGCGTTCATGGGCCCGCCTGGAACAGGGAAGACGATGCTTTCATCGGCGCTTTCTGGAATTTTACCGCCACTTTCTTTTGATGATGCCGTTGAAGTAACAGCGATTCATTCAATTGCAGGAACTTTAAAACAACCCTTGGTCACCCATGCGCCCGTACGCGCACCTCATCACACCTCCTCATACGTAGCACTCGTTGGTGGCGGGAATGCGCTTCGAGCAGGGGAAGTAACACTCGCCCATAACGGAGTTTTATTTTTGGATGAATTCCCTGAATTTGATCGTCGTGCAATTGAAGCCTTACGCGAACCCCTCGAGAATCGTTCCATTACCGTATCTCGCGCCGCTGGCTCAATAACATTTCCCGCAAACATCATGTTAGTTGCTGCGATGAACCCACCTCCACGTGGTGCAGATTATCGTGAGGAAGATCGATTCAGAAAAAAATTATCTGGGGCAATTGTCGACCGCATCGATGTGTGGATTGAGATGCCACATATTCCGCACGAAAAACTTGCAGGAAAAAGTTCGGGGGAAAAATCGGAAATGATACAGGAACGTGTTCTTTCTGCGCGAGCAACACAGAGTGCGCGATTGCAAAAATTTGGGCTCGCGGGGAAAACAAATAGTGAACTGCCTTCAAAATTGCTACATGCGGAGATTGGTATTCCTGATTCAGTACAGCACACACTCGCGCAAGCAGCGAAAAGGTTGAATCTCTCTCCTCGCTCCTACCATCGAGTATTGCGGCTTGCGCGTACGATTGCCGACCTCGCGCACGAAGAGCTTGTATCTGACGCTCACGTCCTTGAAGCGCTTCAATACCGCCCGCGTTTTATTGAGAAGTAATAAAAAACGGATTAGCCCGTCATAGGATGTATGGGTGAAATAGTTTCAGCAATGTTCCTTTTCCTGGTTCTCATGGCTTTAAAGTGAGAGATTGCTTTTCGCGTGCTCAGGGTGTACAACCACCGTATGAAGTGGGGTAGGAGAGGACCACATAAAGCCCGTGCGGACGATGCAACTGCTATATCTCAAGATGTTTTTGAGGTCATAAAAAAGATTCCTGGCGGGGCTGTACAGCGAAAAATTAGAGAGCTTGGGGAAGAGCGTGTTCGCGACTATTGGATGAGGATGCGTCTTTATAAAACAGGAGACCCGCGATACCCGCTCCCGCCAAAGAGCGAAAGACGGCATTTTTGGAGACCGAGAATTCAAAACCAAAACACGGTTATGGGATTTGAGGGAGCTGAAAGAGAAACTGCCTAGAACGGATTCGTAGCCCCGCGAACTTCGAAGTGTAAATGCGCACCTGTTGAGCGTCCTGTATTTCCTGATGCGCCGACTGCTTGACCTTGCGTCACAGTTTGACCAGTTGAAACAAACACTTGTGAGAGGTGTCCATAGACCGTTTGTGTGCCATTCGGATGCTGGATCACTATGTACTGACCATACCCGCCGTTCCAGCCTGAGCCGCGCGCGATAATAACAGTGCCTGATGCTGAAGCCATCACCGTCGTTCCGACTGGAACACCAATATCGATACCGTTATAGCCGTGAATGCCTTGTGTTTTTATACCTCCTGCAATCGGACGCATGAAGTAGCCTGCAATCACTGGCCCGCCCGCGCTTCTTACCGTCTTTGTGCCCGAGGAGGTGACTGTTGTCGATACTTCAACACCATGCGGAATCACAATCGTGTCGCCAACTGCTAGCTTTGCGTTGTCAGGTAAATTATTGAAATCAAGCACCTCTTCAAGATTGCCTTTATATTTCTTGACTATAGACGCAATCGTTTCACCCTTTGCCACTGTGTGCTGAACTCCTGAGACGGGGAGAATAACAAGCGTGTCACCTGGATGAATATCTTTACTGCCATTCAGGTCGTTCGCCCACAGAATAGTGTTTGCAGATACATTAAAAAGTTTCGCGATACCAGAAAGCGTATCGCCGTTTCGTACGACATAGATTGAAATCTGATTTGAAGAAGCTGACTGATCTTCGATGTCCAAAAGAGTTCCTTCGGGGCCTGTTTCAGGTAAAAGTGCGACACCGCCAACAATGGTTATATCGCCACCCCCGCGCCGTGTGGGGTCTATATTTTTAGCTGCCTGAAGGGCAGGAGTGTGAACGCTTGGAACCGCGCGACGGGTAACCTCTGCAGCTTTCGCAACAGAATCGTCCTCATGAGAGAAGGGAAGATACAGGGCAAGGGCGGGGAGGGCGATGTTAAACGCCAAAAGAAAAGCCCCCGCGATAACCGCTTTCAACCATTTTTTTGTTGCCGGGCGCAGAGTATGTGTCGTGCCGCCTGGTGCTGTGGAATCCTTTTTTATAACGTTTTCTCCTCGAGTGCTGTGCAGATTTTCAGTAAAAATGGCTCTACTGAGCCAATTTATGGCGCTTTTCGCTTAGGTATATATCCACTATACCCGAGGGAGGGGGGTAGTCAACCAGTAAAAACATGCCGAAGTGGAGACAGAAAAGTCATATTTTAAGCCACCAATCTCTGTGCTATACTAAGTATAGCACATTATGGGCAAAATTTTCATAGGGTATAGTACTGAGGAATGCTGCCTGAAAACTCATTGAACGACGCTCAAAAAAAGGCAGTTCTCCATAAAAAAGGGGCACTCCTTATTCTCGCGGGGGCGGGAGCAGGCAAAACGAGAGTTATCACCCACAGAATTGCGGAATTAATCCGAAGCGGGATAAACCCTGGGGCAATTCTTGCGGTTACTTTTACTAACAAAGCGGCGAGCGAGATGCGCTCTAGGGTTTTGAAGCTAATTTCCGAAGATTTATCCCTTTCGCCCTACGACACCCCAAAAACACTCCCCTATATAGGTACGTTCCATGCGGTTTCTCTGGAAATTATTAAGACATTCCACGAAAAGGCAGGACTCCCGCGCCGATTCTCAATATTCGACCGCTCCGACTCTGTACGTGCATTGAAAGAAGCGATCTCTGAAGCTGGTTTTGATCCGAAACAACTTGAGCCCCGAAGGGTACTTTCAATTATGGGGCGCCACAAAGGTAACGCGGTTGACCTTGATGCATTCCGTGAGCGCTACGTGCGTTCATACATAGATGAAGCGGTTGCAGAAGTGTGGGAGAGGTATGAAAAAATTCTTGCAAAAGAAAAAGCGCTTGATTTTGATGACATTCTTTTGCGTGCATACCACTTAGTGGCGCGAAATCCTGAAGTACGAGAGTATTTTGAGCGCGCGTGGCAGTACGTACATGTGGACGAGTACCAAGACACAAACCGTGTGCAGTACGAACTCGTGCGCCTCTTGTCGAAAAAAAGCGGGAACATTGCAGCGGTGGGAGACATTGACCAAAATATTTACAGCTGGCGAGGTGCTTCGATTGAATTCATTATGAATTTTGAACAGGATTTCCCCGACGCGGAAATTGTGGTCTTGGCAGAAAACTATCGCTCAACAAAAACAATACTCGCAGCGGCAAATGATGCCATCGAAAAAAATATTCAACGTAAAGAAAAAGAGTTGTACACAAAAAACGCTGATGGGGAGAAAATAACGGTTGCAGGTTTTTATGACGAAACAGAAGAAGCGCGCTATGTTGCAAAAGAAGCAAAGTATTTATCGAACTACGGAGTGAAGCATGAAAACATCGCGGTCTTGTATCGTGCAAACTTTCAATCACGCATTTTGGAAGAGGCGTTCCTCAAAGAAAATGTTCCCTATCAAGTATTGGGCACACGATTTTTTGAACGCAAAGAAGTAAAAGACGCTGTTTCGTATATTAAGCTTGCACTAAATCCTGACTCGAGTGCGGATTTTGCGCGCGCCATCGGCACACCTTCTCGAGGCATAGGAAAAGTGACACTCGTCAAAGTGGTAAACGGAAAAGAAGAAGAACTACCCGCATCAGCGCGCAAAAAAATTCAGGATTTCCGCACGCTTCTTGCTCGCATACAAAATAAAATTGAGACCGCACAAACTTCTGAAGCAATTAAATTTGCGCTCCATGAAAGCGGACTATGGAATTTATACGCCCATGGTACAAGCGAAGACACGGAACGTTTGGAAAACTTAAAGGAGCTCGTTACGGTTGCCACAAAATATGACCACCTCGCGGCTCCAGAAGGAATTGAAAAATTAATTGAAGAAGCAGCGCTCCAATCAGACCAAGACGAGCTCAAAGAAAAAAAGGTGGGTGTGAAATTGATGACTATTCACGCAGCAAAGGGGCTTGAATTTGAACGTGTGTTCATTACGGGGCTTGAAGAAGGGCTGTTCCCGCATGAGCGCGACGAAGCCGAAGGTGTGGATCATGAAGAAGAGCGTAGATTGTTTTATGTCGCACTCACGCGTGCGGAGAAAAAAGTATATTTAACGCATGCGGCAACGCGCAGAATTTTTGGTACTCGTTCAATCAATACGCCGTCAGAGTTTGTAGTCGAGCTTGATCCTGCGTTGGTAGAAGTCGTACCATTTGTAGGAAACTACCATGAAGAAACAATTGACTAGAAAGCGTGGGGCAAAGTTGGGGCAGCACTTCCTCACGAATGCGGGGATTGCTCGCATCGTTGCCGAAAGTTCTGGCGCAGGGGTAGGGGTTCGCGTCTATGAAATCGGCCCTGGGAAAGGGATGCTGACGAAAGAGCTCTTAGCGCTCGGTGCAGTAGTGACCGCCGTGGAGAAAGACCCCGAGATGGCTGAAATCCTTTGTGCAGAGTTTGTAGACGAGATACGAAAGAAAAAACTCATTGTTATAGAAGGTGACGCGCGCGACTACACTCCCGATACGGTATTCCCAAAAGGTGAGTACATTATTGCTGCAAACATTCCGTACTACATTACGGGGGAATTAATCAGAACAGCGCTCACCTCAAAAAACCAACCGAAAAGTATGGCTCTTTTGATTCAGAAAGAAGTCGCTGAAAGAATTGCTCGTTCAAAAAAAGAATCCCTGCTCTCGCTTTCCGTAAAAGCGTATGGCACTCCGAAATACGTAAAGACAGTATCTGCGGGGAGTTTTAATCCGCCTCCTGCAGTTGATTCAGCAGTGCTTTCAATTGGAAATATTTCTCGCGCACATTTTGCTACTGTTTCTGAAGACGTTTTCTTTCGTGTTATCAAAGCGGGTTTTGCACAGAAACGAAAAACACTTGGTGGTAATTTGAAAAAAACATTCGGCGTAAAGGCGCTCGAGGCACTTGCGTATGCAGGAATCCCCGAAAAAGAGCGCGCAGAAAATGTGCCGCTCGCTTTGTGGTTACGCGTGGCTGAAAAAATGCGCCAAACTTAGCGTACTAAGTTGCGAATCAAAACTCCTCCAGTAACATCTGCGTTGTCTTGAATGATGAGTTGTGTGGGTGAACCAAAGTTCGACCCACCGAAATTTGAACCCCCGAATGGAGAACCGCCACCACCTGTAGGAAAGCCTGGCTGAGAAATAGGGAAGTTATACGGGGATGTAATTCCTGGAAGAGTATTTACAGGATACAGGCGCTGTATGTCTGCGGGGCGAATAGCTGAGCCCCCGCCAGTACTCCCGCCGAGAAGCTGCTCTGCGCCTTGGCGCACCGCCTGCGCTGCGCGCTGAGCGCCCGATACGCTGTAGTAGCGCGCCACTCGTTCTTCACGTGTTGTTCCGTTACTCTTTGTGCACGTCGCTTTCCCCCCAAGGAGAACAAAAACGGTCTGCCCGTCTGCAGGCGCCACCCAGCGTGGCATGACGCGTGTTTTGCCTGTTTCAAAAATAAACGGGATTCCTTCCGACGTCGGCGATTTATAGATTGCCATTAGTTTACCGTTTATGTTTACACAATCTCCTTGATCGGTGACTGTCCCGCGGAAAATGCCACCCAACAGCCCCGCTGCCTCTGCGCTACTAGGAGCGAGTAGAACTACCACAAGAAAGAAAACCGCAACTATAGTCCTCATATGCCCCCTATGCCTGGTAAAGAAGTGCCCGCAAATTGTATGGTTCCATCTTTAATATATATCGAGTAACACGTAGGGTATGCAATCATCCAGCAGTACGCTGGAGTCGCGTCTACTTTACCCAAGTGCTGAACCGTGGGGATAATGTGGGTTCTATACGTATACTGCTTTGCCATCTGGGTCGGCATGTTTACCAAATATATCTTTGGCATAAAATTGTCTGAGAGGCCAAAAACCATAAAATCCCCGTATGAACAGGTGCATGGGAAAAAAGATTTTACATGGAACCCATAATCTTGGCTTAATCCAAGAAAAGCGTTTGTGCTTAAAGGAACAAAGAAGGTAAGTAGAACGAGAATGCTGACGCCAAAAAACTTTCGGTAGTTCATGTAAACAGTATGTCACATCCAAGGAATACTTTTTCACTTTTTAAACTATATGTGCCTTTACGCATACATAAGGGCGGTATACTGAAAAGCAATGGAAATCCGCAAAGGATGGGAGGTTGTTATTGGTGCGGCAGTGTTTGCTGTTCTTGCAATCGGCATAGCACTTGGCACATACTTCTTTGAAGGTAGCAAGACTATTGCAGGGGTAGAAGCTGGCGGACCCAATGATGCGGACCGCGATGGACTCACGACTGCTGAAGAGCTTGCCTGGGGAACTGACCCAAATAATCCAGACACTGACGGCGACGGCATCGCGGATGGGGCAGAGGTAGATCTTCTCGCAAGCCCTACAATTGCAGGCTCAAGCATTAACCCTTTCGAGCGGGCGACAGACGAGCGAGTAGCAACGAGTGAGATTGTAGCGTATGGAATAGCGCAAGCTGCAATCGAGGCCGAAGCGGGCGAAGAACAAAACGCAAGTTCAATAGTTAGTAACCTTGCGAGAAGTATAGACCTGCCTATACTTGCGAAAAACATTACCGCCAAAGATCTGCGCGTCACTGAAGGTATGTCGATGAAGCTGTACGCGGAAATTGTGTACGAAATACTTAGGGAATCAGCAACCATACGCGAATCAGAACTTTCACTTTTCAGAAAAGCTGTCGATACAGGAAATTATTCAGGAACCCTAGCTCTCAAGGACGCCGCGCGCACCTATAAAGAAATGGAAGCGGCGCTCATTGGTATGCAGGTGCCACCGTCAGTGGTGAATGAACATATTGAGCTCGTGAATTCTATCGGGACGCTTGCAAACATTGTAAGTTCAATGGCTTCGTGGAGCGGGGATTCTTTTGCGGGGATTTTGTATACAGAAGCATTTTTCGCAACCGAACCCCGTATTGAAGCGGCAATCGAAGCTTTGGGTGAGAAAGTTTCATTAACAGTAACAACACCATGATTAAAAAAACCCTTGCAACGCTCCTCTGTGTGATTCTGCTTGTCCCCGCAGGTGTATTTGCAGACACTCACACTTCGACGGCAACGAAAGAGACCGTCTCGGGAACTAAAGAGCGAGTAACAGCAGCTGGGATTGCAGGGAAAGTAAATTGTGGAACCAGAAGAGGTGGGGCATTCCAGCGAGCACTTTCTGAATACGGCGACCGCTTGGGGGACGCTGCCCTTAGTGGGATTGCTGACGGCGTTTCAGGACGAGGCGCGGTAGGCGATGCGCTGGGAGATATTCTTCGTGGCGGGGCTATCGGCGACATCGCTCGTGGGCTTGGGGATGATGCTAGTGATTTTTTGGGTGACTACGCGGGCGGTTTCGTAAGTGATCAAATAAGTGGCGCGTGCGGAGATTCTTCTCTCGGTCAGCGTATTTGCGGAAGAATTGGAAGCGCTGTTGGCGACTTCGTTGGGGATCAAGTAGAAAGAATCGGAGGGCAACTGATTTCCCAGGGGCTCGAACAGTTAGGCATTTCCCAGCTTGGCGGTCTCATGGGCGGGTTTGGAGGATTGCTGGGCGGAGGAGAGATAAAAACAAAAGAAGATGCCCTTCGGAGAACTACGAAAGATACATTGAAGGAGACGTCGCTCGACAGGAGAAATAGTGACACCCAAATTGCTAAAGTCTGTGATGCAGACCCTCTGACGCGCAGTCTCGCTGAAGGACAAGCTAAAGCTGCGCAGGCAAAAGTTGTCGAGGTGGCTGCAGAGCAACTTGAAGATCCTGCCGTCGCACGAGAAACAGCCAGAACATCGGCTAAAGAGGCATATATTGAGAGTATTGCCGACCCTGAAGAGAAGCGCCTTGCGACACGCCTTGCAACGCAGCAAGGAAGTCAGGGCACACGGGCAAGTTGTGGAACGGGAGTCTTTGAACAGTTATTCAATGATGCAAACTGCAATGTAAAAGCCGCGCAAGTATTTAGTAACATTGGAAAAGCGGCGGCACAGGGGGAGACATCATACGGCCAATTGAAGGAAGCAACGTACAGCCCACAGGGTATCTGCACTGACGGACCAAATAAAGGCACCCGCAACCAACCAGAACTTTGCCCGACTCCAGGTCACTATAGGATTACCCTTCCTGGGGATGACGTAAAAAATCTTTCGCAAAAAGCCCAGCAACGCATCTTTGATATTGATGCCGATGCTATAGGTGAAGCGGCGGACGATTTAGTTGCGGATTTAATTGATGAAATATTCACCGTTGCCGAAGATGAACTCGAAAGCGGATTACAAAGACTGGTGTCCAGGCGAGTGTCAGGTTCAGAGGGGCGTTCTGACGGAAGTTACGCTGACCGTCTTGCAGGAGTACGATCATCAGTGGCAACCACAGACGAGGGAAGAGAATATCTGAGTTCAAATCTTGCAAATTCAATCGCGATTGAAAGCACGTTCCAATCATTTTCTAACGAAGCGATTACAGATGTTTCCGTAATAATTGGTGTCTTTGAACAAATAAAATCCTGCTATGCAAATCTTGCGCTCACTTCAAATCCAAACATTACCCCAGAAGAGGCACGCATACGTTCAGAAAATGCTTCGTCTACAGTGAACAGCATTCTTCGTCCTCAGCTAGTGTCATTCCAAGAAAATTTTGAAGCATCGCAAGGCGTCGTCAGTGATTTAGGCATTCTTCTTGATGAAGCACAAACTGCAACAAACGCCACGGAGCTAAACGCGACCGCTGAAAGCTATGATGGTCTGGTGGCAGTAGGGCTTTTACGTTCTGACTCCGACTTACAATTCTTTGTCGATGACGTACGGCAGTACTTAGCATCACTTGACCTTGCTCGCGAAGATGCAAATGCGCAATTAGCACAGTGCCAGCAGTACAGCGCTCCACCTTTCCCGATACCGATACCTCCTACGAACTAATTCTTGATGGGGATAACACGCAAAAACAGCTTCGTTAGGGGCTGTTTTTGCGCACAGTGTTTTCCACTGAACATGCGTGGGGCCGTTGACAACTACTCGTAAAAGGGATACGGTGATATTGACAGAGGGATTCATAAGTTTTCTTATTTGCACTCTATGGCAAACGTAACACACCACGAGGGATACCATGATGAACGCCCTCACGGGCACCCAATCCGAAATACAGTCCTGGGAGGAATGGGTTTTTTGGCGGCACTCACTGGGGGAATGCAAGCGGGTAGTTATATTGAAAGAAACGGAGGAGACGTGCCCACAGCGACCCGCAACTTTTTGGCGGGCGTTAATGACAGAGCCCGTGGCAATGCGCGAGTAACAGTTGCCCCAACAGATGAAGCTGCACTACTAACCCCAGAGCCTTTACAAGTGGCCCGTAGAGATCCTCCTTCTGGTATACAAAGTGCTGGTCAACACAGAGGAGAACCTGCATACAGGATTACACGCACGGACGAACGTGGGAGAACAGTTGTTCTTGAGTTTACACGTAGTACCGACCCTGGATATCAGCAAGGTGCTGACGAGCGCAGATTTAATCTGCCTGCAGACGCCGATATTTACTACTGGTACTATCCTCCGCGACAATCCGAATAAAACTTTTTTAACCCCGCACACAGTGACGGGGTTTTTCAATACTGGAACGTCGTGCATATCTAAAGAGTTATTCTCAAAAAAAACAAAAAACCTGCTCGACGGGTAACAACGGGGATATAATGCTCACATGGCAATGCCTGCTACTTCGTGGCGAAATTTTTTCGTTTTCCTTCTTAATGGGATTATCGGGCTTTCAATCGTTTTCTCGATAGCAATACCTTTCGCTGAAGCAGCTCCTGTAGCTGACACGTCACGTGCCCGTCCCGCGTTTGAGAGCATGAGCGGGATAAGCGTTTTAAACCCGGCGTATACACTCCTTCGTGGTATCCCCGATGGTTGGCGTTGCGGTCAGTTCTCCCAAAGTGAATCAGGGTGTTACGACACTACCAACCCAACAGGTTCTTGGGTCTATTTAACTTGTAGAAGTGAAACTGTTACGCCGCGGGCGGATATGCCTGATATTTCATACACGACATCCGAGTGCAGCATGTGGCGCGGAAGCGGTTCACAAAGTATCGATCGGGAGACTCTTACACAATTAGATTCGCCAGGCTCAATGTCTTGGGAAGTGCCAACAATTAACAGTGATGGGACTGTAGAGGTGGAGGAAGGGAGGGCTGGCGCTGCTGATATTGTCGCGTCGATTTTTGCAGGGGCAGGGAACTGGATTAGCGGAATTTTGATTGAGGCGGTCGCGTTGATTATCTGGTTCTTCAGCGAGATTTTAGTGTGGATGTTAAACGGTCTTCTCGCACTTGTCGCTTTGTTTTTCGACTACGTCGTCAGTGAGTTTGTTATAGAAATGGGTAAATACATCACCGCTGATTCTTCGGGGGCGGTGCGCGACGCGTGGATCATTATTCGCGACCTTGCAAACATCGGCATTATTGCAGGCATGGTGGCAACCGCAATCGGCACCATTGTGGGGGTCGGGAACTACAGCATCAGTAAAACGCTGGCGCGCCTTATTCTTGCCGCACTACTAGTTAACTTCAGCTATTTTTTCGCTGGAGCAATTATCGACTTCTCAAACTTCACTGCAAAAGCCGCGTACGAAGCGGTGATTAAAAAAGCGGGGTGCGAAACGGACAGTTCCTGTGGGATTGCAAGCAGGACTGGCAAATTAATCAATTTCACAGGAATAAATGAAAGGGTGCAGGAAATTGCCGTGGGGGACGACGAAATGACGGCGCAAGGCGCTGAGCGAAGCGGTGAAACACGAGTCGGGAGGGAAACCTACACAACCGACAACGCCTTCATTCCTTCCCGTCAAGCAACATTCAATGTGATGTTGATTATCTTCATTCTCGTCACCATGTTTGTGTTCTTGTCGGCAATCAGCCTCTTGATTGCACGTTTTGTTGCGCTCATATTCCTCCTCATTACGTCACCTATAGGTATTGCTGGATGGTCGGTCCCTCTTTTGAAAAGCTATTCGGACGAGTGGTGGAAAGCCTTGTCGAGCCAAGCAATGTTCGCGCCAGTCTATTTCCTTCTTGCAGGAATTTCTTTGAACATGTTGGATGCGTTTGCGGGACAGCTGAACTCAGACCCCGTTGGTCTCTCCTTGACGAGCTTTGCTTTGACTCGTTCGCTTGAGGGGATGATCCCCATCATTGCGGTGTTTACTGTTGCAATCGGTTTCATGTGGGCCGCGCTTTCAACCGCAAAGAAAATGGCAGCAGCGAGCGAGCGATTCAAAGAGCTGTACGATGGCGTACAAAAATACCTCACCAAGCCTGGCACTTACTTAGGTGGTATGGTCCTTCGTGACACAGTTGGTCGCGCAGCGGACTACGCTCGACTAAAACTCCCCGGTTTCACTAACCGAGTTTCAGAATGGAGCAAAGGAAAAGGAATGACACAATCCATCGGCAGAGCTGTAGGAAAATACACCGGCCTTGGTGGGTTTGTAAAAATGGGAGGACGGGCACTCGACCGTGCAGCCCAAAAGGGGTTTGAGAAAATTGCTGACCAAAAATTCTTCGGGGCTGAAGGTTATAAAAAGCTATACGACGAAAAAGAAAAACGTAAAATCGACTTGGTGGCAAAAAAAGAGGCGCTGGAAAACGAGGATGATTTCGACGGACGAAAGGCGAAAAGAGAGTTGTTGGAAAAAGAGCGCAAGTTGAAAGAGGAGCAAAAGAGAACGTCCGCTGCTATTGCAGAGCTTGAAAAAGTCAGCGGTCGCACACCCGCACAAGACGCAAGCCTTGCTTCGTTGAGGGAGAAAAGGGAAAAGGAGAGAGCGGAACTTGCTGAAATAAATAAATTTAAAGAGAACCGCAAACGACACCCAAAGGATGGTGTTACAAAAGAACATGGCGAACTGGTTGAAAGCTCGAGGCTGAATCAGCTGCACGCAGATAGACAAAATGTTATTGGTCAGGGCAAACTTTCCCCCGAAGAGGTCAAGCGACTTGAGGAGAAGGAAAAAAACAAAACGCTAACCGCGGCGGAAGGCAATCGTCTCCGTCTACACAGAGAGCATGGGGGTGATACCGCTAAACTTGACGCTGAAATCGCGGAGGAGGAAGAATTTGAACAACAAAAAGATAAATACGGATGGGGCGGCGCTCAGGGGAGAATCCGTCGCGGAAAGGCAAAACAAGATCGCGCGGTAGCGGCAGGAGAACGCATAGAAAATTTCAACGAGAGGGCGCACGCATCGGGGCTGGAAAAAATTGCTGCTGCTGCTGCGAAAGCGGCATTTAGTGAGCCTGATTTCAGTGCATGGCAAGCTTTGGAGCGGCAAGCGGCAGCAAACCCAGGCGCTTTCAGCGAGACTGACCCTGGTAAAAAGGGGGCTTTGCAGGTACGCCTTGAAAAATTCCGAGAACAAGCGGAAAACGCGTCCCGCATGAGCCCCGGGGATGAGAAGTCTTACCTGGAAGCGCTACAAACCCCCCCGTCTGAACGCACTCCCGATCAGGTTGCACTCGTTACCGACCCCAACAGAAAGCTAACAAGTGCGGAAGCCAAAGCCTCGGCCTATTATCGTGAACAAAAAACCGCAATCACGGAGGATACGAACACAAAATTGGATGCGGACATTAGGAGGCGAACGGCTGGAACGCTTACGGATAAAAAGAGGCTCGCCGAGATGGAAGTTCTTGAAAACCGCAGACGAGTCGCAGGTGTTGTTTCAAATGATGGTAAAACCATTATAAAAAAGGGGGACGGCTTCAGCGAGGGTGCAGTAGAAAATTTTCATGCATTTAGAATCAGACAAGAATCGCGTAATTCGGCGGTGCAAAGAAAGTTGCAAGAAAAATTTAACGATGAAACTGGCCAGGTTGAATTCGAACTTGAAGATGATTACGGATACAAATACAGACTCGAGACGGGTGATGCGACACTGCAATTGCGTAACGCAATGGGCGATGCACGCACACTCGTCGGAAAGCTGGGTGTCGACTACATCAAGGGAGAATACCGTAAAGACCCGAAGAGTATTCTCAAGTACGCAACGGCCCTGAACGACGAAGACTGGGCAAAAATAGCCTCAGACCATAGCATTAACGAAGAGATACGGAATGAAATGCAAGTAACCAGAATAAGACGATTCACCGACGGTTTTATTAAGCTCCAACAGGACATTGTTGACGGTAAAGTTGCGTGGGGCAGCGATGAATTTAATCGCCGCAAAAACGACCTGTTTAACCAGCAGACCAAATACATCCCGAATAGCGAGATGCTCGCAGCGCTCCAAACAAACGCGGTCATCGGCGAACTTCATAATAAAAAGACCGGTGCTACGATGCATGTTCGTATTAAAGATCTGAACACAGACACTGGAGAAGAGGGGGTCGGGAACTTGCGCAGGCTATTCTGGCACAGTACATCTTCAACGATGTTTGCGGACGCGAAGAAAACAAACGTCTTCGGACGTGAACTCAGCGCTGAAATGGCTCGCGATAAACGCGGCGGAGAGGACGGCACTGACCGAATGCGAGACATTGATCATATGATGTACGACATGATGGGTCTCAGTGACGACAAAAACTACATGCAACAGACCGCCGGCAAGGTTCAAATGTATGCTAAGGCTCGCGCCGACAAAGCAACAAAAAACATACTCGTAGAAGCCGAGAATAAAATTAACGCGTACAATGATGGAGAAAGTACGCAAACCACAAACGACTACATTGCAACGCAGCGCGCACGGCGCCTAGCGCAACTGAATGTGGATGCACAAGCAGGCAGGGGGATATTCCAAGACGTGCTACAAACTGCGGTAGCCACTAACAATTTAAAAAGCGTCAGAGCTTCGATCGCACAGAAGTTAAACATCCCCGCCGCCGACATCCCAGAGCAAGATGTAATCTCTTACGCAAAACTTGAAGCTGTTCGTAAGGTGAAAGCGGAAGTGATGAGTGATCCGCGTTCCGACGAGCAAATAATATCGGAAATGGGGCTAGACGAAGGGCAGAAATTAGTTGACCAGAGACTCTTCTTTGAGATGCAAGAGGAGAACAAAATTAATGCGAGAAACCGAGCAAAAGGATGGACTGAAGATGAAGCAGCAGGAGCGTGGAATGAGAGAAGCATGCACTCGCCCATCATCGCTGAAACCATTCAGCAATCCCAAATTCCTGCACTGCTGTCTGGTAAAGACCCTGTGGATGCCGAGAGGTTTTGGGAGAGTTACTATTTGACGAGAGGCTCTGAAGAAATTACCGCGGCTCGCAATAGCCAGGCGATACAATCCGTGATCGTATACCCTACAAAATCGCAATTGCGTGCTATTAACATCAGACGTCTTGCTAATAATCAAGACATTTTGGTCGGCCTCCCCACCAGTGATTAACCCCCTGAAACTAAGGCATGAAAACCCCCACCAAAGAAGAGCAGTACGGAGCGCTTATAAAGGCCCCAAAACCTTTGAGGGATTTTATAGTGTCACCAACACTTCTACAGATTTACGGTGGAATAGAGAGGAAGCATAAATTTACACCTGCACAAATGCTTACTGTCTCTCAATTAGCAAATCTTACTCTTCTGGGATTTGAAAGCGAGACCGCTCTCGAAACAAACATCCACCAAATATTACCCGATTTGTCTCACACTACAACGGTTGAACTCGTTGCTGATATACATACTCGTGTTTTCAAAGAGGCGCAACGGCGGGTTGAAGAAAGTATCTTAGAACCGAGTGCCTACAGCAAAGCACTCGAGGAATCCGCAGCCCCAGCTGACCCTGAGTATACGAGAATAAACAACCTTGACGAAGATACCCCTGAATGGAGGGAGATGATAGGCAAGAAAATCGAAGAACAAAAGGCCGAACGAATGGCATTCCAAAAACAATACGAAGAAAAAGTGCGAGAGCAAGCATCCGCGAGCGAAAACGCGGATGTCGAAGGGGTGGACATTGCTGATCTTGACGAAGATAATTGGCTTAAATCAAGGTATGAACTAGAGTTAGAAGCGATTGAATCAGCGTTTCAAGAAAAAGTTGCTGTCCTTGAAAATGGAGAGGGGGCCCCGGCCGCAAGAACCATCTCTGCAGTTCAAGGGGGGCGGGATGGCGCTTACGAAAAGCCTGATAAATTGACTTTAAATGTTGTACAAATAACCCAGCCCGTCCCTGCCGAAGCCCCTGCGTCCTCAGTGTCTATTGCGCAACAAAAACTCAGCGTTCCGACAGCAGAGCAGAGCTCAACATCACAAGTTGAATCTGTCCTTGGACAACCAGGTATTTCCTCAGTCGAATTGCCAGTACCGTTGGACTCCACGACACAGAAAGCGAATGTAACTCCAATTCAGAAAAGACCCGAAAAAAGCAACGACCCGTACCGGGAATCCGTCGACTAGACGGGGTAAAATACATATATGTTTTCATTTACACCCGAAGAAATAGCGGGCGCGAAATCAAGCGCCCCGAAAGTAATCACTGATTTTCTAGCATCGGCTGATTTCAAAAAAGAAATCTTCGCAATCAGTAAACAGCACACACTGAATTTACAGGGGATTGCAGAACTAAGCGACATTGTCACTTATATGCTCCTTGGGCTCATCCCGCAACATGAATTTGCAGGATACATACATTCTTCCCATATGCACCTCAGTCCTGAGGGCCAACGCATGCTTTTAAGCGAAGTTGATGCGAAGATTTTTAGCGAAATAAAAAGAAGACTCCAATCAGATACCACACCGAGAACTGAACAAGAGTAGTGCTGGGCTTTTGCATCTCATACACCCTCGCCTACCGCAGTGAATTTTTAGTTTACAATTACAGTATGCAATTTCAGGTTCCTCAGTTTATTGAGGTTGAAGATAAAATATTCGGCCCATTAACGGCAACCCAGTTTATTTACCTCGTTGGTGGAGGGGGGTTTGCCGTTGCAATGTGGCTCTTGTTACCACTATGGGCTGCGGTACTTATTGGAGGGCCCGTAGCAGGGCTCGGGGTGGCTCTTGCGTTTTACAAGGTAAACGACCGCCCGTTCATTCAAGTTATCGAAGCGGCGTTTCAGTATATTTTGAAGTCAAAGCTCTATATTTGGGAACATAAAAATGCCGAACCCTCGCCAGAGCAGGCGGCGGAACGCGACAACGACCCAGCAAAATTTGTGCCCGCAGCAACGGGTGACCGACTGAAAGATTTGGCATGGAGTTTGGATGTGCAGGAAAAAACTCAGCGAGAAGGAATAGAACTCCCAAGAATATAAGGGGCACGGAACCGAGAATTCACTCTGTGAAGTAAAACATACCGTACACTACATATATGCCCCCCCAGCAAAAAAAGAAGAGCGCTGCCGCACAAGAATTTGTACCCGTAAAAGAGGTGCGTGGTGGCGTCATGATAATGAAAGACGGCACACTCGTTGGGGCGCTACTGGCGTCTTCGGTTAACTTTGCCCTCAAATCAGAAGACGAACAGACAGCAATCATTGCACAGTTTCAAAACTTCCTTAACTCCCTCGATTTTTCAGTTCAGCTTTTCATGCAGTCGCGAAAGCTCGACATACGCCCATACGTAGCCCTTCTTGATGAGCGCCTGAAAGCACAAACAGAGGAGCTCATGAAAATACAAGTCCGAGAATACATAGAATTCGTGAAAACGTTTGTCGAGCAGGCAACCATCATGTCGAAGCGTTTTTTTGTAATTGTTCCTTATTCGCCACCAGCACTAAACATACAGAAGGAGCTCCAGAGTAGGGTTTTTGGAAGCCCCGATGTTGAAATCGGAGCTAAGAAGGGGAGTTTTGAGGAACACCGCACACAACTTGAGCAACGTATGTCCATCGTCGCAGGGGGGCTTGCAGGGTGCGGGGTGCGCACCGCGCAACTAGGCACCGAAGAAATAATTGAACTTCTCTACAAGGAATTTAACCCAGGGGAACTTGAAAAACCAATAACCCTGCAACAAAACGCGATACCGCAAAAATAACTATGGATTTATTTGACTTAATTTCAGGGAAAAAGCCAGAAGAGAAGCAGAAACTCACTCCGTTTTTGCCGAAAGACATTTACGAATCTGCGAAACTTGATTTCGCAGACATCATTGCGCCTTCAGCGCTCCAAATTACCCCGCGTGAAATGAACTTGGGAGACAAACTCGTGCGCACGTTCTACGTTATTTCGTATCCACGCTATCTTGCAGGAAGTTGGTTTTCGCCAATTATCAATCTCGACAAAGTGTTCGACATATCAGTATTTATTCACCCGATAGATACTGCCCAAATGCTGAGGCAATTCCAAAAGAGAGTTGCGGAGGTACAAAGTCAGATTATGAGCCGACAGGAGAAAGGCTTGGTGCGTGATCCAGTGTTGGATACCGCATACCAAGACATTGAAGGGCTGCGCGACCAACTACAGCAAGCGCAGGAGCGCATTTTCGACGTGGGGCTTTACATTTCTATATATGGCGATAACCAGGAAGACTTAAACAAAACTGAATCAGAGGTTCGCTCGATGCTTGACTCAAAGCTCGTGTACGTAAAGCCAGCTCTTTTTCAACAAGAACAGGCATTTATGAGCATTGCACCTTTGGGGAAAGACGTGCTTTCGATTAACTCGAAGATGAATTCTTCTCCTCTCTCTTCTATTTTCCCATTCGTGTCTTTCGACCTCACCTCTGATAGGGGGATTCTCTACGGCATCAACCGCCACAATTCCTCTCTTATTTTGTTTGACCGATTTTCTCTTGAAAACTACAACTCCGTGGTATTCGCAAAGTCGGGCTCGGGTAAGTCATACGCAACCAAACTCGAAATACTACGAACGCTAATGTTCGACACAGAAGTTATTGTTATCGACCCTGAAAGCGAATACGAATATCTGGCGAACGCCGTCGGCGGGAGATTTTTCAATATCTCACTCTCATCAGACAACCACATCAATCCGTTTGACCTCCCAACCCCACGTGAAGACGAGTCTCCATCTGACGTCTTGCGTTCAAACATCATTAACCTTGTCGGGCTCTTCCGCATCATGCTCGGGAGCCTCACTCCTGAGGAAGACGCGATCGTAGACCGCGCGATTACTGAAACGTACGCCCTCAAAGACATCACGGGCGAAACTGATTTCAAAAGCATGGAACCGCCGCTACTTTCTGACTTTGAGCTTGTGCTCGCGGGCATGGAGGGGTCGGAATCACTGGTTCAACGCCTGAGTAAATACACCAAAGGTACGTGGGCGGGGTTTATTAACCGACCCACAAACGTCGACATCAACAAGAAGTTCGTTGCGTTCTCAGTTCGAAACATGGAAGACGAGTTGAAGCCCGTGGCGATGTACATTGTGACGCACTTCATTTGGAATGCCGTCCGAAAAGAGCTCAAAAAGCGTCTGCTGGTTATTGACGAGGCGTGGTGGATGATGAAATCCGAAGATACTGCGTCATTCTTATATTCAATGGCAAAACGAGGTCGTAAATACTACCTGGGGCTTGCAACTATTACCCAAGACGTCGAGGACTTCTTGAAGAGCCCCTACGGTGGGCCGATGCTCACCAACTCATCAATTCAGATACTTTTAAAGCAGTCGCCGACCTCAATTGATGCCGTGCAAAAGACATTCAACCTAACTGACGAAGAAAAATATCTTCTACTAGAATCTGACGTCGGGGAGGGGATTTTCTTTGCAGGATTGAAGCACGTTTCCATAAAAATTATCGCCTCATACACTGAAGACCAGATTATTACTTCGGACCCCTCGCAACTGTTGGCAATCGCGCGCGAACGAAAAGCGGCCCAAGAATAACGGCAGGCTTGCTTGCTGGATAAAAGTGCAGGTGTCCGCACGTGGGCTATATACTGTACAGAGAGCTCTATGGCGAAAATTTTCGCATTACTTCTACTTTGCATCGTGCCCGCTTCAGCGTTTGGTGCGGTGGTGCCTACAATTTCTTTGCGCCCCGTGATTAGCGCAAACCCAAGTTACCAAACTCCAAACGCTTCAGTGGTCCTTACTGCAATTGCCAAGGTCCCAAAAGGTGAAGTGACGTACACGTGGACCGTGGACGACGTGGAAATTGCCCGAGGTATCGATATAGACAAAATTACTCTCACTGCGGGGGCAGGGGGCAGTACAAAAGTAGTGCGTGTATTTTTGGTAGACGCGCAGGGGGCTGAGGGTGAAGCGCTGTACCTCATTCGCCCAGGCAGTGTGGATTTGGTGTGGGAAGGGAACACGTATATACCACCCTTGTACGCTGGGAAGGCCCTCCCCACGGGAGATTCGATGATACAAGTCCAAGCGCTCCCGCATATAGAAATAGGAAGTGGTCGCGTACCAAAAAATTCTCTTGTGTACACGTGGGAAGTTGAGGGACAGAAGCTTGAGGCGGCATCGGGCTTTGGGAAATCCGTACTTCGCATTAAACCAACAAAACTTAAATACCAGACACGAGTTAGTGTTACTGCCTCAACTCCCGATGGCACTATAGGCGCGCGGGCATCGGCAACCATACCACTCTATAATCCTGTCGTAGTGATTTATGAAGAAAAGCCCCTTTCGGGAACGTGGTACACACAAGCAACGCCAGCTATGACGACACTCTCTGCGGACGAAGTAGCATTTCGAGCGATCCCGTATTTTGTTCTTGACCCGAAGAGTGTTTCTTTCGTCTGGACTCTTTCAGGAGAACCGTTTGAAATTGATACCCCTGACCGTTCAATCGCAGTGTTCAGAAAAACGGGCGAGGGGGCAGGTGAATACCCTGTCGGTGTTACGATAGAAAAGCGCGACAGCCTCTTTGAGCGTGCTTCTTCAAGATTTGTTCTTTCATTCTAATCTTTTTTCTTTCTCATGAAAAAATTTAAAGCTCTCTGTGTCATCTCCTTGGTTGTTCTTACCTTTGTAACTTCATTTGCTTTTGTTGAGGCATCACAATTTCAACCTATCGTCCCCATTCCTGGCGTAACTTCAGAGCAAGGAATTACGTTGACCTTCGCACAGTACGTAAATCAGATATTCAAGCTGGTGATTTCACTAAGCGCAATACTTGCGGTACTCGTAATTATTTACGGAGGATTTGAGTACATGACTTCCTCCGCAGGCATCAGCAAGAAAAACGGTATGGAGCGTATCCAGGGCGCAGTGACGGGGCTTTTCCTTCTTTTGTCTGTCACACTCATCTTGCAAATCATCAACCCGTGTATTTTGGAAATAACGGTTCTTTCGGGGACAACGTCCGAGCAATGCTCGCGCCAAGTGGCCGCAACCCAGGCGACAGGACAAGGTGTGGGCCAGGGGACGGGCCAAGGCACGGGACAGGGAACAGGACAAGGAGCGGGTCAGACTACTACGGAGCGCCCTTGTCAGGTTTCGGCCAGAGCGAGTACCTGCCCAAGTGGGGCCCCCACCGTCGCAAGATGCGCGGCGGGCACTGTATACACTGATGTCCCTGCAACGGGGGGCTGTGTGGCCCCTGCAACAGGAATCGTGCATATCTGTGAAAATGCTTCTTGTGTGAGAGCCCCTGACCGAGACGGGGCGTGGCGTGTGGTAGCTTCTGAGACAACGCAGTGCCAGTCGAGTGGGGACCCAATACTCCCTGTGGCGCACTGTTGCACTATTCAGAACCCAACGTGGGCTCAATTTCTTGAAGAAACCTGCTCGGTGCGCACAGGAACCACCCAGTGTAGTGGGACCAAACCAAACACGGTGTATATCTGTGGGGGACAATCAAGATAAGTATGAAAATAAACAGAGGGGCAATCATCTTTATCGTCGTTCTCGGGGGCATCGCGCTCATTATTGTGGGGGTCATTGCGTTTTCTAATTTACTGAAACAGCCTTCGACAGGAACGGGGGGCGGGGTAGCTGATCTTTTCTCCTCACTGTTTCCGTTTGGTCAATCTGCTTCGCGCCCAAGTGAAAATGGAGCAGAGACAAACACCCCTGAAGATCTGGGTCCTGTGCCAACACTCAGAGAAGTGAGCCGCGGACCAGTAGCAGGATTTCGAGTATCAAATGCTGGGATACTGTACGTTGAGCAAAACACGGGTCATATTTTTCAAACACCGACTGAAAGTCTGGCTGTAACACGCCGAGCAAATACCACATTCCCTGGCCTAGAGCGCGCGGTGTGGCTTTCAGACTCCGCGGTAATTTTCCAAAATATAGACACGGAAAAAACTGAAAATTTTCTTGTTTCTTTTGCAACCACTTCGGTGGACCAGCAAGTGAGTAGCAGACCACTCTCGAGTTTTAATTCGGTTGTGGCAGAGCCAAATCTTCAACTCATGGTGCTAACGCAGAGGGCGGGAGGTACCAGGATTTCAGTTTCAAGCTACGACGAAACACGTAAAGACACTGTATTTACTTCCCCGATGCTTTCGTGGCGCGCATTCCCTGCAGGAGATGACGTACTCGTTGAAACTACACCATCTGATGGTCTTGGTTTTTTGTACAGAATTCTTGGGGGCGGGGAGCTTGAGAAAATCGTGGGAAGTGTGCCAGGGCTCATGGCCGTCCCGCGTGCTGACGGGGCATATATTGCGGTCAGTTCGGTAAGCGGCACATCGGCTCGGCTCTCTTTTATAGACAAGGACGGAATCTTTGCGGGGGCATCGCCCATAGCCACATTTGCTGAGAAATGCGGGTGGTTCCCTGGAAACGAGCCTGCAGTTGCGTGCGGGGTACCAGAATCTGTAGCAGGCGCTTCCATAGATTCTTGGTATATGGGACTCCAAACATTTAGTGACACCGTGTGGATAATCCGCCCATCTAGTGAGACAGGTACGTTTATAAAAAATCTAGAGACGGAAGCGGGACGCCCGATTGATGTTATTGACCCGCACGTGAGCCCCGACGGGCGGTACTTCATTTTCAAAAACAAAAACGACCTTTCGTTGTGGTCGTTGGATTTAACTCGATAGCAAAACGTGTAGAGCGCTACGTGGTTTCAGTGGGGGCGGGCTTGGGAGCGCCTGTTTCGGAGTAGCGAACGACAATGTGACGCATAGCGCCCTCACCAACTGATTCGGTGTACACATTCGGCGACCCTTGAAGTGCTGCGTGAATAATCATGCGGTCATACCCACTCATCGGGCTCATTTCAATATCATACTTAAATGTACGTGCACGTTCCGCAAGCATATGGGCTTGGTTCTCAAGCGCCTTTATGTGCCTCATGTGGTAACCATTTACATCAACAACAAATCGGAATGTGTCGTCGGTACCCTTCGTTTCATCTTCATACACTTTTTTCATGAGCATATTCAGCGCCGAGAGCGTGTCCCCGCGGGCACCGATAAGGGCGCCTGAATCTTTGGTTTGGATGGTGAAAATCGTGTGACCTGCAATGTCTGTCGTTTCTATGTCGTCAACAGAAACCCCCATTTTTTGGGTTATTTCTTTAAGCGTTTGTGTTATCTGATCTTTTTTCATTGTGCATTTTGCGGACAAACAGCTCCTGGCCGATTGAGAAAGTATTGCTCACCACGAAGTAAAGTGCAATAGAGGCCGAGGTAGCGTAGGCAACAATACCCAGAAGAACGGGGAAAACATACTGCATTTGCAAACTCATACTTCTCTGCAAATCTTCGGAAAAAGACGGCTCAGAACCTGCCTTTTTTTCAGCTACGGGGGGCATCATGAGCTTCGCAAAGACAAACTGTGTGACTGCGACAATGAGCGCAAGGAGGATGCTCTTTTCTGAAAGATCCAAAAGCCCAAGGAAGATGAGGGTGGTTTCTGTTGGTACAGATATGAACGAGTAGAGGATAGCGGGGTCAAACGATACAACCTTGCTTTCATTCTGAAGAACCAAGTAAAGCCCGATAATAACGGGGAGTTGAATAAGGATTAGAAAAAAGCTCGCAAAAGGATTAATTTTGTGTTCTTTAAAGAGCGCCATCATTTTTTTAGCGAGCTCTTCTTTGTTTTCTTTATACTTTTCCCTCATCTCCTTTAAGAGAGGGTCGATTTTTCGCATGGTCATCTGCGTTTTTATTGCAGTCCATGAAATAGGGAAGAGGGCGAGGCGCACCAAAATAGTTACCCCGACTATTGCAAGGCCTATGTCTCCACCAGGAATGAGATTAACGAAAAAAGCGAGCGCGTTGTAAATCGGCTCGTACACCACTACGTTGAACAAATCTGCCATCGGGGCATTGTACCCCGTCAGTAGAACTTGGCGTACTGTTTTTTATAGCAATTATGGCGTAATGTATTCTTTTTGTGGGGAGAATTACTCATACCAATACAGATGGACGTAACGGGGACTCTAGTATTCGCCAGGAGTTTTTTTTGAAAACTTTTTTATAAAATCTTCTTTTATGCTCGTGACGCTTATTTTTAAGATTTCACGATTTGGGTAAAAGACATACAACGCACCAGGCACAAGCTCTTTTAGTGTTTTGAGAGCTTCATACCCCTTTCTTTTTCCTTTATGTCGAAATACCGCACTCTGTATGGTTTTTTTTGAAATCACGACCGTCGCGCGAAATACGGGAGAGGGGTGTGCACGCAATGTCCCAAAAGAAAAGACGTGGGATGCCCCGCGTCCTTTAGGAAACTGCGCCCGAGATACACGCTCTCGGCGAGGAAGCATACGTTATACCGAAAGTTTCTTACGACCCTTGCGACGACGTCTCTGGAGGACCTTCTTTCCTGTTGCTGAAGCCGTTCGCACTAAAAACCCGTGCGTTGTTTTTCTCTTTCTTTTTTTGGGCTGGTACGTTCTTTTCATATTCTTAGTGTGTATCCTAACATTTTCTTCTTCCAAACGGAAGAAAAAGATTTTTGAGAGACTAAGACTTGGGCAAACGCCCTGAAGTGGTCTCTCACAAAATGCTTTTTCTGTAGTGACTACTTATACACAGGTAATCCACATGTTAGTACCATGCAGGGGTGTTTTCCGCAAGTTTGCCTTATTGCCCCCATAGAGGATAATGAACTTCACTATGGAGTTAGATACGAAGCAATTGTGGGAGAACACACTGACAAACATTGAACTTTCCATATCTCCCGCGAGCTTCAAGATGTGGTTTGGTGAAACCCACATTGTTCGTATCGAGGATGGCGTCGTTTTTGTCGGGGTACCAAACCAACTTTCGAAGGAGTGGATTTCCGAGCGATTCGGGAAGCTGGTATTAAAGACTTTGCGCGGGTTCGTCGACACAATACGCGGGACGGAATACATTGTTTCTAAGGAAAACCAGAGAAAAGCACCTGAAAAAGTAATTACTGAGCCAAAGTCTGAGTCAGAACTACCCCTTTCAGACTATTTCATCAACCGTTCCGATAATTTAAACCCCCGATACACGTTCGAGGCATTCGTGGTGGGGCCGTTCAACGAACTTGCGTACACTGCGGCGCAAGTGGTGGTGAAAAACCCAGGAATCGCGTACAACCCCCTCTTCATTTACGGAGAAACGGGGCGCGGGAAAACACACCTTATGCAGGCTGTGGGTAATCATGTGAAAAAAGCATACCCATCTAAAAAGGTCTTTTACCTTACCGCTGAGCGTTTCGGCTTTGAGTTCATGAATGCGGTTAATAATCGCTCTATCCCGCAATTTAAGGAGAAATACCGCGGATACGACGTCTTGGTCGTTGACGATATTCAGTTCTTTTCAAAAAAGGGCACTATCCAGGAAGAATTCTTCCATTTGTTCAATACGTTGCATGATGCGAACAAGCAAATCGTTTGTTCTTCAGATAAACACCCAAATCTCATCCCCGATATCACCGAGCGCTTGAAATCGCGTTTTGTGGCGGGAATGGCTGTGGCTATCAATGAGCCCGACCACGAATCGCGCATGGCAATCATAAAAACAAAAGCAGAGTCAATGAATTTAACGCTTTCAGATGCCACAATAGAGAACCTTTCTTTGGCGGTCCCTGGAAACATTAGGGAAATTGAGGGGATGTTGAATAATATTCTCTGCCAAATGCAGCTCAAGGGAACGCTTTCGGAAGAACAAATCCGCGATCTTATTAAAACCACCACACGACCAAAGCGTACCGTGTCTGTGAAGCACGTAATAGCGAAAATTGCCGAGTTCTATAACATCGACGAGGTGCATATGTACGCAAAGACGCGCAAGCGGGAGATTGTGAAACCGCGCCAAATTATTATGTTTATTTTGAGGGAGGATTTCCACCTGTCGTATCCTGCGATTGGTTCGGTGTTTGGGGGAAGAGACCACACAACCGTTATTCATGCATGTGAAAAGGTGCGCGGTGACATTGCGGGGGACGAAGAGCTGCGCTCTCAGGTAGAAGAAATTCGCAGTATGTTGAAATAGGTATGGAAAAGGTGAGGAAAAAACTACTTGAGCGCTGTGGGAAAGATTTGCTACGCGCGCAACACACACCCACCACAACACCTTACCCACTACATTTCTAATGTTTTCCACCGCGTCAAAAAATTAAAAACCTGGAAACACAAACAAAACAAAGACTTAAAAAGAAATCCCCACTTTAAACACCCCATAATAATAAAAATCTTTCTTTACCTTTATGAAAATAGAAATCCTCAAAGAGAATCTGGAAAAAGCGGTGAGTGTTGTTTCGAGGGTAAGTAATAAGAATTTATCCCTCCCTGTGCTTGGGTGTGTGGTGTTTCAGGTTGAGAAAGATAGGGTGGTTTTGAAGGCAACGAATCTTGATGTGAGTATAGAAGTTACTTTGAAGGCTAAGGTTATGGAGGTTGGAGTGGTTGCTGTTCCCGCGCACACACTCGCACAAACTATTTCTGCACTCACCGACCAAAGACTTACCCTCAAGGTCACAGGGAACATGATGGTTTTAGAGGGGGAACGCGGTACAACCTCAATTACCACTATTGATTCTACTGAGTTCCCTACACTTCCTTTTGTGAAGGAGGGTTCTGGTAGTTCTGTTCGTTTATCAGCGCGCGACCTTACAACGGCGCTTCGCTCTGTCGCATTTGCAGCATCTGTTTCGAGTGTAAAACCAGAACTTTCCTCCGTGTTTCTTTCTTTTGAAGGCGGCAACTTGGTTGCGGCGGCGACAGACTCATTTCGTCTCGCGGAGGTAAAAATCCCAGTTTCCGTTAAAACAGCCATACAGGGCGTTCTTTTACCAGCTCGTAATGTGCCCGACATACTTAGAACCCTTGAGGGGGTCGCTGAGGTTGAAATTAGAGTAGGAGACAATCAGTGTTCGTTTTTTAGTGAAAACGGGTTTGTAACCTCACGTCTCATTGATGGGGCTTTTCCAGATTACAAAGCAATTATTCCGAAAGATTCAGTGGCGAGCGCAACGTGCCTCAAGGAAGACGCAGTCTCTGTCTTTAAAAAGGTTGCCATCTTTACTGATTCATTCAACCACGTGCATTTGTCCTTTAAACCATCAGACAAAGTGTTCACGGTTCGCGCGGCAAACACGCCCGTTGGGGAAACAGTCGACCACATCCCCGCGGCGCTTGAGGGAGAAGATATCGATATTAATTTCAATGCGCGCTACATAACCGATGCGCTCCCAGTTATTGGTGGTGACAGTGTTACATTTTCAACCGCAGGGCACGGGAAACCCATGATTATGACCGACGTGCCCCACAAAGGATTCACGTACCTGGTAATGCCGATGAATCGGTAGTAGCGCATGAAGCGAGCCGCTTCTTTTTTAGACAGGTTCCAAAATCTTACACCGCCGAATGATGCGGTGCGAAAAACAGTTGCAGAGGTGATAAAAAATATCGCGGGGGTGTCCATTACGCGTGAGCAAGTAAAAATAACTCGCGATGTCGCATTTATTACATGTTCTTCCATTGCAAGAAATGCAATTCGAAGAGTGCGTAGTGATATTCTTGAAGAACTTGCAAAACGGTTGCCCAAAGCGCGCGAATTAGTGCGCGATATCCGCTAAACGTTAGTGAAAAATAGTAGGGCTACTGCAGAATAACGGAGCCGTCAGCGTATCCGTTCTGTGACGCCCAGGTGCGCACCGCCCACTCCCACCGCGGGAATTGGGGGTCGACGCTCTGCTCTCTCGGAGAAGGGCCACGCGGGTCATCTTTTGAGACCCAGTAGAGTATTGAGTGTACGTTTACGGTAATTCTATTTTTCGTTAACCCCTGGTATCCAGGTTGTATGGGTTGCCCGCTGAATGCATCCACTTTGGCAACTTGATCGCCCTGCCAAATACCACGCAGTATTGGTTTGTCCGTTTCACTCGTGGCAATTCTCGATTCGGGGAACGGGGTGTCGGGGTATTTGGTGAATGCATATTCCATAAACTCATGCCACAACGGCGCGACGATAAACCCAGCGATTTTCTTTTCCATTGGAGAGTTGTCGTTATTCCCCGCCCACGCCCCCGCAACGACGTGCGGTGTGTAGCCCAAGACCCATGCGTCGCGGTAATCGTTCGTAGTACCCGTTTTTGCGGCCACGTGTTTGCCAGGGAAGTGTAGTGGTGACGCCGCCCCCAATTCTGGAGTACGCGCCACGTTGTCTGAAAGCACATCTGAAATTGAGAGCGCAACGTCAGGGTCAAGCGCCTGTTGAGGGGAAAGCGGGTACTCTTTTACCACGTTTCCTCCGCGGTCTTCTATTTTTATAATCGCGCGATGAGGGTTTCGTACGCCCTCATTTGCAAACACGCTATACGCCGACGTCATATCAAGCAAGGTTACTTCGCCCCCACCCAATACGAGCGTTAGTCCGTACCGATCGGGGTCGTTTAAGGTTGAAATCCCCATTACTTTCGCGAGGCGAAGTGCGTTTTGAATACCGACGAGGTAGAGCGCCTGGACTGCAGGAACGTTAATTGATTGTGCGAGGGCGTTTCGAATAGTCATCGGGCCGCGGAACTTATCATCGTAGTTCCCTGGTGAATAGCAGGGCGGTTCGCTCGAAAGATCAGTTACGGGGCATGCAGTTGAAAACTGAATGGGTACATCAAAGAGCACGGTGTCGGGCGTGTACCCCGCTAAAAAGGCTGCGGCGTACACAAAGGGCTTAAAGCTTGAGCCTGGCTGTCGATTAGCAAGCGCAATGTTGTATGCCCCGTCGATATCATTGTTGAAGTAATCGCGAGAACCCGCCATCGCAAGGATGTCGCCCGTTTTTGGGTCAATCGCTACCAGCGCAGCGTTTGAGGCGTTAAAGTTTTTTTCGTTCTCTTCCCCGTATTTTTTCACCACCTCTTCGGCTTTTGCTTCAAGATCGGCGTCGAGGGTTGTGATAATTCTCCAGCCAGATTCTTCAAGCGTTCGGCGCCCGTACTCACGCTCTAGCTGTTCGCGCACGTAAAATACAAAGTGGGGCGCGCGTACACCCGAGACCGCCTGAGGGGCAAACGTGACCACTTCTTTTTTCGCCACTTCAAATTCTTCGTCAGTAATCTTCCCGAGCTCTTTCATGCGGGCGAGCACTACATTTTTTCTGTTTTCGAGCGCGTCTTTGTGGTTGCCGTATGGAGAATAGTACGTGGGCGCTTGGGGTAGGGCGGCAAGGTAGGCTGCTTCCGCGAGGCTGACCTCTTTTGCGCTTTTGCCAACAAACTTTTGACTCGCTTCTTCAATGCCATACACTGAACCGCCGTACGGGCTTTCGTTCAAGTAGAGTTCCAAAATTTGGTCCTTCGTGAGCACTTGCTCAAGCTTTATTGAAAGCACCCACTCTTTAATTTTTCTAGTGACTGTTTGGTCGGTGGTGAGAATTGAATTTTTTACCACTTGCTGGGTAATAGTTGAACCTCCTTGGGTGTATCCCCCAGGAATCAGGTTTGCCAGAACCGCGCGGATAATAGAAGAAACACGGATGCCGTTGTGTTGGTAGAAATCCGCGTCCTCGATAGCGAGGGTTGCTGCCACTATATTTTTAGAAACTTCCGAAAGCGGGACGATAGTTCGAGTCACATCTTGGCTCAAATCGTCAAGAAGAACCTCACCCGTACGGTCGTATATTTTTGTTGACTGCTCAACTTTTCGTTCTTGTAGGGATGCGATGTCGGGGATTTTTAACGTTGCTGCCCAAATTAAAATTGCCCCCACGACAATGAGCGCTGAAGATGCGCCAATCAGAAAAATTTCTCGGCGTTTTTTGAGAGCTTTTCGCAACATGCCCATATGGTACATTACCTTCATGTTTGGGAAGTCCTTGCCCCCCGTATCTACCGACGAAGCAAAGATAGAGGAACTTACCTCGCGTGGCGTGGAGGAAATCATACCGTCAGCGGATTCTTTGAAAAAACTCTTGCGCTCGGGCAAGCGGTTGCGCATTAAACTCGGCATTGATCCTACGAGCCCACATTTACACCTTGGGCGCTCGGTGCCGCTTCTAAAATTAAGAGATTTTCAAAACCTCGGGCACACGGTTGTGTTCATTATCGGAGACGCGACAGGCGTGGTGGGAGATACATCTGACAAAGACGCTGAACGCCCGATGCTTACAGAAGCGCAGGTGAAAGAAAATTTGGCGACATATGTGGCACAAGTTTCAAAAATTCTGGATAAAAATCTTTTAGAGGTTCGCAGAAATTCAGAATGGCTCTTGAAATTGAATTATCGGGACATCGGCGAACATGCAGATCAGTTTTCGGTTTCAGATTTTATTGCACGCGACAATATAAAAAAACGCCTCGACACGGGGAAGCGAGTGTCACTTCGTGAAGTTCTGTACCCCCTGATGCAAGGGTACGACTCCGTTGCGATACAGGCAGATGTCGAACTTGGCGGGACGGACCAACGTTTTAATCTTTTGGCGGGAAGAGGGCTTCAAGAAAAATACAAACAGGCACCGCAACATATTGTGATGACTGAACTCATACTCGGGACTGATGGAAGGAAAATGAGCTCGAGTTGGGGGAATACCGTCAACCTTTCCGAAAACCCGCGCGACATGTTCGGGAAAATAATGAGCGTCCCCGACGATCTCGTTAAAACCTACTTCACACACCTCACGCGGGTGTCTATGCCAGAAGTTGATATACATCTGGCAAAGCACCCCAAGGAGGCCAAGATGGCACTTGCGGAAGAGATAACGCGCATGTACCACGGAGATGCTGTGGCAAAAAAAGCTCGCGCAGATTTTGATGTCGCTTTTTCAAAAGGGGGGGCGCCCGAAGACGTAACGACACTTGTGCTTGCAGGGACTCCCAAAGAAACCCTTGTTCTGAATGGCGTTGTTGCTTCAAATAGCGAATTTACAAGACTTATGACGAGCGGGGCTATAAGTTTGGTGGCTTCAGGTGAAAAAATTATATCCCCAGAAGCGTTTCCTATTGGTGAAGTGGTTCGTATCGGGAAGCATCGTTTTGTGAAAATAATTGTTAAACAAAATCCCGCCTAAGGCGGGGTTTTGTTTAAAATTTCTCTTCTTCAGCGATGTCATCCATCCACTCGTCCTCCTCTTCTTCGGGGATTTCCTCGGGTTCTTTCAGGGGGTCAACAACAGCATCTTCGTCGATGTCATCGTCGTCGGTTTTCTTTTTCTTGAAGTCGTCGTCTTCTTTCGGTTTCTTGGATTTTCCAGCCATATAGATTAAGTGGCTACATTTCTAAAGATGCCTTGGGGACGGACTATTTTTAACAGAAACAGTGCATTTGGCAAGAAGGGGAAGACCTACTTGTGGGGATTGCCTAAAACACGAATGGTGGCTGTGTGCGCAATGCCAAGCGCTATCGCATCGTATTCGTCGTCGTGACGTTTCTGTTTCGGAAGAATAATCAGGCGCTCCACCATACGAATGACCGCATCTTTCGTAGCATTACCCGAGCCAGTAACTGCAATTTTTACTGCTTGCGGTGAATACTCGGTCATTGTGAGTCCTTCATTTGCAGCTGCAAGCTGGATAACACCGCGCGCTTCAGCAACCTTCATTGCAGTCTTTTGGTTTTTTGTGAAAAAAAGCGTCTCGATTGCGAACGTCTCGGGTTCATATTTTTTTATCAGTTTCGTGAGATGTGCATAAATTTCCGCGAGTATTTTTGGGAAGGTATCTTTTTTGGGCGTAAAACATTCTGAGTGTACGAGCGCCTTTCCTTCAAACACCGCAATGCCGATGCGGTCGTATCCTGGGTCAATAGCGATGGAGACTGGTTTTCGGTTTCCTGTTTCTGGTTTTATTCTTTGCACCTCCGTATTCTATGCTGAAACCTAAGCCCTGGCACCTGGAACCTGGCTTCACTCGGCATTTGTGGATACGTTTTCAACATCATCGCGCGCTTCAAGTGCCTCTACGAGCACGTCTAGTTTTTCTGCGTCTTCATCAGAGAGGGGAATGGTTGTGGTTGCCTGCCATGCCCCCTCTGTGTCTTTAGAAAACGCCCACGATGCAGAACCAGGAGTTGCCAGAGCGTACCCCATTTCTGAGAGGAGGTGTTTCAATTCCTGCGACGTTCTGTTTTTGCTGTCGGTAAAAGTATCAATAAGTACGGCAACGCCTCCAGGCCCGTATGTTTCATAGGTAATTTGTTCTAGCGTTGCGCCCCCCGCCCCCGTACCGCGCTCTACTGCACGCGCGATGTTTTCTTTCGGCATATTAATCGTGCGCGCCCGTTCGATAACGGTGCGTAAGTTAGGACTATTCACGTCGCCGTTTGCTAACCGCGATTCAACTGAAATTAAGCGAGCAAATTTTGAAAATTCCTTACTTCGCTTTTTGTCTTCCTTGCCCTTCTTTTCTTTTATCTGTTTCCACTTTGAATGGCCTGCCATAGAGGAGAGGATACCACTACCCATCGGTTACGGGGGCAGAAAGCAAAAATCCGTTGGCAAAGGTTTCAGCCGCTCGGACATCAGCATATGCGCGCTCGTATATCTGCCTCCCCCAGCGCAGAGAGATAATTTTTTTGTTGCGCTCGAGTCCGCTTCGCAGGATGGGTAATGCGAGTGCGTACTTTCTCATACTGTAATAGCCACCGTTATGTGCGGGGCGCGGGCGGGAAACGTTGTCGCACACGTCCGCAATTTTTACCAAAAGTGCCGCGGGGTTGCGAGCCACTTTTTGTGCATAGCTGGTATAGAGGAGTATTTTTGTATCTGGGTCTGCGCTTTCTGGACTTTTTCTTTTGCTGACCGCATCCACCAAATTTTTAACTGCAAAACCAAATTCACGCTTCACGTATTTAAGAGCCCCCGCGTGGTCGTCCGTGCCCGATGATTTTACGATCCGAGCAAGTTTTTCTGGATGGTCTTCTACAGAATCGTGAAGCCCGCCCGCAATAATAATGGTCGTATCTCGCACTCCGTACGTCACCGCAAGACGGTGCATCACACGAGCCACATGATTAAACGCAGGCGAGTTGTCGTCACGCGGGTCTTCTTCGGCATAGAGCCTTTGGAGAAGGTGGAACGTGCCCATAATACAGTCGCGGTTTCCGATGCGTCTACCTGCCAAGCGGTCTCGATTGTTAGGGATTTCTCGTATCGCCCCCCTTATTTCTACTTCAAGACGAAGACCCTCAGAATCAAGCGGAATGCCGTCTCGTCGAACGCGGTCTCGATGCGCAATTGCGTCCATATAATCCGCCGACTATACGCTTCGAAACTACAAAGTCAAACTTGCCTGGCTACCACCACCGAGATTTTCTTAACGGCGCTACGTTTTAGAAAATCCAAGTGTGGTCGTCTGCGAGCCACCGCCTATATGTTGGCGGGCTTTTTGTGTCACCACTCTCCCGCGCGGGGTTCTTTCCAAAAATCCTTCTTGCATCAGATATGGCTCGTACACATCTTCTATCGTTTCTTCCTCTTCACTTGATGCAGCCGCAAGAGTTTTCACGCCAACTGGCCCGCCACCAAATTTTTCAATAAGCGCCTCAAGAATTTTTCTGTCAGAGGGAGTAAGCCCTGCTTCATCAATACCAATCATGCCGAGCGCTTTCTCCGCTGCCGCGAGTGTGAGTTTTGTTCTGTCTAACTGTGCAACGTCGCGCGAGCGTTTCAAAAGATAGTTTGCGGTTCGCGGAGTTTTGCGTGAACGTTTTGCAATTTCCGCGAGCGCGTCTTCATCCGCTTCAATGCCAAGAATTTTTGCAGAACGCGCCAGAATTTTTTGTATTTCTTTTTCGGTATAAAAATTTAACTGGAATACACCGCCAGAAAAGCGTGAGCGAAGTGGGGCAGAAATAAGGCCGATGCGTGTCGTTGCGCCAATGAGCGTAAATGGGGGGAGTGCGAGCTCAATGGTGCGCGCTGAGGGGCCTTTACCGATAATAATGTCGAGCTTGCCCGCTTCCATCGCGGGGTACAGAATTTCTTCAACTGTTTTGTGCAGACGATGAATTTCATCGATGAACAAAATGCCGTTTGGTTCAATGTTGGTGAGGACTGCTGCAAGGTCACCAACACGTTCAATCACTGGCCCTGCGGTTGCGCGCATAGAAACCCCAAGTTCTTTTGCCACGAGGTGGGCGAGTGTTGTTTTACCCAAGCCTGGCGGGCCATACAGGAGGGTGTGTTCAGGAGCGTGAGAGCGCTCCTTTGCTGCTGTTATCAAAACGCGGAGGTTTTCTTTAATGTCTTCCTGCCCCACGTAGTCATTCCAGGCGGAAGGGCGGAGCGTATGGTCCAGGGCGCCTTCAATCTGCGGTTCGGTAGGGGGGGTTGACATATCTAGTTCTCTATGCTAACATTTATTATAACCCGAAAGCGGGTTTTTCTTTTGCTCTTTGTAGAAATCGCACCCATCTAAACGACGCCGTGGCATTGCCGTACGGATGCGCTGGTTACAGGTTCGCCTGCTCTACTGGCTCTCCCCCGACCGGTCTTCCACCTCTGCAAAGTGTCGTTTAGAGGGGTGCGTTTTTTAAATTGGTAGCTTAATTTTCTTCAACGCTTACCACACGGATAAGCTCATCCCAGCTGGTGACCCCGTTCAATGCTTTAACCACGCCGTCCTCCGCGAGCGTCATAAATTCTCGTTTCTTTTGCAACGCGTATATTTCTCGTTCTGATGGCGATGTGCGTAAAAGTTCGTCCAACTCATCGTCCATAACAATTGCCTCAAAGATACCGATACGGCCCTTGTAGCCCGTTTTGTTGCACGCCTCACACCCGACGGGTTCATACAAAAATCCTGCTTCAGCTGGAACGACACTTTTATTTCGCAAGCCCCCAACAATCTTCTCCGCAATTTCTTTATTTTTCCCTTCAAGTGGGACTTTCTTTTTGCACGAAGCGCACAGCACGCGCACTAATCGTTGTGCCATCGCGACGCTGATTGCCGAGCTAAACACTTTGGGGTCAATTCCTAAGTCTGAAAGACGGGGGAATGTGCCTGCAGCTGCGTTGGTGTGAAGTGTAGAAAAGACGAAGTGGCCTGTGAGTGCAGCATCAACCGCAGTACGCGCAACTTCAATGTCGCGGATTTCTCCAATCATAATAATGTCGGGGTCTTGGCGCAGAGCTGAGCGCAAGCCGTCAAGCCACGAGTAGTTCTTTTCAACTTGCGTCTGTACCACCCCTTGCACGTGGTACTCAATCGGGTCTTCAATCGTAATAATTTTAATTTCAGGTGAATGCACTTTCTTCAAACATGCGTACAGCGTGGTGGTTTTTCCGCTTCCCGTCGGGCCAGTGTTCAAGAGCATGCCGTTTGGGCTTTTAATCTCCCGCTCAACCAGCGCTTTCAGCGCGGGCTCCATACCAAGCCCTTCAAATGGAACAGAAATGGCAGCAGGGTCAAGAAGACGCATTACCACTGTTTCGCCGTACGCACCGGGGATGACTGAGGTGCGAATCTCAGTTTCTTTTCCTGAGAGCTCCACTGAAAATCGTCCGTCTTGTGCTGCGTCACGAACATTTAACTTTAATCCCGAAAGAAGTTTTAAGCGCGACATCAGCAATCCATGTGTCTCGTGGTCGATAGTCATAATGTCATGGAGAACGCCGTCCAAGCGGTAGCGCATGCGCACGTTTTCAGCTTCCGTTTCAATATGAATGTCTGAGGCGTCAACCGCGAATGCCCCTGCAAGAACAACTTCTAAAATTTTTGAAATACGGTACGCTTTTTTCAAAGTCGCCACTTCTGCAATAGAATTTTTTATATCATCAACCGTTTTTATCTTCGCCATTGTTGCCCCCAGTTCTTCCGATGAAATATCGAGCGCGCCCTCCTTGCTCTTCATTGCAAAGGATAAATCTTTGTATCGCTCCCATGCACGCTCCAAACTCGCGCGTGAAACCATAAAACCCGCGGTCTCGTACCCGTGTTCTTTGAGGTCTTGAAGTACAGGAGGAAGTTCGGGGTGATTCGGAGAGCGCATCGCGAGCGATATTTTTTTACCGACAATGTCAAAAGCTGCCACTTCGGCCTTGCGTGCGTCCGCCTCTGTAATAAGTCGCAGGGCGTCGCTGTTTATAGAAGAGCGTGTCAAATCTCGATACGAAAGTCCGTATTTTGAAGAAAGTACCTCTGCCAATTCCTCTTCCTCGCGTCGCCGAAGTTCTGCCAAGTGCTGTTCGGTCTTGTCTGAGAGCGCCATAATTTTGTTAGTGTGAGGCGCTTAGAAAATTACCAGTACTCGTAGGGTGCGCCATAGGCAAAATGTTACCATGCGGTTTATGGAGATGACCCTTACTGAATTAAACGATTTTGCGAAGCGCGTAGTGCTTGAGCTCCCCAAATCAAAAGGAACGACAGCACATGTCATCGGTCTTTCAGGCCCTTTGGGCGCGGGCAAAACAACGTTTGTGCAGATGGTCGCAAAAGAGCTCGGGGTCACTGCTACTGTTCCGAGCCCGACGTTTACATTGGTGCGACCCTATGAAATGACGCACCCCATCTTCAAAAGATTGATTCATATTGATGCGTATCGTTTAACAGATGCTGATGCGCGCGGGATAGGGTGGGAAGAGTACACAAGGAACCCCGACAACTTGATTATTGTCGAGTGGCCAGAAAATTTGGGTGAAAAAACAGCACACAACATACCCACCATTCGTCTCGGAGTTATTTCTGAAAATACGCGGAGTGTGGCCCACTATGCCTAAAACAAAAGACACAAAGAAAAAACGAGAAACGCTCGTTCTTTTGGACACGCACGCCATCATTCATCGCGCGTACCATGCGCTTCCCCAACTCACCTCACCGTCGGGGGAACCCGTAGGAGCTTTGTACGGCCTTTCAACGATGCTGATGAAAATTGTGAAGGACATGAAACCAGATCACGTGGTTGCAGCATTCGATTTACCAGGCGCAACACACAGGCATGACGTGTACAAAGAGTACAAAGCAAAACGACCAAAAATTGACGACGCATTAGTGGCACAAATTACTCGTGCACGCGACGTGCTTTCAGCGTTTGGTATCCCGCTGTACGAAGCTCCTGGGTTTGAAGCTGATGATGTGATCGGCACCATCGCGCTCAAAGCAAAAAAAGATTTTGACGTCGTTATTGCCTCTGGCGACATGGACACACTTCAGCTTGTCGACGGAGAGAAAGTAAAAGTGTTCACTTTAAGAAAAGGAATTCAAGACACAGTTTTGTATGACGAACCAGCAGTTCTCGCGCGTTTTGGGTTTCTCCCCGAACGGATCCCCGACTACAAAGGATTCGCGGGCGATAATTCCGACAACATCGTTGGCATTCCTGGTATTGGAGAAAAAACAGCCACGCTTCTCATTACTACGTTCGGCTCAATGGAGGGGGTCTACAAGGCGCTCAAGAAATCCCCCGAACTTTTGAAGAAGGCAGGAATAAAAGAGCGCGCACTCCAACTCATTACCGAACACGAAGATGAAGCTGAGTTTTCAAAAGTGCTCGCAACGATTCGTACTGATGCCCCCGTGGCTTTTGTTGAACCGACAAAAAGCTTTTTGGAAACCCTCGATACAGAAAAAGTGACCGCGCTTATGACCGAGCTCGGGTTTCGCTCACTCATCGCGCGACTCAAAAGTTTAACTGGCGCAGAAGAGAGAAGCGCCGAACCTGCAAAAGAAAAAATAGACGCCCCACTCAGCTCTTCTTTGTTTGCACCCGTTCTGAGCGCTGAAGAAGAACAGATACTAAAAGAAGCGAAGATAATGTTGTGGCTCACGCAATCGGAACTCACCAACCCGAACCTTGAAGACGTTTTGAATAACACAAAGTCAAAGACACTTGCCGAGGCGCACGAGAAACTTTCTGCACTCATTACAAAAGAACAGTTGGAGAAAGTATGGAAGGAAATTGAAAAACCGCTAATTCCAGTAATTGACGCCGTCAATGCGCACGGGGTCATGGTTGACGCGGGCTATCTGAAAGCACTCAGTGCGGAATACCACATAGAGCTCGATAAGTTGTCCGCAAAAATCTACAAAGAAGCAGGTGAAGAATTTAATATTAATTCCCCCAAACAGCTTGGGGTAGTGTTGTTTGAAAAGCTGGGGTTAGGCAAAGAAAGCGGGAAACGACAGAAGAAAACAGCGACAGGGCAACTCTCAACACGCGAATCAGAGCTTGCGAAGTTGAAAGGGGAGCATGCAATTATTGATTCTATTCTTGCGCATCGCGAACTCCAGAAACTGCTTTCAACGTATATTGACGCCATCCCACCACTGTTAGATGCGGAGGGCAGACTTCACACTACATTCGTGCAAACGGGAGCTGCCACGGGGCGACTTTCTTCGCAGAACCCGAACCTTCAAAACATTCCGATAAAAACCGAGTTGGGGCGTCGCATTCGAAAAGCGTTTGTTGCTCCCAAAGGGAAAGTACTTCTTGCATTCGACTATTCGCAAATAGAATTGAGGCTTGCCGCGTTTCTTTCGGCGGATGTAAAACTTACGGAGATTTTCAAGCGTGGTGAAGACGTACACTCGGCGGTCGCTGCGGAAGTGTTCGGCGTTCCGCAGTCTGAAGTGACGTATGACATGCGTCGTAGTGCGAAAGTAATTAACTTCGGGATTTTATACGGTATGGGGGTCAACGCGCTCCGTGAAAGCTTGGGCACTGATAGAAAAGAAGCGCAGGATTTCTATAATCGCTACTTTGAAACATTCTCTACACTCGCTGAGTACATGCAAAAAACGAGGACGTCTGCCACGCGCCTTGGGTATACGCTGACGTATTTTGGAAGAAAGCGGTATTTCCCAGGCATCAAGTCAAAAATTCCGTACGTACGCGCGTCCGCAGAACGCATGGCAATTAATGCCCCACTTCAGGGGACACAATCTGACATCATTAAAATTGCGATGACGCGTATACACGATGCGTTTAAGAAAAGATATCCAAATCGCGCCGCGATAGTACTGCAAATTCATGACGAATTAATTTTTGAAGTAAAAGAAGAAGACGTGGGAGCCGTAGCTGAGGAAGTGCGCGGGATTATGGAGAATGTCTTGACCAAAGAAGAATTGAACGGCATTCCTATTCTTGTCTCAGGAGAATCAGGGCAAAATTGGGGTGAGATGAAAGCGCTGGGCTAGGCCGCAGGTGTTAGGTTTCAAGTGTCAGCGTAAAACCTGGAACCTGGAACCTGGAACCTGTATCCTGTCTATATGCTGTACGTACTCATTGGGTCTGATTTCGGAAAAATAAAAAAACGAATCGCAGAAATTGCGAAAGGGCATGAGGTAGTGCGCTTTGGTGAAGGGGCTGAAGCATTCTCTGGGGCGCCCGCACGACTGAACGCCTCAGGACTTTTTTCTTCAAAAATCGCATTACATTTAGATCGCCCACTTGAAGACGCGGACTCAAAAGCATTTTTCATTGAGCATGTAAAAAATTTCGCCAATGCAAACACGATAGTGATTGCGACCACTCTTGCACTTGATGCGGAAACAAAAAAGAAAATACCAAAGAATGCGGGCGTAGAAACATTCGATTTGAAAGAAGAAAAAGACGAACCTGCGCCGAATGCGTTTGCCCTCACCGACGCGTACGTGAAAGGCGATAGAAAACAGATGTGGGTTTTGTATAGAAAGTTTATTGAGTCAGGGATGTCGGCCGAAGAAATTCATGGCGTTCTTTCGTGGCAGGTGCGCGCGTTGGTGCTTGCTTCAAAAACAAAGAGCGCGATTGAGGCGGGTTTAAAACCGTTCGTGTATACAAAAGCGAAGTCTGCGCTTGCAAATATGCAACGTCCACCCGAAGAGATTTCACGAGAACTCGTTTCTCTGTATCACCAATCGCGTGCAGGGCAGGGAAGCCTAGAAAACCTCCTGGAGGTTTTTCTATTGAAAAAGTAAATCCGTCATCACAACCTCGGGCTGTGTAAACAAAAACAGTGCACAGGCACTGTTTGTTGATTCAAGTCCGCCCGGCAGGGCTCGAACCTGCGACCTCGTCCTTAAAAGGGACTCGCTCTACCAACTGAGCTACGGGCGGGAGTGAGAAGGAAAATGGCGACTCGTCGACATTTTCTTCAAACGACCGCACGGAAGCTGTTGCTTACGGGCGGCACCCTTTGGTGGGATTTCTGGATTATGCGCTAAAAAATCGGTTTTTTCCAGTCTTTAGTATGGCAAATCAAATGCCAACCCCCCAGGGCCAGTGACAAGAAGGAACAAAAGGATAGCGAGCGTGAGCAAGAGTGTCGCGCGCGTGCCAAATACCGATTCGTTTTTTGCGCGCATAAAGAGGAGAATTGCCTGTACGCCTGCCGCAATAACTGCTACTTGCGTGAAAAGCCCAATAGCAATCAATAGCCCGCAAACACCCGATACAACCGCGAGGTATTTTTTCTTACTCGACTTCCACAGCGCGCGTGCGTCAAAGAGAAACAGTACCGCAACCGCAACGCGAATGATGATAGGGGCAAAGAATCCAAGGAAAAAAAGTCCTGGGAAAATGCTTTCCATGGTGGCACTATATCATGATGGCTCAAAAGCAAATCTCACTCATCCTTCACGACATTCGGAGTTCCGAAAATGTTGGGTCCATGTTCCGCACGGCGGACGCCGCGGGGGTTAAAAAAATATATCTAACAGGCTATACTCCCGCCCCGCTTGATCGTTTCAAAAGGAAAAATTCAAAATTGGCTAAGGCGGCTCTCGGCGCCGAAGAATCCGTTCCGTGGGAACGCGCGGGAGACGCTGGGATCCTCATTGAAAAACTGAAAGGAGAAGGGGTTTCGGTGTTTGCGGTTGAACAGGATCCGCGCGCTGTTTCGTATGAGGAAGTGCATATCCCCACGCAGGTAGCGCTTGTCATGGGGAACGAAGTGGAAGGGGTTTCAAAAAATATTCTTGATGCATGCAATGCTATTTTGGAAATCCCGATGTACGGCAAAAAAGAATCGCTGAATGTCTCAGTTGCAGCGGGTATCGTTCTTTTTCGCGCACGCGACTTCTAATCGCTTCGCTTTACAAATCTATATAGAGCACCTACCCTAGGCTATATGTCAGGTCAGGAAAAAAGAATAGTGCGGGGGCGCGAGACGCATGTTGAAACAGCTGCAAAACGCAAAGCACATGCACTGGCGCAAGGTTTTGTTGATGGAGTAACGGTCTATCAATTACCGAACGGTAAAATCCCGTTTACGGTTGTGGGGAAGTTAGATACACCTGTAAAATTTCTTCTCTATATTCAACACCGAGGCGGTTCTCAAACGAGAACGGTGAGTGCAAATCCTTTTCTACTCACTAAGGAGCGTCCGAAAAAAGCAAAAAAGCCAGGAAGTCGTCACTAGTAAGTCAGGGAACCAATAAGTTTTCCATTCTCGTCTAAGAGACGGATTTGTTCGTGCGTATTGTTCCAAAGTTCTTGTTGGCGGTTTAAGAATACGCGCCACTCGTTTATGTAAAAGTCAGGATCATTTCTGTGGCGGTTCACGCACCCGTTGTAAGACAAATCATTCAGTATGAAATCTCTACACTGCGAACCCACTTCGTAAGGGATAGTGTCTGCATACAACTCACATCTGCGCACATTATCTATGAAATCAATGCAGGCAGTATTTGTTCCTGTCTTTTGTGGGTTGGCGAGAGCTTCGTCCGCTGGGTCGGGGCAGTCGGCGTCCAACCCTGGTTCGAAATCCTGATATTGCTCGAGGTAGCCAGAACATTTGTTTATTCTGAAAGAAGCACCGTTGGGCGATCTCCCTGTGGTTATGTAGACAATTGAATTAGGCCCAATAGTGATAGGGAGTTCAGAACTAACGCCTCCAAGCATAAAAACCTGAGCAGCTGAACCAATAGGCGCTCGTATCCCCGTAGTTCTGCTCTCCAACATCCACCCGGTAATCGTAATGTTTCGCGTCATACTGCGTGACGTTTCGATGATGATGTACTCCTCGTTTGGATTTGCTGCATCAGAATTTCCTCGTCGTATTTCTACATCGTTTGCGTACGGAGAGTCCGCAGTATTTGTCCCACCCTTGGGGTTATTGAAAAAATAATTTAAAAGCGAATCTGCCTCAACAGTCACTTCACGAATTGTTGTTCCGTCAGCCTCAAAGGTGCTTCCTTTCACAGCGCCTTCCTTAAGTTCCACTCCAGGTGCGGTAGGGGGTTTCAAGAATGGTCCTGAATGAGACAGGGAGCGTTGAGGTCCGCCCGTAGCCGCCCATAAAATACCCAAAAACACGAGGAATAGGAGGAAAACAATCAGTGCACCGAGTGCCCCAATTCCACGTTCCGTGTGGTGTGCTTGCATAAAAGCAGTGTACGCGTGTTTTGCGGAGGGTTCAAACCGATGGAGGGGTTATTCTTTCTACTGGTTTTTCTTAAGGAGTTTTTTTAGCTCTTCACGCGCAATCGCTGAATCACTCCACGGAGTTCTTTTCTCGTTTGCTCCCATAATGAAGGGGTCTGTACCCTTGCCTGTAATCAACACTGCGTCACCTGCCCGCGCCAAAGAAAGCGCAGTGTGTATTGCCTCGCGCCTATCCATAACGACGCGTGGTTTTTTTGTCATACCTTTCGCCATTTCGGCCACAATTTTTTCAGGAGCTTCATCATACGGGTCTTCGTTTGTCAGAATCACTTCTGCGCACGCATCTTCTGCAATCTTTCCCATCTCGGGGCGTTTCCAGGAGTCACGTCCGCCACCAGTGTTTCCAAGAACACATATCTTTCTCTTTTCTTTATACGCTCCGTAGAGTGCGCGCAAAGAATCGGGGGTATGCGCATAATCAACGATGACTGAGAAAGGTTGCCCCTCGTCTATTTTTTCCACGCGTCCTGATATCTTCTCCATTTTTGAAAGAGCCTTGCCGATTAGTTTGGGGTCAATGCCAAGCTCATACGCGATTGTCGCGGCGGCAAGCGCATTCAAGATCGAAAATTCTCCAGGGAAGGGGATTTCAAATGTTGTCCCGCGGAATGTCATTGATACTTTTCCATCACCCAACGTGTACGGAGATGCGTCTTGCAGTGTGAACGAAAGTTTTTTCTCTACAGGGAGTGCAAGCATACGCTTTCCTACGTCGTCATTCGGGTTCGCGACAATAGTGCGGGGGCGTTTGAATGACCCAACAAGCGACCGACCGATGTCCACCTTTACGTTTTTGTAGTTTTCGTATGAGCCGTGCGATTCAATGTGTTCAGGCTGAATATTCGTGAATATAAGCGCATTGAGGAATGTCCCGACGTCCCGAAACTGCACATGCCCCTCTGAAGTCAGCTCGAGAACGGCATGTGTGCAATCAGCGCGTACGGCTTCCGAAAGTACTTTTTGTACATACCCGCGACCCTGCATTGTCATTTTGAAAAGATTTGGGCGCGATTCTTTGTCCACCTTGAAACGAATAGTTGAGGCAAGCGCGGTTCGGTACCCCGCTTCTTCAAGGATTGCGTTCACCATTTCGGCGGTCGACGATTTTCCTTTAGTTCCCGTAATCCCGATGACAAATAATTTTCGTGCTGGAAATCCGTAAAAAAGAGCAGCTCCCCAACCGAAGAGAAAATGATAGGTAATTGAAAACGCCCGAAAAAGCGGGGCAGGGAGTACTTTTTGTATTATTTTTTTTAGAACGTTCAGCACGGTATACATTATCGCCCCGTGTTCGAGGCAATACGAATTGCTTCGCGAATACGTGCCTCAGTTGTTTGTGTTTCTTTTGGCACCGCGCGCACTGCTTCACGCGCTTCGCGTACGGAATATCCCAAACCAACCAAGGCATCGATCACGTCGCCATCTGATTCTCCTGCACGTCGCGCCTCACCACCACCAATTTTTCCTTTGAGTTCAAGGACTATTTTCTCGGCTGTTTTTTTCCCGACGCCGTGCGCCTTTGAGAGCCCTGCGGGGTCGTTCGTGGCTATTGTTTTCTCTAATGAAACAGTATCGACAGTATTCAAAATCGCAAGCGCTGATTTTGGTCCGATACCCGATACTGAGAGTAAAAGTTCAAACCAGTGGAGTTCGTCTTTTGTCTCAAAACCGTATAGATCTTGAGAGTTTTCTCGAACCGCTAGGTGTGTCCAAAGAAAGACAGGGTCATTTTCTGAAAGTTTTGTCAGCGTAGAAACAGGGGAGGCCACACGGTATCCCACTCCCCCGACATCAATAACAACAGTGTCACGCAGGAAACCACGAACGACGCCTTGCAAGGACCCAATCATGACCGCATTCTATCACTCTTGCTTTTAGCCATATTTCACGGTACATTCCTTCAACAATGGCAATAACAAAAGGAGCAAAGAAAGCACACCGTTCGTCCCTAAGGAAGCGCGTGTTTAATGTTCGCAGAAAACGTGCGATGGCAGAGTCTTTGAAAAGTGCTCGCGGAACTGCAGGAAAAGACCGCGCAGCTCAGGCAGAAGCGCTCAAAGAGGCATACCAAGCAATCGATAAGGCTTTAAAGCGCGGGGTTATAAAGAAAAACACCGCGGCACGCAAAAAAGCACGCCTTTCCGCTCTTCTCAAGAAATCGTCAGCAAAGTAACAAAAACCCGACTCAGTCGGGTTTTTGTTTGTATAGTTCGAGGTGTAATTGCAAAAGGCGCCCTAACTCCTGAACGGGGGCTTGATGATCGTCAACACGTAAGTCAACAACGCGGTCGGATTTTCCGTCGAGACCACCTCCAGCTTTCACCACAAGAAGTGCAGCTGATTGTTTTCCTCGGCTATCGCCGCCCGCCAATTCTCCTGCAACCAATGCTGCATACAGACGTTTTGCAAAAACATCTTCCGACTCAGTTCTGCTCTCATGTAGTGCTCGGACCACATCTTCGCCAGTCAGAGTATTCCCCTGGGCCGCAATCCCGTTTCCCGCTAATCCTCCAGCCCATTGAAGACATTTCTCCCCTGTGTATGTTGCCGCGTGTCCGTTTTTATCTACAACACCAAGTTGGCGAGATTCACGCTCAGGGTCGTTTTTTAAAAGCGCAGTAATCACTTCTTGGGCAGACGCCCCAGTTTCAAGTAAATCTAACCCACGAGGACCAAAAGAAACATTGGTGAATGCTTGTGTGGCTATCGCTCCCGCGTCTGCACGCGCGTATGCACACAGAGAGCCTACCGCGAGCCATTTGCTTGCCACCGCCACTCCCCAACTTTTTGTTGCATGATCATACGCAACAACTGAGTACGTGTTTAGGTACGGGTCCATAGCAAAAGCATAGCACTAGCTTTTTGTGCTCTCGGTGCACGTATGCCGATTCGCGGCGCTCGGAAATGAAGCCCTCAAGGAGTTTTCTTTTTTATATCTGCTTCACCGAACAAGCTCGGTTCGCAGTCTTAAAAAAAGAAAACCGCCCCCAAAGGGGCGGGCCTCATTTCTCTCGCTTGTGCTCTCGGTAGGAATCGAACCTACATTACAAGCTCCGCAAGCTTGCGTCCTATCCATTGAACGACGAGAGCGAGTGAGAAGGAACATGAAAATGCTAGCATTTTCATACTCTTCGAGCGAGCTTTCGGTAGCTTTAGCTACAGAGAGCGACTCTTTCTTCGAGCGAGCTTTCGTTGGTATAAACCAAAGAGAGCGAACTCTTTAACGAGCTTTCGGTAGCTTTAGCTACAGAGAGCGACTCTTCTCGGACCTCATTTGAGGTTATGCGAATGTACCACAAACTTTGCGGTATTTGTACCTTACAGTCCAATGCTTCTTGCCACCCTGTCGACGAGGGTATCGAGTTTATCTTCTTCAGGAATATTGTGATTCTTCATTTCCATGCGAATTTCTCTATAGTCCACTCCTTCAAGCGGGGCGCGTACGACACCAATGAGTGTTTTACTCTCGACAGTCAGGTGTCGTGGTTCGTCTTCAGAAATTGAAAACCGAGTAATTTTGTCGAACGGAATCATATCTTTCCCAACCATAAAACCGCTTTCGGTTAGGCTATACGTGTGTCGTGATGGACGAGCTGAACCCGCAAGCATGATGGTAAAACCACCAATGACACAGATGACTGCAAAAAGATAGTTTTGAAGAATGAGCGACGCTATTGCTATACCGCTTGCCACAAGCCCTACCGCCCAGTACCACGGCCTGTCCTTTTCTCTGTGCTCGTATTCATGCCCCTGCCAGCGCACGACGATATGTTCCATACCTCTTATTATAACCCTCTAATTGCATGCAAAGTTTGGTATTATGCGCTCCGATATGGAACATGCAGATCCGAAAGGAGAAGAGCTGGCGCATACCCTCAAAGACGAAGCTGAGCTCCTCGCATTTAAGTCTAAATATGATGGATACAAGCCAGGAATCGTTCCGCGCATCCTTGGCTCACTGTTAGTTTTCTGTGGTGATGCCGTGTATGGCAAAAAACCGTCATATCTAAAATTTCGTGCCGTTGAAGTTATTGCACGTATCCCGTACCACTCATGGGAATCTGCTGCGTTCACACTTCTCACATTGTTTTTTATGAACGAAAAGAAAGCGCTTGCACTTTCAAATGTGTCTTGGTTTGCGCGAATGGCATCCGATAACGAAACGATGCATGTGGTCGTTATATCGCAGCTTGCCCATAAAGCGGGCGGAGGGAATTGGTTTGTGCACACACTCATACCAATGGTGTTTGCGTTCTTCTACTTCTGGGCGGCGTACTGGCTGTACCTTTTCAGTCACAAAGCAGCATTTGAACTAAATTATCTTTTCGAGCAACACGCGTTTGACCAGTATTCAGAATTTTTAAAGACCAATGAAGCGGATTTAAAGAGTAAAAAAATGGAGAGCGATTATCTTGCGTGGTACGGCAGGAAAGCAGAAACGGAATACGATTTCTTCATGCTCGTCAGAAATGACGAAATAATTCATCGCAATAATTCAATCGCGCATATTGAGGAACGCGCAGCTATGAAGGCAGGTTGAAGTATTTTTTCACGCTTGCCACATCAGCCGCAATGGCGCTCTGAAGCGATTCATCATCACTGAATGTTCCGTGTTCGCGGATTTTTTCAATCAAGGTGAACGTTGCATGCTTGCCGTACAGATTGCCTGAGAAATTAAGAATGTACGCCTCAAGAAGCCCGCGCTTTTCGTCACCGAAAAGCGCGGCGAAGTATTCCTTTCCCTCTACAAAAACAGTCCCCGCATATATTCCGTTTACAGGTTCACTGACGGTGATGTTTGCAGTAGGGAAGCCAAGCGCCGAAGCTTTTTTTGAACCCTCAATAATGATGCCTGTAAAAGTTTTTTTCATACGCTACGGTGCAAGCCACTCTTGCTTCCATGACGCACCTCGTTTTGTATAGAGCATTCGCTTGTGCAGACGCCCTGAATCACCTTGTTGCCAAAACTCGCACTCACGCGGGGTAAGGCGATACCCACCCCAGTGTGGAGGCAGAGGAATTTTTTTACCATCAAACTTTTTTCGTAAAAGATGCATTGCTTCTTCGAGGGACTCAGGGTTCTTTAGAGGGAAACTTTGTTCTGACGCCCATGCGGATAGCTGGCTTTCGCGCGGACGAGTGCTGAAATACGCAGCCGATTCTTTTTTTGAGACGCGTGATATTGCTCCTGTTACGCGCACCTGGCGGGCTACTGTAGGCCAATAAAATACGAGCGCCGCGTTTGGATTTTCGGAAAGCTCACGGGATTTTCTGCTTTTATAGTTTGTGAAGAATGTGAACCCGCGGGTGTCCTGATTTCGGAGAAATACAATACGTGCCGATGGCAGTGCTTTTTTTGTTGCTGTCGCGAGAATCATCGCATTGGGCTGAGTTTCGGTTCCCGTTTCAGCAAACCACTTTTTAAATTGATGGAGCGGGTTCTTATCGTAGCCACCTTCTTCAGGAATAGGGGTGTTTGGATTCAATGCTTTCGCGTATGCGCGTACTGTCTGAGAAAATCCCAACCTAAGCGCGTCAGCAGTGAGCTCGTGCCCGATTGAGGCTTCGGAAACGTATGCGGAGGTTTCTTTTATGAGTGGAGGAATATTTTTCAGATTCAGGTCGTGTCCGATGTGTACGTCAAATCCCAACTCGCGCGCTCGCCTCGCAGTTGATGTAATTTTTTTGATTTCAGCTGCATGCTTACCCAAAGTAAAAAGCCGTGCGTATTCACCCGTGTAGATTTCTACACCATCTGCGCCCAAAGTGCGCGCTTTCTCAAAAGCAGAAAATCCAGGGTCAACAAAAAGAATTACTCGCGTTTTGAATGTGCGAAGTTTTTTCATCACCCCTTTCAGGTGCGTCATCTGCGACGCAGTTAAGTCCCACCCCTTTTCAGAAGTGAAAGCGGATGCAGCGTCTGGCACGAGCGTGCACTGCTCAGGTTTCACTTTTGAAACAAGTTTTATCCATTCTGAATCAGGATAGCCCTCTATATTGAGCTCTTTGTGCGGGCGTAACGGGCGCATTCGTTTTGCAATCAGCGTGACGTCACTTCTGCGTACGTGGCGTTCATCAGGGCGAGGGTGGAGCGTAATTCCTGTAGAGCCCGCCTCAAGCGCGATGTCAGCAAAATTCAAAACATTCGGCACATTGGTGTGGCGCGCGTTTCTGAGAAGCGCCACCTTGTTCAGATTTACGCTCAGGCGGATGTGCTTTCGGGCAGGCATAGAAGTCGTAGTGATTCGCTCACGAATCACTACGTATAGTACTTAAGAAGTGTCTTTTGAGAAACGCGCCCCCAGAGCCGGTTTTAAGATACTTTTCGAACCCAAATGCGCGATATTTATTTTTGAAAGCGGTATAGGTAAGCAATTCTACAGGTCTTCGATTCTTTGTGGCTGGTACGTGTCCTTTCTCGTGTCGCTCCAACCTTTCTTTCAGGTTATCCGTACAACCCGTGTAAGGTTTTTTGTCAGCACAACTGAGAGTGTAAACGTAATACATAGTCACTCCATTGTCGCGGACTTCATGCGGACATTGTCCGCCGAAGCCCACGAGACCTTGGCGAATCCCGACTTCGCCAAGGCTACGTCGGGCAAAGGCGGAGGAGGTGAGATTCGAACTCACGGTCCAGTTTCCCGGACGCCGCATTTCAAGTGCGGTGCGTTAGACCACTCTGCCACTCCTCCGTTCGGGCTAGAGTACCGTAGCTTCTGCGCTGGAGCAAACTCTATACACTCGGGATATACTGAAAGAGCAGTGGCAAAGCTCATTGGTATAGATTTCGGTACGAAGAGGGTGGGGGTTGCCGTGTCCGATGAGAGCGGCTCTGTAGCATTCCCCAAAACGACTTTGGCGAATGATCGGGCTCTCATTCCAACCCTTGCCTCACTCATTCGATCTGAGAATGTCTCAACTGTAATTGTGGGCGAATCGCACGATATGAATGGGAACGATAATGCAGTTATGGATGCAGTGCGGAGTTTTGTAGCGAATTTAGAGAAGGTAATTGCCGTTACAATAGTGTATGAGCCTGAGTTTTATTCTTCACGCGAAGCGCGTAGAGAAGGCCAGCAGGGCTCGGTAGATGCGCAAGCTGCAGCAATCATCTTAAACAGTTTTATTACTCGCACGAAAAAAACATGACTATCACCCTCGACGATTTCAAAAATGCGGTCATTCAGATCGGCACTGTTCGTTCTGCGGAGCCCGTTCCTGAAACAGATAAACTTCTACGACTCGAAGTTGATTTTGGTGAAGGAACCGTGCGTCAAATACTTTCGGGGATTGCTGATCACGTGAAGCCCGTTGATTTAGTGGATCGACAATTTCCATTCATCACGAACATGGAGCCGCGCGTGATACGCGGGCTTGTATCAAACGGGATGCTTCTTGCGGTGGGTGAAGGTGAAACATTTGCACTTTTATCACCAACGAAACCAGTTTCTCCAGGAAGTCGAATCCGGTAAGTCTCGAATTTTTCTGTTTCATGCTTTTTCTCACCGTATAATAGACGCATGTCCGTACGCGGTGCGCTTCTTTCTGTATTTCCCACACCTCCGCAGGTAGCGATGCTATCGGGCGGTATTGATATTTCGCAAGGCTCGGTGAAGTGCGTGCTTTTAAGTGAGCGCGGCGACAACGTTACGTTAAAGTCTTTTGCCGAAACAGCTCTTCCTGAGGGGGTAGTAGTGAACGGTGACATAGAAAAGGAAGATACTTTGGTTGAGGTGTTGCGCTCATTCCGTCTTCGAAACGGCATTCACTATGCGAGCGCATCATTACCAGAAAAGAAAGCCTACATTTATCAAACGCTCGTACCTCGAGAGACAAAAAATCTAAAGTCAGGTGTCGAATTTGATTTTGAGGCGCACGTACCACTCCCACCCAAAGAAGCTATTTTCGATTTTGAACCCGTCAGACGTTTGGAGTCAGGGACTGTTGTTTCAGTAACCGCCTACGCAAAACGTATCGTGCAGGAATATCAGTCCGTGTTTGAAAAAGCAGGCATGACACTTCGTTCTCTTGAAGTTGAATCCCAAGCGCTCGCGCGCGCTGTTGTTGGTGCTTCCGATAGAAATAAAACCGTTCTCATGATTGATTTTGGGAAACACACGACGCGCATTGCGATTGTGCAGTATGGTGTCGTGGCATTTACGGCAACTGTAGATGTTGGCGGGGATGCAATGACGCAGGCTGTTATGAAACGAATAAATGTGCCAGAGCCCGAAGCAGAACAGGTTAAAAACGAAAAAGGATTTTTAATGAGCCCAGGCAACAAAGATTTAGTGGAGGCACTTATGTCCACGGTTTCGGTGGTGAAAGATGAAGTAGTGAAGCATATGTCGTACTGGAACAACCCTGCGTCTGACGATGTGCCACGAAAACCGATAGAACGCGCAATTATTTGTGGCGGAAACGCCAACCTTCGCGGATTCCCAGAATATCTCGAAGGATTTTTAAATGTGCCTGTATCTATTGCAAACGTGTGGGGGAATGCGCTCTCGTTTGACACGTATGTTCCGCATATGCAATTTTCAGATTCGCTTGAATACGCAACTGCAATTGGCCTCTCGCTCCGCGGACGCTCTTCAAACTCGTGGTAATCGGCGCGTAACTTTATGGTGAACATACTTCCACATAAAACGCAGAATGAGCTCAAGCTCATGTACTACTCGAGGTTATTCGGGGCGCTTTTTCTCGCGGGGGCTTTTGTCATGCTTGTCGGTGCGGGGGTTTTGATCCCTGCGTATTTCCTTGCGCAGGAAGAAGCTGATGCGTCGAAACGGTACGCGGAGGCACTTTCACAAACACTTTCTTTAAGTGAAGGCTCGAGTGCGGGGAAGACAGTTACCACACTCGCAGAACAGCTGACCTTGATGCGCGCGTACAGAGCAGAACCTGTGCTTTCGCGCGGTTTGTCTGCAATCGTTGCTGGGATTCCCGATGATGTCAGTATTCGTGAGTTAGGTTTTAAATTTACCAGCACCTCTGAAGGGGACGTTATCGTGACAGGAAACGCTGAAACGCGTTCAGCGCTTATTGCGTTTGTTGACGCTTTGAAAAAAGAGCCATTGTTTAAAGGGGTGAGCGTTCCTGTTGCTGACCTTGTATCTGACACAGATTTACCGTTTACGCTCAGGTTCTCAATTGCAGCAAAAACACCATGAAGCACCTCATCTTTTTAGTAATCTCCGTTATTATTTTTCTTGCCGCAGTTGGGGGATACTGGTTTATGCTTCAAAATATTTCACTCGGAGTAAACCAAATTGCAGCGGCGCGCGCGGAAGCCGATGCCGCAAATGGCAGAGAACAGTTTGCGCGCGCCGCAAGTTCGTTCTTGTCAGACACCTCGCTTGAACGTGAAGAATTGGAAACATTTGTCGTGCAGGACGCGGATGTGGTGGCAGCAATAGAAACAATAGAAGCGTCTGCAAAGCGTGAAAAGATTACCGCGTCAGTGTCTTCCGTGAACGTAAACACAAAAGGACAGCAGTTTCATGAAATCGTCACTATGACCGTTTCCGCGCGCGGTTCTTTTGCCGCATTGAACGCATTCGCTTCGTCGCTCGAATCTCTACCGTTCGCGTCACGCATCCTCTCACTTTCTTTGGAAGAATCAGCAGAGCGTTCGTGGTTTCTATCTGCAAGTTTGGAATTTGTAAAAAGAAAGGCCCAATAAAACCAAACAATACATACAGGTATGGAAACATTTCAAAAACTTTTCTCTTCTTTCATAACACCGTTCCCTGCACGTGATTGGGCAATTGCGCTCATTCTCCTCATTGCGCTTTTTGTTGGGCTCGTGAGTTATGCCGCGTACCTGTTTATGGGCATACGCGCAGGAACGATTGTCGGCGAAGCACCCACAATTTCTGGTGTTCTTCCGAATGTATCGCGCGCCGACCTGATGAACACTTTGGAAGTCTACAGAATCAAACGCACGAAATTTGAGTCGGGAGAGTTTTAACTAACAGCCAGATTAGTTTTTTTGTGGGGTATGTGGAATAGAAGTATTCCAGTTTATTACTCGGGTTAGAGTGAATATGTATAACCTTATGCCGTACAAACTACGCTCCGATTTATACAAGGCTCAGAAGCGTTTCAGAGTGATGATTCGTCGAAAACTTTTTGATTTTTTGCGTGCGAAAGCGTGTCTGGATTGTGGCGAGAGCGACCCGGTAGTTCTCGATTTTGATCACAAGAACCCAAAAGAAAAATTTAAATCCGTAGCTCGGATGTTGTCGGGGCATTATTCATGGGCAAAAATCTTGATTGAGATAGAGAAGTGCGAAATCCGTTGCGCGAATTGCCACAGACGACGTTCTCATATCCAATTTGGATATTTTGGTCGAACATCGGGCGAGACTCAACTATGAGCCTGCAATAAACCAAAAAGTGTGTAATATTAAAACACTACGGCCCTGTAGTTTAATGGATAAAACAGCGGACTTCTAAGCCGTTGATCGAGGTTCGATTCCTCGCTGGGCCACAAATCATATCTCCTTTCGGGTGGGCGCTGAGGGACTTGAACCCCCGACCTTCTCTGTGTAAAAGAGTTGCTCTACCAACTGAGCTAAGCGCCCGAACACTGACTGAACTCATACAATACGCGAATCTGGAGTATTCTTCAAATATGTTCGGGATAAAAGCGGTTATTTCAGGTAGAGTCCAACTCGTTATGTTTCGGGACTTTGTACAGAGAAAAGCTTCGCTTTTGAAGCTTTCGGGTACTGTGCGGAACGTATCTAACGGCACGGTTGAGGTTTTTGCCGAAGGTGAAAAAGAAAACCTAGAGACTCTTATTGTGCATTTGCAGAAAGGCCCCGTTTTGGCGCGCGTTGATGGTGTTGCAGTAGAGTGGGTGGAACCAAAAGGCGATTTCCAAGGTTTTACTATTAACTATTCATGAACTCCATCCGTTCAATAGGCATCATTCTTGACGGCAATCGTCGGTGGGCGAAAGCAAAGGGCGTGCCGTCGCTTGAAGGACATCGTGCAGGGTATGAGGCTCTCAAAAAACTGGTCGAGCATACTCCGCACCTCAAAGAAAAATACGGCCTGGAATTTGTAACACTTTATGCGTTCTCAACTGAAAATTGGAATCGCGCGGAGGAAGAAGTTGGCTACCTGATGTCGCTCTTTGAAGAGGCACTTTCTTTTGTTTTGGAAGAAGGAATACGCGATGGAGAAAAAGACCCAGAGAACGCCGTTCGTCTGAAAATTATCGGTCAGCGCGAGCGCTTTTCAGAAAAGATTCAGACACTAATGAGTGAAGCAGAAGAGAGAACAAAAAACTTCGGCGGTATCACCGCAGCATTAGCGCTTTCATACGGCGCTCGCGCTGAAATTCTTCAAGCAGTAGAGAAAATGCGCGCAGAAAATGTTTCTGCAACAGAGGAGAATTTTACGAACACGCTATGGACGGCAGGAATCCCAGACCCAGACATTATTATTCGTACGGGAGGGGAGCAGAGGCTTTCAAATTTTCTTGCGTGGCAGTCAGTATATTCTGAACTCTTTTTCCCCGAAACACTGTGGCCTGATTTCACGGTTGAACACTTAGAAAAAATTTTCGAAGAGTATTATGCACGTGAACGTCGTCATGGAACATGAACGCAACTATAGAGCGGTCCATGACCTCTCACTATGTTGCTCACTGATATGATATATCATATCAGCGATAACGTAAGATAGAGTAGGGAGAAGTGAGTAAAAAAGAAAGAAACGCATGTTGAAACCTGAAATACTTTTTGAAAATGATGACGTTCTCGTCATCAACAAACCTGCTGGTTTGATCGTTCATTCAGACGGGCGCACAAAAGAATATTCTGTTGCCGAGTGGGTGTTTGAAAATTATCCTGAAATGAAAGATGTGGGCGAACCGTGGACCTCGCCACAAGGAGAAGTGGTTCCTCGTCCTGGAATTGTGCACCGCTTAGATCGCACCACATCGGGTGTGATGATTTTGGCAAAGACCCCAGAGGCGCATGCGTTTTTGAAACAGCAATTCCAAGATAGAACGACGGAGAAAATCTACACCGCATTTGTGTATGGAAACTTGAAAGCGGATTCAGGCGTTATTGAAAAAGAAATTGTGCGAATAAAAAGCGTTCCTCCGCGTTGGGGGGTAGCGCGCGATGGGCAAGACAATAAAAAGCGCGAAGCGGTTACGCATTGGAGGGTGCTGACGCGCGGGAAAGACCCTATAAGCGGGGAGGGGGTAACTATTCTCTCGGTTTCTCCTAAGACAGGGAGAACTCATCAAATACGCGTTCACCTCAAAGCGATTAATTATCCTATCGTTGCGGATCATTTGTATGCGTCAGCGAAGCCAGAAATTCTTGGATTTATCCGCCCCGCGCTCCATGCCTCAAAACTTTCAATTACACTCCCCAGTGGAGAAAAAGCCTCTTTTGAAGCCCCACTACCTGCCGATATGGTGCAGGCAACGGCTCAGATACAGGGGTTTGCGGAAAACGCCTAGGCGTGCTATTTTTCTCCTTCATGAACGTATTGGCACCCAAGAAATCGACCTCACCAGTCAATGTGGACGAGAGAAAAGGCCTTCCTATTAAGGCGGGGGATATCGTTCGCGTACACCAGAAAATCAAGGAAAAAGGGAAAATTCGTATTCAGATATTCGAGGGTTTGGTTTTGGCTCGCAAGCACGGCACCGAAGCAGGGGCGACGTTCACTGTTCGCGCAACGCTTTCAGGTGTTGGTGTTGAGAAAATTTTCCCACTGTATTCGCCCTCAATAGATAAAATTGAAATTGTTCGCCGTTCACAAATGCGTCGCGCGAAACTCTACTACGTTCGCGATCAGGTTGCCCGCGAAATGCGTCGCAGTTTGCGCAACATGATTAACGTGGCTATCGCAACAAAATCTGAGCGCGAAGAAGCGGACAAAGCGGTTGCAGAAGCCGAAGCACTCAAGGCTGCTCAGGAAGCACAAGCAAAGGCAGACGCAGAAAAGGAAGCAGCTGAAGCGGCAGCGAAAGCTGAGAAAGAAAAAGCAGAAGCCGAGGCGGCAGCTCCCGCTCCGGAAACGGCAGAAGCCGAAGCTCCGAAGGACGAAACAAAAGCTGAATAAATTAAAATCCTCACTACGTTGGGGATTTTTTTTGTAAGATTAATTGGTATACGTTATATACTTGAGGTATATGGGAGTTCGCGGGGCTCGACCGAAGAGGAAAAGTATCTCCTGGTCAGCAAAACTCGCCTATGCCGTAGGGCTGATTGCAACTGACGGTTGTTTATCTGGAGATGGAAGACACATAGAGCTCACTTCAAAAGATAAAGAGCAACTGCTTACTTTCATGCAATGTGTTGGGAAGAAAGTGAAAATTAGTACCAAAAAGTCTGGATATACCAGGAAGTTGACGACAAGAATTCAATTTAGCGATGTAACGCTCTATTCGTTCTTTATATCTGTTGGTCTTACCCCGAACAAGACAAAGACGATAGGGAAATTAGAGATCCCAGATAAATATTTCTTTGATTTTTTGCGAGGCTCACTTGATGGTGATGGTTCGTTCTACTCGTACTGGGATCCGCGCTGGCGCTCAAGTTTTATGTTCTACTTGTCTTTCGTAAGTGCAAGTATGGCGCATCTGAACTGGATTCGAAGTGTTTTGACAAGATTAATATCTGTACGCGGGCACAAAACCAATGCGAAAGGGAAGAGTTGGTATCAACTGAAGTACGCAAAGAAAGAGTCTTTAAAAATCATAAAAAAGATGTATTATTCCAATTCGGTTCCTTGCCTACAGAGGAAAAGAAAGAAAATCTTTCTGGCACTCAAACGGCAGAGGACTTGATCAATCTTGCCCAGGTGTTGAAATTGGTAGACATCACACCTTGAGGTGGTGTGGCCCGCAAGGGCGTGGAGGTTCGAGTCCTCTCCTGGGCACTAGCATTGTTAGGACGTACGCGAAGCGTATGTTCGTTACAATGCTTAGCGGGGGAGGACGAGAAAGGCACAGCTAGTTTTTCCGTTTCGGAAAACAGCGAGCCGGGGCAGCGACCGAGGCGAACGCAGGTGAGCCGAGAGTTGTGGCCGAGTCCGAACTCCGTAGCATGGTGGCTATAGTGTAATGGTTAGCACTAGAGTTTGTGGAACTCTCAGTTCGGGTTCGAATCCCGATAGCCACCCAAAATAACAAACCCCCGCTTTGTGCGGGCTTTGTTATTTTGGGGGCTAAGCGAGCAACGCTCGCGGGCGGATTCGAAAGCCGGAGCATATCGCAGGGCGATGCGAGGCGGGGTCGAGAACACTTAGGATTTTACGAGCGAGGCGAGTACAATCCTTAGTGATTCGTGACCGAATCCCGATAGCCACCCCAGTTCAAATAACGTCCCGTAACGGCTTTGATACTATGACTCTAATGAAAAATGCTCCGCCTACAGGCAAGAAGCTTATTGTGGTCGGGAGCGGAATCTCGGGGATTATGACCGCGTGGCAGGCTTCAAAAGCGGGATATGAGGTTGAGATTTTTTCAAAGAGCCCTGACCCGAGAATTGAAACTCGATTGGAAGTTGAAAAAGAATCGTCAACTTTCGACAGTAAAAACGACCAGCGATACGTTACGATTTTTGAGGGGCATCCATATTTGGAATTAGATGGATACGTAAACAAAGTGTATCCGGGAATCGCGAACGATTTCCGCACGGGTGTTTTAGAGGGGGGAGTGCTTGTTTCCTCTTTGGAAGAGTTTTCAAAAGAAACACAAGAGTGGCTTCATGAGCGATACAGTTTGAACGAAAGACTGTTACAAAAAAATAAAGAAGATGTCGAACGCGTCGCAGAACTTTTCGGTTCATACTCAAGAGAAAACCGCACCGCAATGGAAGAGTGGTTCAACATAATGATTGAACTGGTGCAGCGTTCGCCTGAGCTCATTCAAGACTTGTCGCTTCACACGGACGGAATTGTAAGACTCTACGACAACGCCGAAGTTTTTGAAGAATCACGTGACTCCCACAAGAAAGAAGAGGTGTTTATAAAGGAATACACCCCGCAAGAACTAGTCGAGGCGTACCCTGCATATCGGGAAGGTGTGGAGCGGGGGTTTATTAGGGGAGGTGCAATAGAGGTGTATGGGCTAACGTTTGCTGTAGGAATCTTTTGCCGTGCGATTTTAAATCAACTCGAAGAGAGTGGGGCAAAAATTCACTTCAACAAAGAAGCTAAGGCTGTCGTAGTAGAAAACGGAAAGGTTACAGGACTAACACTTTTTGAGGACGACGTGTTACATGTTGCCGACTACTACGTGTTTCATACGGGTGCATTTGTTGGACCTGAACTCTTTGAAGCGATACCGCAGGCTCACAACAAATTGGCCGCGGTTGAAGGGTATTGGATAACGGTAAAAAATGCAGATGCCCTGGTAAGGGGAATGGGAGGTAAACCGAACAAAGTGCACGGTAAAAAGAGTCTTGCAGAAATGCTCGGCATGGTGGACGCAGATTCAGCAGCAGAATACAAACAACGTTTTGAGAATCTTGGTGTGAACATTGATAACCTCGCTACCATCGCACCAATCGTAGACTTCAACAACATGCCTATCAATAAAGGCGGGGAGTGGGTTCTTGGTGTCGGGAGCGGTTATGTGTTTAAGGGTTTGGCTTTACGAGGTAAAAGCGGGAAAGTAGTTTTCCCTGACCATTCGCAAAGTGAACCGTTCGTTCTTGCGGTTATGGAGCTGTGGCTTGAGGCACTACACGGGAAGAAATTGTTGGGAGAAATGATTATTCATCCTGTTGGATGCAAGCGTTCATATACGCCTGACGATAAAGAACTTGATGTAAATTTGCCAACCGTTTCAGGTGGTCTGTGCATGATTCATGACGGAGGGAACACAGGTTCGACAACCAAATCCCCGTTTATTGCGAAATACATCCTTGAGAAAATGCGCGCAGGTTCGGGCTTTGAGTTTGCTGATATCCGCGCGAAGCTCGCGAAAACTCCCGAACAGATTCCTGCACGCCGTTGGCAGAAACTTTCCGAAGAATTACGTGACGCAAGCAAAATCTAAATGGACCCCAAAACAATCTTTTTTCTGATCGCATTCTGTCTCGCTGTTTCTGCGTACATTCCGTATTTTCTCGGGATTTTCAAAGGGGAAACAAAACCGCACGCGTATACGTGGCTCATATGGACCATTACCACAGGCATCGGTACGGCGGGAGTATGGTACGGAGGTGGGGGGTTGCCGGCAATTACTTTTGCAACAACAACTCTGCTCACGTTTATTATTTTCCTTCTCTCGCTTAAATTTGGAACCAAAAATATAACCGCAGGGGACACCATAACCCTTCTCGCAGCGCTCACTGCGGTTTTTGTTTGGGTCGGATTAAATAATCCTTTGTGGAGTGTCATTCTCGGAATCTCGATTGATCTCATTGGCTATTGGCCAACAGTACGGAAGGCTTTCGCGGAACCGTGGAGCGAATCATCACTCGCATGGGTTTTGTGGACACTTGCTCCACTTTTCTCACTTCTCGCCCTAGATACCTATAGCTTACTGACTACTGCTTACTACTGGCCTATTTTTGTAGTAAACGCACTCTGTGTGGTGATGTTCTCGATTCGCCGCCACACGCTTCCTAAGCCAGTATGAGTATCTATCTTGCTCTTCCCGACGCTCGCTATAAAGACAGTTATCTTGCTGGGCTTCGCGAATACCACGAAGAGGGTAGATACCTGCAAGATTCTGTAGAAGAAGCAGAGAAAGATTTTTCTGCGTACGTTGAAAAAGAAAAAGGAAAAGCGCACGGTGAAAATCTGCCCGCAGGTTTTGTTCCCGAAACACGCTACTGGTTGATTGATGGTAATGAGTGTGTAGGTGAGATAGGCATTCGGCACACGCTCACCGAGCACTTATTGAAAATCGGAGGCCACATAGGGTATTCAATTCGTCCGTCAAAAAGAAAACAGGGGTACGGAAAATTAATTTTAAGACTCGGACTCGAAAAAGCAAAAGAAATGGGATTTGAAAAAGTGTTGCTGACCTGTGATGTGACAAACGAGGGCTCACGAAAAATAATTGAAGGGAACGGCGGCGTTTTTGAGAACGCGATACCGAACCCGGGGCAACCCGACAAAGCCCGCTTCTGGATCGATGTCGTCTAGCCGATTTTTTGAGAGTCTAGGTTATTCCATAGCTTCCCCCACACATCACGAAGAGTTTCCGCGATGTCTTGGTCTTCTATAAGGACGCAAAACGGAGTTCGTGTACGGAAACTCATAAGCGCCACCTTGTTGCCGTAAATATTAATTTCCGTCTTCCAGTCCGCACTTTTTACAAGCTTCGATTCCCTCAGTAAGCGAATATTGTTTTTTGCAAACTCTTTCGCTGTCTCCGAATCACGAGATATTGATCTAAAAGGTATCCCTCTGCGAGCTCGCTCAGGAGGGAACCAATCATAGAATTGTTTCGGAAGCCCCGCCCGCATATGTTCCAAATCTTCAAAGGCGATAATTTCTTTCTTATCATTCAGCATGTCGCCGTACACTTCCTTTATGCCGACGATACCCTCATAGAATGAAACTCTTGGTTTAGTGCGCGACTTGTTTTTTATCGCCCTGAGTTCTGGTAGCGATCTTTCAAGTTCTGCGACCCGCGTTTTTTCTAATTCAACTAACTGTTCAGGGTCAACGCCACTGTAAAGCTTTCTTTTGCGCTTTGCGGTTTCAAGGATTAGCCCGCGTTCTTTTAATTCATCTATAAAATTATAAATACTGGTCCTCTTCACTCCCGACTTACGGGATAACTGCTGGATATTGGCGCCCCCTAACTCCAACGCAGCAAAATACACCGCCGCCTGATGAGGCGATAGGCTGAGGCTTTTTAGTAGAGTTTTAGATAACTGCATAAAGTGACGTATTTTTAGACACTAATTAATATCAGAAATATCTTTGTTTGTCAAAGTATTTTCTCTAACTATGCTTCACTTTGCAATTTTTTGTTTCAAAATATAGACATTTTTAAGTATACGAGATAGGGTATCTGGTATGAAAAAGATAGAAAAGAAGCCGTGTCTCGGCCACGTACCGCTCGCCTCGTATACGGAGGAGTTGAAAAAACCAGGCAGACGAAGCGTCGTGAAGTCAGATGTCGAGTGGGTCTTTGCCCATCGGAAGCAGGCTATACGCGAGCTACGGATGGAAAATAAATACTATTGTTTCCCGGGTAATCCAAAGGAGGATACCCATGCCGTCTTCGCGTTTCGTTGCGGAGAAAATAATGAAACCCTCGGGTCTTTTACAGACCCAGGTCTGGTCGTCCTTGACTCCCAAGTTAGAGTTGTTGTTGCATACAGTCGTTGGAGAAAGTTCTTACTTTCACTCAAAAGCCTCAAAGGACCGCGTCTTCGGAAGGAATAAAACTTACTAAACATCCTTTTCAGTAAGAAACGAGCGTTTAGTTTTCCACCTAAGCGTTTCCATTTTTTCACCTCGTTCGCTTCTATGCGTGGTACTACAAGTATATGCGTGAGCATTTCATCGCCTCTTTCAAAGTTTCGCTCGAGTGGCGCGTTATTGCTTTTTTTGTAACGAATGCGTATCTCTGGGCTACCACAGGCTCATTTTGGGAAGCCACCGCCACCGCGCTCGTCCTCCAAGGGATACTCTTCGTTGTTCATTTTTTCTGGGTACTGTGGCGTTACGGGAAACACGGACTCACTGAAAATCATTAATAGTGCCTCCGATTTCGCGCGTTACAATAACGTCTAAGGCATGAGCCTTTTCTTTTGAAACCCTACGTCTTAAAACTAAAAACCTTTATTGGCGATAATGAACGGGTGCTGTTGCCTGTCTTTTTGCTTCTCGGATTTGCTGTCGATAGCATTACGCTTCGAAAAGCAGACCTTTTGCCAGAGACGATACTCATTTACACGTATCTCGTAGTTGCGGGCGCAGTTATTCTATTGATGCACCTCAAAGAGGTGGGTATATTCCAAGGACAGTTTTCAAATAAAGTTGCGCCGTTTTTGCCTTTGGCAATGACGTACGCGTTCGGGTCTCTGTTTAGCGCATTTGTAGTTTTTTATACCAAAAGCGCATCAATCACGGACAGTTGGCCGTTCATTCTTGCGTTAATTTCCGTGGTTGTGGGTCTCGAGCTTTTGAAACAGTATCGCTCACGACTCATTTTTAATCTCACGGTATATTTTTTGGCACTTTTTTCTTTTTCTATTTACACCGTTCCGCTGTGGGTCGGGAGAATGGGCTCTGATATTTTTCTCCTGAGTGCTGCCGTCGCTCTCGCAGTTCTTACAGGTTTTTGTTTCGTTTTGTATCTCACGGGGAAATCTCAATTTAAGGAAAACATAAAAGGAATTGTGTATAGCGTTGGGGTCGCACTCACTGCAGTAGTGCTTGCATACAATGCAAATCTTTTGCCGCCGATTCCGTTGGTTCTCAAAGACGTTGGGCCGTATCACTATGTGGCGCGCGATGGCGAGATGTATCGACTTCTTGGGGAGGAGACACCACTGCTCGATAGGCTGTTTGGTGTGACGGTGCACTTAGTGAAAGGTGAACCGCTCTACGTGTTCAGCTCTGTATATACTCCCGTTCGTATCGACACCGACATTGTGCATCGTTGGGAATACTGGAGTACGGTTGAGAATGATTGGGTACTTTCTAACACCGTCTCGTATCCCGCCGAAGGAGGAAGAGAAGAAGGATATCGGGGGTACTCATTCAAGCGAGGCATATTTGAGGGCAAGTGGCGCGTATCGATTGAAACTCCAGACGGTCTCAAAATTGGGAGAACAGAATTTACCGTTCAAGAAGTAGTACAGGCACCCAAGCTTTTGACGACCACTCGCTGATTTAAGAAATTTCTGATAGCATTAACAAACGTGGAAGCAGATATTGTTGTTGACCTCCAATACGGCGACTCAGGGAAGGGTAAAGTAACCCATTTCCTTGCTAAATCAGGCGAATATACGCACGTTCTTCGCTACAACGGCGGGGCAAACGCAGGGCACACTATTTTTCACAACGGGCAGAAGTTCATTACCCAGCAGATACCCGCGGGAGTCTTTTTTGGTATACGCTCAATCATCGGTTCAGGGTGCGTGGTGAATCCCGAACAGTTTTTCAAGGAAATCGACATGCTCGAGAAGGGCGGAATCGACACAAAAGGCAAAATATTCATTGCCGAAAATGCGCATGTCATTACTCAGGCACATAGAGAGGAAGATAAAAAAGGTGGTGGTGCCATAGGAACGACGGGGAGCGGAAACGGGCCTGCGTATCGTGAGAAGTACGGGAGAACTGGGGTGCGTGCGGCGGATGTCCCTGAATTGAAGCCCTATCTCATTAATCTGTATCAGGAGTGGTACACCACGGGGGAGGTTCGCATTCTTGCAGAAGGTGCGCAAGGTTTTGGGTTAGATATTGATTGGGGAGATTATCCGTTTGTTACTTCAAGCCACTGCACAACTGCGGGCGCGCTTTTGAATGGTTTGCCTCCGCAGTCGGTTCGAAAAGTATGGGGTGTAGCAAAAATATATGAGACGTACGTAGGGAGTAAGAAATTCCAACCTGAGGACGAGGTATTTAATAAAATTGGCGACGTTGGTGAAGAATTTGGTGCTGTCACTGGGCGCCGTCGTCAAACAAATTGGATAAATATGCAGACACTCGAGCGCGCTATCCGTATGAACGGAGTCACGCACTTAGTGTTTTCAAAGGTGGACGTACTTCGCACTGTCGGTGTGTGGGCAGCATATGATGCTGACAAAGAAATTCGCTTCGGTTCAGAAAAAGAAATGAAAGATTTTATAACTACCCGCTTTACTTCAATCGGCATCGCTCCCGAGAATATTTTCTTTTCGGAGGATAAAGATAAAATTTAAATAAGTGCTATGCAGTCGATTTTCAAACATTTTTGGTTTTCCATCTTGGCGACTCTTGTCGGTCTCGTGGCACTTTTCTTGTATGGAGGATGGGCGGCATTTTTCATTGCGGTTCTTTTGTTTCTTCTTGAAATCACCCTCTCCTTCGACAATGCTGTTGTAAATGCCAGAGTGCTTCAAAAAATGACCCCCGCGTGGCAGCAACGCTTTTTGACGTGGGGGATTTTGATTGCGGTCTTTGGTACACGTTTTGTATTACCAATCGTCATAGTGAGTGTTATTACCCTTACGAATCCATGGGCGATTACCCAAATGGCGCTTTTTGATACTGCGCAGTACGGGCATCTGATTGAGGGGGCAAAGCACGCGATTCATGCGTTCGGTGCCACCTTCCTCCTCTTGGTAGCTTTGAAATATTTCTTCGATAGCAGCAAAAAACTTCACTGGTTGCAATGGGTTGAAGAACATCTGGCTAAGTGGGGGCGCGTAGAGGCAATTGAAATCATTGTGGCGCTTTTGGCTCTGACTGGTATTGCATTTCTTGTCCCACATGAGGAACAGGGAACGGTTATGGTTGCGGGTGTGTTCGGGGTCGTTCTCTTTGTAGTTATGCAGGGCATCACGAGCGCGTTTTCTATTGAAGCGAAAGAAACGGCCTCCCATAGCTTGGCGCTCTTTATGTATCTTGAAGTTTTGGATGCCTCGTTCTCCTTGGATGGAGTTATTGGTGCTTTTGCACTGACCTCAAACATTGCCATTATTGCCGTCGGTTTGGGTATCGGGGCGTTCTTTGTTCGATCTCTCACCGTCTATATGGTTCATGAACGCACGCTTGATACATTGAAGTATCTCGAGCACGGTGCACATTGGGCGATTTTCGGCCTCGCTATTTCAATGTTGGTATCGATGCTCACTGATGTCCCAGAGCTTGTGACTGGGTCTATCGGCGTCTTGTTTGTTGTTGCTGCGTACTACTCCTCATTGGGGACAAAAAAGAAGCAGGCGTAAGAACTGCTACACTGAATTTGGGTGAAGTACTTTGTCGCTCATCTTCTGACTGGAGATGCGAAGACGTATCACGAACGTCTGACGCGCGATATTGCATACCGATACGGAGTGTATCCGCTCCACGAACGAGTTGTCCCGCACTTCACGGTCAAAGCGCCGTTCGAATGCGATAAAGAAGGGATTAGTGAAGTAGAGCGTGTACTGCGCTCTTTTGCTCACAATGAGTTTTCTGTGCCGTATATCATTCGTGGTTTTGGGAAATTTGGTTTCCGAACAGCCTATTTAGATGTGCACCGCTCGCCTGAGGCGGTTTCACTAGTCAGGCGCGCGATACGCACCGTGAACGACAACGTGTCGTGGATTCCGCGTTCGCCGTTGGAGGGTAATAAACTCCACGCCTCCGTGGCGCGTTTTATGACAAGGAAACAATCACGAAGAGTGGGGCGCTACTTATCCGCGCAACATGCTTTGTTCAATCAGCGGTTAGATAATATAGCTATTCTAAAAAAACACGAGCGTGTGTGGAAAGTTGAAACGGTTATTTCGCTTCGCTCTGAATCGCCAGTGTTCCTAGGTTCACAGTATGAAGAGGCGCCGATTTTGGCACTCTAAAATTCAAGGTAAGTGAGAAGAAACATCAACAAGATGCCGATAATGAATGACAGAAGTTCGAGTGCTCCTCGTCTTGGGTCGTTTGTTTTGTGCAATTCAGGGATTAAGTCGGTTGCTGCAATATAAATAAAGGCACCAGCGGTGAATGCTGTGATAAGTCCTTCAACTGATTCAAAAACTCCGTGGAGCCCAAAGACGATGAACGCTCCTAGAAACGCAGTGAGTGCCGATAGAAAGTTGTAGATGAGCGCTTTTGTGCGTGAGAGTCCGCTGTGAACCAGAAGTGCGTAGTCTGCAATTTCCTGAGGAATCTCATGTAAAAACACAGCAACGGTTGTCGCAATTCCTATAACTGGAGAGACTAGGAAGCTAGCAGCAATAACTGCGCCGTCGACAAGATTGTGAATGCCGTCCGCAACTAAGACCATTGGGGCGAGGTGGCGCGGATGGTTATGCGCCTCCTCTTCAGTGTGCTCTTCTTCAGGCCCATGGTGGGCATGATGCCATCGGAGGTATTTTTCAAGTACGAAAAAGACAATAACACCGCCTAAGAGCGCGAGTCCGAATGTACGCTCGTCCCCGATCGCTTCGAGAGATTCTGGGATTAAATGGATGACCGCGTCTCCAATAAGTGTACCCGCTGCAAGCCCAACAAGAATAAAAAGGATTTTTTTCATTACGTCTTGTCGTAGCGAAAAGGCTGCGATGCCTGCAAACGAGACGAGGCTTACAGCGCCGATACTCAATAGCGTATAGATTGTTTCCATATAATTTATTTTTTACTGCACGGCGTACACATTCCGAATAATTCTAATGAATGATGTGTGACGCTAGAAAACCCTACTGTTTGCCGCAGTGCTTTTTTCACCAGCGCGTCATAGTCGCACCCCGTGAAGTCTTCTACGGTGTCACAGTTGATACAGACGATGTGGTGGTGATCCTTTCGCCCCTCACTCAGTTCGTAGTATGCCCGCCCGCGCTGCAACTCAACCTGCGTAACTATCCCTGCTGTTTTAAATGATTCCAACGTGCGGTAGGTGGTCACCATGTCTACTTTTTTTGTGCGTACCGCTTTTGCAACGTCGTGCGCACTCATGGGGTACTTTGTTTTTCGAAGCGCAGACAAGACTGCAAGACGTGGGGTAGTGGCTCGCATTTCGTGCGCGCGCAAAAGGTCGGCGTCAGAGGTTGTAGGCATTGGCACTCAGCATGTACTATTTGCAACTTATTTGCAAGTACAATTATTTCCAGACGATGTGTACAATAGACTTTATGAAAAAAGCCGTCTTCCTGTTGCTGCTGACAGGCTTCCTAGTTGCGCCCCTCTATTTGTATGCGGAAGAAATCTCTGAAAGCTACGTCACAACGGAACTCGCTAAAGTCATCTCCATTGAACTCCAAGAAGAACGGCCTGTGCCTGGAACTGATGTTCGCGGTCTTTTTCAAACGCTTCGCGCAGAGATTCTTGAAGGAGAAAATGCGGGGGCAGTGGTCATCGTGCAGAATGACTATCTGAAGCTCAATACGGGAGAAAAGTTCTACGCACTCCACACCGTTGATACGGTAACAAATACGGATACGTATGCCGTTTCAGAGCCGTATAGGTTAGATAGTTTGTATTTTTTACTCGGGCTTTTTGTGGTTGCGGTGTTTATTTTAGGGGGCAAGCAGGGAATTCGCGGCCTTCTCGCACTCGTCATTAGTTTTTGTTTGATTGGGTACGTATTGTTGCCCGGGATACTCGGAGGGGTTTCACCACTTTTGGTTATTTTGGGCGTTACGTCATTAATAGTGATTCTCGGGTCGTACATTACACACGGTTTTAATAGGGTTACTACCTCAGCGGTTATTGGCATGGTGATTACACTCGCCATTACCGCTCTTCTTGCGCATTTCTCGGTCATCGTGTCGAGGCTTTCTGGCTTTGTTTCAGATGAGGCCGTGTATTTAAACTTGAACACAGGTGGCACTATAGATTTTTCTGCACTTTTATTAGGAGGAATTCTCATCGGGCTTCTCGGAGTTCTCTACGACGCAGCTATCGGGCAGGCGGTTTCGGTTGATGAAATTTCACACGCCGCACCAGAGGCTTCACGGAAAGAATTATTTTCTCGCGCTATGCGAATTGGGCGGGAGCACATCGGCGCATTAGTAAATACATTAGCGATTGCGTATGTCGGGGTCGCCCTCCCGCTCCTCCTTCTTTTTTATAGTGTGAACTCTGACAGTTCCATCCTCATAACGTTAAATCGAGAGGTTTTTGCGAATGAGATTGTACGCATGGTCGTTGGCTCAATTGGCATTATGCTCGCCGTCCCCATTACGACCCTTGTGGCTGTCTTGCGGGCTGAAAGAAAGTAGCCCGACCATCGTCTTGTATGCAGGTAATCATAGGGGATTCCTCTGTTTTTGCCATGTAGTACACTACAATTTATACAAATAATTCAGTCTAGATATGCAAAATGAAGATAAGGGCCACATGAGAAAAGGTGTTCTTGAAAACCCGTGGGTGGGCAAGCTCGCCGCTCTCTTTCTCGTCATGGCAATCATTTTTATGGCAGCAAAAGCCGTAAATGCGGTTATAAATTTTGATGCAATTACCACTCCGCCCTCAAATGTGATTACGGTTACTGGCGAAGGTAAGGTTTCTGCAGTTCCTGATATTGCTCAGATTTCGTTCACTGTTTCCGAAGAGGCGGTTACGGCGTCTGGTGCGCAGGATTTGGCAGCGAAGAAAATCAATGTCGCACTCGCGCTTCTCAAGGAAAAGGGAGTAGAGGAGAAAGACATCAAAACGAGCTCGTACAATATTTCTCCGAAATATGCGTACCAGCCTCCGTGCTACACCTATCCGTGTCCATACAACGAAGCTTCAAAGATCGTTGGCTTTACCGCTTCTCAGACTGTTGAAGTCAAAGTTCGTGATATCGACAACACAGGTGATGTTCTTTCAAGTTTGGGGGATGCGGGTGTCTCTAACCTCTATGGGCCGAACTTCATGATTGAAGACGAAGACGGTCTTCAGGCAGAAGCACGCGAAGAGGCAATCAAAGAAGCACGCACACAAGCTGAACAACTTGCCAAAGCTCTCGGTGTTCGCGTTACGCGTGTGGTGAATTACTCTGAAAACGGTGGGTATCCAGGTCCGTTCTACCGCGCTGATACGATGAATATGGCGATGGGTGGTGCTGAAAAAGCAGTACCTTCTATCCCAGCAGGGGAGAACGAAATCATGGTTTCCGTTTCGGTGACCTACGAGGTTCGTTAAACGTTAAAAATCTCAAAAACCCCCGCCTGCTCAGAGCAGGCGGGGGTTTTTGTTACCTTGCGAAATGCTTGACAAGTATCTCTTTATATGCTACTATACATATATATGGATAAAATATTCAGAGGAGCAGCAATGGCAGTTGCCTTTGCGGGGGTCATGGGCACTGGGGAAGCCGTTGCGCAGACTCGTTTTGATGAAGAACGTGACGCTGTTCGTGCGGACTACCAAGCTGAAACGGAACGTACAGCAAACGATATGTATGCCGAACTGCGCGATATGCAGGATGTCCCTCGAGGTTGGATGCCGTATTTAACCCGAGTCGATTTGGCGAGATGCGAATATAATCCCGCCATTCGATTGCAACCAGCACCCACGGTCGCTGAGCTAACGGGTACTCGTGCATTTGACGATCAGTATAGTTTTTCTCCAAGGAGCGATTTTTTGGCTCGCCAGGAATCAGTACGTGAGGATGTGCGAGATACAATTGTTGGTGCCTGTGCGGACATTCGTCAAAGTGGCATAGACCGTGAAAGAGAGCTTGCTGACATTGCCCGCGAAGAAGCGGAAGCACGCCGAAGCGGGCAGTAAGCTAAAATCAAACTTTTTACTTGACTCTTGTCCCTAGAAGGAGTAGTATAAAAAAAGCCCCCGAAGGGCTTTTTTTATAAGAATGAAACATTCTTTCTTGTATCGCTCGTTCGGAAATGAAAAAGTCTTTTTCGTTTCCCTCACTCGCTAACAAGTAGGAGCAACCTTCGAAGGATATATATGAATTCATTTCTTGATTACTTGAGAGGCGTCCGTGCAGAATTAACCCACGTGTCATGGCCGTCACGCGGTCAGGCAGTTGCGTATACGGCGCTTGTTATTGGCATCTCACTCATCACCGCATTCGTTCTCGGGGCTTTCGATTTCTTGTTTACCTTCGGCTTAGAAGAAATTTTGAGATTCACAAACTAGTATGGCAAAACAAACTGAAGGAAAGCGCGCGTGGTACGCGGTTCATACCTATTCAGGCTATGAGAATGCGGTTTTAAGAAACCTCAAACAGCGTATCGAATCCCTTGGCATGCAGGGGAAGATTTTTAACGTAGTTATCCCGACCGAAAAGAAAATTAAAGTCACAGGAGGTAAGCGTCAGACGGTCGAAGAGAAAATTTATCCTGGCTACATCTTGGTCGACATGATTGTCGATGATGAGAGCTGGTACATTGTCCGCAACACGCCTCGTGTTACAGGGTTCGTTGGTTCAGGTGTTACGCCAGTTCCTTTGACTGAAGAAGAAATCGGGATGCTCTTCAAGCGTATGTCGACCGATTCCGTGAAGCATAAAATTGACTTCATGGTGGGCGAGCCTGTGGTGGTTGCTGACGGACCGTTTAAGGATTTGGAAGGCAGGATTGGCGAGATTGATGAGGATAAGGGCAAGATTAAGGTCTTGGTATCAATGTTCGGTAGGGAAACCCCCGTTGAGCTCGATTTCTTGCAGGTTCGGAAAATTTAACGTAGTATCGTAATTCACGCATATGGCAAAAGTCGTAAAGAAAATCAAACTTCAGGTTCCAGGCGGGCAGGCAACTCCTGCTCCTCCAGTGGGAACAGCGCTCGGTCCTGCGGGCGTTAACATCGGTGAATTCGTAAAACAGTTCAACGATAAGACTCGCGATCAAATGGGGGATATTCTTCCCGTTGAAATTTCAGTAATGGATGACCGCTCGTTTTCTTTCGTAGTCAAAGTCTCTCCCGCATCACGTCTTATTTTGAAATGGTTGAAGCTTGAGAAAGGTTCTCAGAAACCACCTTCCAAGGTTGGTACGCTCACAAAGGCGCAGGTTCGCGAAATTGCGGAGAAGAAAATGCCTGACCTGAACACGACCGATGTTGCACAGGCAGAAAAAATCATTGCAGGCACAGCTCGCTCAATGGGTATTGAAGTAAAGTAGCGTCTTTATTTCTGAGCATGTTGAACACATCGCCCACCGAAAGAGAGCGTTTCTCGGCTCTTGTCGAATCCACTGTTGAGGGCGCGACAAAAGAACACACAACGGTTTTTAGTGCCGAACTCAACATGCTTAAGTTCATGTACGATCAAAATAGTGATCCGGAAGTACGAGAGCGAATACTGGTTAAAGCGCGTTCCTTATACCGTAATTGGATGTTTACCTTGAATCGTATCGAGGAATATCGCGCGATTGCTGCACCAGTTGACGAAAGTCTCGACGCTCGTGTCGAATAGAGTTCCTGTCTCTCTCCACGTATACTTTTGAGATGGAGATTATAGCAACCACAATTGAAGTCCTTCACCCCCCGAAGGACGATCTATTTTCAAAAATACAGGCGTCGGCGCTTTCGCTTGAGGAAGGTGACTGCATAGCAATCGCTTCTAAGGTAGTGGCAATTCATCAGGGCAGGTGCGTTGTGCGCGATGTTTCAAAAAAAGAAGAGCTCGTTCGGCAGGAAGCCGATTTTTATTTGGACGGACCTGCAGAACACGGCGTTATTCATACAATTAAAAACGGGACGCTGATTGCAAATGCGGGTATCGACCCGTTTGGTGGGCATCACATACTGTGGCCAGAGAAGCCGAAAGAAGCCGCAGAGGAACTTTTAGAGTGGTTTAAGAAAACCTACAGTAAAAAAAATTTGTATCTAATCATCGTTGATTCACGAAGTGTTTTTATGCGTCAGGGGGCGGTCGGCATCGCGCTCGGCTGGGCAGGGTTCAATCCGCTCCATGACAACAGAAAACGGAAAGATTTGCTCGGGTTTGATTCGGGGGGAACACAGACGAATTTGCCAGATTCACTTGCCGCCGCCGCGGCGCTAGCAATGGGGGAGGCGAACGAGCAGACACCACTGGCAGTTATCCGTGGGTGCAGATTTTTACCAAACGAAAAACCAAGCCCTGATGATTTCGAAATTCCGATCGAAAAAGACATCTACGCGCCTTTTCTAAAAAAAGACTGGAAGAAAGGGCGATAACGCCAGTCAAAATCGTTTTGGTCTTTTGCTCTACCCATCCTTTCTTATACCCCTAATTCGTGCGAATTAGGGGTATAAAGGGCGCAGGAGATAGTGTGGGCTGTGTTATCGGTCGAGGGTAAGGAATGTGTAGCGAGTGCCTTCGTGTTCGCCTTTCTCTTCGGAAATTACTTTCGTAAATTCTGAATATTCAGGGAAGAATACGTCCGCGGGTTTTTCCGCGTGAATAAGCGTAAGGTAGAGGCGGTCAGTGAAGGGGAGCGCCTGTGTGTATATTTCGCCTCCGCCGATAATAAAAACTTCTTCATCGTCCAACGCGGATGCGCGAGCCATTGCGTCTTCTATGGAATGCGCAATCACGCAGTTTTCGCGGCGGTATGCAGTGTCGCGAGTAACAATGATGTTCATGCGTCCAGGGAGCGCCCGCCCTATAGATTCAAAGTTTTTGCGCCCCATGATGATGGGGTGCGCAAAGGTAATTTCTTTAAAGCGTTTTAAATCAGCGGGTATTTTCCAAAGCAGGTCGTTATCCTTCCCGATGCCTCGGTCTTTTTCTGTTATCGCTGCTATCGCGGAAACTAACGGCTTTTTTTGTGCCACGGTTGCTTCTTCTTGATGTCGCGGTCTGCCCACAAACGAGGGAGCATCATTTCAGGCTTCCACGCTTTCTTTAGTTTCGAAACGTCCGTTGATGACTGATACTTTCCCGTTACAGTGTAGTCAGCTCCCACAATAGGGCCTGTTTCAAAGAAAACAATTTGCGCAATGCGTCGACCAACAACAAGCGGAATGAGGTAATTTTTCGAGTTGTTCGTGATTTCCATCGTCCATCGGTTTACATAGCCAACGTCGCCCCAGCCTGCGCATTTGCAGACCTCAATAAAATTTCTACCGAGGGATGAACGAGCCTTCATCATGGTGGTCACTGATTCGCGTCCGCCGATAAATTCATTTGTGTGTGCAAGAATCGTCTCTCCTGGGCGAAGCAGGATCACTTTGTCGTCAGGGCGAATTCCTTCCCACGTAAAGTTGTATTTCTTGAATGCTTCTTTTGCTGTTTCTGCGCGCTGCACTTTGTCCGCTCCCCACACATGTTCCATGTGTTTCTTGCTCCAGATGTTGTAGAGCGAATGGTTGTAGCGGGTTGGCTGTTCGCGGAAGTAGTATTCGCCAAGCGTTACGTCGTAGCTTGAGGTCGCAAGGTTTTTTCGGTCAAAAGGTTCGATGAGAATCGTCCCTTTCTCCATGTGCTCTAAAATTTTTCTGTCAGACAATGCCATAAGGGTTTCACTATACAGCCATTTTCGCTTTGATTGTAGGGTGCGATTGGTAGTTTTCGAGGTCTATATCCTCCATCTTAAAGTCGTCTATATTTTTCACGTTCGGGTTTAATTTCAAGGTTGGCAGTGGGTAGGGGGTGCGCGCAAGCTGTTCTTTTACCGCGTCAAAATGGTCATGATAAATGTGTACGTCGCCCAAGGAGTGTACAAATTCATGCGCTTTGAGCCCCGTTACTTGCGCGACCATGTGAAGCAATAGGGAATAAGATGCGATGTTAAACGGAACACCAAGAAACACATCGCACGAGCGCTGGTGCATGAAGAGCGAAAGTTTTCCTGGTTCACCTTCTTTGTCTGAGGGGTCTACAAAAAACTGAAAGAACATATGGCACGGCGGAAGCGCCATCTCGGAAAGCTCCCCTGGGTTCCACGCCGACACTATCAATCTTCGGTCGCTCGGGTCTTTTTTTATTTTTTCAATCACTTCAGCAAGTTGATCAACGGTCGCTTGCCCTGAGGGATTCGAAGGGTCTGTGGGCTTTCGCCATGCGCGCCACTGCACTCCGTACACGCGACCCAAATCTCCCGGGAATTTTGCTTTCGGAGTCCAGTAGGGGGCTTCGGAGTTGTCTGTCCAAATAGTTCTCTCTGAGCCGTTTAATTCTTTCAATCGGTTGTCGTCTCCTGAGCCTTCAATGAACCACAAGAGTTCAGATTTCACTGCTTTAAACGCCAGCTTCTTTGTGGTCATTGCGGGAAAACCGTCCGTCATATTGAAACGCATCTGAAGCCCAAACATCGCACGCGTCTTACCATTTCTGGTGTCGCGGTCGGCACCCTCGGCCATTACTTTTTTCAGAAGTGAGAGGTACTGTTGCATGAGTGTATGATATAGCCGCTTTACTCTTCGGCAAAATGCGGTTATAACGTCCTCCTGGTATGGGCTCCGAAAACAATGTTGCAGCAATAAAGAGCCGAGGGGCCGCTCGAGCTACAGGTGGCGATTCTCTTCCTGCTGAGGGCTGGGTTCGTTGTTATAGGGGGGTATTGCAGAATCCTGACTCTAGCGAGGAAGATAGGATAGAAGCTTCTGCAGGAATAGCCGCATATAAAGCACGCGTTCGGGCTCGGGGAAATTTCAAACAGTGGCTAAAAGAAAATGAACAGAAAGTCGCAGAGATTCTCGCTAGCGAAGCAGTAGTGAAGTCCGAGTAGGTGGCCTTGCTATACTTCCCTCAATGAAAGGGAAATTCATCGTTTTTGAAGGCGGGGAAGGTTCGGGCAAGGATACGCACATTGAGCTCCTGAAGCCGAAGTTTCCTGATGCGGTGTTTACTCGTGAGCCTGGGGGCACGAAATTCGGCATGGAAATGCGCCGCCTTTTACTTGAATGGCGAGAGAGCGAGATTGATGCACTGACGGAACTTTTTTTCTTTTCAGGCGCGCGCGTGCAGTCGATGAAAGAAATCGTGTCGCCCGCGCTCGCCTCGGGGAAGACAGTTTTTTCTAACCGATGGGCGCTCGGCACAATCGCGTATCAGGTGTACGGGCGAGACCGCTTAGATCTCCTTGATATTGCTCAGGTTGCTATCAAGAAAGCTGTAGGGGATGACATGCCTGACTTGACGATATATCTCGACATAGACCCCGAGGTCGGAATCAAACGCGTGGAGTCGAGGAACGATGGTAAGACACGCTTTGACGCAGAATCTGTGGCATTCCACACTCGCGTACGCGATGGCTTCCTGAAGCATCTTCCCGATTTCGGCAAAAATGCCGTTATCGATACGTCAGGGCCGATAGAGGATGTCCAAACACAGATAGAAAAAGCACTCACTTCCGCAGGTATTTAATTGGGCTAGACGCGAGTCCATTTTTATATATCAGCGTGTTACCATGTTAACACGCTGATATATTTCAAGAAGTCAATCAGCTCTCGGGTTATCCACGGGGACTGCTTTTAGACAAGTCTTCTTTGGCCGCGCTATACTTGCCAGATGAAAATCCCATTTATCGACGCTCAAGACAGTGAAGTTTCAAAAGCGATCCACGGCGAAGAGGAGCGGGAGAAAGAGGGACTAGAACTCATTCCGTCAGAAAACTACGTCTCAAAAGCAGTCCACGAGGCTCTTGGCTCCGTGATGACCAATAAATATTCGGAAGGGTATCCTGGTGCGCGCTACTACGGCGGGCAGATGTACACCGATATCGTCGAAAACATCGCTCGCGACCGCGCCAAGCAACTTTTCAATTGTAAATTCGCAAATGTGCAGCCACTTTCTGGTGCTCCTGCGAACGTTGCTACGTATTTCGCGCTTCTTCAGCCTGGCGACACTGTGCTTGGCATGGACCTCTCACACGGAGGCCATCTCACGCACGGGCATCCCGTGACGTACCTGACCAAGATTTTCAAATTCGTCCGTTACAAGATGAAAGATACAGCAACGGGTGAGATTGATTACGATGAAATGCTCGAAGTCGCGAAACGCGAGAAACCAAAAATTGTTCTCGCAGGCTATTCTGCATATTCGCGCGAATTGGATTACGCAAAAATTTCCGCAATAGCAAAAGAAGTGGGGGCGGTTTCAATGATGGACGCCGCGCACATTGCAGGCTTGATTGCTGGCAAGGCACATAAAAATCCTTTTGATTTTGGTATTGATATTGTCACGACCACAACACACAAAACACTTCGTGGCCCGCGCGGAGGAATGATTCTCACTCGTGACAATGAAGAGATCGCAAAGAAGATCGACAAATCGATTTTCCCTGGTTTTCAGGGCGGCCCGCACATGCACCAGATAGCTGGGAAAGCTGTCGCGTTTGGTGAAGCGCTTCACCCGTCGTTTCAGGTATACGCAACGCAGATTTTGAAGAATGCGAAAGCAATGGAAGCAGTCTTTGCGAGAGAAAACGTTCGCATGATTGCTGGTGGTACTTCAAACCACTTGATTCTTGCCGATGTGTTCGGCTCTCTGGGTGTGACTGGCGCTGATGCAGAGCGAGTGTTGGATGAAGTGGGTATTACCCTGAACAAAAATGCGATTGCAGATGATGTCAGAAAACCGATGGACCCGTCAGGAATCCGTTTCGGTACGCCTGCAATCACTACTCGTAAATTTACTGAAAAAGAATGCGCGCGTGTCGCAGAGTTGATGATTGAGACACTGAGAAACAAAGACAACACAGATATGAAAACCAAAATTCGTGCAGAGATAAAAGAAATGGCTCTGGCATTTCCAATCCCTGAATCTTTTGTATAATCCTGCGGATGTACGAAATTAAGCGTGCAAAAAAACGGCACTGGGGCCGTATCAAGACGCTTATAGAAGCAAATCCTGAGACGCTTGAACAAAAGTACTTGCCGAAGAGGAAAGAATTTTTCGTGGCGCTCGGTCCTCGTCCTGAAGAAGGAGGGAGGCGGCCTGTGGTGGGATGCGTGGCGCTTGAGGCTCATCATAAACAACGATTGGGGGAGTTACGTTCTCTTGCAGTTACAGAAGAAGAGCGAGGGAACGGTTTGGCGCGCGTGCTCATTGAACACACCCTCCTCCATGCTCGAAAACGGGGAGTGAAGCAGGTGCTGACGATCACGGGAAGTCCGGATATGTTTCGGAAATTTGGTTTTGACTTTTTCCGCGCGGACGAAAAGTACGCTCTCATAAATGATTTACTTGCAAAAGAAGACGATCGCTCTTCATAATATTTTACATTCTGCGGGGATTGACGCGCTGCTTTCGGTGCCTATAATAGAAATTATATGAAGCACGTCGCTTCCATCATCGTTCGTCGTCGCGGCCTCAGAGTTTGAGGTTGTCTGCGAGCATTGGTTCACTAAAACGAATACTTCCAAACGACCTCAAACGAGGTCGTTTTTGTTTATATCTCTAACCAAAAAACATGGAAAAGAAATTAAAGGATATTTTTTCTCACGGAGAAGGAACCTCAACCTGCTTTCACTGCGGTAAGGCGGTACCGTGGGGTTCAACAGAATCAATTGAGTTCGGTTCGCATTTTTCTTTGTGGCCTTTCCACGAAAATTGTGTACCACTATATATCGGGCATCTTTTAGAACATATGGAACTTTCGGAGGGGAGCGCACTCTCAAACTTCAAGGAAAATCTTGAACGAACTTATGCGGCCTGTCTGTTCTGTGGAGGCCTGGTTCTGAAAGAAAGAGCAAAATCTATAGACGGAGGGTATGTGCACGTCACGGCAAAATGCCTAAAATATTTCCATATCCGCTAATGCGGACTGGTTGTATAGTGTCGCTTATGGAGGTGAGAGGAAGTATAGAAGTAGCGCTTAAAACTGCACTCTCAAAGTTCGGCCTTGAGGCAGATATCGTACTCGATCACCCCGCGGACCTTTCGCACGGTGATTATTCCTGCAATGTCGCACTCGCAGCTGCTAAAAAGGCAGGAAAGAATCCGAAAGTTCTTGCGGAAGAAATCCTGAAAGAACTCGGCGCAATTGAAGGTGTAGAGAGTGTTTCAGTGGCTGGCGCGGGTTTTCTAAATTTTAAACTCTCTAAAGATTTCTTTCCGAAAGCGACCGCGGAAATTTTAAAGCAGGGCGAGAATTGGGGCAGAAATGATCATGTGAAAGGCTACAAGGTGATGGTCGAATACACCGACCCGAATCCGTTCAAGGAATTCCATATTGGACACCTGATGTCGAACGCTACTGGCGAGGCGATAGCGCGTTTTGTTGAATTTTCTGGCGCAGATGTTTTAAGGGCGAACTGGCAGGGGGATGTGGGTCCTCACGTAGCGCGTGCGATTTGGGGCAGAATGCAAAAACCAGAACTCGCGTGGGGGGCTGCATACACATACGGTTCCGAACAGTACGAGGCCAACAAAGAAGCGATTGATGTAATCAATCAGGAGGTGTACGACAAAAGTAATCAGAAAGTAAACGAGCTTTATGCAATCGGTCGTAAAGAATCACTCGAACACTTTGAAGATATTTACAAAGTACTCGGCACGAAATTTGATTACTATTTCTTTGAGGGCACCGAAGGGCTTGAGGGAATCCCGCTTGTGAAAGCAGGTTTGCAGAAAGGTATATTTGAAGAGAGCGACGGAGCAGTTGTTTTCAAAGGAGAACAGTACGGCCTCCATACGCGTGTGTTTTTGACCGCAAAAGGATTGCCGACCTATGAGACGAAAGAGTTAGGGCTTAATCAGGCGAAGTTTAGGAAAGAGCCGGATATTGGACTCTCCATAATCATCACAGCAAGCGAACAATCAGAATATTTCCGTGTCGTTCTTAAAGCGATGGAGCAAGTATTGCCAGATATTGCTGCCAAAACGAAACATATTTCGCACGGCATGATGCAACTCACGAGTGGGAAAATGTCGTCCCGAAAGGGGAACGTGATTACGGGCGAGTCTTTGATTGAAGAAATGCGCCAGAAAGCGTTTGAAAAAATGGAGGGGCGCGATTTAGGCGCAGAGAAACAATCTATCGCAGATGCTGTGGCTATTGCTGCAATAAAATATTCAATACTCAAACAGGCGCGCGGAAAGAATATTATTTTTGATCCTGAAGCGTCACTTTCTTTTGAAGGGGACTCAGGCCCGTACCTTCAGTACGCACACGTTCGCGCGCGAGCTATTCTTCGGAAAGCTGGGGACGAGGGAATACCACTCAATTCGACTGATATGATATATCATATCAGTGCAACAACAGAGGGGGTCACCACACTTGAGCGTTTGTTGTATCGGTTCCCAGAAGTGGTATTTCGCTCTGCAAAAGAAAACGAACCGCATCACGTGACAACGTACCTCACGGAGCTGGCGTCTACTTTCAACAGTTGGTATGCGGGGACTAAAATTGTTGATTCAAGTGATGCTGAGTCGCCATACAGAGTGGCACTTACCCAGGCATTTGCGCACACCATGAAAAATGGCCTTTGGCTTTTGGGTATACAAGCTCCCGAGAAGATGTAAAAACGCAACTCTGTCGCGTTTTTCTGGCATCCTCGGCTCGAAAATGAAAATTTTTTCATTTTGCTCGCTCTACGTCGCCAGTAATTTATAGCGGGTGTTTCGCGATATTTGAACGCTGTTCCGCGACTGCAAAAGTGTGCGTGAATTCAACTTCATCCTTGCTTCGCAGTCTCCGCGCACCTCGGGTTTTGAGTTTTTTCACTGCAGGCGCTGTGTGTCCTCGCAAAAAATGCCCAGTTTCTAAAAGCGATGCCTCAAGGTTTTCAACCAAAAGAAGGGAAATTATTTCTCGCGCGTGCCGTGCGTCTTTCTTTTCGTTCGTCTTTATATAGTCGTGGGTAAGTCCTGTTAGTTTGGCTACGACGTCCAATATATTCTCAGGGGTCGAGATGTATGCCTGTACGCCCGAACTGTCGCGACCGATTTCTTTCATATCGGGCAACTGTACGTATTTTCTCCTCAAGGTCAAATGGAGCAGTAGTAACCGCGAGGACATGAGCTGAGTAAGGGGTGTATATGATTGAACAAAAATTAAGTCTTGTATCTGATACATCGAGAGATAATGAGGAAACATTAGAACTATTGGGGCGACGCGGGTACGTTGCAACACGTTTGTCTACGGCAAGAGCTGTAGAGTATCGACGCATGATTGCAGATGGATTGATTACACCAAAACCAGAGCGACCGTCGAAATCGGCGTTGTGGAGTTTGGATTAAAAATTTTCTACATACCTACTAAAAACACTCTGAAGACCGCCATTTGCGCGTAGCATTTTTTTCATCCTGGAGTATAGTTGTTGTATGGCGTTCTTAAATCCCGAGGTATACAGAACTCTACCGCTCAGTGAAATAGCCCGAGTAGAAGCTCTTATGGCCCAGCGGTATCCGACGGATTATGAGGTTGTGTATCCCTCTCACGAACGCATGCATCAGGTTGTTTCCATGGTTAAAGAAAGTGCGTCTGCACGCGTAGCCTCACAAAGAGTTGACAGGCAATGAGAGTTTGGTACAATACACGTATGTCAGGTTTTGCAGTTATCACGACTATCAAGAAGACCACCGCCAAGCGTCGGGGGTAATTGTCGTATTCAAAAATAAAAAAGACAAAAGCCCCCAAATGGGGGCTTTTTTAAAACATAACAACAAAAACATATGTCACAAGAAAATTCAGAAGACCAAGGAGTAGAAGTGGCGCGAGAAGTCGCGGAGTCCCTACGTAGTCGTCCAGTAATGTGGGCAGGCATGAGGCCCGAAAGTCCGCTTGTTGGGTATCAGTGTGTCCCCTGTAAAGGGGAGCGCGTGACGCGCCGTCCTGGAATCGCGGGGGCAATTGAAGAAATCAGATGCGAATCTTGCAACGGTCTCGGGTACGTCTCACGAAGCGAATAACATGAGTAATTTCGTACACATTTCAATTAAGAAAATCCGATTCAAGCGAATGGGGGCGTTTTGACGCTGTGCACTTTGCCGATTCACTACGAAGCCCCCGAAAAGGGCTTTTATTTTGTCTCACTAACTAAAAAATATGGAAAGAGAAATTATGAGAATACTTCTTGCCAACTACGCTCGCCGGCGTTCGAGGTATGTCGCAATCCCGCCGCCCTCGAACGTGGTCGTACTCGCGCGTCACCGTGAGCAAAGAGCGCGCTCTCGAGAAGTTGTTGCTCGGTGCCCGCAGTGCACCCGCGTTATCGGTTCAGAAAGTCGGTTCATGAGAAGCGGCACAAGGTACTGCAGTTCACGGTGTGCAACTGATGCATATCGCGGTGTACCGCCACAGAGTGACGATTAAAAAACTAACTAAAAAATTATGGAAAACAGAAATGGCGAAAGACGCATTAGAGAAGGGTATGCTGAACCTGAAAACCATCAGCGAGCCTGGGAGTTTATGGGGGAGCACGCTATGGAAGAAGCGCTTGAGCATATCCAGCACTTCATCGAGAACAGAATGATTGTTACCTCGTTTCGTTGGCACACCCACCACTCAGAAGAACGAGGCATCCCGTGCATCCGCTTAGTTGTTGCAGATGAGCCAGAATATGGCTTAAGCGACAAAGCAGGAAGCCCAAATTATTAAAAGACCGAAAATGTTACTATACGAAGACATTTTCTATGGCAGATGCGGATAAAAGCGACGTAGCAAAGCGGGAGGAGGCAATCCTCGCTTTCTGGAAGGAGAACAAAGTCTTTGAAAAGACTTTGGCGAAAGATGCTCCGAAAGGTGAATTTGTCTTCTATGACGGTCCGCCATTTGCTACAGGCACTCCGCATTCGGGCTCTCTGTTGTCATCAGTCTCGAAAGACGTGATACCCCGCTATAAAACGATGCGGGGTTTTCGCGTGCGCCGTCGATGGGGGTGGGACACGCACGGACTTCCAATTGAATCGTTGGTTGAGAAGAAACTCGGGCTCAAGAACAAAAAAGAAATTTTGGCTGTCGGTATCGAGACATTCAACGAAACCGCGCGCGCGATGGTTCTTGAGTACGTGCACGAGTGGAAGCGATATGTGGAGCGCGTAGGACGCTGGGTAGATTTCGACAATTCTTACAAGACGATGGACAACACATTTATCGAGTCTGTCTGGTGGGGGTTGAAAAAAATTCACGAGAAAGGAAATTTGTACGAAGGAAGAAAAGTGTTGATGTACTGTCCGCACTGCGAAACGCCCTTGGCGAAAGCTGAAATCGCGATGGACAATACCTACAAGGACGTCACTGAGGAAGCGGTGACGGTAAAATTCAAAGTTAAACATCCCGAGAAACATTCGCTTCCTGAAAATACTTTTATTCTCGCGTGGACCACAACGCCGTGGACCTTGCCAGGGAACGTTGCGCTTGCCGTTGGCCCAGAAATTATTTATTCAGTGGTACGTGTCGGAGATGAGAACCTAATTTTGGCTAATGAGCGTCTGTCCGTTCTCAAAGATGCGCCACAGAATATTCTTAAAGAAGTGCAAGGCAAAGAAATTGTCGGAATTGAATACGAACCCTTGTACGAAATAGGGAAAGTAAAAACACACGCGAGCGAGAAAAAATGGACCGTGCTCGCGGCGGAATTTGTTACCACGACGGACGGTACAGGCGTAGTACACACAGCGGTCATTTACGGCGAAGACGACTACCAACTGGGGCTCAAAGAAGGTCTGCCGATGATTCCTATTTTGAATCCGAACGGCACCTATAACACAGATGCGCCAGAATTTCTGCACGGTCAGTACATCAAGAAAGCAGAGGCAGTCATTAAGGCCGATTTGGAGTCGCGCGGCCTTCTGTTTGCGAAGGAGAGTAATACGCACAGCTACCCGCACTGTTATCGGTGCGGTACAGCGCTCATATATAACGCCGTTTCAAGCTGGTTCATCAATATTCAGAACGTAAAAGAAAAAATGCTCTCGGAGAATGAGAAGATTACGTGGTTTCCTGAGCACCTAAAACACGGGCGTTTCAAAAAAATAATAGAAACAGCTCCTGACTGGACCATTTCTCGAAACCGTTTTTGGGCATCACCGCTTCCGATTTGGAAGGACCCTGCTGGGAATGTAACGGTTGTTGGTTCGTTGGATGAGCTGAAGGCGCGGACGAAAAAATCAGGGAACAAATATTTTGTGATGCGTCACGGAGAATCGGAGAAAAACGTTCTCAACATTACAGACAACGACATCTCAAAACCATATGCTCTGACGGAAAAGGGCAAGGAGGAGGTGAAAGCGTCAGCGGGAACTTTGCAAGACAAGGGAATTGATCTCATTATTGCGTCTCCCTACCTTCGGACGAGAGAGACTGCTGAAATTACCGCAGAGGCCTTAGGTATTTCTAAGGATGCAATCGTACTCATGGACCAGCTTGTGGAATTGAACCATGGGGCTCAGGAAGGTGGGACACCGTCAGAATATAGCGATTTGTATCGAAACACCTTTGAGGGGTTTTGTACTGCGCCTGAAGGTGGAGAAACGTTTGCAGAGCTAAAGCGACGGGTGGGGGAAGCTCTCTATGCTATTGAGCAAAAATATCAGGGTAAAAATATTTTGATTGTCTCTCACGGTGACCCAATAGCTGCACTTCTTCTAGCTGCCCGAGGGGCAACGCTAGAAGAATCGTTTAATTTGTATCGGCAGATATATCCCAAAAAAGGACAAGCCATTGCGTTTGATTTTGTACCGCTCCCTCATAACAAAAATTACGAGCTTGATTTTCACTTGCCGTACATTGACGGTATTCAGCTTGAAAACGAAAAAGGGGAAAGTCTGAAGCGCATTCCTGAGGTTGTGGACTGTTGGGTGGAGTCAGGGGCAATGCCGTTTGCGGAATACCACTACCCATTTGAAAACAAGGGTGAATTTGAGAAACGCGCCCCAGGAGATTTCGTATCTGAATACATCGGACAAACGCGCGCGTGGTTCTACTACATGCATGCAGTTTCGGTGCAGCTATTTGGCAGAGCATCATTTAGAAATGTGGTGACGACAGGCACTATTCTTGCAAAAGATGGAGAAAAACTTTCAAAGTCGAAGAAAAATTACACCGACCCGTATGTAATTTTCGATACGTATGGCGCGGACGCGTTCCGCTACTACCTCATGTCGTCAGTTGTCATGCAGGCAGAAGATTTGCAGTTTAAGGATGATGAGATAAAAGAAGTGCAGAATCGTTTGCTGAATATTCTGAGAAATACGCATGCATTTTATGAACTCTATAAAGACGAAGTGGAGGAGCCCGATTCGAAAAGCCAGCACGTGTTGGACCGATGGATAGTACTTCGCCTTGAAGAGCTCACCACTCAGATGACGGAAGCGTTTGATCGCTATGACGCAATCCGTGCGGCGCGCCCCGTACGCGAATTCGTGGAGGACTTTTCGACGTGGTACCTGCGTCGCTCGCGTGATCGCATGAAAGGGGATGATGTGGAAGATAAGAAGCGCGCTCTTTCAACTATGCGGTATGTGTTTCTGACACTCTCAAAGCTGGTTGCGCCCATCATGCCGTTTATTGCGGAGGAGATTTACCAAAGTGTAAAGACCGAGGACGACCCTGAAAGCGTGCATGTATCTATGTGGCCACTTCAAGCAACAGGTTTTTGGGGATCTTTTTTTCCAAACCTAAAACCTCAAACCTCAAACCTCATCGCTGACATGATGGAGGTGCGTCGCGTGGTTTCCTTGGGGCTCGAGAAACGCGCGGGTGCAAACATCAAAGTCCGCCAACCCTTATCAGAAGTTCGAATAAAAAGTTCAGTGCTTTCGGGTAAAAGTGAATTAATAGATTTAATACGCGATGAATTGAATGTGAAGCGCGTGGCAATAGAGCCGAATATGGAAGAAGAGGTGGTTCTCGATACAGAAATCACCGCTGAATTGAAAGAAGAGGGAATGGTGCGTGATGTACTTAGATTTATTCAAGATTTACGAAAACAAGCAGGACTTAATCCGAAAGACCTCGCAGTACTTCAGATCGATGAAGCAACAAGAGTGTTCGTTGAGACACACTGGGCTGCGCTTTCGAAAACAACAAATCTCGTTCGATTTGAAGTAGGCATGCCTGAGAAGACATTGGTCGTTGAAGGAGCTACTTTTTCTTTCGATGTCGCACCACATGTCGGGGCATAAAATTTTCGCGCGTGGAGTGGTGGTGCGGAGAGCCTCTGCGGGCGAGGGGAGTGCGCGCGTCCTTCTGTATACCGATTCCGCGGGGCTTTTGTGGGCACACGCACAGAGCGCTCGGGAAGAGCGTTCGCAACTTCGCTCGCACCTCCAAATTGGAACGCGCGGGAAATTTTCGTTGGTGAAAGGAAAAGATGTGTGGAGAGTAGTGGGGATTGCAGAAACGGTGAACATGCATTTTGCGCTCGAGGGCCGTACTCATGCTCAAAAAACTTTGCAGAGGGTACTTTTGTTTGTGAGACAGTTTGTGCGCGGAGAAGGAAGTGACCCTTATTTTTTCACCGTGTTGTGGGGGTTTTTTAACTCCTTACACGCCTATGATGACGAAGGTTTGAAAGACGCGGAGCACGCTGTTGTCCTCCGAATGCTTGCAGCTTTGGGGTACGTGGAAGGAGGCGAGAGTATCTCGCGTTTTTTGCATCCGTCATATGACAAAGAGACCCTTGCGGATTTCTCAAAACAGAGAAAAACGGTGCTCTCTGTCATTAATGAAGGAATCACTGTAAGCGGGCTCTCATAACCACAAGACTGATATGATAGTTCCTATGCAGGATGATTCCGCATTGGAGCGACTTTCAAAGCGTCTTGATGCTGGCAAAAATGAGCAAGAGCAGACTCGTTCGGGTTTGTATACTTCATACACAGGGGCTCCACAATCATGGAAGCCTGATGTTGATCAATCACCTATGAGTAAGAAGCCAAAAATGAAACCGCTTGAAATTTTGTTCGCCTCTTCGGTTGTTTTTTTCGTGGTTGCTTCTGCTGTTGCGGCACTTCTGTTCTTGGGAGGGAATAATACTGTTTCTACGAAAAACGTTAGCGTGCAGGTCAGCGGCCCTGCGCAAATCGGTGCAGGTTCCACACTTTCGCTTCAGGTTGTGGTCACAAATAAAAATGCAGTTCCGATGGAACTCACGGATCTTATTGTTGAATTTCCCGAAGGCACACGCTCTGATTTTGATATTGGTGTTGAATTGCCTCGCATACGCGAATCATTGGGCACTATTCAGCCTGGCGAAAGCGTGAATCGCACTATACGCGCGGTTTTATTTGGTCTTCAGGGCACGAACGCAACTATAAAAGCATCTGCTGAGTACCGTGTGCCGTCTTCAAACGCGGTATTTGTCTCAGGTTCAACGTACAGCGTAAATCTAAATGAATCGCCCGCGGTTATTTCTGTCGAAACTTTGAAAGAGGCGAGTGCGGGGCAGGAAGTAACGTTCGGTGTGTCAATTCGTTCCAACGCACCCGATGTGCTTTCCGATATGTTGCTCTTAGCGTCATACCCACCAGGATTTTCTTTCCTCTCCGCGAATCCGAAGGCGAGTGCGGGTACTACTGCATGGGAGTTAGGGGATATTGAACCAGGCGGTTCGCGCACGGTTCTTGTGACGGGCACGTTTTCGGGTGAAGACGGTGAGAGTAAAGTGGTGAAGTTTTCTGCAGGTAACAAAAAGCAAGGAGAGGTAGATAAAATTGCTGCACCACTCGCAACCTCCGACGTGTCGCTGACGTTGCGAAAGCCGTTCATGTCTCTTGAAATTACTGTTGATGGTAAAAACGCTGAAACTCATTCGGTTTCGCGTGGGGGCACTGTGCGGGGCACGGTGCAGTGGATGAACAATCTTCCAAACCGCGTCCAGAATGTCGTTATTGTCCTTACCCTGAACGGAGTTGCCATTGACCCGACGTCGATTAGAAGTCAAAACGGATTTTATAACTCAAACATCAACTCAATTACGTGGGACAAGACGTCTGCCGCAGAGTATTCAGACGTCGGACCAGGAGAGTTTGGCTCAGAACAATTTACGTTTCAGATTTTGCCCGCCAACCGAGGCCCCCTCAAAAATGCGGAGGTACTTCTGACAGCGAACGTGAAAGCCAACCGCCTGACCGAAACGAATGTGCCTGAAGCGATTGAATCTTCTGATTCAACAAAAGTACTCGTGCTGACCGACTTTATTTTGAATACGGTCGCGGTACCAACGGGTGGCGCTATTCCGCCAAAGGCAGGAGCTGAGACGCAGTATTTGGTGACGTGGAATGTATCTAACTCAGGCAACGCTATCGCAAACGGTGTGACGACGGGGGTTTTGCCCTCGTATGTTACGTATGTCGATGCTCGGGGGAGTGACAGTGTGACGTATAACGCAGGCTCGCGAACGGTATCGTGGGACATTGGGGATGTGGCCGTGGGTCAGTCAAAGACTGCATCATTTATCGTAAGTCTCCTACCGTCAGTATCTCAGGTCGGCCAAGCCCCTGAGCTTGTTATTAATCAACGTGCCGTTGGTGTCGACCGATTTGTTCGACAGAATGTTGAATCATCTGCACCAAACCTACGCACGGCGCCCTCAGGGGGCTCTTCGTCTAGTGGCATTGTGGTACCTTAGTCAGCTTTTAAGGAATAGCGTTTAGGGTTTAGGGAAGATACAATCACAAAATGCAAAAGTCGGACGGAGTGATGGAAAAAATAGTCTCTCTCGCGAAGCGCCGAGGCTTTGTGTATCAGGGGTCTGAAATATACGGCGGTATGGCTGGCATGTATGACTTCGGTCCGTACGGTGTTGAACTCTTAAATAATCTGAAAGCTGCGTGGTGGAAGGAACACGTACAAATTCGCGATGATTTTTTTGGGCTTGATTCAGCGATGTTTAAAGATCCACGTGTGTGGGAAGCATCTGGGCATACTTCAGGCTTTTCAGACCCTTTGGCAGAATGCAAAAAGTGCAATACGCGTATTCGTGTCGACAAGGAACTGGAGAAAGTGGGAGTCAAAGCCGATGAGAAAATGTCAGAGGCTGAGTTGTCTAAGTTATTTGAGGAACATAAAAAAAACATCCCGTGTCCTAAGTGTGGGTCGCACGACTACACGCCCGTACGAGCATTCAATCTTTTGGTTAAAACAAATATGGGTGATTTCACGGGTGTTAATGCCGAGCCCGTGTATCTTCCAGGGGAAGCCTGTCAGGGTATTTATTTGAATTTTAAAAACGTCGTAGACACGACACGTGCCAAAGTCCCGTTTGGTATTGCGCAAATCGGCAAAGCATTTAGAAATGAAATTTCGCCGAGAAACTTTTTGTTCCGTACGCGCGAGATGGAGCAGGCGGATACCCAGTACTTTGTGAAACCGAACGAGAATAAAGACGCGTATGAGCGAATTAAGAAGGATCGTTTTGATTGGTATGTGCGCCTCGGTATTAAGCCAGAGAATTTGAGATGGAAACAACACGACAATTTGGTCTTTTACGCGAAGGACGCATGGGATATTGAATACAACTTCCCGACGGGCTTTGATGAATTGGAGGGAGTGCACGACCGCACTGACTATGACTTAACGCAACACATGAAGCATTCAGGTACCGACCTTACCTACACTGATCCGTATACTGCGGAAAAATATATTCCCTGGATACTTGAAACATCAGTAGGCATGGGCCGTATGTTTCTCGCATTTTTTGCTGATGCGTACACCGAAGATGAGCTTGGCGGGGAAGTGCGCACCGTATTAAAACTCTCACCGAAGCTCGCTCCGATTAAAGCAGCGGTATTTCCACTTCTCAAAAATAAACCTGAGTTAGTGGAAAAGGCGCGCGAAGTATATGAACTTTTCAAAAAGGAAGTGCGTACCGAATGGGACGATAACGGCAACATAGGGAAGCGCTACAGGAGGCAAGATGAAATCGGCACCCCGTTTTGCATTACGGTCGACTTCGATACTTTAGGTGAGACGCCTGAGCATAAAGATACCGTTACTGTGCGCAACCGCGATACAGGAGAGCAGGAAAGGCTTTCGATAGCGGATGCTATCTGGAAGGTAAGACAGGCTGTTTCGTAGAAGGCGCTCTCTTTGTCGTTTACGCTCGCTCGCTAAACAGTGAAAAAAGCGTTATCCTAAGCCAATGGATAAGGGGCTCTTCTCGATAACTATCTCCCCGAATACGTTTGTGACCGCGATCGCAGTTGGCCTTTTGGCATGGCTTGTTTTTTATCTTCGAGATTTAGTTCTTATTGTTCTTGCTGCGGTTGTGCTTGCGTCCGCAGTGGAGCCCGCGGTGCAGTGGTTTATGGAAAAAAAGTTCGGTCGCGGATGGGCAGTTGGTGCTGTGTATGCGGGCATTTTTACCGCCTTCTTTGTTGTCACGTATCTTCTTGCCCCGCCGTTTATGCAGGAAGCAAAAGGTTTTATCGTCAACCTCCCGCAGTTTGCCAATTCATTTGATGTCGGGAATTACATACCAGACACAGGCACTGCAGCAGACGCTCTTGTTTCGCCATCAGCAGTGGCTGCATTGTTGATTCAACTCCAAAATCTTATTATCCCAACAGGTGAAGGCGCGTTCTCTGCACTCGCTGGAGTTTTAGGTGGTGCTTTTGCGTTTCTTCTCATCATTATTCTTTCGATTTATTTTGCCGCTCAAGAAACAGGCGTTGACGATTTCATTCGTCTTGTAGTTCCTGTAAAGCATCAGGAGTACGCAGTTAATTTGTGGAAACGCTCGCACCATAAAATTGGTTTGTGGATGCAGGGGCAATTGATACTCTCTTTGATTATCGGCGTGTTGGGGTATTTGTGGCTCTCTATATTTCAAGTTCCGTACGCATTCTTGCTCGCCATATTTGCAGCAATCATTGAAATCGTTCCTGTGTTCGGCTCTGTTATTTCGGGAATTGTGGCGGTGGTGATTGCCGCTTCCCATGGAGGCATGGAGCTCGCGCTTATTATCGGGGTCGGATTTTTGGTAATTAACCTTTTACAGTCAAACCTCATCTATCCATTGGTGGTGAAGCGCGTTGTTGGCGTTCCGCCAATCATGGTTATTCTCGCGATGATTGCAGGAGGGCAGATCGCAGGCTTTTTGGGAGTTCTTCTGTCGGTGCCGATTGCCGCTGCGATACAGGAGTTCGTGTCTGACATTGAGAAGGCGAAAGCGAAAGAACTGAAGGCACTGCAAAAATAGTTGAAAAGTAATGGGAAAACCGTTTTACCTCACCACGACGCTTCCGTATGTAAATTCAGACCCGCATATCGGGCACGCACTTGAATTGGTGCAAGCTGATGCACTGGTACGTTTTAGAAAGTCGCAAGGTGACGACGTATTTTTTAATACAGGCACTGATGAGCATGGCCAGAAAATATTTGAAGCTGCAGAAAAAGCAGGGAAGCCGATTCAAGAATACGTTGACCACTACGCAAACGAGTTTAAAAAACTAAACGGCGCGCTTGGGTTGTCCGAGGATCTGGTGTTTATCCGCACAACTGACGAGCACCACGTACAAGCGGCACAAGAAATGTGGAGGCGGTGTTCGGCAAAAGGCGATATTTACAAAAAAGAATTTGAAGGTTTGTATTGTGTAGGGTGCGAAAAATACTTAACGCAAAAAGAAATCGTTGACGGCAAGTGCGCAATTCATGGAACAGAACCAAAACTTTTAAAGGAGGAGAACTATTTCTTCAAGCTTTCAAACTACCAGAAACCCCTTGAAGAATATTTGAGCAAAGAAGGGGTCGTCATTCCTGAATGGAGGCGTCAGGAAGCCCTGAATTTCGTTCGCGAAGGGCTAGAGGATTTCAGCATTTCACGAGATAAAAGCAGGCTTTCGTGGGGTGTGCCAGTACCAGGGGATGAGAATCAGGTGATGTATGTGTGGTTTGACGCTTTGACCAATTACATTTCAACGTTGGGTTGGCCAAACGAAGGAGGGGATTTTAAAAAATTCTGGACGGATGGGGAAGTGCTGCAGGTTGCAGGCAAAGACCAAGTGCGCTTCCAATCAATCATGTGGCAGGCAATGCTCATGTCTGCTGAAATAAAAAATACCGACCAAGTGTTTTATCATGGCTTCATAAATTCCGACGGGCAGAAGATGAGTAAGTCGTTAGGAAATGTCATTAGTCCGTACGACTTGGTAAAAAAATACGGCACGGACGCCACTCGATACCTCTTATTGCGTCACGTGCACCCGACAGAAGATTCTGACGTTACGTGGGCACGCCTTGATGAATGGTACACGGCGAACCTTGTAAACGGACTTGGTAATTTGGTTGCGCGCGTAATGAAGCTTGCAGAAGATAATATAGATGAACCTGTCGTCTTCAAAACATTCTCTTATTCTCAAGAATATGAGAATGTTTTGAAAGGCTTTCAATTTAATTACGCCATCGATGCTGTTTGGCAAAAGATCCAAGAAACCGACGAGCGCATTACTCGCGATGAACCGTTTAAGGTCGTGAAGTCAGACCCAGTACGTGGCAAAGCAATGCTCGCTGCTCTTGCTGTCGAGATTTGGAATATTGGGTATTTGCTCGGTCCGTTCATGCCTGAAACAAGCAAAATAATTCTTAATGCAGTAAAGCAAAACAAAAAACCTGAAAATCTTTTTCCTCGACTTGCTGAAGCGCCACGCGAAGGCAGTCCTCGCCTACCCGTATAGATAACTGATATGATATATCATATCAGTGAGTCGTCGTAAGTAATGTAATACGTTTTGACTTTAAAATGACACCACAGTATTTCGACATTCACTCACACGTAACCTTTAAGGAATACGACCAAGACCTTGAAGAGGTATTGGTGCGCATGCAGGAGGAGCGCGTGCACACCATTACGGTCGGGGTTGATTATGCGACCTCGAAGGAAGCGGTGGAATTTGCAGAAACGCACGAAGGTTTCTACGCAACGATTGGTCTGCACCCGACAGATACCGTTACTGAAACATTCTCAGTTTCCGAATACGCAAAGTTCGCGAAACATCCGAAGGTCGTTGGCGTAGGGGAGTGCGGGGTAGATTATTTTAGGCTTGAGGGAGATGCAGTAGAAGAGAAGAAGCGTCAGTGGAATGAGTTTGAAAAACAAATGTACTTTGCAATTGAGCATGATCTACCACTCATGATTCATTGTCGACCGAAAAAAGGAACAGTGGATGCGTATGAAGAAATGGCTACGCGCCTGGAGAGTGAGTTTAAACAAGTGGGGGAGAAGCTTCGCGGGAATATGCATTTCTTTGTCGGGAATGTGGACGTTGCGCGCAGGTTTTACGATATCGGTTTTACGACGTCATTTACAGGGGTGGTGACGTTTGCAAGAGAATATGACGAAGTCATACAGTTCGCCCCCATAAACATGCTCATGACCGAAACAGACGCCCCGTATGCTTCCCCAGTGCCGTTTCGCGGTAAGCGCAATCAGCCTCCGTATATCAAATACGTTGTCGATGCTTTGGCACGAATTAAGGGGTCTGATGTAGGCATTATGGAAAAGGCGCTTGTGGCTAATGCCGAGAGGGTCTTTTTAAGCCGTTTTTCCTAAGGCGCCCCTAAAACCTGCAACCTAAAACCTAACCCCTGCGCCGTTGCGTGGCAACGGAGCTCATGGTACGCTCTTCCGACATGGATACAAAAGCTGTTGATACTGAACTCGAAGAAGTCGGCACCATCGATACTGACGGTGACGAAGAGGCTGTACTTTCGGTCTACGAAATCGGCTACCACCTTTTACCCACGCTTTCTGAAGAGGAAGTCCCACAGGTAGTGACCAAATTTATGGACGCCCTCAAAGCAGAAGGGGCCGTCTTTGTCGGAGAGCGTTTTCCCTCTCTGATTGAACTTGCGTACCCAATTGCAAAAAGAACGAACTCGAAAAAAACGAATTATGAAAGCGCGTATTTCGGCTGGGTAGCATTTGAAGTTTCTCGCGATGCAATTCTCCGCATCAAAACTCTTCTTGATGGGCATGCGAGCGTCCTTCGATACTTGATTGTTACTACAGAAAAAGAAGCAGTCCTTGCGGCAATGAGTGGGGCAGCGTCAGCACCGACAGGTTCTATCGAAAAGCCAAAACGTGCAGCTGAGGAAGGTGGTGAAGTTTCTGAGGCAGCACTTGATCAGGCCATCGAAACGATGGTCACCGAAGACGCGAAAGCAGCTGACTAACCACGATGTACCTCAACAAAGTACTCCTCTACGGCAACCTGACTCGCGACCCAGAACTTCGCGCTCTTCCATCAGGTCAGCAGGTGGCTTCTTTTGCGCTTGCTACAAATCGTAGCTACAAAAATAAAGAAGGTGAGAAGCAAGATGCGGTTGAGTACCACAACATCGTTGCCTTCGGCCGACAGGCCGAAGTCATCGGGCAGTATTTGAAGAAAGGCCGCCCCGTGTACATTGAAGGTAGAATTCAAACTCGCTCATGGGACGACAAGACGAGTGGCGAGAAAAAATATAGAACCGAAATCGTTGTTGAAAGCTTCCAGTTCGGCCCTGGTGGTTCTGGCATGGGGGGTGGTGCACGCGATGACGGGGCAGCGCCTGCACCAAAAGCAAAAGCAGGAGGTGACAAATCAGGTGATATAGAGTATCCTGCCGAAGAAATAAGCCCAGACGATATTCCTTTTTAGAAAATCTTATAAACGAAGTGCATTAGATTTTTTTATGTCGACCCGAAGGGGCGACGAAAATTAAAAAAAGTATGGCTGACAATTCATCATCACCGACATTGCCCGTATTCGTAGACTACAAAAATGTGGCCTATTTGAAAGGTTTTTTGAACGCTCACGCTCGTATGGTCAAGGGCCGAACATCAGATGTTCCCGCAAGCCACCAGAGAAAAATTGAGAAAGCAGTGAAGCGCGCACGCTTCATGGGTCTGCTTCCGTACATCGCTCGATAAATTTCTCCATGCCATCAGAGGAAGCGCCTGCACAGACTGAGACGGCGGTATTTGAGGTGGCGTTAAACCAAGAGATAGACAAGTTTTTTGAATCTCAGAAATCAGGGTTAAAGCCAGGGCATTACGAAATTCGTGTACCGAATCGACCCGTTAACTATAGGAACGCGACGGAGAGTAAGACGAGCCCCGTTGCTCGGCTGAATGTATTGCGCCCTAGGGGAAAGAGGGAAGGAGTCACTGTAAAAATAGAGACGGACTATCGGAGAGACCTCACGATACATATCAATATTTTAAGAAAATAAAAAACGCCCCAATGGGGCGTTTTTGTCGGCATTACGATTTGGTGACTCTTTCAACGTATTCGCCAGTCTCTGTATTTATGCGCAGAATGTCGCCTTCGTTAATGAACATCGGCACGTTCAATGTTGCACCTGTCTCAAGGGTAATAATTTTTGTTCCGCCCTGCGCGGTGTTTCCTTTGACAGCTGGAGGAGCGTCAGTGACTTTAAAATCCATCTTTATCGGAAGTTTTACAGAAATCACCTCGCCTTCGTAACGCATAGCCTCGACGTCAGAGTTTTCTTTGAGGAACTTTGAGGCCTCACCAAGAACTGCTTCTTCAAGCTTAAAACGGTTTCTTGGATTTCCTTTTTCGCAGAACCAATATTCGCCGCGGTTGTGGTAGAGGTAGGTAATATCTTCAAACTCCAAGTCAGCTTCTTTTACGGTTTCATTCTGATGGAATGAATATTCCGTTACCTTACCTGATCTCAAATTACGCAATTTTGTCTGGTTCACAGGCTTTCTCTGCTGCATACGGAACACGTGAGAGGAGAGAACCTCAAACGGCTGGCCGTCCATCGTGATGACTTTTTTCGGGACTACTTCGTTGTAAGAAAGGACTGACATAGGTGAAACCTGATTCGGTGTTTATGGGTAGTATAAATAGCGCTTTCGCGCCGAAGACAAGTATATGCCATCTCCAGCCATTGCTCAAACCGTTCTCCCGCGCTTTAGTATAGGAGTGCTTGAAGATACTCAGACTCTTTCCGACGAGGTCCTCTTAGAAATGTCTCTTTCAAAGCCGAGTGCTTTTGAGGCATTGGTGGTGCGTTACCAGTCGCAATTCCTTTCACGCGCTCAGGCTGTTCTCAAGGATCGGGACCGCGCGGAAGACGTAGTACAGGAAACGTTTGTGCGCATATATCGTTTCGCTCCACGTTTCAGTGCGGCACAAGGTAATTTTCGTTCATGGTCGCTCACAATCCTTATGAATGTTGCGCGCACGCATTATCAAAAAACCGCCCGCGATCGTGGGCATACCGCCCCACTTGAGCCTGAGCACTATGAGTCGCTCGCCGACAATTCAATACATGCAAAAGAGGGGAATGAGGCATACGCAAAAGAGGTGGTAACAAAAGCGCTTGCGCACGCACCAAAAGACGTAGCAGAAATTTTATCCTTAGCGTTCATTGATGGGCTACCGCATGCGGAGATAGCCGAGAAATTAGGCATATCGACCCCCGCAGTGAAGACAAGGGTACACAGGGCAAAGGCAGACTTGAGAACTATTATTAAAGAGCACAATATTTTATGAAGACCGATTCGCAACTAATAAAGAGCATTATGAGACGCGTCTATGGCGTCTATGTGGTTCGCCAATTGTCGCGCCCCGCAGTTCGTTTCGGCGCACTTCTTGCCCTCGCACTTGCTTTGAGGGAACTGACATGGGTTTCAAGCGTGCTTGAAAATATTTCAAAAAAGACCGATGTCGTAGAGTTTGTCAGTTACGGCTTCTCGGCGTTTATAGGCACAGAATTTATCGTTCAGCTTGTGGTTGTAGCGGGGGCATTCATTTTCGCCTACAGCATAAAAGATCTCTTCGGGTTCAGACAGCCACAGCTCGCATAAGAAAAAAGCCCCGAAGTGCGGGGCTTTTTTCTTATGCATCCTCGTTCAATTTTGCGCGGATTTGTTTAAGTAGTTCGTTCGCGATGGGTTTGTTTTCCCTCAAGAACGTGCGAGTTGCATCATACCCAACCGCCAGTTTTTCTTCTCCCATTCTGTAGGTAGAACCACTTTTAACCACGAGCCCATATTTTTCACCAAGGGCGATCAATTCGCCCTCGCGGGAAATGCCCTCGTTGTACATGAGGTCGAATTCCGTTGTTTTAAACGGTGCTGCTACTTTGTTTTTTACGACTTTGACTTTCACACGTCCGCCAACCACTTCTTCTCCTTTCTTTATCTGCGCAATTCTTCTGATATCAAGACGCACTGAGGTGTAGAATTTCAAGGCTTTTCCTCCTGGAGTCGTTTCTGGATTACCAAACATCACGCCGATTTGCATACGGATTTGGTTAATGAAAATCACCACTGTTTTTGAACGCGCGACAATTGCGGTCATCTTTCGAAGTGCCTGTGACATCAAACGAGCTTGGCGTCCTACGTGCTGAGCACCCATGTCGCCTTCAATTTCTGCTTGAGGAGTGAGCGCCGCAACTGAATCGATAACAATCACATCAATTTTTCCTGAGCGAATCAAAGATTCTGCAATGTCTAATGCCTGCTCTCCTGTATCAGGTTGCGAAACCAACAAATCATCAATTTTTACGCCAAGGCGCTTTGCATATTCAGGATCAAGCGCGTGTTCTGCGTCGATGAACGCACACACCCCACCTTTTTTCTGTGCTTCCGCAGTGATGTGGAGTGAAAGCGTTGTCTTGCCTGAAGATTCAGGACCGAAGATTTCTATAATGCGTCCGCGAGGGACTCCGCCAATTCCAAGCGCGGCATCAAGACCAATAGAGCCAGTTGGAATTGCATCAACACCTGTCTTCGGACGCATGCCGAGCGTCGTAATAGCTTCGTCGCCGAATTTTGTTTTTATGGATGCGATTGCGTCGTTAATCGCAGAACTTTTATTTGAGGCGTCGTCTGCTTTTTCTTCTTTAGTTTTCTTCTTTGCCATAGGTGGTGCTTGCTTGCTCTGTTACAAAGGTAAGTGTTTTTGTAATGGTTCGGCCGAAACGATCGCGACCGACTGCCGTGACCGCAGTATACCCCGATGGGTATGCGCGCTCCACGGAAAAACTCCCATCCTCTCCGACAGGAATTTCTGCCCCGTTTAGGGAAAGGTACGACACTCGCTCCGTGTCTCCATAGAGCGTGGTTAAGCCCTTTACAGAGGCAACAGAGAGGGTGAGGGAGGGTCCTTTGAGGTAAGGATAGGCGGCAAAAAGGGCATACCCGACAATTACGAGGAGGGCGAGTATTCCTCCCGCTATACCAAGCGTTTTCCTACCGTCACGCTCAATCTGCATCATCCGCTTCTGATTTCGAACCTCCAGTCGTCAACACATCTCTCGGGCGCGCGCCGTCTGCGGGCCCTATTACGCCTTTATTTTCAAGAATATCCATCAACCGCGCGGCGCGCGCGTACCCGATTCGAAGTTTTCTCTGAAGATACGACGTTGATGCTTTACCCGCCTCCTCTACAATCTGTTTCGCTTCCTGAAAGAGGTCATCTTCGTCACCTTCGTCTTCAAGTGATGCAGAGAAAATAGGATTCGGAGTGTCTGAGGTTGTCCCCGAGAGAGCAATACCATCCACGCTCGGTTCGTTATTTTTTCTAATGTATTCAACCACCGCTTTCACTTCAGCTTCTGATATGTATGCCGTCTGAATACGGTGAGGTTTTGGCATGTCTGAAGATTGGTACAGCATATCTCCCGCGCCAAGAAGTTTCTCCGCGCCTGCCGCATCAAGGATTGTTCGGGAATCAAACTGCGAAGCCACCTGAAGCGCAATCCTGGCAGGAACGTTTGCCTTAATAAGCCCCGTAATGACGTTCACTGACGGGCGCTGTGTAGAGAGAACGAGGTGAATACCAACAGCGCGCGACATTTGTGCCAAACGCACCACGGCAGCTTCAAGCTCGCGCGGGTATGTCTGCATAATGTCCGCCAATTCGTCGATAAATATAAGTATGTAGGGCATCTGGTCGGGTGCTTCACCTTCACCATTCCATTTCGCCACAATGTTTTCGTGGTACGAGTGAATATCACGAACCGCATGTCCTTCTAAGAGGTTGTATCGACGCTCCATCTCTTTCGCTGCCCATTTCAAGGAGAGAATAGCTTTCTTTGGGTCAGTAATGACTGGCGTTAAGAGGTGAGGGATAGGGTTATAGAGGGTCAACTCCACACGCTTCGGGTCGATCATGATGAATCTGAGGGTTGCAGGGCCGTTTCTATAAAGAAGAGAGGTGATGAGAGCGTGAATCGCCACTGATTTACCTGAGCCCGTTGCTCCTGCAACCAAGAGGTGCGGCATTTTACCCAGGTTTGCGAAGTGCGAATTACCTGTGATGTCGCGACCAAGGGCGACCGTAAGAGGTTTCTGGTCAGTCTGGAATTTAGCGTCGCCAATTAATGAGCCCAAGCCAACTGTCGATTTTGTCGTGTTCGGCACTTCAATACCTACGAGAGATTTACCAGGGATAGGCGCCTCAATACGAATAGGGGATGCAGCGAGCGCAAGTTCCAAGTTGTTTTGGAGTGCGAGTATTTTCTGTAAGCGCACGCCTTCAGCAGGCTTCAGCGCGTAGCGGGTAACCGTGGGTCCAATTGATACCTCATCCATCTCAACGTTGATACCGAAGTTTTGAAGCGTGCGCTTAATCAGATTCGCGCTTGCTTTTATGTCGCCTGTGTCAGGCTTACCGCGGTCACCTTTAATAAGAGAGACAGGTGGAGGATTGTATGCCTGATCGGCTGGTTTGAATGCAATCGCAGAAACTTCTACCTGAGGAATTGGTTCGGGCTTCTTTTCTTTCTTTATTCTCTGTGGTTCTGGTGCAGCTTCCTCTTCTTCGTATTCTTCTTCATCTTCATCCGCTTCTTCATACGCGCCAGTCACCGTAAGCTCCTCTTCTTCAGGAGTCTCTTCTTTTCGTTTCAAAAATTGAGGGAAGGCGAGTGAAGGAAACTTAAGCGGGGTATCGAGCGCAAGGAGCGCGCCGACAATAAAGAGCCCCGTGAGGATGATGAATGAGAATGCGTAGTCGAATAGATACAAAAACGGTGAGGAAATAAATCTTCCGGCCAGCCCACCCTGATCTCCGACTAGTGAAAGTATTGAAATACCTGAAAAGAAAAGTAATGCTGCACCAACAATTCGCGTACCACCCCATCCTGTCTCGGGGTTCTGTCTAAAGAAGCCGATAGCGAGCGCAATGAAGACGAGAGGAATTAAAAAGTATCCGAGTCCGAAAAGACCAGTCGAGCCAAGTGCGTCGTAGACCCACTCACCAAGGCGTCCGCCGATACCCATCGGCGCCAAAAGAAAAAGTCCTGCGACGATGATTGAAAGGACACCATAAATGCTTTTTGCGGTCTCTGTTTTTACGTCGAGTGAGGGGGCTTTGATGAGAGGGGAGTTTTTGTCTTTACCCTTTTCTTTATTCTTACGCCTCGTGTTTTTTGCCATTGTTATCTTGCGTTTCGTAAGAGGATTTTATCATGACGAGCGAAGAGTACTGTGAGCGCTTGCACTCACAGTGTCTGGGCGACGTCATGAAGAGCTTCACTTACCACGACTAGTGAGGAGGATCGTGAGTGATTGTACGCACGATCTCCGAACGAAATCGGGGCAAGGTTTTCTTAACATGGTCAGTGAAGAGCGATGTGAAAGATTTTGCTTAGTTGCAGTTCGCGTCTTTCCGAATACGCCCTAAGAACCGCTCGGGGCAAAATTCGATGTGCTTTTTTCAGACATATTTCCTATCTGTCTCAGACGGCATAACGACACAAAATGCCACTTGTCTGCAAGGTGTCCATGAGCGTACGATTGACCGATAAGAGGTTTAAAAAAGTCTTAAAAAATATGTCTGATAATCAAAGGGACACGCTAAAGGACGAAGGAATCAGGGGGCCAAATAGACACTCACTCCCTAAGAGCGTGCAGGACCTTATATTGGGGGATTATCGGACATACATAGTTAAGAAGTCTGAAAGATTGGCATCTGCCCTTTACGTAGTGACTGGGTTCATACAGCCAAATGATCCTATGAGAAAAAGGTTGCGGACGGGAGCTCTGGACATAATCGGACTCTCAGCACGACCTTCAGGAATGAGCCTAGAAGGTATAGAAAAATTTAAGGCACTGTGTGTCGAGATGGGGGCACTTTTGACCACCGCTCGCGGCGCTGGTCTTTTGTCACAAATGAACGCAGGACTATTGTCTGAAGAGTACGCACTTTTAGGTTCTTTTGTCTCTGAGAATTCTCAGACCTTGAGAGAGGGGAAAGTATTGGCTTTCGAATCACTCCCCGCACCTGTTCAAGGACCTACGGAATCAATTGCTGTTAAAGGACATACAAAGAGCACTCAGGAGAAAAAGAAAATAGTTAAAAGACAATTACCAGCTACGAACGGTAGGGGTCAGTCCGATAGAAAAAGAACGATACTGAACCTCGTAGACTCAAAGGGCAAGATATCTATAAAGGACGCAACCTCGATGATTCCTGGTGTCAGCGAAAAGACAATTCAAAGAGAGCTTTTGGCGATGGTAAAGGAAGGCTTGCTCTTGAAAGAAGGGGAGAGGAGATGGAGTACATATAAGAAGCCGAACGTTGCGTCTAGCGCGGAGTAAAGTCCACTTTTGTCTTATCTAGGTGCGAGGTGATTGCAACACATTTTGTGTCTTGCTGTTAAGGGGGTTTTCAGCTAGTATGCCCCCTGTGGACTGGTAACCCTATCGACACAACTACGGCCTCATATACGGGGCTTTTTTGCGTCGTTTGTCCACACTATGGCCTTCCAATGCTTCAGATACTGAGGCAATGAGACCGTATAATAGGGAGATTCCCGTACGCATGTTTCGGTTGCGCGTTTGTTGTGCCGCGTAACCGCTACCGCCTGAGAGATCCTTGTCATTTTCATATCCCGTTCCTCCCGTTGTGACACCGTCATGCACTGACGTTAATTTAGTGCGCTCCGAAAGAAAGAACATTCCACCACGTCTGTACTCTGCACGTTTCTCTAACCGTGCCATTAGCTTCGGCGTAACAACCGAAGTGATGGAATCGTTTTTCTTCTCGTTCTTCTCCGGAATCAAAAAGAGATTCTACGAGTGAACATATATAAGAGAGGGAAAACATTTTGTTGTGCTATTTATCAGGTATGCGATGCCGACTTCGAAATTATCGAATGCGGCATACACCGGTTTTTGCTCTCACCATTATTAGTGACCGAGAGTAAAAATCATTCAATTAGAAAATTACAAAACGATATGTCTATCGCACAGAAATCAATGGCGTTCATCGCTGTGATTGCGGTAACGGTCGCTATTGTCTTCAGCTTCGTCGCAACTATAAACGTTGCACAGGCTGCAGCTCTGACTCAAACTCAGATCTCATCAATAGTTTCCTTGCTCCAGTCATTCGGCGCTGACGCGAATACGATTGCGAATGTTCAGGCTTCGTTGAATGGTCAGCCGACCACTCCGATGCCAAGCACTCCTTCGTCATCAGCATGTACATTCACCCGCGACCTTACTTTGGGCGCAACGGGTGCTGATGTAACTTGTCTTCAGAACGCACTTATTGCTAAGGGCTACGGAATTGCAGCAGGTGCAACTGGGTACTTCGGTGCTCAGACACAAGCAGCAGTTATGAAGTGGCAGGCAGCAGCAGGTGTTTCTCCTGCAGCAGGTTACTTCGGTGCTAAGAGCCGCGCAGCATTCGGTTCATCTTCGACCACAACTGGTCCGACGACACCAGCTCCAGCAGGCACTGGCCTTACGGTCATGGCAGGCTCACAGCCAATGAATGCGCTTGCTGTCAACAATGCTTCTCGCATTCCATTCACTCGCATCACTTTGACTGCGGGTAACGACGGCGACGTAGTAGTGAATTCAGTTCAGGTTCAGCGCACTGGCCTTGGCTCAGATGGAGCATTCGCAGGTGTAGTCCTCGTGGATGAATCAACTGGCATGCAGGTCGGACAAGCAAAGACCTTCAACTCGAATCACCAGGCAGCAGTCGGTCAGACTATGACGATTCCTCGCGGAACGTCAAAGACTTTCTTGATTGCAGGAAACATGCAGGCAAACCTTGCTTCTCCAACAAACTACTCAGGCGAGGCTCCGTCCTTGTCAGTTGTTGGGGTCAACACATCTGCAACTGTTTCAGGCACTCTTCCGATTGTCGGTGCAACCCACGTCATCAACTCAACGTTGAACGTCGGTACGCTTTCTCTTGATGTCTCTCAGGCGTTTTCTTCAAACGCTCCTGCTAGCAAGGAGATTGGAACGACTGCGTATAAGTCAACAGGATTCCGCCTTACCGCAGGATCTGCTGAAGACGTACGCTTGAAGTCGCTCACCTTCAATCAGACTGGCTCTGTTTCTTCAGGCGACCTCGCAAATGTCGCGATCATCGTAGGTGGAACTTCCTACCCTGCAGTTGTCTCTACGGACGGCAAATACTACTCTGCAACCCTTGGTTCAGGTGTGGTAATTCCAAAAGGTAACCAAGTTGAAGTCTACGTTCAGTACGACATCATCGGTTCGAATGCCACGAACCGCACAGTTATCTTCGATGTAGACAAGACGACTGACATTTACGCAACAGGTGAGACCTATGGCTACGGAATTTCTCCGAATACCTCAGGAGGCTCATCTGTTCCGACCACTCGTACAAACCAGAACACTGTAGAAACTACGGGTACTCCGTACATCTATGGGGCTCAGGTTACCGTTACGGGTGCCTCGGTAACGACAATCGGCAAAGCAAACGAAGTTGCTGCGCAGAACGTTGCGCTCAATGTTCCGAACCAGCCTTTGGGCGGGTATGTCGTTGACCTTAAGGGAGAGGGCATTACAGTCCAATCTCAGGTCTTCAACTTCAACTACTCTTCTGGTTCTGCTGCATCAAACCTTCTTACTAACGTAACATTGGTTGATGCGAACGGAACTGTAGTTGCAGGTCCAGTTGACGCGGTTAACGTCGCTGGAGTTGCTCAGAAAGTTACCTTCAGTGATTCTGTTACCTACAAACCAGGTCGCATGGTGTACACCTTGCGCGGTAAGATCCCAAACACCGTTTCAAACGGTGTGACGATTAACGCATCGACAACTCCGTCGGTTGACTGGAGCAACGTCCGCGGAGATGTCACTGGTAACACGATTTCACTCTCAGCCTTCTCGTCGCAAGTGCTCATGAACACCATGACCATCAAGGCGGGTTCTATGGTGGTTAACCTCTCAACATCGCCTGCATCACAGACGATCGTTCCCGGTGGTCAGAGCCAGTTGTTCACGAACATTCAGTTCGACGCAACACAGTCAGGTGAGGACATTCGCTTCTCAACTGCAGCCCTTACCCTTACTTTGGGTGGTTCTGCGGCAATGGCGGATCTTACGGGCTGCCAGCTCTTCGATGGTGCTACGGCACTCAACACGGGTTCAAATACTCTTAACCCGTCTGGAACTTCAGGTGCTACGCAGACCTTCACTTTGGACAACCCAGTGACGGCTACGAAGGGCACTGTGAAGACTTTGGGTCTCAAGTGTAACGTTTCAGGTTCTGCTGCAAACGCAGGTACCTACACGTGGGCACCTATTACAGGTCCTACGTTCTCAGGCGCAACTTCAGGAACGACAATCATAGCTGTTTACCCAACTGCTCCGACTATCACTGTTACTATCGGTGTAGGTTCAGTTACGGTATCAACTGACGCTTCGTCACCTTCGTACATGCTTGCTGCCGCTGGTTCAACTGGCGTCACGAACGGTGTGTACAAGTTCCGCGCAACAAACGAGAACATCAACCTTACGAGAATTGGTTTGGTACTCTCAAACACAGCATCTTCGTCAGCAGGTGACGTCCTCAAGGCGTCTATCTACAACGGAGCAACGCTCGTTGGTGAGGCATACTTCATCGGTTCTTCAGTGAACGCAACTTCAACCTTGATGACTCCTATTCTTCTCACGAAGGATCAGGACAAGGCAGTTACGATCAAGCTTGATTACGCAGACGTTGGCTCAAGCCAGGCAGTCACGTTCTCAGGTCACTTGGTTGCGGTTAACGTAGACGTTGGTGGTACAAACACCCAGGGTACAGGCGCATCATCAGGAGCTACCTTCAATGCAACAGGTTCTACCTCAGTTGCAGGTGCTCGTGTGATGAAGTCATACCCAACGTTAGCTCTCGACACTTTGTCTTCAACAGGTATTGCCGATGGTCGCCTCATGCGATTCAAGGTAACTGCTGATGCAAAGGGTCCTGTTGGTATCGCTCAGTTTGCGCTTAACCTCGCAACGTCAACTGCTTCAGTTACGAACGTCACTATCTACGGCTTTACGGATGCGAACTACTCGAATCCAGTATCAGGCGTAGCAAACGACGGTAACCTCCAGCAGACGAACGATGCGACAGTTCCGGCTACAGGCAACGTCACTATTGGTGTTGCTAACAGCTCGGGCGCAACTGCGCTTCAAGTTCCAGCAGGTTCAACGCTCTACTTCGAGGCTCGCGGTTCAGTAGCTGGTGTCGCTTCTGGCGCATCAGTTACGACCAAGCTCTTGGGTAGCACGTCGTTCCCATCAACTGCGGCTGGTGTAGCGGCTAACCCGCTCCTCTCTGTCTCAGGTGTCTCTGATGTAAACGCATTCATCTGGTCTCCGAACTCGACCACAACTGTTGGTCAGACGGGTCAAGACTGGACGAACGGCTTTGGCGTCACTGGTCTTCCTTCAGGCGGTCTGATTCAGACTCGCTCGAACTAATCTCTAGGCGAAAGCCTTAGGTTAGCGAAGATTCGCAAAAACCCCGCACGAAAGTGCGGGGTTTTTGCTTGCCCGATGAGCGAGTTTCGACTCATAGTAATGCGCTGCTTCTCAAGTAACTCTGTCTTCTTATTTTAAGAATCAGCGCGGAGTCGAAACTCTGCTATTGGGTTTTTTCGGGCTTTTTGCCTTTAGTGGCTTAGTTGATTACAATGCCAATATGCAAAAGAAAATAATCATTACCGTTGCGGTGCTTATCGGCATCGGCGCCATCATAGGCGGAGTGTATTATTGGAACTCATCTGAGCCTCAGAAAGGGGAGAATGTGCAGGTTGGCGCTACTACGACCCCAAACTACACCATTGAACTCGTTGATAATGCCGAAATTCGCGACATCATGCCGAACCTGGATCGTGGAATCACATTTGGCTCAACCGTGCCAGAAGCTGCACGTGTATCTATACAGAAAAACTACGACGCAGCAACGCTTCGATTAAAAGAAGATCCAATGCGCGCTGATGATTGGTTTAACCTTGGTATTTTTTATCACGCAGCAAATGATTTTAAGGGAGCAGAAGAAGTATGGCTCTTTCTTTTGAAAGTAGTACCAAACAGTGCAGTGCCCTTGGATAACCTTGGTAAGATGTATAAGTTTCAGATTAAAGATTTCCCAAAAGCGGAAAGTTACTTCAAACAATCAATTGCACTTAACCCCGACTCAACAACGCCCTACTTTGAACTCTTCGAGTTGTATCGGTATCTCTACAAAACAGACACGAACTCAGCTATCGAAATCATCACGCAGGCAGCAAATAGATTCACCGAAAACCCCGACCCACACATGATTCTTGGTTCTTACTATCGTGATATCAAAAACTACGCAGGCGCACGCGCAGAATTTACGAAAGCGCTCGACATTGCGCGCGAATTGAAAAACGTACAGCTTATTGATGCAATAGGGCAGGAGATTGCTAATTTGCCCCAATAACATTCAGAAAAATTATGAAGAACTTCCTAACCCCTGATTTCTTCAAATTCCTTCTCGGCTTCTCTATTATTATCGTCCTTTCGTTTCTCGTCCTCACCTTCGCCAACGTCGCCTAGACCAAATGTGCTATACTTAGTGTAGCACATTGCCATTTCGACTTCTGTTTGCTACTCTGATCCACAGCACGACTGGAGACAGCAGGGAGCTGAGGGGAAACTCGAAGCTTTAATCATCCTGCCGAAGTCGAAAAAGGTTTAAGGTCGAATCCTTTACCCAGTCTCGTGTTTTAGAAAACGTTAGGAGCTTTGCGATTTAGGTTTTCTAAACCCGCACACTAACTGTTAGTGCGCGGGCGCAGATATTTCTAAACTCGCGGACTCGTTAAGAACTATCAACGTGGCAATTACAAAAGCAAAAAAAGTAACACTGCTTGCAAACATTACCGAGGCTCTCGCAAAGACTGTCTCGGGTGTGTTTGTTAGTTTCTCTGGTATTACGGTTGCGGAAGTGAACCAGCTTCGCAACGCGCTCAGAGCGGAAGGTGTGAAATACACTGTCGTCAAAAAGACACTCCTTAAGAAAGCACTCACCGAAAAAGGCGTTTCAGGCGACATGCCCGAACTTCCTGGTGAAATTGCATTCGTCTACCTCAAGGAAGGCGAGGATATCACCGCACCAGCGCGTGGGATCCACGGATTTATCAAGAAACTCCAGGGCAAAATTGCTCTCGTTGGAGGTCTTCTTGAAGGCAAATACCTCTCGGAAGGGGAGGCAAAAGGAATCGCAACGATTCCGCCGATTCCAGTACTCCGCGGCATGTTTGCAAACATCATCAATTCGCCGATTCAGCGTTTGGCCATCGGTTTGAATGAAGTAGCTAAAGTTAAAAATTAAGATAAAGGGTTTAGGTACTAGCTTCTAGCTTTTAAAGCTAACCCCTAGCACCTATCACCTAAAAACTAAATTATGACATCAGAACAAATCATTGAAGCGGTAGAGAAAATGACCGTGCTCGAACTCAACACACTCGTCAAAGCAATTGAAGAGAAGTGGGGCGTTTCTGCTACGGCAGTAGCAGCAGCAGGCCCAGCAGCAGCAGGCGAAGCGGCTGAAGAGAAATCTTCATACAACGTGAAACTTGTTTCAGCAGGTGACGCGAAAATCGGCGTCATTAAAGTCGTCAAAGAGGCTCTTGCTCTCGGCTTGAAAGAAGCAAAAGACTTGGTAGATGCAGCTCCGTCAGTCCTCAAAGAAGGAATGAAGAAGGAGGATGCAAACAAGCTCAAAGAAGCTATCGAAGCAGCTGGAGGAAAAGTCGAGTTGGCATAACTCTCTGTCACTGACTCTCAAAACGCCCCGCATTCGCGGGGTGTTTTTCTTTGCTTGACTCTGTCTGAAACAGGCAGATAATGCCGACATGGCAAAAGAAACAAAAGAACCCACGATCCCAGAACTTCGCGAAAAAGGTGTTGCCCTCGCTCGCGCACGTAGAATTAAAACCCCTACCGCAGACGCTCTTTTAGATTTCCAAGTTTGGAACGGATGGGCTAATGAGCGTCGCGCTCAGATCCGTGCAGCAGAGGAAGCTGAAAGATCAGAATAACTAGCCCTCAAAAAGCCCCGAAATGGGCTTTTTGTTTTTTGAGACGAAGGCGCGTACAATACCTCTAATGTTTAAAGAAATCTCCCGCCTGTTCCAGAATCCCGCCCGCATCAAAGTTCTCAAGTTTTTCACTCTTCAGCCCAATATAAAAACGACCGCAAAAGACGTCGCTCAAACGATAGGAGGAGGTTCGACAAAAAATGAAACGGAAATTCGCGCACTGACCCGTGCGGGTGTTCTTGTCGGGAAGCGACAGGGGAAACAAACACTCTACTCTCTTTCTCCGAACTTTCCGCACACAGAAGCCGTCCGCTCTTTCCTCGATGACATAACCCAGCCGAACGACAAATCACTCTCGGATGCGTTTCGTGGAGTTCCTGGTATCACGCTTCTTGTCGCGAGCGGAGCATTAGTTCGCGAACATCGTGCGGCTATTGATTTACTTGTTGTTACGCGACGCCCGAAAGATGCACGCATTGAGCGCGCGGTCAGACAGGTGGAGGCAAAGGCATCACTTCCCATTCGCTATGCGGTTTTTGATACCCGTGAATATGAAGAGAGAAGGGTGGCGCGCGACAGGCTTCTAAGAGATATTTTCGAGTTCGAACACATGGTTATTGTGGGGCGCGCCTAACAGGCAACTTCGCAGGTCAAAAAGAACCCAGAAATTAAGCCGTTTTGGCTTGGGGGAGTATATTCACAGCGCCCCTCCGAACCCCCATATAGGGTGTTACCATTTTCAGTAAGGCGGGTTCCTCCCTAGGGGAAGAAAACTAGGCAGGACAGCCCATCAATCTTTATTTAATTATTCGTAATTTATACCTACATGCTTATTCAAACATGGGCTGATGTATTGACTGCCTCGTTCCAGAACCTCTGGCTTGGCATCATTGCATTCGTTCCAAACATTATTGTTGCAGTCATCATTTTCGTCTTGGGCTGGCTCGTTGGGGCAGCTCTTGGCAGAATCATTGCGCAGGTCATCAAGGCTATCAAGCTTGATGCAGCGCTCAAGAACACAGGTCTTAACGAGGCAGTAGAGCGCGCAGGATTTACGCTTGATTCAGGCGCATTCCTCGGCATGCTCGTGCAGTGGTTCTTCATCATCGTATTCTTGATGGCGTCATTGGAAGTCTTGGGATTGACTCAGGTTAACCTCTTCCTTCAGAACGTCGTTCTTGCATACTTGCCTCAGGTTATCGTCGCCGCTTTGATTCTTCTCGTCGGCGCGGTCGTGGCACAAGTTGCAAAAGATATCGTGGGCGGCGCTGCAAAAGCAGCAGGCGTTCATGGTGCAGGATTCGCAGGTTCAATTGCAATGTGGGCAGTGTGGATTTTCACACTCATCGCAGCATTGGATCAGCTTCAGGTCGCACAGGCTTTCATCCAGACTCTCTACACAGGCGTTATCATTGCAGTCTCACTTGCAGTTGGTCTCGCATTCGGTTTGGGCGGTCAGGAAGCAGCAGCGCGCGCAATCGAGAAGATGCGTTCGCAGTTGGGCGACAAATAGTATTTAGGTTTTAGCTGACAGGTTTCAGCTTTCAGGAAACGCCACAGGCAAAAGCCGTGGCGTTTTTTGTTTTGACAAACTCAAGATAAAAAGTATTCTTCGCTCATGCTAGAGAAATCCCATCTCACCTCTTCTGCGACTGGTATGGCATCCGTTCGTCTCGCTCAGCTTTTTGAAGAATATGACGCGGTAGAAGGCCTCGCTATCTCTGAAGAGGAGAAGACTACACGCAGGGCATTAAATCTATCAGAGCGTAGTGCGTTGCTTGCAGGCTTCTCGTTTGCCAGTATAAAAAAGATAGACCGCCTCGCGCATGACCATCGGAAAAGAACGTGGCGAAACCAAGATGGAGGTATACGCAGAGATCTTTTGGAACGATTTCATGCTCACTATCGAAGACCGTTTCGCGGGTTTTGACAGTTGGGTGGGGGAGGAATACTATTCGAATATAAAAATATCTTTATATGATTGAACCAAAATTTCTCACGATGTCCGACATAGGAACCAAGGTGGCAGGATGGCCTGCTTCAAAAATCGGAGATGCGAAGAACAGATTTCTTTCGAGAGCCACCCGCGTCGAAGCTACAGGTGCGCCTACGTCAGATACGCTTCGCGGTCTACGAAGTCTCGTGCAAGCTCTTGCAGAACTTGAAGGTGACCAGCAGCGTCGCGAAGCAGTTGCTGCAAAGGAGAGAGAATCGCGTGCAGCATAATTTTTTATGGCTACTCATAACGAAGGACCGAATACGCCCGAACAGCGCTATGGAAGAGCTCGAGCAGTGTGGGAGAAACATTTTACGGGCACGACCGCGATTCACTACGGGTACAAACAAGTGTCCGCCGAAGAACAGCTAACAGTTGCTAAGAGGCGCGCTATCGCAGATGTCGCCATGGGAATAATGCAAAGAGCTTTGAGCGGGATGAGATAGGGGAAAAACTGTGGGAAACGGGCGCCGTAGGCGCCCGTTTTTCTAAAAAAACCTTTAAATAAGCCATTTCTCTTTTTAGACCAAAAAAGGGCTGAAAAGAGCCATTGTTTTCTTGACAGGGGCCTTCAAAAGGTATATCTTACTGAATAGGTTATATGAGTACTAACACGAAAGACGCAATGCGGTCATAGCGAAACATTTACGTGTTTCGTTTGAAGCCGCCGACAGCGGCTTTTTTGTTCTCTTGTAAAACCAGTTCGTTGACAATTTAAGACATCATATAGAGAACATCGAGCATAAACAGAAAATAATTAGGTGTTAGTGATTAGGGGTTAGGTTCTAGTTTGAAAAAGCTAAACTCTAAAACCTGAAAGCTAAAACCTGATTAAGAACGTTATGTGGTTTTCAAGCTTCCTCGCGGAAGTTTGAAGGGTGTATGGTGGATGCCTTGACTTTAAAGAGCGATGAAGGACGCAGCACGTCTGCGAAAAGTTTCGGGGAGCTGACGAGCAAGCTTCGATCCGAAAATATCCGAATGGGGAAACCCCTCGTACTCCGTACGAGATCTGTGGAGTGTTCTGCAGATGCGCACCTCGGGAAGTGAAACATCTCAGTACCGAGAGGAAAAGAAACCAACAGTACATCTCGGTCTCTGCACAAATTTATTTTGTACAGGGACCGGGATTCTGGAATTTCCCTAGTAGCGGCGAGCGAAAAGGAATCAGCCCAAACCGTATCAGCAATGGTGCGGGGTTGTAAGGCGATGGCGTTCCAATTTATTGGAAGAGAAGTTATCAAAAATATTGGTAGAAGAATCTGCTGGGAAGCAGAACCCTAGTGGGTAATAGTCCCGTATTCGAAATCAATATTTCTTCTTTGCCATCGATCTTGAGTAATCCGAGACACGAATAGCTTGGATGAATCCGCCGGAACTAACCGGCAAGGCTAAATATCTTTAAAGATCGATAGTGAACCAGTACCGTGAGGGAAAGGTGAAAAGCAGCCCGGAAGGGCAGTGAAATAGTTCTGAAACCATACATCTACAAAGAGTCGAAGAGGTCGCAAGACCTCGACGGCGTGCCTATTGAAGAATGAGCCGGCGAGTTTACGCACACGGCAGGCTAAGGGGCGATCCCCCGGAGCCGTAGGGAAACCGAGTGTGAATAGCGCGTTAGTCGCGTGCGTAAGACCCGAAGCCAGGTGAGCTTGTCATGAGCAGGGTGAACCACTCCGAAAGGAGTGGGGAGGCCCGAACCCGTTGGTCGTACAACGCCTTGGGATGACTTGTGACAAGGAGTGAAAAGCTTATCGAACCTGGTAATAGCTGGTTCTCTCCGAAATAGCTTTTGGGCTAGCGTCTGACGTTCCCTCTGGGGGTAGAGCACTGGAAGGGTCAAATAGGGAGCAATCTCGTTGACCCTATCAAACTCCGAATACCAGAGATTAAAAGTCAGGCAGTTAGACTACGGGCGCTAAGGTCCGTTAGTCGAGAAGGGAAGAGCCTAGATCTCAAGTTAAGGTCCCTAAATATGCGCTAAGTGCATCACAAGGAAGTTGAAGTTCTATGACAGTGAGGATGTTGGCTTAGAAGCAGCCACCATTTAAAGAAAGCGTAACAGCTCACTCATCGAGAACTTCTGCGCCGAAGATAATCGGGGCTAAGCGCGTTACCGAAACTGAGGAATTACAGAAGATCCGTCTTCTGTATTTGGTAGGAGAGCGTTCCAAACCGCAATGAAGGATAAGGGGTGACCCATTCTGGAGCGTTTGGAAGTGAGAATGCCGGCACAAGTAACCACAATGTGGGTGAGAACCCCACACGCCGAAAGAATGAGGTTTCCTTCGCACTGATGATCAGCGAAGGGTTAGTCGGGCCTAAGGGAATGGCGAAAGCCGCACCCGATGGACACACGGTTAATATTCCGTGACTTAGTATGTATGCGATGGAGAGACGGAGTGCTGTATCTACTGCCCGTTACTGGATTTGGGTTCAATGCATGAGGATGTGACTTCAGGAAAATCCGGGTCACGCCAGTCCGAGTGTAGTGGAAATGTCCTGGTTCGCCAGGATAAATAGTAGAGAGCGCGCTTCCCAGAAAATCTTCTAAGCTTCAGTACATACAATCCGTACCGCAAACCGACACAGGTATTCAGGTCGAGTAGACCAAGGCGAACGAGTGAGAGGTCCTCAAGGAACTCGGCAAAATAGCGGCCGTAACTTTGGAATAAGGCCTGCCCTCTCTTAATTGAGGGGGCCGCAGCGAAAGATTCCCAACCGACTGTTTATCAAAAACACAGCTCCCTGCGAACTCGTAAGAGGATGTATAGGGGGTGACACCTGACCAATGCCAGAAGGTCAACTATGGGTGGTGCGTGGTAGCAATACTATGTGCTGACCTATATAAGCCCTGGTCAATGTCGGCGATAACTATAATCGTCCTAAGGTTTCCGTCTTGAGTAATCGAGGCGGGAAGGATTGGGACGATTGTAGAGATAAACAGAAATAAAAATACACTAAGTTACCTTACATGCAGTAATGCATGCGTAATCCAATCATGACCAACAAGAGACCAAATGTCATGCTCCTTCAATTTTGCAAAAGGTTTATCCTGAGCGAAGTCGAAGGATGAAGATAGAGTCCTTCGTACAATAAATAGGAATCGAAGAGCGTAATTCCTTGTCTGGTAAGTTCAGACGTGCACGAATGGTGTAACGAGTTGGGAACTGTCTCGAGGACTTGCTCGGTGAAAATACAGTACCGGTGAAGATGCCGGTTACTCATAGTTAGACGAAAAGACCCCAGAAGCTTTACTGTAGCTTCGTATTGGGATTATGATTCATCTGCGTAGAATAGATGGGAGAGGTTGAAGCATGGGTTTTGGCTCATGTGGACTCGTCAGTGCAATACCATCCTTATGCGTCGTAATTTCTAACCTCTGGAAAACACCAGGGAGACAGTGCGTGGTAGGCAGTTTGAGTGGGGCGCTCTCCTCCAAAAAAGTAACGGAGGAGTCTACAAAGGTCAGCTAGGCGCGAATGGAAACCGTGCCGGTCGTGTAATGGCACAAGCTGGCTTAACTGCGAGACGTGAATGTCGAGCAGACACGAAAGTGGAGCATAGTGAACCGCTGATTCGCATTAGATGCGGTCAAAGATTATCTGATAAAAGTTACTCTGGGGATAACAGGCTAGTTCCGCCTAAGCGTCCATAGCGACGGCGGAGTTCGGCACCTCGATGTCGGCTCACCACATCCCGGAGCTGGAGAAGGTTCCAAGGGTATGGCTGTTCGCCATTTAAAGTGGTACGCGAGCTGGGTTCAGACCGTTTAATTAGAGAAGGTGTTAGGGACTAGGTGCCAGGTGTTAGCTTTAAAGCTAAAACCTAGTACCTGGGAGCTAGAACCTTGTCTGTTAAGCAGTCTGAACCCGATTGAGAGAGAAAGTTGTTCAAATGAATATCAGGTTTTTTCGTCACAAAAAGAAACAGAACCAATCATCACGGCGGCGCATGTACGAAATTACATGACGCACCGATCAACATATATCGGGAAAATCCTGCAAAGGACAATTCCGAGGGAAGCACGGCAGCTTGCTAACGCAACTGCACTTGGATTTTCTAGAACGGTTTACCGTTAAGAAAATCTCGGCGCCCGTAGAGACTGCACGTTGATTACCCGAAACGATTTGTAAAAGAATTGGAGGGTAAAGATACAGTCCGATACTTTCGGTAACGAAAGCAAACACATTGCGTGAGACAGGTTGGTCTCCTATCTACTATGAGCGTTGATATTTGAGGAGAGTCGTCCTTAGTACGAGAGGACCGGGATGAACTGACCTCTGGTCTACCTGCTGTTCCGCCAGGAGCATTGCAGGGTAGCTATGTCGGGAAGAGATAACCGCTGAAAGCATCTAAGCGGGAAGCTCCCTCCAAGATTAGATATCGTTAAGGCCCGTGAGAGATGATCACGTTGATAGGCTCAAGGTGTACATGTAGCAATACATTCAGCCGAAGAGTACTAATTCGCCGATTTTTGCGGGGAAGCATGAAAATCCATAACCCTGTTTTGTGCTCGATGTTCTCTATGTGAATGAAGTCTTAAATTGAAATAATAAAATCTTCGTATTGAATGTTTTGTTTTGGTGGTTTGTCAGTGGGGCCACACCCGTTCTCATTCCGAACACGGCAGTTAAGCCCACCAGAGCCGATGGTACTCGTAAGGGGAGAGTAGGCGACCGCCAGAACAAAGTATTCAATACAAAAACACCGACCAGAAATGGTTGGTGTTTTTGTATTGCTCTTGTTCTGGCGGCGGCCACTCCCGAGGACGGGAGAGTATCAGTTTCGAAAGTCCGAAACTGATACCGTCATCGTTCGCTCGGCAATCAGAAAGCGAGCTTTCCATTGCCCTCGCTCACTCGATGGTAGTCTTCTTCAGAACAAGCATCTGAAATGCTCGGTGTTAGGTGGCCGTCTTATAACGCGGGATTTTTGATATCATGCGCGTATGCCGTGGGGAATGAAGCGCCAACTGTTCTATGCACTCGTCGTGCTCGGTGTTATCGCTGTCGTTTTGATTGTGTTGGGTTTTGTATTTTTCTATAAAGCACCGACCTGTATTGACGGCAAGATGAATCAGAATGAAGAAGGTGTCGATTGTGGTGGTGTGTGCGTCAAAGTCTGTGAAGCTCCCGCAATTTCCGCAGTGTGGTCGCGATCGGTGAAAGTTGCGAACGGTGTCTATCACGCGGTCGCAATGATCAGGAACCCTTCGACGAACGCAGGCACTACCAATCTTCCGTATACGTTTTATATGTATGATGCCGATAATATTTTAGTTGCACAGAGAAGCGGCACCATGGTTCTCGATCCAGGGGAAACGGTTCCGCTCTTGGAGACAAATATTGTGACTCGCGAGCGTGCACCCACGAAAACATTTATAGAATTCGGCCAGGCTGTCTGGCGTGAAAAGTCCCGTCCACAGAGCCCTGTGGTTATTGACTCTGAAGTTTTGGATAGTGAAAATCTGCGCCTCACCGCACGCGTTTCAAACACAACGCCAAAATCGGTGCCGAAAGTGACAGTAACGGCACTTCTCTATGGGAAAGATGAAGTCTTAGTCGCAGCCTCGCAAACGGTACTTTCGGAAATTCCAGCACGTGGCGACGTGGAAGCGGTGTTTACGTGGCAAGAAAATTTCCCTGAAGAAATCGTGCGCACGGTTGTAACTGCACGCACCCGCTAATCTATGCAGTTTTTGCGCCGCACCGACTGGCTGATGTTGGGGAGCGCGGTTCTTATATCGCTCGCTGGCATGGTGTCCATGTACGCGTTTGGGCAGGGAACGACGTTCGGCGAGCGACAAACCATCTGGCTCTCATTAGGAGTCATTGTCTTTTTCGTCTTCAGTCTCATTGATTTTAGATTCTTGAGGCGCACCAGTATCGTTACTCTGCTGTATCTCGGTGCCGTTGCAGCATTGGCGTTTCTTTTCGTTATCGGCGCAACATTTAAAGGTGCGCAAAGTTGGTACAATCTTGGTTTTTTTGCGGTTGAGCCCGTTGACCCTGCAAAATTTGCGCTTATTCTCGTATTGGCAAAATACTTTTCACGTCGTCACATTGAAATTGCACAAATCCGCCACCTCTTGGTTTCGGGGGCGTACATGTTTGTTATTTTTGCGCTCCTCTTTTTCCAGCCCGACTTCGGTTCGGCGGTTATTGTTGCAGGTGTGTGGATGGGAGTTGTCTTGATTGCAGGCATCCCCTTGCGGCACTTGTTGGGACTTCTGGCTATAGGCACGATTGCGTTTGCAGGGCTTTGGTTTTTTGCATTTGAGCCGTATCAAAAAGACAGAATTATGACGTTTATTCATCCCTTGTCCGACGTGTCTGGGGCAGGCTACAACGCGTTTCAGTCGACAGTCGCTGTCGGCTCGGGTGGGCTCTTAGGAAAAGGAATTGGGTACGGGACGCAATCAAGACTTCAGTTCTTGCCCGAGCATGAGACTGACTTTATCTTTGCCGCGTTTGCTGAGGAGTGGGGGCTCATCGGGACACTCATTCTCCTTTTGTTGTTTGCAGTTTTATTTTTTCGACTTATTGAAAATGCACGCGAAGGAGGTTCAAATTTCGAATCCCTCTTTATTCTCGGTGTCACCGTACTGTTTGCTGTGCATTCTGCGATTCATATCGGCATGAACATAGGCTTGCTCCCCGTAACCGGTATTACGTTGCCATTTATGAGCTATGGCGGTTCCCACCTTCTCACAGGCTATGCACTTCTTGGAATCGTGAACGCGATGCGACGCTATAGCCGTACCGTTGCCGACTCTGAGCGACACGAAATGGTCGGCGTTGGCTAGAGGTTAGTTGTATACAGTAAGGGTCTTTTCAAGCATTCGCGTAAGCGAAAATTCACTCATATCTTTTGCATCCAGTATTTCGCCAACGCCGCCTACGCGGTTTGCAACAATCGGAAGTCCTGCGGCTTTTGCCTCAAGAAGCACGTAGGGGAGGCCTTCTTTAATTGAGGGAAGCGCAAACACATCAAATCCTTTCAATACGTTGCTTGCCCAATTAAATCCGATTATCTTCACTCGGTCATCAAGATTGTATTCTTCTATTTTTTTTATTAAAAACCGTCGATCCTCGCCGTCACCAACAATAGCCACGTGCATATCAGGATTCTTCCTGGCTTCTTCTATAAGTGCAATCTGGTTTTTGTTTTTATTCAGCTCGCCGATGGTGCCCGTAATGCGGACACTTTTTGGAAATGACTGACGAATGATTTCGCCTGAGCCAAAGGTCTGTTCGCCGATGCCGTTATAAATACGCACCGCTTTGTGTCCGACGAAAAGCATTTCTTTCGCGACTTTTAAATCGTAATCGGACACCGTGATCACTTTGTCAGAGAGGACAGCGGTAAGCCATGAAAATAAATATATAAGAGCTCGCGCGAGTGTGCTTCGATTTTCCCAGAACGGCCAGCCATGCGCAGTAAAGATAATTTTTGGAACGCCTGCGACACGTGCCGCGAGTGCCCCTATTCCTCCTGCTTTTGAAGAATTGAGGTGTACGATATCGGGCTTTTCTTTGCGGAAAAGAGTCAGTAGTTCAAAAAAGCTACTCACGTCGCTCGTAAGCGAAATGTCGCGGTGCATACTTTTTATTGAAAAAGTCTGCACCCCTTTCTCCTCCAGTTTCTGTGCCAAAAGACCCTCAGTTCCAAAGGCGACCCGCACCTCAAAACGGTCTTTGGGGAGGTTCGTCGCAAGGTCGTAGACGTATCTTTGGGCGCCGCCCCAGTTTGCCTTGGTGATGAGATAAAGGATTTTCTTCATGTTCGTCTATGTAACCCGCTCGGTAGGGCAATGGTAGCAATAAATATGGCTTCTTTTCAGGGTGTCCTGCCTCGGGTACTATGGACACCACAGATGAAGATTTCTCAAAGGCGCGAAGCGCCCCTCCTCTTTTTAGGTGATATTTTCTTCTTGAGCGCCGCTCTCTTTGTGAGCATGGTTGTTCGGTACTCTGAATTTCCGGGGGCGTATCTTTTATCGATCCACTTCGTCCCTTTCTCGTTCCTATTTCTCGCTTCAACCCTCGTGTTCTTTATCGCGGGCCTGTATGAGAAACACACACTGGTCATGAAAGAGAGCTTGCCTGCGACAATATTCTACGCGCAGGTAGCAAACGTCATTCTCGCAGCAGCGTTCTTCTTTTTTATTCCGTTTTTTGACATTCAACCGAAAGGATTCCTTTTCATTTATCTTCTATTGTCAGTGGGGCTGGTATCGTTTTGGCGCATGTACCTTTTCCCACTTATCTCACTTCGTGCGGCTGAGCCGGCCCTCCTTGTAGGGAGCGGTCAGGAAGCTCTCGATATATATGAAGAAGTGAACGGAAATACACGCTATTCCGTTCGTTTCGCGCGACTCTACGATGTTGGTATTGAGGCTCCGCTTTCGGCAGATGTGCTGAGAGAACTTCTCACTGCATCAAAGGCGACAATGCTGGTCATACCGTTCTCAGTGTTCAAGGATGCTTCGTTTGCTGCCGTACGCGTTGAAGCTATGAAGAACGGTGTGCGGTTTATCGACCAAGCAGATATATATGAAGAACTTTTTGACCGCGTCTCATTCTCTTCGGTTGATGAGCACGTGCTCAAGGTGAAAGAGTCGTTCTTCTATTCGTCCGTAAAAAGGATTATTGATATCGTGCTTTCTTCGTTTGCGCTCGTTACTCTCTCGCCATTGTTGGGCGCGGTGGCACTTATGTTAAAAACAGGCGAGGGGAGGAATGCATTTATTTTTCAGGAACGTGTCGGTAAAAACAACAAGCTGATTAAAATCATTAAATTCCGCACCATGTTGTTTGACGATGCGGGAGATCCTGAGCGTCAGAAGCAGAACCGTGTCACAAAGCTGGGGGCGTTTTTGCGCAAAACACAGATAGATGAAATGCCACAGTTTTGGAATGTACTCGTCGGGGAACTATCACTCATCGGTCCGCGACCTGAAATACCCGCGCTCGTTGCCGAGTACGAAAAACAAATCCCGTATTATGCTGCGCGCCACATGCTCCAGCCAGGAATTTCTGGGTGGGCACAGATTAAGCATGCGTCACCGCCGAAATGGAAGTTGGATGTCGAGGCGACCAGAAATAAACTTTCCTATGACCTCTACTACCTGAAGAAGCGCTCCGTTATTCTTGACTCAATTATCATTCTCCGCACCGTTCAGATTCTTCTGTCGCGCGCAGGTAAATAAAGGTACACTCATATATATGAATACTCAGAAAAAAAAGGCGGTGGTGACGGGCGGAGCAGGGTTCGTTGGTTCGCACGTTACCGATGCGTTGATTGCCCAAGGTTTCGAAGTTGCTGTCATCGATAACCTTTCAGGAGGTAAGGCGGAAAACGTAAACCCGAAAGCGGTTTTGCATGAGCTTGATGTCCGAGATTACGAAAAAATTCTTCCTATTATGGAAGGAGCACAGTATGTATTTCATCTCGCTGCACTTCCTCGTGTGCAGTATTCAATTGATTACCCCGAAGAAACAAATTCCGTAAATGTCGGAGGCACGCTTTCTGTGTTGCGTGCGGCGCATGCGGCAAAAGTTTCTCGCGTGGTGTATGCCGCTTCAAGTTCTGCATACGGCAATCAAGAGAAACTTCCACTCTCAGAAGACATGCTTGCAGACCCGTTATCGCCGTACGGCCTTCAGAAATATGTCGGCGAATTGTACGCAAAAGTGTTTGCGACCGTGTACGGCCTGCAGACCGTTTCAGTGCGCTTCTTCAACGTGTACGGACCAAGGCTTGATCCTGATGGAGCGTATGCCCTGGTCATCGGTAAGTTCCTCAAACAGAGAAAGGAAGGGAAATTGATGACGATAACTGGGGATGGGGAACAGACTCGCGATTTCACACACATAACTGACATCGTGAACGGCATGATTGCCGCTGCCACCTCTCCCAAAGTCGGGAAAGGGGAGGTCATCAATCTCGGGCGTGGGAAGCAGGTATCCGTGAATGAGCTTGCGAAACTGATTGGAGGGCCTGTGGAGTACATACCGCCCCGTATAGAGCCGAAACGTACGGAAGCTGATATTCGCAAAGCAAAAGAACTTTTGGGCTGGGAGCCTAAAATAGGCCTTGAAGAGGGGGTGGCAGAGCTTAAGAAGATTTTCGGAGTGTAATACGGTATACTTTCGGTGTCCGAAAGGGCTTTTTCTTTTTATGGGAATTACTATTGACGGCAAAGCACTCGCAGAAAAAAGGCGCTTGGAAGTTTGGGCGGAGCGCAAGAACCTTGCAGACCTTTCCCTCGGAGTCATTATTGCAACGACTGACAAAGTCACTTCCTCCTACGTCGGGATTAAGAAAAAAGCCGCCGCTTCTCTTGATATTTCAGTTACCGAATACCGCCTTCCTGAAACCTGCACCGAAGATGAAATCATTGCCGCGGTACACAAAGCACGCATTCATAACGGCATAATTCTTCAGCTCCCGATTCCAAAAGGGCTTGATGTCGAGCGTGTGAAAAACGCAATCCCGCATATGCTGGATGTCGACGTGATGAGTGATGCATCATTTGCGGAATTAAAACGATGCGATTTTCTTGCAACGCCACCTGTGCCTGCTGCGATGCGCTATGTTTTGAAAGAATACAACGTTGATTTGAAAGGGAAGTACGTGGTGATTGTCGGTAAGGGAAGATTGGTAGGGAAACCCGCTGAAGTAATGTTTCAGTGTTTGGGTGCAAAAACAAAAGTCCTTCAGAAAGGAGATGATGTGGGCGCGAACACCAAAGATGCGGACATCATCGTTCTTGGAACAGGCGTATCGCACCTTATAAAGCCCGATATGATTAAAGAGGGAGCAATTATTATGGATGCAGGCGCGTCCGAGCTCGGAGGAAAATTGGTAGGCGATGCGGATCCAGCATGCGCAGAAAAATGTTCTATATTCACGAGCGTGCCAGGAGGCTTGGGCCCCATTGTTGTTGTCGAAATTTTTGCAAACCTTGTGGCGCTTGCTAGACAATACGAACCATCGTACGCTTCAGAAGTATGAGCGAAAAGCCGCACGCCACTCGTCCCCTCTACACGTTCAAACTTCAAGGAAAGGATGCCATTTCGTTTCCAGGGGAAGTTCCTCTGAAGAAACGAACCGTTCGTGTTGCCGATGGACCTCGGGAGGGATACCAGTTTATTCTGACTGTTGACGACGCTGGGCAGTATGAGTCATTTCAAGTGCAGAGAGGAGAAGTGCATAAAGCAGGCAAGGGAACAGGTATAACACAAGTAACGCTGTATTAAACTCTCATGATCTGACGACGCTTTTCATTCTGGCCTTTTATGAAAAACGTCTAATTACGTCTCTATGATTCAACTTTCAGAAAAAGCATTTAAGAAACTCGTTATCGCGCTTGCGGTATACCTCGTGTCTTTGTTTGCAGCCAACACTCTTGGAGCAAAACTGATGCCATTTATCTTCGGTACCCAGCTTTCAGTTGGAATCTTTATGTTTCCGTTCGTGTTCTTGATGACCGATGTTGTGGGCGAGGTATATGGAAAGAAAGTAGCTAAATATTTCGTCTTGGCGGGTATAGTTTCAACGGTACTTTTTATTGCGTACACATTCCTCTCGCTTGCAATGCCGTGGGGTCACCGCCTTCCAGTGCCGATGGAAAGTTATAACGATGTGTTCGGTTTGTCGGTCCGTTTCGCTATCGCTTCAGTAGTCGCATTCGTCGTTGCGCAATACCAAGACGTGCTCGCGTTCTTTTTCTTCAAGGCAAAGTTGGGTGAAAAATTGTTTTGGCTTCGCTCGACACTCTCAAACATCTGGTCGCAGGGGCTTGATACCGCTCTCTTCATGGCAATTGCGTATGTCGGAGTGCTACCGCTCTCTACGATTATCGGTATCGCAATACCATGGTGGCTCTATAAAGTGGCAATGGGCTTTTTGTACACCCCGCTTTCGTATGTAGGCATCAAGCTCTTGAAAGAGAAAGAACCAGCACCAGTCCCGCCTCAAAAATAAAAAGCATTACGTGTTGGTAGTGATATGATATATCATATCACTTATACTGTTCATGGGACTTCTATGAATATTTTTTCGGTTAAGACAAAAATCTTTAAAGAGGGAGAAGGCCTTCCAGATTTTGTTCTTACACATATACCGAAACTGAAAGAGGGAAGTGTTGTTGTTATTTCCTCTAAAATTGTCTCCTTGTCTGAAGGGCGAACCGCAAATCCGAAAGATCGGGAACGCCTGATTAAAAAAGAAAGCGCGTGGGCAAAAAAAACGCAAAAAGTGTGGCTTACAGAGAAAGACGGAATACTGATGGCAAATGCTGGTATTGATGAGTCAAACGGGAACGGAAAAATAATTCTTTTACCGCGTGACAGTTACAAAAGCGCCATCCGTTTGCGAGCGGTGCTCAAAAAGAAATTCAAGCTGAAAAAACTTGGCGTCATTATTGCTGATTCAGTGCCAATGTCACGCCGAAAAGGGGTCGTGGGGGTTGCGCTTGGGTATGCGGGGTTTAAGGGGGTGAAAGACTACAAAGGCAAGAAAGATTTGTTCGGACGCACATTCAAATTCGCCTCTACAAACGTTGCGGATTCTCTCGCGACTGCCGCAATGCTTACGATGGGTGAGGGGAGTGAGCGCCAGCCGCTCGCGGTAATCGAAAACGCTCCAGTGGTCTTTACGGGTACGGTTCGGAAAGGGGATATCCAAGTTTCTTCGAAGGAAGATATGTTCCGCATGCTCGGCTAAGTATTGACAAGCCCACTTCTCACTGCATTGTTGTTTTATGTCAGTAGATCGTCGCACCTCTAGATACGTTGGTCGCCTCGTGAGTGGTAGCCGCGTAAACGTCGCTGCGTTTTTTGACAGCCCTGAGTGTCAGTTTTGGGTACGACAGTCGCTTCTCGGTTCGGCTTCCTCTCGGACTGAGAGTAAGGGTTCTGGTAAACCCGTAAAGGGCGGGGGGTGGAGAGTCCACTCGTTCGGGTGACTAAGTTTCCTATTTGCATATAGCCTCGTTGCGATAAGTGCCCCAAAAGGGCATACTGTTCCAAATGACGATGGTACGTATTTGGGCGGTTATTCTCCTTTTGGCAGGAGCAGGAATAGGGTGGGTTGCCACAGGTGTGTATGGCGCTCCAAATATACCTTTCAAATTTGGTCTCGATTTAGCGGGTGGTACACACCTTCTCTATAAAGCTGATGTATCAAAAGTGCAGGGTGATCCACAGGACGCCATGGATTCATTGCGAGAAGTGGTGGAGCGTCGGGTGAACATCTTCGGTGTCTCAGAGCCATTGGTTCAGACTGAGAAAGGAGGAGTGAGTGGTAATGAACACCGACTGGTGGTCGAACTTCCAGGAGTTTCAAATCTTTCAGATGCAGTGCGCGCGATCGGCTCAACTCCAGTTCTTGAATTTAAATTACAGCAATCATTCGGCACTTCCTCAGTCACGTATATCGAAACAGGTCTTACGGGCGCACTTCTTTCTCGCGCAACGCTTGAGTTTGCAAGTACGGCATCAGGAGGTGTTTCAAATGAGCCTGTTATCGTCATTAACTTCAATACCGAAGGTGCGGAACTTTTCAAAAAAATAACAACGGAAAATATTGGGCAACCCCTCGCCATTTTCCTCGACGGCGCGCCGATTTCAACTCCTGTTATTCAAGAGGCAATCCCGAACGGCACAGCGACAATCACAGGTCGATTCACTCCTGAGGAAGCAAAGCAGTTGGTGCGCGATTTGAACTTTGGCGCGTTGCCTGTGCCCGTTGAGCTCGTTTCCTCACAATCTATTGGTCCATCGTTGGGGCAAACAGCGCTCGAACAAAGCGTTATGGCAGGTATGTGGGGTTTTGTGCTAGTCGCGGTGTTTTTGGTTCTTTGGTATCGCTTACCAGGGTTGATTGCTGTCGTCGCGCTCCTCATGTATGTCGTGATTTCGCTTTTAATTTTCAAATTAATTCCAGTCACCTTGACGGTTGCGGGATTGGCAGCGTTCATTCTTTCAATCGGTATGGCGGTTGACGCAAACATTCTTATTTTCGAGCGCACGAAAGAAGAGCTTGAGAAAGGAAAAGATTTACCCGAAGCAATTAAAGAGGGGTTCCACCGTGCGTGGTCCTCAATCCGCGATTCAAACCTCTCATCTATCATCACAGGCGTCATTCTATTCTGGTTTGGTGGCACGGCAGTGATTAAAGGTTTCGCGCTCGTGTTCGTTATCGGTGTTTTGATTTCTATGTTCACTGCAACAACCGTCACGCGCACGTTCCTTCTCGCGCTTGGCCTTGCGCACTCGAAAGCAGCCCACTTCTTATTCGGTCACGGTCTTAGTAAATAAAGGAGTATGACGACTATTATTTACTTAGATCCCGCCCTCTGTGCTCCGAAAGCCAAGATGCTTAGAGGGCGGGATATAGCGTTTTCTAATTCTCTTCGTTCATAAGAAAACCCAACATGTGGATTGTAAAAAACAGAAAGATTTTCTACGGCATATCAATCGCGGTTTCGGTTCTTTCCATCGCGGCGCTCCTCGTGTGGGGATTGAAGTTTGGCATCGATTTCAAAGGGGGCTCACTACTTGAAATTGCGTACACCGAAGGTGCGCCAAGCACCGCGGACATCACTGCAACACTTGAAACAGTAGGCATCGAGGGCTCATCGATTCGCTCCACAGAAGGGAACGGCTTCCTTATCCGCACCCCGTTTCTAGATTCAGCTGGCTATGATTCGGCAAAGCGTGGCCTTGCTACCCTCGGTCAGTTTGAAGAAAAACGCTTTGACTCTGTTGGCCCCGTTATCGGAGAAGAGCTTCAGACGAAATCCCTCTGGGCAATCATCGGAGTGCTTATTGCAATCGCCCTTTTCGTCATGTTTGCGTTTCGGCATGTGTCGAAGCCTGTGGCAAGCTGGAAGTACGGCTTAGTCACACTTCTCGCACTCGCGCACGACGTGATTGTTCCCTTGGGCGCTTTTGCCCTCATGGGTCATTTCTTTGGTGCTGAAGTCGATACGCTATTCGTCACCGCTATTTTAGTTATCTTAGGTTTCTCCGTCCACGACTCTATTGTGGTGTTTGACCGAGTTCGCGAAAATCTAAAGATTAATCAGGACAAAAATCTGAAAGAACCGTTTGAAGAAGTGGTGGGGCGTTCGGTAAACCAAACACTTTCGCGTTCAATAAATACTTCGTTGACAACTATACTTGCGCTTTTGGCGCTCTACTTCTTTGGGCCTGAAGTTTCCCAGAACTTCGTCCTTGCGCTCATAATCGGTATCGCAACGGGAACGTATTCATCTATATTCTTTGGTTCGCCGATGTTAGTGACCTTAGAGAAAATGCAGAAACCGGAGGTAATCGACCACAAAAAGAAGAAATAGAATAAATTCCAAATAGTGGTATTCTGGAGAGGTTAGCAACCTTTAAATAAAAACTGTATGGTGGGAGATAAAAGAGACTTCGGTCCTGCTAGTGCACCTCAAAGACCTAGGCTCACCGAAAAGGGGGATCCTGTGGCAGACGAGGCTGCGTTAAGGCAGGCTATTGCAGAGGGTAGAATTGCAGGTAAAGGTTTACATAAGCTATTGTCGAAAGATGGGGGTAATGTTGTGGAGGATACAGGTGTTTCAACCGCGCAACCTCCGCGTCGTCCTCGCCTCAAGTTTGATGACAGAGCTTAAGTGGTTTCAAAATAAAAATGATTCGCGAGCTCGAGCTTCACGTGAATCGCCGACAACTTCCAGTTAGGTATCGCGCCGACGATGAACGGCATTTGGTGGAAACTCAAAATGGATTTGTTGCCGAGGTGCGTTTCAGAAAGCTTGACGACGGCAGAATTCGAAGAGAAATACTGCGACGTTTGCTAGTAGTAAAAACTCCGCTTCCGCGCTCTAGATCGCTAGTTTTGGTGCATGTGAGCGACGCAGAGAGAGGGCGCTGAAGAATATTTGACATATAAGCAATAAAAGTGTATAATATATACATGGTAGAAGGAGAGATAAAATTGCTTCCTTTACGGGCTGGCGATGCTCGAATGGAACCGCAGCATTGTAAGGAAAACCTCGGCTCAAGCGGATGTGTGAAGAAAATTAAAAACGGTCGGTGTCCTACAAATTGTGCGGTCACCAGCGAGTGTGGTGGGTGGCGACCTCGAGACAACGCTTTGCCGACGTGGGGTGTTTTCAAAGGGAAACTGAATCCTCCTGACAAATCTCGGTCTACGTAATTCGTGTTCCTTCGGATTCTTTGTTGTTTATTGCTGAAAGAACGTCTTTAGCGTTTCGGTCTTTTGTATAAATCAGGAATTCGTTCACCGTCTTCTGTCACAACGCGAATACCACGGTCTGCCGCCCGAAGTCTTTTTACAATCCCCGCCACAGCTTCACGAGAAACTGTAGGCAGACTTTTCATCATTTCGTCACCACGCACCCGAGCCTCTCGTCCTTTTTCGCTCAGTATTATTCCTCGACCGAGGCAGAGTTCGCACCCGTTCCCGAAGCAGGTAGGACAATCGGCAAAAAGTTCTCCGATGTCATCTTCAAAATCCATATTAATTTTGTATACTTGTCCCTTTAAATTCCTTGCCGTCGATTGCGGAAAGAGCGTTTTCTAGGTCTGCGCCGTTTACTATCGAAACGGATATTTTGAGTGCCTCTGCTTCTTTTGCAGCGATAGGGTCAAACGGAGCAGAGATAGAAGGGCTCCATTCATGGGGGAGCATGGCGCGAAGTTGGATCCAGGAAATCTTTTCGATAGGTTTTGCGTTAGGGTCTTTCTTTGGATCCGCGGTGTAGACGTAGTCAATGTTTGAAATATTTACCATTTTGGTCGCGCCGTACATTTTTGAAAGCAAGACGGCATCGTAATCAGTTGAACGTCCCGGCACCCATCCGCCCGCAATCAATACAGGAGTTTTCCAGTCCATTTTTTTCGTCGGGTCTTTGTTCACGTCGGGGTGGGCGATTTCGCCGAATGTAAGGCGTACTAATTCTGCGTTCAGGTGCGTGGCGTAGATGCCTATCCAATCTCCGTCTTCCGGTTTTTGATTACCTGCCGCTTTCAGAGCTTCGTAGTAGTTTCGTGCAGTTCTTCCGCCTCCGACGACAATCACGAATCGGCGCCCTTCTTTTGTACGTGCCGTTATTTGGTCAACAAACGCCTTTACCAGGACTCCGTTCGGGAGCTCAGGGGCGACCATAGAACCGCCGAGGGATATGACCGTAATAGGGGACTTTTTGTCGTCAAAACCGAACATACAAAGCACTATAGCAGGCTCTGTTATTTCGATTGGAGTTTTTCTCTTATGACCTGGTTAACCAATGCAAAGTTATCAGATTGAATCTGGCTTAATCCCGTTTCTGTCCTATGTCCTTGAAACCTGCCCCCCGCGGAGTAGACGGCTACTTTTTGCGGCTTCTGCTGCGCATCAGTAAGGTAATCCCTTATCTCCAGTAATGTTCCGGCAGAAAAATCCACAACCTCTTCATGAGTGTAGTGCCTAAATCCATAAAAATAGACCCGCGTTTGTCCGTTCGGTAAGTCTGTCCTGCCCCCGCTCGCTTCAATACCTGCTCTTGGCATAAGATTGGATTATGTATCATTTTGACTATTTTGTCAAAAACCCCCTTTATATAAGGAGTTTTTATCCACCCGTTCTCCCCAAAAGGCCTATTTTGAGGCTAGTTGACGCGCCCGTAGGGCTAGGGTAGTATGCCCGAACGTCTGAGCTATGGCTCGGCGGACTGTTCGGGAGGGTCTGCGGATCAACCCGACGGTAAAGCTAATCTTCACATCTCTGATGCCCATGATTGAGTAACTATCGATTCATTCGAAAGAAACAAAATCCTGTTGGTGTCGAAGTGTGAGCTTCGGCTTTTTTTTGCCCATAGCGATCTTTGACAACTAAATAACCAATCTATCTGTAGCAATCAGATAGGTTGTGTACCACAAGTACAATTAAACCAAGTGTACTCATTAGACAGCTTAGGAGCGGTCTGATGAGTTAAGTGTTAAGTAACCAGTACCTTCCGGAGATGTAAAAATTTTCGTTAGGGAAAGTAACCAAGAGCTTTTGTTTTTCTTCTGTTCCGTCTGTTGATTCATGCATCTCAATTGAATGCATGAATCTTTACTGAGAGTTTGATCCTAGCTCAGGGTGAATGCTGGCGGCGTGGATAAGGCATGCAAGTCGAGTGGGTTTAGACCCACGGCAGACGAGGTAGTAACACGTAGGAACGTACCCCGAAGTCTGGGATATTCTGTCGAAAGACAGCGCAATACCAGATGGTCTCTAAGGAGTAAAGATTTATCGCTTCGGGAGCGGCCTGCGCAATATCAGCTAGTTGGTGAGGTAATGGCTCACCAAGGCTATGACGTTTAGGGGAGCTGAGAGGCTGACCCCCACCGATGGAACTGAGATACGGTCCTTACTCCTACGGGAGGCCGCAGTCGAGAATCTTCCGCAATGGACGAAAGTCTGACGGAGCGACGCCGCGTGGTGGATGAAGTCCCTCTGGGACGTAAACACCTTTTATAGGGGATGAAGTTTTGACAGTACCCTAAGAATAAGGGGCTCCTAACTCTGTGCCAGCAGGAGCGGTAATACAGAGGCCCCAAGCATTACCCGGAATCACTGGGCGTAAAGGGTGCGTAGGTGGCGTGATTAGTCCTTCTTTAAATTCTCCGGGCTCAACCCGGAGACTCGGAGGGAAACGGTCATGCTGGAGGGTGTACGAGGTGTGTAGAACTCTAGGTGTAGGGGTGAAATCCGTTGATATCTAGGGGAATACCGAATGCGAAGGCAGCACACTGGGACATTCCTGACACTGAGGCACGAAAGCGTGGGTAGCGAAAAGGATTAGATACCCTTGTAGTCCACGCCCTAAACTATGTTCTCTGGCTTTGAGGAGTATCGACCCTCTTCGAGGCGAAGCTAACGCGTTAAGAGAACCGCCTGGGTAGTACGATCGCAAGATTAAAACTCAAAGGAATAGACGGGAACTCGCACAAGTAGTGGATCATGTGGCTTAATTCGTAGGTAAGCGAAGAACCTTACCAAGACTTGAAACCTAGCTGCACGGCCTCCGAAAGGAGATCAGCCTTCGAGGGTGCTAGGCAGGTGGTGCATGGTCGTCGTCAGTTCGTGGCTTGAGCTGTTCCCTTAAGTGGGGAAACGAACGCAACCCCCGTTGCCTGTTTTAAATGTCAGGCGAGACTGCTCCCTCACGGGAGAGGAAGGTGGGGATGACGCCAGATCAGCATGCCCCTCTGATGTCTTGGGCTGCACACGTGATACAATGGCAACAACAAAGAGACGCAAGACGGTAACGTGGAGCAAATCTCAAAATGTTGCCTCAGTACGGATTGAGGTCTGCAACCCGACCTCATGAAGCTGGAATTACTAGTAATCGTGGGTCAGCCATACCACGGTGAATACGTTCTCGAGTTTTGTACTCACCGCCCATCAACTCAAGGGAGCCGGGAATACCCGACGCTCGCGTTTATCGCGGTCCACGGTAAGTTCGGTGACAGGGAGTAAGTTGTAACAAGGCACGGGTAGCGGAAGCTGCTCGTGGAACAATTCCATGAGGAAAAATGTTTCGCTTCGGCGAAATTGATAGTGTCGATTGTCTCTTCTTCTGGAGACATGGTAATGATGTACAACCATAAATGACATCCGGTACGCAGATTGCCGAAACTGCAACAGACGGAACAGAATAAAGATTGAAGCTCAAAAATTTGGTTCAGTGTCACTTGTGATTTTTTGCCCCATACCGCACGCCCTCGTGCGGTCTTTGTATATTTGACTTACTGTTTCAAAGTGGTATAATATAAAAAATGGCTAATGCAGCAGAAAAACGAATATTTTCCTATCCCGATGGAGATCGCATGTGCGCATCTGGCCAGCGTCGCGCTGCGTTAACCGCGCTTGAACTCACACTCCGCGGAGCTGAAAAAGTGAAGGAGAGAATACTAAAGCGCGCGCTCATCGGCGAGAAAATGGTGCGAAACGGAGGCACTGCAAACAAACACGATCTTATTGCGTTTGTCGTTGCTGATTTGGTAACAGGTGGGGGTGTAGGCGAATTCATCGACCTCGAGACAGGCGATTACACACTCAACACGTTTGATGGGCGTTCATTCTCGAATAACATTTGGAACGACTTACTGGCTGGTAAGCACATCTTTTAGTAAAAAAAGGTTGACATCGCGTCCACATTTCATACACTAGTGCTTCCACTGAATAATTCACTGAGTTGAAAACTACACAAAAAAAGAAGGCGAAAAAGAACGGCTTTAAGCGGTTCTGGAAGTTAGGTCGCGAAGAATTCAATACGCAGTTTTTTGATATTACCGAAGGGGGCGACCTTTTGGTGAAAGAGGGGAATCACACCTACAACGTTCACTCACTTTTGAAAAAATACGGCTCTCCTTTGGAGGTGGTGTTTCCGTTCATTTTGGAATCCCGCGTTCGAAACCTCATCGACATTTTTGATGCGTACATCAAGCTGTACGGCTACAAAGGTAAGTTCTTCTACCACTACGCGATGAAGGTGAATCAGAACAAAGAGTTCGTCCTACCGGTTGTTTCCGAAGGCGGGCATTTTGACGTGGCATCTGTGAACGAACTATGGCTCGTGAAGAGGATGCTTGAGCAGAATCGCTTTAGCCCAAAAATCCGCGTAACCTGCAACGGCCCGAAAACAGAAGCGTACATCGCGCTTATTGAAGAATTGCGCGCAAAGGGGTTGACCATCATTCCGATTATTGAGGACCATAATGAATTGGAGCGTTTCAAAAATTTCAAAGGTGAGACGGGCATTCGTTTGAATATGAACGTCCGTGTGCAATCGCACTGGGACAAGCGCTTCAACCGCTACGGCTTCCGCGAAGACGAAATTTTGAAGCTCGGCAAAATCAGAAACCTCTCTGTCTTGCACTACCACATCTCTTCCCAGATTGAGAAAGTAGAGGGTCTTATTGTTCCCTTGAAACGCGCCCTCTACATCTACGAAAAACTTCGCGAGAAGAATCCAAACTTGGACACCATCGACATGGGTGGCGGCGCAGGTATTCCGTATGAAAAGAAAGGGAAGTTCTATACGGGCAAGTCTGCCATCAACCGCATAGTGCGAACTGCAAAAACGTACTGTGAGAAATCAGGTATAAAGCACCCGAATCTCATTGTGGAGTGGGGGCGTTTCGTAGCAGCACCTGCACAGCTCACTCTGTACAAAATCATTTCAGAGAAAACCGTTTCCGAAGAAGGGAAGCGAAAGTGGTACATCATCGACGGGTCTTTCATGAACGACCTCTTGGACACGTGGGCGCTGAAACAAAAGTGGCACGTGACACCAGTCAACAACATGAAGACGCGCAAGCTTCAGCGTGTGTGGTTTGCAGGCTCTTCCTGCGACTCTGACGACAAATACACAGCGGGAGGCGGGGATATTTCCATGCCGCGCCTTGAGGACTTGGAAAATGGCGACAGCCAGTTCGTAGCGTTCTACGACACAGGCGCGTACCAAGACCCATTGGCGTCGCACCATTGTTTATTGTCATCCCCTGCAAAAATCATCTGTCAGGACGGCGAGATAAAGGTTGCCCGTAAGCGTGAGACGAGCGAGGAGGTAGGGAAGCAGTTTGGTTGGTAGAAAAAACGACACGGGGTGTCGTTTTTTCTTCAGCCGTCCTCGGCTCGGAAATGAAAACTCAGAAGCTTTCATTTCCCTCGCTCTACGTCGGCTGTAAAATGTTTTGAATGGCAAATCTAAGAAAACTCAATTGGTTTGCGTTATCCGCGCTTCACAACGCAGTTCGACTGCATGGTGATGCAATCTATCTTTACCAAAACCAACGCTACCCGTCGGCATTTCTACTATCAGTTCTTTCTCAAGAAGAAATCGGGAAAGCATTGATGATAAGTAACTATATTTTTTCAAACTCTGAAGGGGGTATCCCTTCAGAATATGAAACTGAATGGCTCAAGCTTTTATATAAACACCCGCATAAACAAGCAGTATTTCTCACTGGGGCTTTTGACTTAATTTTAAAAAGAAATTGGGGGATTCAGGGCAGCGTATTCGATGGAGCTCTTGAAACCAAAAAACAGAACGCCACATACGTAAGCTTACAAAAAAGAGCTAAGAAAATAGATATAAAAGGGAAGGTTTTACAGCCAAATATCAAGCGTGCAACCGCCGAAAAACAAATAACTCTGATAAATGATTACTTGCTTAACGCCAGCGCAGGGCAGATTACCAAAACTTTTGGATTGGAAATCGATGACATAAATCGTGTTTTAAACAGGAAGCTTCTAAAAGAATTGAAAAGAGATTGGAAAAAGCGGGGCGCTCACATTAAAAAACGGCTCCAGATGTTCAAAGAATTCTCAAAAAAATACAATATTCCGCTAGAGATATAAATGGGCGCCCCCAAGGGAAGGCGACTATAATGGTCTCATGAAGCAATTGCTTTTACTTAACCCCGAAAATGCCTCTGAAGAGGATGTTGCACAGTGGCAATTGCGAGAGGCGGCACGCGCAGTTGTTACGGACGAGGAAGGTCTGGTGGCTCTTTTGCATGTTTCTAAAGAAAATTACTACAAACTTCCTGGGGGTGGATTAGACAAAGCGGAAGATAAAATCACGGCGCTTCGCCGTGAGTGTATCGAGGAAATAGGCTGCGATGTGGAGGTAACAAGTGAACTCGGCACTGTTGTTGAATACAGAAAGATTTTTGGGTTAAGACAGATTTCGTACTGCTATACAGCCCGAGTTATAGGTGAGAAAGGGATTCCAGATTTTACGGAGAAAGAGAGAAGTAAGGGCTTTGAAATTGTGTGGCTTTCACCTGACGATGCCAAAAAAGCTCTCCTTACTAGTGAGGCAACAACGCCAGAAGGGAAGTTGTATATAGTTCCGCGAGATATTGCGATTCTCGAAGCCGCGGGATTTTAGAGGTCAAGAAGCACTGCTGCTGTACAGGGGAAGGCAATGACGTCGTTATTCGGCTTTTTGGGTTTTGTCTATGCGGATAATCATTTTCTTATCTCGACTTTCAGTGACCGAAACTAAACACCCTAACTGACTAAAAAAAGCCTTGAATTCTTTTTGAAATACGGGCGATCGTTCCCAACCAACATACGGGTAGTCTGTGGAGTGAAGACTAATACCGTCTTTTTTCAATTTTCCCACGAGGCTCTTAAAGACGTTTTTGCTCTGCTCTCCGAAAGTGAAAAAACTACCCCTTTGAAGACCTGCTTGTAACTCAGCAGGATTTTCCGGACGTTCGTACTTTAAGTCCGAATAAAACGGGAATCCGCATACAGATACCGCCACGTCATACGTTTCATCCTGTATAGAAGATAGGTCGTTCCAATCAAGAGCCAGAAAGTTTGCTCGGGCTTTTTCTTTTGCTTCTTCAAAGTCTTCTTGCTGTATTGCACCCGGGAAACTTGGCGGCCTGGTAATTTTTGGCTCCCGTTCGTTTTTTGCGATGTCCGCCGCCAATACTTCGTAGTCGGGGGCCGCATACGCTAGATTCAGAGAATCAACCCTGTCAGGGGCGGGTTGTTTTAGTTTTTTCCAGAGACGCATTTCAGCTGCGTAGCGACCCACACCTGAACCGACATCCAGCACAGTCTTCCCTCGCGTTATTGCTTGTAGTTCCGCTACGGACATCCCCAACTCCTCGGCGTATTTAGCGGTGTTTCTATCTGTGTGACTTGCAGCCACTTCGTACGCCGACTCTATTTTCGGCCCCGCCATAATTACAGATCCAAAAGGACGGCAGCAATCCAGGGGAAGGCGACGGTGACGTCGGACTGGATGATGTTGTAGTAGCTGGAGGTTGAGAGTTTGTCCCAAGTGATTTTTTCTTTTCCGCCTGCGCCTGAGTATGAACCGTAGGACATTGGGGATGAGCCGATTTCTACGAATCCTGCCCAATCGCGCACGTCGTGCATTTTGAGGTCGTGCTTCATTGAAGGCACCGCGCAGATGACGAAGTCTGCAGCAATACCGCCACCGAGCTGGAGGAATGCTATCGGAGCGTCTTTTGATTCCTTTGCGTACCAGTCGTACATCAGGTGGAAATAATCAGGTCCTGTTTTCATCACGCTACCGTTGATGACGGTGTCGCTCTTATCTTTCAGGTCGCCCGTGTAGGTGTAGCTTGCGAAAATGTTACCCATTGTTGAGTCCTCAAACCCAGGCACGATAATCGGGATGTTTTTTTCGTATGCCGCGTAGACCCATGAATCCTGAGGGTTTGCTTTCGGGTCGGGCGTAATCAGTTTTTCTGAAAACAGACGGCGGAAATATTCGTGCGGGTAGGCGCTTTCACCTTTGGCTTCTGCGTCTTTCCACATCTTCAAAAGGTGCGGTTCCATGATGCGCACAGATTCGTCCTCAGGAAGGAAAGTGTCGGTGATTCTGCGAAGGCCTGCGTCCCTGAGTTCCGCTTCCTGTTCAGGTGTGAGTTCCGTATAGCGGGGGATGTAGGCGTAGTGAGAGTGGGCTACGTAGCGGTAGTAGGACTCCTCGTGGTTAGCGCCCGTTGCTGAAATCAAATGCACTTTGTTCTGGCGTATAAGTTCCGCAAGCATGACGCCAATCTGGAACGAGCTCAAAGCCCCTGCCAAAGTAACGACCACTTTCCCGCCGTTTTTGATGTGCTCTTTCAGCCAGAGCGCAGCCGCGTACGTAGCCCCGCCATTTGTGTGCTGAAGCGTGCGCTGTGCAAATGCAGAAATCGGGGTAGAAGCGCCTTTTACGTATTCAGATACTGTTCCTGAAGTAATGCTCTTTTCCTCCTCGACAATGAACTTTTTCAAAGCGGGTGAGAGTTTGTCGAATTTTTTCATAGGTTTTTGTCTCAAAGTGAATGGTATATCACCCGAAGGGGGTGTCAATTCTAATCTTGCCAATAAACAGCAACACTCCCCATACAGTAATTATATCCTATAGGATATAATTACTGTATGGGGGTGATGGAAGAAAAATCAGCAAAAAGAAAGAAGCGAGCTAACTTGAAGAAGGTAATATTGGAAACTCTTTATTCTTCAGGCGCACTTGCTGTTGCTCTACTTGCACCGAATGTGTTGGGAGTTATTGCTAAGTCGATGCGGACAGTATCCGCTCGGCAAGGAGAGTCGATAAATGCCGCACGGAAACGCCTCATAGTTAGTGGTCTAGTTGCTTTTCAGGATGGGAAGTTAACTATTACACCCAAAGGAGAGAGGGAGTTGCGCCTACTTGATTCAGACAAATACAGATTAAAAAGGCCGAAGCGCTGGGATGGACGGTGGAGGGTGCTCATTTTTGATATTCCTGAGAAACGCAGACATCTGCGGTTTAAACTTCGGGCCTCGCTTGCCAAAGTGGGTTTTGTTCGTGTTCAGGATAGTGTTTGGCTCTATCCGTATGAGTGCGAAGAATTTGTAGCTCTTTTAAAAACTGATTTTCATATAGGTAAGGAGCTTCTGTACCTGATTGTCGATTCATTAGAGGGGGACACGAAATATCTTCAGCACTTTGGTCTCAAATAGTAAACTCTCTCCTACATTAACTTTCCCCTATAGGATAAAGTTAATGTAGAAAATAGAATGACCTGACCTGTGTTGAAGAAAACGATTTAGACAGCGGGCTGTTGCTGGCTCATACAGTGGAATGTACCAAAGCCGTACACGATGAATTGCGCGTTCAAGCCGATAACTTTGTGATTAGGGAATACTGACTGTAATACTTTCAGCGCCTCAGCGTCTTCAGGTACAGCGAATATCGGCACAATCACTACGCCATTGCCGATGTAGAAGTTTGCGTAGCTTGCGGGCAGGCGTTTTCCGGAAACCGTTGAAATAACAGGGCTTGGCATAGGCAGGGGAACAACCGTGAACGGATTGCCGTCTTGGTCCTTCGCGTCCCTTAAGAGTTCAAAGTTTTCTCTGAGGGCTTTGTAGTTACCGTCGTTTTCGTTTTTTTCTAACGCACACACAATAGTTGTTTCATTCACAAAGCGTGCGATGTCGTCTATATGTCCGTCGGTGTCGTCGCCCTCAATACCTTCGGTGAGCCACACAACGTTCGGGGCAGAAAGGTAATCGTCCAGATATTTTTCAATCTCTTCCTTTGTAAGTTTCGGGTTTCTGTTCTTGTTCAACAGGCACTGCGTGGTGGTAAGAACCGTTCCTTTGCCGTTCAGCTCTAGTGAACCGCCCTCCATCACGATGCCCGTTTCAAACATATCCAACTTCATGCCCTTATTCATTTCGTAGGGGATGCCGTTATCGTGGAGCAATGCGTCGTATTTTCCTCCCCACGCGTTGAAAATCCACTTCGTCATTGCGAGCTCCTTTGTCTTGTCATTCACCACAAACAGCGGGCCGTAGTCGCGGAACCAGATATCTGCATATTCACGCACGTGGAATCGGATGTTCTCAAGATTCGCTCCGCGTTCCGTAAGGAGGGAAGTCACGTGCGCTTTCATTGTTTCATCAAGAACCTGAAGTTCCACTGTCTCGTAGTCAGAAATTGCACGGATGAAATCCGCATGTGCTTTCTGTGCTTCGGCGAGGTGCGGAAATGATTCGTTATCGTGCGGGAAGGAAAGCCAGATAGCGGAGTGTTTCTCCCATTCCGCAGGCATTCTAAAGCCTGCTTCTTTTGGTGTAGACATACTAGTTTTTGTAGGTATCAGGGCGACGGTTACGGAAAAAGCCCCAGCCGTCACGGATGCGCTTGTTGTGAGAAAGGTCCAGCGTTGCAACAATCACTTCTTCTTTTGACGAGCTTCCGCGTTTCAGTATTTTTCCAAAGGAATCGCACGCAAATGACTGACCCCAGAATTTCAGTTTATCTTCAACGCCTGTACGGTTGACCGCAACAATGTGCACGCCGTTTGCGATTGCGTGTCCGCGCATCACGGTTTCCCATGCGTCGTGCCAGTCTCCGTCTTTTGACTTGTAGTCGGTCATGTAGCCGATAGCGGTGGGGTAGAAGATAAGCTCTGCGCCAGCGAGCGTTGCCATGCGTGCCGCTTCGGGGAACCACTGGTCGTAGCAGATGAGGACTGCGAACGTGCCAAACTTTGTCTTATATATGCGGTATCCGCGATTTCCTTCTTCAAAGTAATTCTTCTCGTAGAAGCGCTTGTCCTGAGGAATATGAATTTTGTGATAGGTAGGAAGGAGTTTGCCTTTTTCGTCTATAACGACTGCGGAGTTGTAGTACTTACCGTTAGCGCCTTTCTCGTAGAGTGGAACCACGACCACGATGCCCAGTTCTTTGGCGAGCTTCGAGAACGCATCTGTTGATTCCCCTGGAATCGTTTCTGCGTACGCGTCTTTGTTTACCTTCTTATATTGAGGGAAGTAGGTGGTGCGGTAGAGCTCCTGTAGACAGACGATTTTCGCGCCTTTCTTAGCGGCAGCGCGAACCATCCTCAATGTCTTTTCGAGGTTGGCGTCCATATCTACGGACACTTTGCTTTGTATCGCTGCTACGGTGACTTTCTTTGTCATGTGGCTAGTGTAAACGATTTATTGTGAAAAAGCATGGTTTTTGCTACATTCGACTAATGCCAAGAAGACGGGCGGAATCACGCCGCGCGGAAACAGACTTTCTCTTCGACGATCCCGAGCTTGCAAAGCTGTTTTTCAACGTGCACGACCGTGTGCGGGTTCGCGACAACAGAGAGGCTGTTCCGTACTGGAGATACGGCATTATCACGGGAGTGGTTGGGATTGAGGGAGACAGGTACGGCTACGAAGTGAAGTTGGACAGACTAAAGAATCCTATAACCACGGACGGTGCGAATTTTGATGTCCAGAAGCATGCGCCTCGTGCCCCTAGGAAGATAGACGAAGATGACGTGAATCATTGGAAGACGTAACTTCGCCACGGTAACTCCCAAACAAAACAGCCCGCACGGGCTGTTTTTTCAAGTGCGAGCACTAGGATTCGAACCTAGGACCACTCGAGTATCAGTCGAGTGCTCTACCAACTGAGCTATGCTCGCAAGCTTTGTAGCCTGAGAATACTAGCAAAAAAGCCTTATTTTAGGAAGTCTTTTTACCACCCCTTCTCAAAAGCATCATCGTCACAAACACGACGTTTAGGAGAATAACCGAAACTGAATAGAAGACAGTTGCGACGGAAAATACCGACGTTGCAGGAAGTGAGACCATATGTTTCAGCGCGTTTGCGCCCCAGATTGTTGCAGGCTCTGAATACGGATCATTCCATGTTTTTCGGAACGCAGGTATGAACGAGATTAAGTTGATGAACGACGCAAGAACGACGGACAACGTTGGGTCTTTTGTCAGAATCCACGGAATAACCGAAAGTAGGGCGGCGAGCGCGAATATTCCGTCAATTGGTTTTACATCTTTCGTGCCGTATTTGAAGCAGAGGATGACCATGACATATACCAGTACCGTGGCGACACCTAAGCTCCACACGCCCGCGCCCGCGCCCGCGGTGAACGCGCCCGCAAATACAATTGTGGAAATAAGCGCGTCCATCGCTACCGAATAGAGGTGTGGGCGCGTTTTCCCACGCACGATTGTGTAGATATAGGAGAGGGAAATACCGAGGGCAATAATAACGGAGATAACGCCCAGAATTTCCTTCAGTTCCATTCGGCTAATGTAGCATGGGCAACATCTGCTACAGTATTCTCGTGAAGAAATCTCTTTTCCTGTTTCGGCGCGATGTACGGCTTCACGACAACACAGCGCTCATTTCAGCCCTTTCGGAAAGCGACGAGGTTTTAGTCGGGTTTGTGTTTGATTCGCGACAGACTGACAAAAAAGAAAATAAATATTTTAGCGAAAACAGCTTCGTATTCCTCCTGCAATCACTACAGGAATTGGAAGAAGAAGTAGACAAAAAGGGCGGGAAACTTCATTTTTTTGAAGGGCTTTCGCACGAAGTCGTGGCGTCATTAATAGAAAAGGATGGCATTTCTGCGGTTTATTTGAACAAAGACTACACACCGTTTGCTCGAGCACGTGATGCATTAATTGAAAAATCTGCAAAGAAAAACGGTGCTTCCGTGCATTTCTTCGATGACTATACACTCTCGCCTGTAGAGACGATTTTGACTGGGGGAAGAAAGCCGTACTCAGTATTTACACCGTTTATGAATAACGCGAGGACGCATGTGGTGTACGAGCCTGTTAAAAATATTCGTACGAATTACCACAAAGGGAAGCTAAAAACAAAAACAGTTTCACTTAATCATTTCGGCGCGCTTCTCAAGAAAAAACTCGCTCTTCCTCCAGGCAGGAAAGCAGGGCTACGCATTCTTGAAAACCTACACACGCTGAAAGGGTACGAATCCGCGAGGAACATGGTTGCTGAAAAAGGGACGTCCCGCCTCTCACCGCACCATAAGTTCGGCACTGTTTCTATACGTGAGACGTACCATGCAATCAAAAAACAGAAATTTAATACAACACAGTTTCTTGCGGAATTGTATTGGCGCGACTTTTACCTCCACATCGCGTACCACTTCCCGAAGGTGTTTAAGGAATCATTTTTGCCGTGGGCAAACAACATATGGTGGTTGAATGATAAAAAACAGTTTCTTGCATGGACAGAAGGGAGGACGGGTGTGCCGATAGTGGATGCGGGTATGCGCCAGTTGAATGAAATGGGCTGGATGCATAATCGTGCGCGTATGATTGTTGCGTCGTATTTGACGAAAAACCTCCTCATCGACTGGAGGTGGGGGGAGCGGTATTTCGCGTCGAAACTGATTGATTACGACCCCGCTTCAAATAATGGAGGGTGGCAATGGTCCGCTTCCGTTGGCGCTGACCCGCGCCCACTTCGCATTTTTAATCCATACACACAGGCAGAGAAATACGACCCCGAAGCCACGTATATAAAAGAGTGGGTGGCAGAACTTAAAGATGTGAGCTCTACGTTGCTTACCGACGGGAAAGAGCATGACTTTTCTTTGATTGCACCAGGGTATCCTGAGCCTCTTGTACATCAGAAAGAATCATTCCACCGAGCGCGTGAAGCGTATGCCAAAGCCAAGCGTGGCTAGCGTGATACGATTTCCGTATGATTTTGCGGGTTCTGTTTTCAGTATTTGCAGTTTTGCTTGTCCTCATGCTCGCTACAGGCGCGCCACTCCATGCCGTGATTCCACACGCCCACAGTCATAGCGCAAGTGGGGAAGAGGTAACGTCCTTGTGGCAAGCTTTCCATGCTTCTTTGAGAAATGAGGAGAAAAAGATATTGCTCGCTGTGACGGGGGTGTTTTCAAGCGCGTTCTTTGCGATTTTGATTCTGCAGTTTTCATCTGTGAATATTTTTCTGAGTCTCGTACGCGTCACCCGCGGACCACAACAACTACTAGACTTGCTTCGAAACGGCACGCTTCCGTATAGAAGATTTGTATAGAAGAACTTTTGTTTTTCTTAACAAGTCTTAATTCAATATAAATGAAACGTATAGCTGTATTCGCATTATTGGCTCTCGTGTTGCCAGCTTCCGCCTTTGCGCACGAAACACACGTATTTGAGATTAACGGAGAAAATTATCAGTTCGTCGTTGGCTCACTGAATGAGCCTATAGTCGTTGATGATAAAACAGGTGTTTCCCTCAGTGTTTCGATGGTTGGGCATGAAGCAATGGAAGCAACCGACCACCATGCAGCGGGTGGCGCAGTTGCTGGACTTGAAGAGAGTTTGAAGGTTGAACTCATTGCAGGAGATAAGAAGAAGACGCTCGACCTTTCGCCTGTCTACAACACTCCTGGCTCGTACAAAGCACCGTTCTATCCGACGGTAGCAACGACGCTTTCGTACCGTGTGTTCGGAACGATTAACGATACTCCAGTTGACCTGACGTTCTCGTGTTCACCTGCTGGGCACACGGTGGCAGAGGAAGACAAAAACCGTGTTCAGATATCCGATAAGGTGTTCCGTGTCTCAAAGACGGGGTCATACGGATGCCCTACAGAGAAAGCGGAGATGGGCTTTCCTGAAGAATCGGCTTCAGTTGCTGACCTTGAGAGTTCAACTAGTCAGGGCATGTGGGGCATCGGCTTCGGTGTTCTCGGTATCGCACTCGCAGGTTTTGCCTTGATGAGGAAGAGCTAACTTTATTTTGGTCTTTAGCGGCGCGGGCACAGCGCCCGCGCCGCCTGGGCCGAAAGATTATGAAGCACTTTTCAAAATATATTTTTGTCCTCTCGGCGGTTGCGTTTTTTTCAGCGCCTTTTTTCGCATTCGCACATGCATCGCCGATTTTTTATGTACCTGAATCATCCGCAGTTGTTGAATCAATACCTGAAACAGTTTCAATCCGTTTCTCCGAACGCTTAGACGAAGGAGCAAGTGTTATCACCGTTACAGGTCCTTCGGGAAAAGTAATTTCAAACGGTAAAGCAAAGGTGAGTTCGGACGACCCGCGTCTTTTGTCTGTACCGATAACGGGGGACGGCGAGGGAACGTATTTTGTTTCGTGGGGTGTTGTTTCTTCAGACGACGGGCACTTCACCAAAGGGGCATACCCGTTCGGTGTCGGCTTAGGTACACAAGTGGTTGCTTCACAGAGCGATACTCAAGTAGTTTTGGTTGCTTCCGCAAGTGAAGGTGCTGCAATGACAGCGGAATTATTTGGCAACGGCATTCTGTGGGCGCTCTTTCTTATATTTATTCTCGCGGTTCGTCCGCTTTTGAATTCAGGTTCTTTTTCTTCCGAGGAACGTTTAATACGAAAAGGGTACGCGTTTCTTTTATATTCCGCGGTGTTCCTTATATGTGTTGGCGGTTTATCTCAGATTGCAATAAAAGCAGAAAGCCTTGCAGGGCTTCACAGTATCGGGTTTCTAGACGCGCTTTGGATGTACCTCCAGACCGTTGCAGGTTCCGCAACGGTCGCGCGGCTTCTTGTTGGCGCGGGAGTATTCGTATTCTTTCTTTTCGCGGGAAAGAAAATACTTTCCTCTTCGAAAATTACCCTGTACGAAATCGGTCTTATTGGGCTCATGTGTGTGTTTGCGTTTTTTCGCGCAAAGATAAGCCATGCAACCGCCAATCCATTTTTCCCTGATTTTTCTGTTGCAGTGAACTTCGTGCACCTTGTTGAAAAAGACATATGGGCAGGTGCGATTTTGATTCTTCTTCTCGCGCTCTCGTTCAAACAGCTTCGTTCGTTCTTCTCTGCGCTCATGCCAAAGATATTCAACCTGCTTGCAGTGAACCTCGTGTTCCTCTCGGTGACGGCCTCGTACATCGTTTGGCTTCACCTTAAATCATTCGAAAACCTTTTTTCTACCGAATGGGGAGGGGTGTTCTTGAATCTTTTGATAGCAGGCGCATTTCTTGTTGGTGCTCGTGTATACCATGTATGTGCGCGCCTGTTTGCGGGAAATTTTTTCAAACGCTTTCTACCGTTCACGCTCGGTGCAGAACTCGCTCTCGCGATTTTATTGATTTTCTACTCCAGTATCGTCATCGTGACCTCGCCACCTATTTCCTCTGGGAACACTGTTTTGAAGACCGCCAGTGACCGAGGCGTTTCGATAACACTGGAGCGCCCGCGTTTTGACGAAGGCGCGCTTCTGATTTCGGCCTCAGGGAAGTCAAAAACAGAAAAGCCTACCGTGTGGCTTTCAGGCTCCGCGGGAACCTCAGAGCCAATATTGGTCCAGCTTTCTAAACGGTTTGAAGACGGATATTCATTTCCTGCTGCATTCCTAGCGGGTCAAGGGCCGTTCACGCTGAGTATCACAATTCCTCAAGCTGGCGGGTATGACGCAGTCACAAAATTTACCGTCTCTCGTAGTGATTTGGATGTAGGTAAGGGGGAACACGCAGCAAGAACGCTCGATTCGTTTACCCTCTCGATGATTATTATCGGGGGCTCGTTGGTGCTATTTGGGCTCTGCGTTGTGTATGTCACTCGAAAAAATGCGGAAGAATCCAATGTCCGACTGCTTGCCCCCACGCTACTCGCAGTTTTTGGTTTTGTAGTTGTTGCGCTTGGCGTAGGGGGAGGTATTCAGATATTTAGTACATCAGGAATTCCGAATCCATATAAATACGAATGCGTCTCCGACGGAAATATGTGGCACATGATGTTGCCGACAAAAGCTGGCGTCCCTACGTCTGAAACCCCACAGGAGGGCTGTATGTGGGGGATGGGCAAGTATCAGTACATGTTCCTCGACAGGCGCGAGTATGACTATGTAAAGAATTTAGGAGAAACAAACGCAGCATTAACAGGTACTGAACGTCTTACGGTTGGTGTGCCCACGCAACTGACTGTTGCTGTTACAAACGAGAAGAACGAACCCGCTGAACTTTTCCTTGATATGGAGAAGCTCGTCCATATGGTGATCGTGAGCCGTGACCAAAAAGTATTTGCGCACATTCACGCGGACGATGATGCTCCTTTAACCAAAGAAGCGATTGAAAGTTCAACGTTTGATTTCAACTACACATCCCCGCAGGCTGGGGAATATCTTATTTCGCTCGATTATGCACACGGCATCACACTTCAATCGAAACAATTCAAAGTAATGGTATCGGGGCCGAACGTAACTCACGAAGCCGTTGGCTATAATTCGCCTGCGCGCATCGATGGATATGAGATTTTCCTGAAAACCGATGCGCCGTTTGAAGGAATGGTTTCAACACTGCGTTTCCACATCACGAAAGATGGGAAGCCAGTGACCGACGCCGAGCCGTACCTTTCCGCTGCAGCGCACGTGGCGATTGTAAAGAATGATCTTTCTTCGTTCATCCATACGCACGGGGAGTTGCACCCGCCAGGAGTCGCATACCCGCCCGTCGTCGTGAAAGACGGGAAAATAGTGCATTCGATGGCTTCTATGGAAACGCCTGCACGCTTTGGCCCAGATATTGAGGCGCACGCCATTTTCCCGAGTGCTGGACTGTACACCGTGTGGGCACAATTCAACCTTGGTGGGGGTGTTATCGTCGCTCCGTATACGGTTCGCATTGATTAGCCCGCTTGGGATATAGTAGTGGGATGGCTATTGAAATTCCCGAAGAACTCCTGGTTGCAAACGTCGGACAGAAAGTTCTCATAGTGAAAGACGGGAAGGTCTTCATGTGCAGAGGCAGGGTTGAGTATCACGATATGGACAAGCGTTGGGATTTTCCAGGTGGAAGAATGCATATTGGCGAAGAACCGATTCCTGCGTTGAAGCGCGAACTCAAAGAAGAGCTTGGTGTTAATTTTGAAATCGGTAAACCGCTTCTTGCGTGTATGACGTACGAGACACCGAGTAATGTTCCTCGTTATTACGTGGTGTTTGAAGCACAGCAATCCAATCCAGATGAGGAATTCAAAATAGCGGACGACGAACTTCAAGAGGTGCGATGGGTAGGTCCAGAAGACGTAGCAGGACTTACGACGTGGGAAGATTGGCGCGTGCTTTTAACGGATTATTTTAGAACGCATGCCTAAAGTTTTGATATTTGCATCTGGCTCGCGTGAAGGAGGTGGAAGTGGATTTCAAAATCTCGTCGAATGGTCGCGTGCGAATGTCGGGAGTTTTGAAATCGTTGGCGTCGTTTCAAATAACGAGAATGGGGGGGTGAGACAAAAAGCTGACGCCCTCGGTGTGTCATTTACGTATTTCGCAGGACCGTTTGAAGCTGAGCAGTACCAAAAAATCGCGCGTGAAAGTGGAGCAGATTTTTTTGCGCTTTCGGGCTGGCTCAAAATGGTGAAAGGATTGGATGCAAAAAAAACATTCAACATTCACCCAGGACTCCTGTCTGTTTTGGGCGGGCGCTTGGGTGGTGAGAACATGTGGGGCGCGCGCGTACTGGACGCAACGTATGAAGCGCTCCAGAAAGGAGAGATGAGTGAGTTTGGAGTCAGCATGCATTTTGTGACCGATGAATACGACCGCGGCCCCGTGTTTTTTGAGTATCGAATTCCGTATCGCGCAGGCATGACAAAAGAAGAAGTAGGGGAGGCGACGCACAAAGCGGAGCATGAGTGGCAACCGAAAATAACGCGGATGGTGGTGAGTGGCGAAATCAGCTGGGATGGTGTAAATCCGAAATCAGTCACCGTCCCTGCAGGGTACGAATTTCTTCCGAAATAAATATGTCATGGGAAAAAATTACTGAGCACGTAGGAGCCTCACTTCATTTACTGGCCACTGAAGGCGTTGATAAAGAAAAACGGCCCGTTACACAACTTCAATGGGTCGGGAGAGGGGATAGAGTTCTTGTTGAAACTCGAAGAAAACCAGATGCTGCATATTTCACATCTCAGACAGGTGTCGTTATTGGTGTCACGTATCCAGGAGAAAAAGGTCATGGGCTATTGCCTGGCCGCACGCTTCATATTGCAGAGTCGCCGACGAAACGAGGTCAGGTTGCTATGAGTGAAATAACACGACTCGTAAACTTAGATTTTGTGCTCGGGCAGGCGAGAGATTAATTTGTGTAGATTTTCCTTACTGGTTTGGATAGAAATTGGTATACGCTATTAATCCCAGAGTGTTACACTGTAATTAATGAAAAGGAGACCAAAGCCGAAAGGGAAGGTCTGTATAAAATGGTCATCCCAATTTGCCTACGCTATCGGTTTAATTGTTGCCGATGGGTGCCTCTCAAAAGACGGCAGACATATTGATTTCACTTCTAAAGACAAAGACCTCGTCGCTCTTTTTAGAAAGTGCTTGAAGCTTGATACAAAAATAAGCTCTAAATTATCTGGTGAAGGAAACGTTTCTTACCACACTCAGTTTGGCGACGTGTTGTTTTACGGCTTTCTGACCCAGATAGGCCTTACACCCGCAAAGTCAAAAACAATTTCGCGCGTTGCGATTCCAGACGGATTTTTTGTTGATTTCCTAAGAGGATATTTTGACGGAGATGGGTCAAGTTATTCTTATGCTGATTCAGTATTCAAAAAAAGTTATAGATTCTACATCTCGTTTACTTCTGCAAGCCCCAAATTCATTGAGTGGCTTAGAGAAGAATTAAACAAAGCTCTGAATGTGAAAGGCTACCTTAGTCACAATCGCAATAACGCGTATGTGCAATTGAAATACGCGAAAAAAGAATCAGTTCTCATTGCTAAGGCAATGTACTATGATGCAAGAATTCCGTATCTCAAACGGAAGCGCTTAAAGATCTTAGAATCTTTAAGGGTTATAGAATCAAAGCGGGCGAGTGGCGAAATTGGCAGACGCGCTACGTTCAGGTCGTAGTTCCCGCAAGGGAATGGGGGTTCAAGTCCCCCCTCGCCCACCTAAGGTTTGAAGCTCTTTGTATCGTGATACTCACGATAGTCCGCGGTTAATTCTTCACCAGTTTTAATAGCGCGTGCGGTTATGAACGTCTCTCCCAGATCTTTGGTAATCATATTTGGTTTTCGGGAGTGGTTTAAAAAGTAGAATTTATCGATAGCGTCGATGCTGTAATTTGGCACAAAGTAGATGCCGTCTTGGAGCGCGCAGAAATCACGAACCATATTTTTTGCGACTTCTGGTGCTGGGTACGCATCCAGTTCTTTTTCTGAAATTTCCAATACGTCGCCGTGAGGGTCACAGTTTTTAAACGGATCGACACCTTTTGGAATAGGACGAATGGCAATAACGCCGACACCGTGCTTTGTTCTTCCGATTCTGGTGTATACATCCGAGAGTGATTCCAGAAATTGCTTTTTATTCATAAGAGCAATAGTACCGCACGCGGGGTATACTTTTGCCATGAATCTTTCCCGCTTGGACGACCTCGCGGCATCCGAGCACACCATTCGTACCTGCATTGCATCGTTCGGATTCGCGCCCGAACATACGTACGAATCTTTCGTTGACTCCGCCGAAGAAGGCTGGAGTAGTGCGTTTTTCATGAATGACACTGGTCACGGTCTCATGGCATACCACATTGAAAAAGATAACGAGTGGATGGTGCTCGTCGACTCTGTTGCGTCGCCTCTTTCTCGCGCTCAGATGTTTTCTTCTTTTCTCTTATACGCACTTATAGAATCTAAAGCAGAAGCCGTGTACGTGCAGTGCTTGTCAGAGACGAGGAAGGAGCTTGTTCGTCTTGCTGACCCAGCACTCCGTCTTCGGCGGACGAGTGAGAAATTTATGTGGCCTGTGTTGGATTTGAAAACATACGACCCGTCTCTCGCGGACCCACGCATGAAACCCCTACGAAATGTGCGGAATCGCTTTTCACGCGAGCACACACTCGAGTTGAAAACACCCGAATCACTTCCCAAGGAGCCCCTGCATGCAATCGTTGATTTGTGGAAGAAGAACCGCCCCGCCAAGCATCGTGCGTACGCGGCGGAATATCATACGCTTATTGATGAAGATTTTCGTGGCACTGAAGGAGCGCTGGTTTTTGTTGTGGATGGGAAACCAGAGGCGATAAGTGCCAGCTGGCCAATTCCGAACTCGCGCGGCCTGTATCATTCTGTTGCACTCCATACCTATGCGTACTGGGGCTTGGGAGAAATACTGATGTTGAAAAGTTTGGAGCAGATGAAGCAATCCCAGTATGACTTTGTGAATCTCGGCGGGAGCGATGCAAACCTTCTAGCGTTTAAGCAGAAATTTGGAAACACCGAAACGTATACGACGGAGTATTTTTCAGTAGTTCGCGCATAATACACTCCGTGCGCGGAGAGGCCTCTACGGTGGGCTATCATACAAAAATGAGAGCATCAGATATGAGCGGAGGGGAGAGGATCGCGCTTCCGGTTTCCGAAAGTTCAGGTTTCACCAAGAAAAAGTTTTTGTTCATTTCGTTAATCGGTCTCGCGATGGATTTTGCGTGGCAGGTGAAAAAAGAAGGGCATGACGTCAAGTTTTACTTGAAATACTCGGACGACGGTATCGGTTCGGGATTTTTCCAAATGGTAGACAACTGGGAGAAACACGTGAAGTGGGCGGACGTCATTGTCTTTGACGATGTCGAAGGGCAGGGGACACATGCAAAGAAGCTACGTGCGAAAGGGAAGCTGGTCTTTGGAGGTACGCCCTACACAGACAAACTGGAGGATGATCGTTCTTTCGGGCAGAGCGAAATGAAAGAGCGCGGGATTCCGATTCTCTCGTATCAGACATTCACTGATTTTGATGAAGGTATTGAATATGTGAAGAATAACCCCGACGCGTATGTGATTAAACCGTCAGGACCTGCGCAAAACTACAAAGATCTTTTGTTTGTCGGGCAGGAAGAGGATGGGAGCGACATCGTGCGCATGCTTGAAACGTACAAGCGTGTGTGGGCAAAAAAGATTAAGGTATTCCAGCTTCAGAAAAGAGTAACGGGGGTTGAGGTTGGTGTCGGTGCTTTTTTTAATGGAAAAAAATTCATCACCCCAGTAAACATCAATTTTGAACACAAGCGTCTGTTCCCAGGGGAGTTGGGCCCGACAACGGGAGAGATGGGCACATCCATGTTTTGGAGTTCGCCAAACAAACTTTTCAATTCGACACTTAAAAAATTTGAAGAAAAATTGGCAGAAGAGAATTATGTCGGGTACATCGATTTGAACTGCATCGTGAATAATTATGGCATTTATCCATTGGAATTTACCGCTCGTATTGGCTACCCCACCATCCACATTCAACTTGAAGGCATCAACGTCCCGACGGGGGAGTTTATATACAATCTTGCTGCTGGTATCGATTTTGATTTAAAAACGAAGAAAGGGTTCCAGGTTGGAGTCATTTTGGTTGCTCCACCGTTCCCGTACGAAAATAAGCGATTGTTTGATATTACATCCAAAGACACTGCGGTTGTGTTTAAAAAGAAAACGAACGGTGACGGTATTCACATCGGAGATTTGAAGCTTATGGACGGAGAGTGGATTTTGGCAGGACATATGGGTATCGCGGCTGTGGTGGTGGGCACAGGACAGACAATGAAGCAGGCGCAGACGCAGGCGTACAGCCGTATCCAAAACATTCTCATTCCAAACATGTTCTACCGCACTGATATAGGAGACCGCTGGGCAGAGGATTCCGATAAACTTCACAACTGGGGATACCTTCGAGAAGGGTAGCTCCTTTCTTTTTTAAACCGTTGCAGGGTATAATCCGCGCATGACATCAGACTTTGCTGTATTTAGTTTGGGTTCAAACGACCCCTTGGCGCAGAAGATTGCTTCAAAGATGGGAGTGAAGCTTGGCCAGATAAAACTGAAGACATTTTCCGATGGTGAGCAGTATGTGCAGTTCGAGGAAAATATTCGCGGAAAGAGCGTATTCCTTATTCAGTCAACTAATCCTCCTGCTGAAAACTGGACGCGCTTGTTTATTGCGCTCGATGCCGCACGAGGTGCTTCCGCTCGAGAAGTAACCGCAGTTATTCCGTATTTCGGATATGCAAGGCAAGAAAGGAAGTCCAAACCTCGCGAGGCAATTTCCGCGCGTGCGTTTGCGATGCTCCTCGACACTATGGGCGCTGACCACGTTCTTGCTATGGACCTCCATACCGATTCAATCGGTGGGTTCTTCAGAAAGGCAAATATGGATTATTTGTATGCCCGTCCAGTGTTCATAAATTTCTTCAAAGATTTCTTTAAAAATGAACTGGCTGAAAACAAGCTAGTTGTTGTCTCGCCTGACGTTGGTGGAGCAGCGCGCGCGCAATCGTACGCAAAGCGCATGATGGAGAGCGCGGATTTGGCGATTATTCACAAAGAACGCGAATTGCCGAATCAGGTAGCGAAGGTGCGCCTTGTGGGAGACGTGAAAGGGAAGGTGGCACTTATTATCGATGACATGCTCGACACGTGCGGTACTTTGGCGAAAGCGTCTGAACTTTTGAAAGCGAGCGGTGCAACGGCGGTGTACGCCGCAGTAACGCACGGAGTACTTTCAGGTCCCGCAAATGAACGTTTGGATGCAGCGCCGATTGATAAAGTGTTCATCACCGACACCATTTCACCAGAAAGAAAACTTTCTTCAAAGATTCAGGTTATTTCAGTTGGTGACATCTTTGGCGATGCCATCAAACGCATCGTTTCCGACGAATCTCTCTCAGCGCTTTTCGAAGCGGAATAAGAATTTCTTCGTTCCGCACACATCAGTCGTATAATGACCCTCATGAAGAATTGGAAGCCTTTTTTTGATGGTAAAAAAATAACGGTTATGGGTCTCGGCCTGTTGGGGCGAGGGGTAGGGGACGTGAAGTTTCTTGCCGAAAACGGAGCCCAGCTCACGGTGACCGACTTGAAGTCAGAGGCGGACCTTGAAAGCTCCATTGCGGAACTTCGGCGTTTTTCAGATATTGCGTATCGGTTTGGGCGGCATGATGAAGAAGATTTTCAGGGTAGAGATTATATTCTCAAAGCAGCAAGTGTGCCCCTGAAGTCTCCCTACATAGATACGGCGCGCGCTTCGGGGGTGCCTGTAAAGATGAGTGCCTCGTTGTTTGCGGAACTTTCAGGTATTCCGATGATGGGCGTTACGGGAACGCGTGGTAAATCAACCGTGACGCATCTTTTGCATGCAATGCTGAAAGAGGCGGGGCACGATGCAATCTTGGGGGGCAATGTGCGCGGTGTTTCAAATCTCGCACTTTTGAATAAGGTGACAGACGATTCGGTTGCGGTTTTTGAACTTGATTCGTGGCAATGCCAAGGGTTTGGTGAGGAAAAAATAAGTCCGCACATTGCAGTGTTCACGACGCTGTACCCAGACCATTTGAATTACTACAAAAATATGGACGAATATCTTGAGGATAAAGCACAGATATTCCTCCACCAGAATGAAAACGATTTTCTCATCCTCGGCCTTCCTGTTGCGAATCTGATACGAGAAAAATATGGTGACCGCATACGCTCAAAAATAATTGTTGCAGACCCTGGCGACTATCCGTCAGGATGGAATATACGCATCGTTGGTACGCATAACCTACTGAATGCAGTGTGTGCGATTGAAGCGGCGAGAGCGTTCGGTGTTTCTGATACGTATATTAAACACGCGCTTGCCGAATTTCCTGGAGTCCCTGGAAGACTTGAACTCCTTCGCGAAGTGCGCGGTGTAAAAATTTATAACGACACAACATCAACAACGCCGATTGCAACACTTGCGGCACTTCACTCACTCCCTGGACTTCGCGTTGTTCTGATTGCAGGTGGAGCTGATAAAGGACTGGATATGTCGGAATTAGTCGAGGCACTTCCCGCGTATGTGAAGAAATTAATTTTCTTGAAAGGCTCAGGAACGGAGCGTCTGATTGCGGCAAATCCGCAATTATTTGAAAGCGTGCCAGTTTACGATTCGCTCTCGGACGCACTTACGGATGCGGTCCACACGTCTCAAGCGGGGGACATCATTCTCTTCAGTCCTGGTTTTTCCTCTTCGGGGATGTTCAAAAACCAGTTTGACCGCGGTGATCAGTTCAAGGATTTTGTGGAGGCGTTACCGCAATAAATCGTCGATACAGAAAGTTTTTTGTTGCGTTTTGCATTGTGGTCACAGCGGGTACAATGGCGACATGCAGGGCATACAACCGCTTGCGGAAACGTTTTATTTCGAACGTTTTTCGATTACACCTGGGGGTGTAGACTTTCTCTATACGACTGACGCGGGGCATTCTTTTACCCATACAGTGGAATTCAGCATACCTTCCGAGTCCGTTCCTGCACTTAAGCCTGCGGTTTTTGCCCTGGGGATGGCAGAACTCTCGCATTACTGGAAAGCAATTCTTGCACCGCGCATCGTGATACGCGCAGGGGCGCTGACCGATTGGCAAAAAAGATTCTGGGAAAACCTCTACCTGAAAGGCTTAGGAGAATTTTTCTATGTTAACGGAATTGATTTCCGTGGAATTCTTCAGGTTGAGCATTCACCTGATGCGCCGCTGATTTCTCCAACTTCGGGCGCATCTGAAAATAAAATCCTTGTTCCATTTGGTGGGGGAAAAGATTCGCTGGTGACGGGCGAGATGCTGAAAAAAATAGGAAAAAATTTTTCTTGGTTTGAACTGGAACCGTTGCCGTTTGGGAAAAAACTTATGGAGCTTTCAGGAGTGACGAAAACTGTTGCGTTCAAGCGAGATGTAGGAAAGAATTTTGCGCCAATTCTTGACCTTGTTAGGAAAGGCGCGCCAAACGGGCATGTTCCGATTACCGCTACGTACATTTTCTCAGCCACTGTTGCTGCAAAAGCATTCGGGTATACGGATATAGCGCTATCTCTTGAACGGAGCGCCGATTTCGGTAATGTAGAGTATCTCGGGACAGTCATTAATCATCAGTATTCAAAGAGTTTTGAGTTTGAAAGTGCTGTCGCTGAATACGTAACGACGTACGTGGACCCGAATATAAAAATTTTCTCTTTGTTACGCCCGCTGTACGAACTGCAGATTATAAAAGAATTTACCGCACATCAGAAATATTTCCACGCGTTTGTCTCATGCAACCGTGGTTTGAAGTCTTCTTCATGGTGTGGGGAGTGCGCAAAATGCGCGTTCATGTTTGCGGGGCTCTCCGCGTTTCTACCGCCGCTGGAAGTTGTCTCCATATTTGGTAAAAATCTTTTTCAAGACGAAAAACTCATACCGCTTTACCGTGACATGATAGGAAAGGGGAGTATGAAGCCGTTTGATTGCGTAGGGACGTTTGAAGAAAATCTGTTAGCGCTCTATCTCTCTGCTGAAAATTATAAAAAAGCTGAAATCGTTTTCCCTGTAGTACTGGCGAGTCTTCCTGTAGAAGAAGGTGCACAGCATACCCACCTCCTTGACGCATTTGGAGAGCACGCGATTCCTTTGTCGTACCAATCAGCATGGATAAAATAGCAATTGCAGGATTCGGACTTGAAGGAAGAGCGCTCTATGAGCTTTTGAAGGAGGGCGCAGATATTCATGTTTTTGACGAAGCGCCCGTTGAAGTGCCTTCTGGAGTCGAGTTCCACCCCACGCTCGTGATACCTGCGGATTTCGGAGTCGTGTATAAAAGTCCTGGCATACCAACTGCGAAACTTTCACTCACCTCTCCTCGAACGCGCGTCTCAACCCTTATGGATGTGGTGCTTGAAAAAGTCGGCTCGCGCGCGGTCGGCGTTACGGGCACTAAAGGGAAGAGTACCGTTGTGTCTCTGATACATCGCATTCTTCGTGGCGCGGGAAAAGAGAGCGTACTTTTCGGGAACATAGGCGTTGCTGATACCGCGCTTTTGAAATCCGCTCGCCCTGAAACGTTATTTGTTATAGAGATGTCCAGTTATCAGCTGGAGCATGTGTCCACATCGCCACACATCGCAGTTGTAACTGGTTTTTATCAGGAACACCTTGACCATCACGGCTCACTTGAGAAGTATCGGGATGCAAAATTCAATATTTCACGCTTTCAGTTAGCAGAGGACGTGCTTATAAACGGGGCGGATATAGATTTCCCCGGAGAAGGACGTCGCATCGTTCTTGATTCAAGTTTACATTTTGAAACGAAACTCTTGGGAGAACATAATCAGAAAAATTGCGCGCTGGCTTTTTCGGCTGCACTCGCACTCGGAGTTTCAGAGGAGGATGCTCGTAAACATATTGCGACATTTGAACCGCTTCCGTACCGTCTTGAACACCTCGGCGTGCATAAGGGTATTACTTTTTACGACGATTCACTCGCGACGATTCCCGAAGCGACCCTCGCCTCCCTAGGGGCACTTGAACGCGTTGATACTCTCATAGTCGGCGGGCAAGACAGGGGGATTTCATTTAACGCGTTCAGCGAAGCCCTGGCCGCATCGGCCGTAAAAACCCTTGTCTCGTTCCCTGAAACTGGTCCGATGATTACAGAAGGTATTGTGGGGAAAGAGATAGTTCACGCTTCCTCTATGGAAGAGGCTGTTCGTGCTGCATACCGCTGTACCCCCGAAGGAGGTACGGTACTCTTATCAAACGCATCCCCGAGCTTCAATATGTTTAAAGATTATAAAGATAAGAGTGCTCAGTATCGGCATTGGATACAGACACTCGCGGACGTATGAAAAAAATTCTTGTTTTTCAACACATTAAGCGCGAACACCCAAGTTTGGTAGCGGAATACGCGGCGGAGCGTGGCATCACCCTAGATATTATTCCGCTGTATGACACGCACACCATACCCAAAGTTTCCGACTACGACGCCCTCGTTGTCCTTGGCGGTTCTATGGGGGTATACGAAGAGTATCCAGGGAAGGTGGACGAGCTCTCGGCAATCAGCGCGCACATAGGTACCGTCCCCATGCTTGGCATCTGTCTCGGTGCCCAGCTTTTGGCCCACGCACTTGGTGCGAAAGTGTATCCGTATTTCAAGGAAGGAAAACGATGTAAAGAAATCGGCTATTACGACGTTCAACTGACTCCTGAAGGAGTACAAAGCCCACTGTTTCAAGGCTTCGCACACACCTTTCCCGTGTTGCAGTGGCACGGTGATACTTTTGATATGCCAGAAGGCGCAGCACTTTTGGTAACAGACGCGACGTGTCCGCACCAGGCATTTTCATGGAAGAACGCATACGGCGTGCAGTTTCATGTCGAAGCGACACCAGAAATCGTGTCTGACTGGCTTCACGAAGACCGCGAGTGGGCAAGTGCGGATTTTTCTTTGAATGACCGCGCGATTGCAGAGCGTGCACAACTGCTCGCGCCTGCTATGCACGAGCAGTGTTATCGTCTTATGGATAATTTTCTATCCGTATGAGACGTATACATATGATTGGTATCGGGGGAATCGGTATGAGCGCTTTAGCACAGTTCTATTTTTTGAATGGAGAGTCCGTTTCTGGGTCGGATAGGGAAGCCTCGCCGACAACTGAACTGTTAGAGAAAAAAGGACTTCGTGTCCATATAGGTCACAACGCTTCGAATATTCCAGAAGGCACTGAGCTGGTGGTGTATTCGGATGCCGTATGGCCAGACACGCCCGAGCGTCTGCGCGCGACCGAGCTTGGCATTCCACAAATTTCCTACTTCGAAGCACTTGGCGAGGAGACCAGGGGAAGGACAACGCTTGCGGTCACGGGTACGCACGGAAAAACAACCACAACTGCGATGCTTGCGCACATTCTCCGTGAGGCGGGGAAACAGCCAACTGCGGTCGTGGGTTCGATTGTGCAAGACTTTGGTTCAAATTTTCTCGCGGGAGATTTAAATCTTTTTGTGGTTGAAGGATGCGAGTACAAGGACCACGTGTTGAAACTCTCGCCTAAGATTTTGGTTTTGACGAATGCTGAGTGGGACCACACCGATTGGTTCCCGACGTTTGAAGCAATGCAGGGGATGTTCCGTAAGGCTATTCTCGCGGTTCCTGCTGATGGGGCAATCATTACGAATGTGAATCATCCGAACATTGCACCACTCCTGACTGATGTTCGCGCACGAGTTATTGATTACACCAAAGAGAATGCGCCAAAGCTAACGCTTGAGGGGGAGTTCAATAAAATGAACGCACGCGCTGCGAAAGCAGCTGCGAAGGCGTATGCGCCAGATATTTCCGATGAAACAATTGATACCGCACTTTCTAAATTCAGAGGAACATGGAGGCGTTTTGAATACAAAGGAGTCGCCGAAAGTGGTGCAATAGTGTACGACGATTACGGGCATCATCCGACGGCAATCAAAGCAACACTAGAAGCGCTTCGCGCGAAACATCCTGATAAGAAAATCAGCCTGGTGTTTCATCCGCACCTCTACACACGAACACGCGATTTGTTTAATGAATTTGTAGAAGAACTTTCCCGTTCAGATAAAGTAATTTTGGTCCCGATTTATCCTGCGCGTGAAGAACCCATTCCTGGTGTTACTTCAGACGCACTCGCAAGCGCAATTGCGAAGAAAAACAAAAATGTCCTCGCGCTTCATTCTTTCGAGGAGATAGAAGCCGAACTGAGGAAGACGGCATCTCCTGAAGATGTCATTATGACCATCGGAGCTGGAGATATCTATAAGGTAGCCGATAATCTTGTGCGTTCTCCAAAGAAATAACATTCTATAATTCTCGAGAATTATAGAATGTAAAAGAGACATGATAGTATTCAAAATATGAAAACAAGCTCATACAAAAGGTTAGAACGCGTCGTACGCGGATTCTCTAATCATCGCCGCATTCAAATGTTGTTTTCTCTCAAAGAACACCCAGAACTTTCTGTAGGGGAGATTGCAGAAAAATTGAAAATTAATCTGAAAACCGCTGCAGCACATGTACAAAAACTTGCTATTGCAGGCCTTGTGTTAAAAAGAAACGAAGGAAGTGTGGTGCGACATAAAATTACTGCACGCGCTGAAAACATTCTTAAATTCTTGAGAATTATAGAATTAACATGAGTGGAAAATTATCTGTTATCGCGACACCGATAGGGAATTTGGAGGACATGACGTTTCGAGCAGTTCGAACACTGAAAGAGTGCGACGCAGTTTTATGTGAAGACACGCGGATGACTGCAAAGCTTTTACAGCGCTACGAAATCAAAAAACCAATGATTTCGTATCACGCCCACTCAAAGCTGACGAAAAACGAACGGGTGTTAGAAATGCTTGAGGAGGGGAAACACCTGGCACTCGTGTCGGACGCTGGTACGCCCGCAATCTCCGACCCTGGGGCACATCTGGTGAATATCGTACGTACGGAATTGCCCGAAACAAAAATAGAAGCAATAGCAGGGCCCTCGTCCTTAACGGCAGGGCTTTCGGTAGCAGGTATTCATGCTGACCAGTTTCTTTTCTTGGGTTTTTTGCCTCACAAAAAGGGAAGGCAAAAGGCGCTTGATGAAGCCGTGCTTTCGAAACATACGGTTGTTTTTTTTGAGTCCCCGCATCGCATAGTGAAGCTTCTATCTGAAATAGAAAAACGCACACCCGAGAGGCGAGTAGCCGTTCTGCAGGAATTGACCAAGCTTTTCGAGAACGCTACTATCGGGACCGTCACAGAGGTTTTGGCAAAATTTGAGTCTGGAGAAGTCCCTTCGCGCGGAGAATTTGTGGTGGTACTGTCTGCCTGATACAATTTACACATGTCAAAAGCGGCAGCAATTATAGTGTTAGGTTTTTTCACCGCTTTTCTACCGTTCACTGGTTTTCCGTCTGTCGTAAAAATTACGCTCGCAGTTTTGTTCGGTCTCCTCATTATGGCGCTCGGTTTTTTAGTACGGCAGGAGCGAATTTGGCTTCTGCGCGCCCTTTCGACTGAGCATAAAACAGATGCCTACACACAAAACTCCGCGCCATACGCGGCACCCGTTTCAGTTCAAAAAGTCTAGCCTCTATCTTGCGCTCGGCGCGATAGCAGTCTGTGCTGGTGCTGTTTTTTATGTGCCTCATGAATGGAGAGCTTCTGTTGCTTCAGCACTTACCGCAACCACGGAACAGGGGGTTGTTCAGAATCAAAAACCGAAAGCGGAGCACGTTGCCCCGCCTGAACCACTGAAAGGGATTTACATGAGCCAATGCGTGGTGGGTACACCGAGTTTCCGTGAGAAACTAGTGAAGCTGATTGACGATACGGAATTGAATGCGGTTATTATCGACATCAAGGATTACACAGGAAAAATTGCATTCACGACTGACAATCCCGCACTTGCGGATTCCGTGTCGGATGCGTGCGGTGCGCGCGACATGCGCTCATTCGTACAAATGCTCCATGAAAAAGGGATTTATGTTATCGGCAGAATCACTGTCTTCCAGGATCCGTACTACACAGGAAAGCACCCCGAGTCTGCTGTAAAAAGCGCATCTACAGGAGGTGCCTGGAAAGATTATAAAGGACTCGCGTTTATCGATGTGTCGCATCGTCCGTACTGGGATTACGTTGTCGAACTTTCGCGCGAAGCGTATGAGGTTTTTGGTTTTGATGAATTGAATTACGACTACATCCGCTATCCGTCCGACGGTCCGATGAAAGATGCAGTCTATGTGAATCAGAATAAACCCGAAGCAGTAGAACTCTTCTGGAAATATCTTGCCGAGAAGGTGAAGCCAATTGGTGTCACCATGTCAGCCGATCTTTTCGGTATGACCGCAACGAACACGGATGATTTGAATATTGGGCAACAACTTGAGCGCGCGCTTCCGCATTTTGATTACGTGATGCCGATGGTGTATCCGTCGCACTATCCAAAAGGATTTAATAACTTGGGTAACCCGAACATGCATCCGTACGAAATCGTTCAATTTTCAATGGCAGAGGCAGCGAGACGCGCAACCGCAACACAGACCGTGGTAAAAACACTTGGCGGAACAGCTATAGCTTCGACTTCACCACAGCTTTACACAAAACCTTCATTTTCTCCTCTGAAGTTGCGCACGTGGCTTCAGGATTTTGACTACGGAAAAGAGTATACAGTTGCCGATATAAAAGCACAGATACAGGGCACGTATGATGCAGGACTTACCAGTTGGATATTTTGGGACCCTGCAAATCGGTACGATTCTTTAAAAGCCGCGCTCGCCGAGGAGGGAACGCTCTAAAACGCGCGGACTTCCCGTGCGCAAAAGAGCGCACTATACTGTCTCAATGGACTGGGGGTCAGGCATTACGTATATAGGAAACACATCGTTTAAAGGCAAGGATGTGAATTTCGGAATAAAAGACGCTGATCGCCTGCAACACATCTCACTTTTTGGAAAAACTGGTTCGGGGCGCACTGCGTTTTTGACGTCCATGATTCTGCAGGACATCAAGCGGGGAGTGGGAACGGTAGTCTTGGATGCAGTGGGGAACTTGTCTGAACTTTTGATGGAGCGATTAGATGAATCGGCGCGCGCACGCCTTGTCTACATCGACCCATCAGACGCGGAGTACCCGTTTTCTTGGAATGCTTTTGATGATGTTCGCGCACTCCCTGAAGAGCGCGCTATTCCGCTTTTGGCGCAATACTACGTTTCTATCTACCGCCTTCGCCCGAGTCCTTTAACTGATGTATTTGCTGAATACGCATTTCGCATTTCGGAAACCACACTTCTCAGCCTGTATGACGTTGTTACCGATGTTGCGTTTCGAGACAGGCTTTTTCCATCAGAATCTGCGGAACGCGTGCGTTTTGAAGAAGCACTCCGAACTTCCGAAGAAGCTGTAGAAACGGTAAAGCGAAACGGTCGCTACCTTGCAAAAGATACGCTGATGAGAAATATCTTAGGTCAACGAGTTTCAAAGTTTACTCTTCGTTCTCTCGCGCAAGGCGCGATTGTTATTGTTGACCTTTCAAGAGTTCGCATGTTCCCAACACGATTTACGCCGTCAGTTCGGCTGTTTGCACACGGAGTACGTGTGAATTCTGTTATGACGCCGACACCACCTTCGCTCTACATACACGACTGTATTCGAGCATTTTCTGATCGCGACATTGAGTGGTTTTATACTGAACGAACGATTGCGGGGACGGTCTCCGATTCGGTGTTTGTAGAAGAAGACAAAGATTTCCGTGAAAAGACTCTCGCTCGCGCGGGTAGCGTCATTGCGTTTTCACCCGCAAGCTACGATGAATCGCTTATTGAGCGCGTCTTTTTCCCGTACATAGGCACTGAAGATTTTCATAAACTTGATACAGGTGAACTCGCGGTTGCGTTGACTATAGATGCAGTGCGAAGCAGGCCATTTTTTGCAAAAGTGCTTCCGATACCTCCACGTGAGAATGTTTCGTATCACGACATACAAGTTTTTTCGCGCGCAAAGAACGCAACACCGCGACACATTGTTGACCAGTTATTTATTAAACGAAAAGAACCTTTGGCAAAAGATTCGGCTGGTGATCCAGGGGCATTTTCGAGTGCGTTCCGCTCCATTTTTGCGAAGGGCGGGCAGGGGGCTACTCCTCCAGGGTCTGGTGCGCCCCCAGCAGTAGCACCGACTGCGGCAAAAGTAGGGCCGAAAGTTGCTGTTGCCGCAGATACCAATAAAGAACCTGAAGAAATATCCGAAGATGAATTGAAACAAATGCTCCATGTCGACAAAATTTTTCGGTAGCATTGCTGTAGTATTTTTTCTTTTACCTGCATTCGCTCATGCAGACGTCGTGATTTCTGAAATTATGTACGATGTGCCTGGGAGTGATTCGGGAAGAGAATGGATTGAAGTTCACAATACTGGCGAGAGTGCCGTTGATATATCGGGATGGAAATTATTTGAATCAGGAATCAGTCACAAAATAATTCCTGAAAAATCTGCAGTTATCGAAAGCGGAGGGTACGCAGTTATTGCGGACAATGTAGTGGCGTTTCGCAAGGACTGGCCCACCTACGCAGGAATTATTTTTGAGAGCGCGTTCTCTCTCAAAAACACAGGCGAAATCCTTTCTCTAAAAAACGCATCATCGACGGTGCTATTTGAAACAAACTACGAAACTCGCGTCGCGAAGGGGGATGGTAATTCGTTGAATAACGTAGGCGCCACTTGGGAAGCTCGGATGCCTTCCCCTGGAGGCACGGTGCATGCGTCCGCAGTCATCGCAAAAGCAAAACCATTGTCAGGAAACCGTGAAGCAACAGAGGTGGTACAAAAAAGTGATAGCGCGGGTAAAGCCCGCGCTGTCTCCAATACGGCGTCAATGGCCTCGTTTCAGGGAAGTGATTCCTCAGGTATTATTCCCTGGGCTTTGGCGCTTCTCGGCGTTATTGGACTCGGAGTTGCTGCGCTCATGTTTCAGAGGAAGTCGCGAGGAAGCGGGTACACCATCATAGAGGAAAAATAATGAACGCTAGAAAAACAGTTTTGGTCACCGGAGGGGCGGGGTTCGTCGGCTCGCACCTGTGCGAGCGCCTGCATGGTTTGGGGTTCAGAGTTATTTCGCTCGATAACTATTTTACGGGGCTGACGGAAAATCACGTACCAGGCGTTGAATACAGAAATGGCCATACAAAAGATATTGAAAAACACATTCCTGAAGCGGTCGAGGTTATCTACCACCTTGGGGAATATTCTCGCGTTGAACAAAGCGTCCTCGAGCCAGACATTGTGCACGATTTAAATACTCTTGGGACGCGCGGTGTCATTGAGTACTGGAAAAAGCGCAAGTGCAAGCTGGTGTATGCAGGATCAAGCACGAAGTTTGGTGACCACGGGGCTGCGCGTCACACCTCTCCGTACGCTTCAACAAAAGCGGAAAATTCAGAACTCGTGCGCGATATAGGTAAAGCGGAAAAACTACCGTACGCAATCACGTATTTTTATAACGTCTACGGACCGCGCGAGCGCTCGGGTGTGTATGGCACTGTCGTCGAGCATTTCAAGCGTATGTATCTTGCGGGTACACCGTGCGCAGTCGTTAAGCCAGGGACGCAGGTGCGGAATTTTACGCATGTCGATGACATTGTTGATGGACTTATAAAAGTCGGGGCTGAAGGGCAGGGGGACGAATATGGTCTCGGGAACACACAGGCGTTTTCTATCTTTGACGTCGCTAATCTTTTCGGTTTTGGAAAAAACATTGTTATGTTTCCCGAGCGCCCAGGGAATCGGCTTACGTCGGGGCTTGATCTCACGAAGTCGCGCGCGGTCGGGTGGGAAGCACAGCGGTCGCTGGCATCCTACATAGAAGAATTTACCCGCACCCACACACGCAGAGCGCTTCGCGAAAAACGTATTTTAGTGTTCTCGACCACCATGCACCCTGTTGCAGGACTTGCTGAAGATGCGTTTTTAGATTTGGCGAAAGCACTTCCAGATGTTTCGTTTGACGTTGTTACGTCGCGATTTACAAAGGAACGTGCGGTTTCTCCTGCTCCGAACATTACGCTGCATCCCGTCGGTTTTGGCATGACGGCTGATAAGTTTCTTTTACCGTTTTTCGGGCCCATTAAGGCACTGTCGTTGTGGCGGAAGGATAAATATCTCTTCACGTGGTCGTTAATGGCAAGTTATGCGGCACTAGCCGGAATTTTCTTTAAGAGTATCGTTCGCGCACCGCTTTTGATTACGCTTGCAGACCAGAGTTTAGATGATTTACCGTTCCTTCAGCGCGCATCGCTGTCTTTGATGCTCTCGCGTGCAGATCAGGTATACGGTACGCATGGCGCTCAAGAGAAAGACGCAATGAAATCGGGCGGGGTAACACTCCCGCGAAACAGTCTCGGAGAAGGGGATGCGTTTGCAAACGCGCTTCGGTATGCCTATGCCGACGTTATACGGCGCGTGGAAGAAAGTAAAAAGAAATCTCCAAAGAAAATTCTTATTTTTTCGCTCGCATACTACCCGAAACATATAGGAGGTGCTGAAGTTTCAATAAAAGAAATTACTGATCGAATTAACCCTGCAGAGTATGAATTTCATATGGTTACAAATCGTTTTGATTCCACGCTTCCTAAAGAAGAAAAAATAGGAAATGTGTATGTGCACCGCATCGGCATTACAACTCCCAACCCAAAGATGGCGGATTTAAAGCGATGGCCACTTCACTTAAATAAGGTGTTATTTCAGATAACTTCCGTATGGAAGGTGCTTGAGCTTCATCGTGTGCACCGTTTCGACGGCACGTGGGCAATGATGGCGCATTCATGCGGTATACCTGCAGGGCTTTTCAAAATGCTGAACCCAAAGGTTGGGTATCTATTGAATCTCCAAGAAGGTGATCCACCGCAGTACATCGAGCGCACCATGAGCGTCGTATGGCCACTTTTCAAAAACGCTTTTACGAGAGCGGATATCGTCCAACCGTTGTCGACGTACCTTGCTGACTGGGCGCGTCGGATGGGCCACCGAGGCGCGATTGAAGTTATTCCTAACGGTGCAGATATACAGTTTTTTACCACACCAGTATCTGATGTGCTGATAAGGGAAGTCACAGATGCTCTCAATAAAAAAGAAGGTGACGTGCTCCTTGTTACTACTTCACGGTTAGTACACAAGAATGCTGTTGATGATGTCATACGTGCGCTCCCGTCATTGCCGACACAGGTTCGTTTCATTGTTCTTGGCACAGGTTCTGATGAAGACATGCTAAAGAATCTAACAAAGAGCCTTGGACTTGAAGATCGTGTAGTGTTTTTAGGTCACGTTGCTCATGCAGATATGATGAAGTACCTGAAAGTATCGGACATCTTTATCCGCCCGTCGCGTTCTGAAGGTTTTGGGGCGTCTTTTGCTGAGGCAATGGCGACAGGTATCCCTATTGTGGCGACACAAGAAGGGGGTATTGCAGACTTTCTTTTTGATGAACAACGGAATCCTGAAAAGCCCACAACAGGCTGGGCAGTCGAGAAAGATTCACCTGAACAGATTGTGACTGCGATCACTGATATTATGCAAAACCCAGAAAAAGTGAGACGAGTGGTTAGTGAGGCGCGTTCAATGGTGCTTCAAAAGTATGATTGGGACGTGATCGCGCGAGATATGGAGAAGAAAGTCCTCAGAAAATTATGAGAGTATTAATCGCAACAGGCCTCTTTCCGCCAGATATTGGCGGTCCCGCGACGTACTCGAAGTTTCTTTTTGAGAGATTACCCGCGTACGGGTTTGAAGTTGAAGTTTTGCCGTTTTCAAAAGTGCGACGTTTGTGGCCCATAGTTCGCCATTTCGTATATTTTTTTCTCCTCCTTAAATACGGGCGTGACGTTGATGTACTGTACGCGCAAGATACTGTATCTGTCGGTATACCCGTGATGTGTGCGAATTTTTTTCTTAAAAAGAAATTCCTCGTTCGTGTGCCTGGAGATCAGGTGTGGGAGCAAGGGGTGCGCAGGTTCGGCATAACTGGTTCTCTTGAGGATTTTCCCCAGTTCTCTTGGAAGTGGCATCCGTATCTCTGGGTGATGCGCTCACTGCAACAGATTGTAGTACGCCGTGCCGATGCTTTGATTGTGCCTTCGAAATACATGGAGCGCGTTGTTTCAAAGTGGCCTGTTGCGCCGAAAAAAATAGTGCACATATACAATGGCGTTGAGGAGTTCGGCGACACTGGTAACAAACCCGTTCTTCGAGGGCTTCTGAGATTTCAAGGAAAACTCCTTATTTCCATCGGGAGGCTGGTTCCTTGGAAAGGTTTCTCACCGCTCATTCGGCTTATGCCGAAATTGAAAAAAGAGTTTCCAGACGTAAAACTCTTGATTGTTGGTGGTGGCTCGCTTTTGCCTCAGTTAGAAAAAGAAGCCACAGATCTTGGTGTTACTGACGATATCATTTTTACGGGGGAGTTGGATCGCGATGTGTTGTTGCGTTATATTCGTGTTGCTGACGTCTTTATCCTAAATTCACGATACGAAGGGCTTTCTCACCAACTTCTTGAAGTGATGGCGGTCGGTGTCCCTGCAATTGTCTCCAACGTTGGCGGAAATCCAGAGGTTATTGATCATGAGAGGAACGGTTATCTTGTTGAGCCCGACGATGAGAGTTCGATACTACGCTTTGCATCTGATCTTTTACGAGACGCCAATTTGCGAGGAAAGGTGGTTGCGTCCGCAAAACGGAAAGTGAAACAGTTTTCGCACGAACGTATGGTTATGGACACCACACGTCTTTTGAAAAAACTATGAACATCATAATGCTTTCAACTGACAGTAAGGTGTTTGAAAATGGTGCGGTTTCAAAACGTATTGCGTCCTATGGCTCGATTGCAGAAGAGCTTTTATTTGTAGTGTTTGCATCAGGTACGCAAAAAGAAGTGATGCTTGCGCCGAATGTGCGAGCAGTTTCTACAGGGGGCGTAAATAAACCCCTCGCGCTTTTTGCAGGTACAATATTTCTTCTCCGTGAGACCGCGAAGAAAAAATACAATCTCATTTCTTCGCAAGATCCGTTCGCGCTTGGCGTCGTCGGACTTTTTATTTCAAAAGTTCGTCGTTTAGCATTTCAGGTGCAACTACATACGGATTGCTTCTCTCCTCTCTATATCTCCGAATCACTCCGTCGTAGGGTTGAATCGTTCGTCGCAGGGTTTGTGATTCGTTCAGCTTCCTGTGTACGAGCAGTTTCCGAACGCACTGCTTCCGCTGGACGTCGCCTGACTGGAAGGTCTGTAGGTATTTTGCCACTTCCGCTTTCCACAATCCCCCAAGAGGCCCTCGCGTGTCCAAAAGAAATTATGGAAGATGTATTCACTGTCGTATCAGTTGCGCGTTTTACAAAAGAGAAACAACTACACCTCTTGGTTGATGCCATGAGCTTTCTGCCTAACATGCACCTCGTTCTCGTAGGGGACGGACCTGAAAAAGATAATCTACAGGTGCGCATTGCGGAAAAAGGGCTCACCGCACGAGTACGGATTGCCCCATGGCAAGACCCTGCGCCGTACTACGCGTACGCAGATGCGTTTGCGCTTGTCTCACGGTACGAAGGGTACGGACTTGCGATTATGGAAGCAGCGCTTCGAGGCTTGCCGATTGTTGTCACCGATGTCGGTGTTTCTGGGTATGAACTAAAGAACGATATGGATATTCTCGCGACTTCTCCCACGGCAGAGGCTATCGCGTCTGCGCTCTCTCGTCTTAAAGAAGATTCAGCCCTTCGAGAAACCATCGCTTCCTCTGCTCGTAAGAAAGCGGAAGACCTGCTCGTCTCTGAAAAAGAGTATCTGTCTAAGTATCGGCAGACACTTGTAGCATGCACAACAGAACAACCGTATACTGGAAAGACATGAAACTTGGTTTTATCGGTCAGGGATGGATAGGAAAAAACCTTGCGGATCATTATGCAGATCGCGGTTTTACCTGTGTGCGGTATGCGCTCACACCTGAATTCGAAAAGAATAAATTTGCAATTGCTGAGTGCGATGTCGTGTTTATTGCAGTACCAACCCCAACCACCCCAGAGGGTTTCGACGACTCAATATTGAGGAGTGTCATGGGGCTCATTGGAAAAGGGAAGATTGCGGTCATTAAATCAACCGTACTTCCTGGTACTACTGACTCAATTCAGAAAGAGAACCCTGATATCAAAGTATTTCATGTGCCAGAGTTTTTGCGTGAAGTCGCGGTAAAACAGGACATTGATTACCCAGACCGAAATATTGTTGGTATCCCTAGTGACTTTTTCGACGATACCGAATTCCAAAAGGCAGCAAAGCAACTCATTGAGATACTGCCATACGCACCCTTTGAGTCAGTCTGTAAAGCATCTGAAGCCGAACTTTCAAAGTATGGTGGTAATAATTTTCTGTACACGAAAGTAGTTTTTATGAATGTCTTGTATGACATTGCTAACACGGTTGGCGCTAGCTATGACGTTGTTGCGCGCAACATGCGCGCTGATCCCCGTATCGGCTTTTCTCACATGCAACCTGTGCATCAATATAATCATATGCAAACAACGCAGAGTGGGCGTGGTGCGGGCGGGCATTGTTTCATTAAAGATTTTGTCGCGTTTCGTAGGTTGTACGAAAAGATGCTCCCGAGAGATGAAGAAGGTATCGCGCTTTTGAAAGCATTCGAGGCAAAAAATAATAAACTGTTGAGAAAAACACAAAAGGATTTAGATTTACTGGACGGCGTGTACGGAAAGTACGCATAATACCTCTATGTCTGAAGTAAAAAGGAAAATCGTCACTATCGGCGGAGGAACAGGCACATTCGTAGTTCTTTCGGGGCTTAAACATTTAGAGAATGTGCGTCTCACTGCGGTTGTCTCAGTTGTTGATGACGGTGGTTCTACAGGGCGTTTACGGGATGCATACGGGTTTCTTCCTCCAGGAGATGCGCGCCAAGCGTTGGTAGCGCTTGCTGATGATGCTGATGGAGGTCTTATTCGCCAACTATTCAGTTATCGCTTTACCAAAGGCGATATTGCGGGTCACAATCTCGGAAACCTACTCCTCACGGGTCTTTCAGATATTTTAGGTTCAGGGGCGGACGCGATTGATGCGGCTTCAAAAACACTACGAATAAAAGGGAGAGTGGTGCCTGTTTCAATAAATCCTGCCACATTGATTGCAAAACTTGAAGATGGGGAGGTTTTGACAGGGGAGCATGTTATTGATGAACGAATTCCTGGGCGTGCGCATATTGTAGAGCTTTCAACCAAGGAAAATGTAGAAGCAAATCCTATAGCACTTGATTCTATAAAGAATGCGAAAGTTATCGTGCTTGGGCCAGGGGATTTGTACGCATCAACACTCGCTGACTTCGCGGTTCGCGGTATCCCTGAGGCAGTTCGTGCTTCCAAAGCAAAATTGGTATACATCGTAAATTTGTTTACGAAAGCGGGGCAGACCGACGGATTATCTGCCTCGCAGCATGTACAAGCTATTGAAAAACATGTTGGCAGAAAGCCCGATCTGATTCTTGTACACACGGGCGATTTCGCACCCGATGTATTGGCACGGTACGCAAAAGAGCATGAGTATCCCGTTGTAGATGATTTGCCACAAGATACTTCTATCGTCCGTGGGCAGTTTGCTGATGTTGTGGTTGCCGAGAAAATAGAAGGCGACACCGTACCAAGAAGCCTGATACGGCATTCGTCTGAAAAAATTGCACTCGCGATTGAAAAAATTCTATGACGTATTTTGTTGATTTTGACAGGACGATATTTGATTTCGATGCGTTTTTTCTTGACCTGGTCGAGTATCCCGCACTCGCTGGAATTAGGGACCGCGCACTTGAGGCTGTGAAAATTCCGCGCGGTGTTGATCTTGCGCATGACGAAAAAAGAAATCGTATGTGGGAGGAATTGCACGCACTCTATTCTTCGGGCGCGTTCACTTTTCCTCAAGGTTCAATGTCTCGATTTGTATTTCCTGACGCACAGGTATTTCTTGAAAAGCACGGGAAAGAATCCGTAGTTGTTACAAAAGGAGGTTTGGACCTCGCTTTTCAAAAAGGAAAGGTCGCTTCTTCGGGGGTTGAAACGTTCGTCGCACGTACTGAGTATGTACAGAGGGATGATTCTAAGGGGAAGTTGTTACAAAGCTTGCTTGCGGAGTATCCTGCACCGTATCTCTTTGTGGATGACTTTGGTCAGGAGTTGGCCTCTGTTGCTGAGTTTTGTCCAGAGGTTTCTTTGTACGAAATACGCAGGGATGGGAATCCAGGTTCGGGGGAGTATGCTGTCATAAGAAGCCTTGAAGAGTTGCCATGAAACTACTTATCGTGACACAAACGTTAGACAAAAATGACCCGACACTGGGGTTTTTTCATGAGTGGGTGAGGGCATTTTCGGAAAAATTTGAAACGGTAACTGTCATAGCGCTTAACGTCGGCATGCATACGCTTCCGAAAAATGTGTATGTGCACTCTTTAGGTAAAGAATCGGGGGCTGGCAAAGAGTTACGCATTGTGCGGTACGTATCACTTTTGTATTCACTCAGGAACGAATACACGCATGTATTTGCGCATATGAATCCCGAGTACGTTATCGGTGGCGGAGTGTTGTGGCGACTTTTAGGGAAGAAAATAGGATTTTGGTATGTGCATGGAGCCGTCACGCTTCGTCTTAGACTTGCAGCACTTCTTGCAAACCGTGTGTTCACTGCGTCACGTGAAAGTTGTAGAATAAAGAACACAAACGTGATGGTGGTAGGACATGGTATTGATACGGAATTGTTTGCACCGAAACGTATTCCACATCCACCCTCCATTGTGTCGGTCGGTAGATTTTCACCCTCAAAGAAACTCGAGTTGCTGATTGATGCTATGAAATTGGTGCGCACTCAAATACCCGGCTCACTCGGAAGGTTGGTGGGGGATGTGGCGACGCCTGAAAATGAGTCGTATGCAGAGAGGGTAAAGGAGTACGCAAAAATGGCAGGCGTTTCTATTGAAAAACCTGTACTCCATAGCGACGTGCCCGCAGTGCTCGCGCTTTCGGATATATTTTTTAATGCTTCACAGACTAACAGCCTAGATAAAGCAGTCCTGGAAGCAATGGCGTGTGGGGTAGTGCCCGTCACATCCAATGTCGCCTATAAGCCAATGCTCTCGCCGCTAGGACTTTTTGTTGAAGAAAATGCGGAGGCGTTTGCAAAACGGGCAGGAGAAATCCTCACGAGCGTAGCCGTACGGAATGAGCTTGGAGAAAAAGTACGTGAAGAGGTAGTTAAAAATCACTCGTCCTCACGTCTGATGAGTGTCTTACAATCTGTATATGAATCTCTTTGAAATGCGTTACGGTATCGCGCCGAAAATACTTTCTGCAGATTCGTTTTTGAAAAAATCCGTTCGCAACAATGTGTCTACGCACCTGCTTTTTGGTGCGCGCAAATTTTTCTTCCACAGTCTGAATCTTATTTGGAAAGACATACTCAACCATGTGCGCAATTAACGGGATCGCAGGAGGAAAGGGGAAGGGGGATGAAGCCCTGATTTCGCGCATGAACGAGGTAACGAAACACCGCGGACCTGACGGCTCACGTGTCTTTTTTGACGATACGTTTGCGCTCGGTTTTAACCGTTTGGCGATTATCGATTTGTCTGAAAACGCGATGCAGCCTATGACGGATGCCTCGGGGCGCTACACGTTGGTGTTTAACGGTGAGATTTACAACTACAAGGAGCTAAAGCAGGAACTTGCTGAGTATCCATTCAAAACAGAATCAGATTCGGAAGTTATTCTTGCAGCATACTCGCGGTGGGGTGACGCTGCCTTCTCGCGGCTAAACGGTATGTTCGCACTTGCCATCTACGATGGTAAGGAAAAGAAATTGCTGGTGGCACGCGACAGCGCGGGCATAAAACCACTCTATTATTACTTTGAAAACGGTCGACTTATTTTCTCGTCGGAAATCAAGGCACTTCTTGAATCGGGAATCCCGCGGAAGTTGGATACGGAAGCGTTCGGGCATTACCTGCGCCTTATGTACGTACCCGCACCACTCACCATGTTTGCAGGCGTAAAAAAACTTTTACCTGGGCACACCCTTGCATTTTCCGCGGGTAACGTGACTGTTGCCCCATTTCGCGGTCGTTGGCCTGAAGGGGGGCACGCAAAATCATTTTCTGAAGCAATGCATTTGGTTAGAAAAAGCGTTGAGGACGCGGTCACGCGTCAGCTAGTGTCCGACAGACCAGTAGGGCTGTATCTTTCTGGCGGGATTGATTCTTCAGTGCTACTCGCATCTGCAGTCAAAACACACCCGAAGATTAACAGCTACTCGATAGGTTTTACCCTCACAGAGGGAGAGGAGAGTGAAAAATTTAATGCGGACGCAGTGCTTGCTAAGAAGACTGCGAAACATTTTGGCGCTACTCACCATGAGTTCATACTCTCGTCAGACGATGTACTTTCTTTGTTTACCGATGTTGCTCGCCATTTAGATGAACCCATAGGGAATGCGACTGCGCTTTCCCAGCTCTATCTTGCGCGTATGGTAAAACCAACCGCAACCGTAGTCTTAACCGGAGACGGTGGAGACGAAATGTTCGGTGGGTACGAGCGTTACCGCATGGCGCATATTGCGGAAATGTACGGAGGTTTGGTTCCGAGGTTTCTAGCACACGGTAAATTTGAACATATACATCTTTCGGGTATTGAGAGATTCCAACAGTTAATGTTTCAAAAAGATGGTGGGATACAGCGCGCTCTGGCGAAAGGGTTTACACTCCCTGATACAAAATCTCTTTTTGCTGATGAATTTAAAGGTAGCATCGCCCTTGATTTGATGAATGCAGATGAGAAACACTGGCTTATTGATGAAGCATTGATGCGTTCCGATAAAATGTCGATGGCGGCCGGCGTGGAAGCACGTGTTCCATTTCTTGATCTTGAAGTGCGCGCGCTTGCGCGCTCTCTTCCAAGGGAATACCTGGTAACGCCGTTTGCTACAAAACGAGTCCTCAAAGAAGCGTTTAAGGATGTTCTACCCAAAGAGCTTCTGTCCCAGCCCAAGCGCGGGTGGTTCTCACCGGGTGCGAAGTGGCTTCGTCATCCGAATTTCATCGCACACGCTGAGCGAGCGCTTACACCCGAATATGCTCCAGGTACAAGTATGCTTTTTGACTTCGGTTCAATTCGAAAAATGTGGGAGGAACATCGAGAGAAGCGTGCGTATCACTACACGCTCCTTTACGCGATCCTTGCATTTCAGGAGTGGGCGCGTGAGTATAAGATGTCGGTATGAAGCCTCTGATGTTTGATGGCGAGATTCGCGCGCTCGAACGCGCGCTTCTGTCTCTTTCGGGTAGGCCGCTTCGGATTCTTGAATGGGGAAGTGGAGGTTCAACAGTGTATTTCACTCAATTTTTAAGAGAGCATAGTATTCCATACGAATGGACCTCGATTGAATATAATAAAAGTTGGTTTGAACGTGTTCAAGAAGAAGTAAAAAATGATTCGAGCACAAAGCTCGTATTGTTTGATTCGGGAAACAACAACGTACTCCAGCCTGACAACACTATGGATGAGTATGTGCACTATCCGAAAACACTCAAAATGAAGTTTGATTTTATACTTGTTGATGGCAGAAAGCGCCGTCGCTGTCTTCTCATTGCAAAAGAAGTAGTGTCTCCGCACGGCTTTGTATTTTTACATGACGCTCAGCGTGCCTACTACCATTCTGCGTTTGAGGAGTATCCGCGCGGGAGATTTGTGGCGGGAAGGCTTTGGATGGGGCTTATTAGTAAGCCGAACCCGCTCACCTGGTTTTTTGATGTCCCGAGAACTGCCTATGAGCAATGGACGTTTTCTTTTTTGCATGGCCTGTGGAAGTTGTACGTCGTAACAAAGGTCCGCGCTCTTGTCCGCAGTTTTTACGTATGAAAATACAGTACTTAGCATTCATACGGCTTCCTACAGAGAAAGCACACGGACTCCAGATAATGAAAACGTGTGAAGCGCTTGCAGAAGAGGGGCACGAAGTTGAGTTGGTGATTCCAGGAAGGAAGACGCACATTGAGGATGATGCGTTCAGTTACCACGGCTCCATTCAAAATTTCAAAATTAAAGAATTGCGTACGCCAGATTTTGTACAAGCAGGGCCTGTGGGTTTTTTTATTTCACTCGTTTGTTTTGCGGAGGCCGCGGTGTGGCGCATATCGTATTGGACTGCCGACGTAATTTTTTCCCGTGATGCACTCGTTTTGTTTCAGCACATTCTTCTCGGGAAAAAGTTTGTCTACGAAGCACATAACAATCCGTCGTGGGTTTCGGCCATGATCGCGAAACGTGCGAAGGTTGTTGTTTCAATATCTGAAGGTCTAAAGCAGGCGTATGTTATGCGTGGCGTCGCCCCCGAGAGAATAATAGTTGTGCCGGATGCGGTTGATTTGAAAATGTTTGAGAAGTCACTTTCAAAAATTGAAGCGCGCAGACGACTCTCGATTCCTGAAGGAGAGAAAATTGCACTCTACGTGGGGCGAATTGACGGCGGGAAAGGTGCAGATGTGTTTGCAGCTTCGTCACAGTTTTTGCCCGAAGGAGTTCGTGCGGTTTTAATAGGAAACGGGCCCTTGGTCCATAATCTGAAAAGTACGCACACAAAAGCCTTCTTCATTCCTGAAACTAAATACGTTGATTTGCCGAATGTTTTGCCTGTAGCCGATGTATTGGTTCTTCCAAATTCAGGAAAGGGAACAGAGAGTGCACGAAACACGTCACCATTAAAACTCTTCGCGTATATGGCGTCGGGCATACCAATCGTCTCCTCAGATGTTCCTGCTGTTCGTGAAATTTTGTCGGATGATTCCGCTGTTTTTGTGAAGCCTGACGATGCTCAGGCACTCGCCGATGGGATACGGGCGTGTGTAGAAGGCGTAGGAGTAGGGAAAGGCGAGAACGCAAAGGCTTTGGCAATTCGATACTCCTGGGGTTCACGCGCTCGTCGCATTCTGGAAGCCCTACGATGAAATAAGGGGAAAAACTCTTCTCTGAGGTTAAAGTTATTGCGCTCTACGTTATGGTACCCTGAAAGTAGTTTACGAGGATAATCCTATTTCTATGAAGACAATTAGAAAAATAGATGCGTGGTCAGTGGCGAAACTTTCGCTCGTGCTTCATGCAATCCTGGGGGTTTTTATAGGCCTTTTTATGATGGGAATGACCTATTTCGTACCCGCCCCTGAAGGCGAGAAAATTCCATTTTATTTTGGTCTTGCTGCGCCTGTGGTCATGCCTCTTATGTATGCAGTTCTTGGACTTGTGAGTGGATATCTTGGGGCTCTTTTCTATAACGTCGTCGCAAAGTGGGTGGGTGGAGTCAAAATTGAACTTGCTGATTGATACTTTTTCGTAAGCCAAAGAATTTGGGTGCGCTTAGTCCTCCTGCGGTTTTACGTGGTTAGTATTACGATGTGTGCGGATATGAAAAGCGCAGAATATATCTCTGATTTCGATTTCGGCAGGTTGCGGTAGGAGTTTAGGTTTAGAATTCGTGCGCGAATTGTGGTCAGCGGGTCGCTGAAGTCTTTTAATATCCCATTTCAGTACGTGTTTATAGACAAATACTCATACTTATAGTGTTACAATTTCCTGAAGCAACGGGGAAGTGAACACCCGCGGCTTTTTCGCGTGAAGATAACCCTTACTCAGCTGAAAACTTTCTCGAAAATCGCTCTGGCGGTAGCGCTTGTCACCGCCGAAATCCTCGTCCCATTCGTTCCCATACTTCCAGCTCTTGCTGCCTCAGGTGTCCCACAGATAATTAACTTCCAAGGAAGACTTTTGGATGCAAGCGGTAACCTCTTGGGGGGCACTAGTGGCACAAATTACTGTTTCCGATTTTCGCTTTTCAATGATGCAACGGTCGGCGGGCCCGACACTCAGTTGTGGCCGACAGGCACTCCGTCAAAAATGACACTCAATGTAACCGAAGGCGTGTTTAACGCGCCGATAGGTGACACGGCGCTCGGTGGCGATGTTTTAGATTACGATTTTGATCAAGATTCAGTGTACGTGAATGTTGAAGTAGCCGCGTCGGTTTCAAGTTCATGTGCAAGCGTTACTTCGTTTGAAAATCTTTCTCCGCGCCAGCGTGTTGTCTCAACAGGTTTTGCATTAACCGCAGGAAGTGTGCGTGGAGCAGAGCAGACTTCAATCGGTACCACAACGCCAATTGCGAATTCAGTCTTGACGGTAACCGCAACATCAACAAATTCCGTCGCTGCAACTATTCGTGCAATCGCTGGTCAAGTAGCGGATATTTTCCGCGTACAAGACAGCGCAGGAAATAATTTAGTTTCAATTTCTGCAACGGGCGCCCTCTCATTTGCATTTGCATCTTCAACTGCTTCAAGTTTCCTTGATTACGTTTCTGTTGGCCGCACGGCAACCACCACTATCCGCGGAGAAGCAAATGCCACCTCAACATTCGCAGGAGGAGTCTTTGCAGTCGGTCTTCAGGTGGACGGTTTTGCATCAACCACTGCACTTCGTATTTCAAGCGGATTCTTTCAAGACGGCCTTGCTGATTGTTCCGCAGAAGCGGGGACGCTTCTTTATAACTCCACCACAGGCAAGTTCTTCTGTGGTTCTGATGCAGGGGGTTCTGCGGGCGCAGAGTTGAATTGGACGTTCTTCAACAATTCTGGCATCAGGGTCTCAACAACGACAAACTCTGTGTTGATAGGGGGGACCTCCACCTCCACTCTCGCCAAGCTTGAGGTGGTGGGGGATGCAGACATCAGCACTAACTTGAATGTCCAACAGAGAATCACTGCACTCAATGCCTCAACCACCAACCTCTCCACTACCTACGCATCATCAACCAATGCATTCTTTGGTGCACTGAACCTCACCAATCGTTCTCTGGGAGGACTTGCGATTGATGCACTGGGGAATGTCTATAATGCAGCGACTTCGACGTTGGCAACTATTGCAGGGACTCTCGGGTTATCACAAATCGCCCCACAAGCTGCAAACACTGTTATCGGCAATCCCACAGGCTCATCAGCCTCACCAACTGCTATTGCTACCTCCACCTTCTTTGGTGTTGGTACGAACGGACAGATACTTGCACAAGTGAATGGCGCTATACAGTGGGTTGCAACGACAACACTCTCGACTATTAGTGGCATCCTCGGAGTTGATAAAGGAGGCACTGGACTTTCTTCAACTCCAGCCCTCGGCCAGCTCTTAGTCGGCAACGGTACAGGATACACACTCTCTGCAACCTCATCTCTTGGCATCGCACTCTCAGACACCACAGGTGTATTGCCAGCAACACGTGGCGGCACAGGACTCTCATCAATTGCACAGTTCGGCACCTTCATAGGAGGAGCAGCAAACACCATTGTGCAAGTTGCCACCTCCACCCTCGGCATCAACTTTGCAGATCTCATTGGATCTGCAACTGACGCACAAGTGGCAAACAACCTCACCATCTCTGGCGGCACGATAGACAACACACCAATTGGTGCAACGACACCAAGTACTGCGGTCTTCACCAACAGCACCAGTACCAATGCAACCACCACCAACCTCGCAGTCTCTGGCCAGACACGCTTCTCATCACTCTCTCTTGGCGGACTTGCAGTTGACGCTCTTGGCAGAGTGTATGCGGCAGCAACCTCAACACTTGCAACCATCAGTGGTGTGCTTGATCTTGCAAACCAAGTCA